>JASBVS010000020.1 GCA_029960955.1 Bacillota bacterium
CGTTCTTGACGCTCCGGCCGCCCAGCCAGAGCCGCTCGCCCTCGCCGTCCACGGCCACGAGCCCCAGCGCCCAGTCGCGCGGCCCGCCGCGGAGGGCGGCGAGCGGCCCGCCCAGCCCGCTGGCCAAGTGGCCGCCCAGCGTCGAGGCCAGGCCGTCGCCCTGGTCCGCCGGGTAGCGGAGCCCCGCCGCGCGGAGCGCCTCGCGCAGCTCGGCGGGCGAGGCGCCGGCGCCCACCTCGACGGTCAGGTTGTCGTGGTCGATCTCGATCTCGCGCGGCGCACGAAGGTCGAAAGGCTCGACCTCCCCGGCCTGCGGACCCTCGAGGCCCAGGGCGGACAGCAGGCGCCCGCCGCCCCGGAGGAGCAGGCGAGGTCCTCCCGCCCGGCGCCGGGCCGCGGCCTCGCGCAGGCGCCGGGAGAGCTCCGAGTCCGGCAGAGGTTCGCGCCCGGGCCACTCGCCCGCCCGGATCCGCTCGAGCCCGCCGGCGTCGGGGACGGCCTTGCCCGGGTTGAGACGCTCCTCGGGATCGAAGGCGAGCTTCAGGCGCCGCATCCGCTCCAGCTCGGGCAGCGAGTACATCAGCCCCAGGTTCGGCAGCTTGTCGACGCCGATGCCGTGCTCGCCCGTGATCGAGCCGCCCATGCGGGCGCAGGCGGCCAGGATCTCGTCGTCCGCCTCGTGCATCCGCCGGACCGAGTCGGGGTCGGCGGGGTCGAAGGTGACCAGCGGGTGGAGGTTCCCGTCGCCGGCGTGGGCCACGGTCAGGATCGTCAGGCCGTATCGGCCGGCGATCTCCTCCACCCGGCGCATCATCTCCACCAGCCGCGGGCGCGGCACGGTGACGTCCTGCGTCCAGACGTGCCGGCTCACCCGCGCGGCCGCGCCGAAGGCGGCCCGCCGCCCGAGCCAGAGCGCCTCCCGCTCCGCCTCGCTCTCGGCCAGGCGCCACTCGGCCCCGCCGCTCTCGAGGAGCCCCCTCACCCGTGCCAGCTCGGCCTCGACGCGCTCCGCCGTCCCGTTCAGGTCGATGAGCAGGACCGCCCCCGCCTGCCGCGGGTAGACCCCGTGGACGAAGGGCTCGACGGTCTCGATGGAGGCGCGGTCGAGCAGTTCGAGCGAGGCCGGCACCACGCCGGCGGCGATGATGGCGCTCACCCCCGCCAGCGCCCGCTCGACCGAGTCGTAGGCGGCGAGCAGCGTGATCTCCCGCGGCGGGAAGGGGGTGAGCGCCACCTCCACCTCCGTCACCACGGCCAGCGTCCCCTCCGATCCGACCACCAGCCCGCGCAGGTCGAGCCCGCCGTCCTCCCGCCGCAGCTCCAGCGCCCGCCCGTCCGCCAGGAGCGCCCGCAGCCCGACCACGTGCCGGGTGGTGACGCCGTACTTGACGCACCGCGGGCCGCCCGCGTTCTCGTTGACGTTGCCGCCCAGGGTGGAGACGCGGTGGCTGGACGGGTCGGGCGCGTAGAAGAGGCCGTAGGGCCGGAGCGCCTCCTGGAGCGCCAGGTTGGGGATGCCCGGCTGCACGCGGGCGCGCAGCCGCTCCGCGTCGATCCAGAGGACCGAGCGCATGCGGTTGAAGGCCAGCACCAGCCCTCCCCGGCGGGGGATGGTGCCGCCCGAGATGTTGCTGCCCGCGCCGCGCGCGATGACGGGGAAGCCGAGGCGCCGGGAGAGGTCGAGCACCCGGCGGACCTCCTCCTCGCGCTCGGGCAGGAAGACCGCGTCGGGCATCCGGATCTCACCCGTCGCGTCGTAGGCGTAGACCGCGAGCTCGCCCGGTCGCGTCAGCAGCCGCTCGCGGGGCAGCTCTGCCTCCAGTTCGGCCAGCCAGGGCGGCACCGCCTCGATTCGGGCCGTCGTCGCCTCCCTCACGGCCACGGTCCAACCTCACCTCCCGCCCCCGCCCCTGCGGGGCGGTTCAGCGAGGCGGTTCGCCCTCCTGGCCTCTCGCCTGCCGGCAGGCCGAGGAGCCGGCCAGCATGCGCGCGTTGACCACGGCCTGGCCCTGGTAGTGGTTGTTGAAGGCGACGAAGAGGCGCCCGCTGCCCGCGGCCAGCTCGCGCACGCGCGGCAGCCACTCCTCCAGCTCCTCCGCCCGGTAGAGGTAGTCGTAGCGCTCGTAGGCGGCCTCGTGGCTCCACCACTTGGCCGCGTTCCGCCCGTGGAAGCGGACGTAGGCCGTGGACGAGGTGACGACCGCCGCGGGAGGAGGCAGCCCGGGCAGCCGCGGCGCGTCGACGCAGGTGAAGCCCACCTGGAGCTCCCGCAGCCAGGCGTAGGTCGCCTCCTGGAACCACCCCTCGTGGCGGAACTCCGCCACCAGCGGCAGGTCCGCAAGCCACCGGCGCAGGCGGCCGAGCCAGGCGCGCTCCTCCTCCTGGTTCTTGAAGCTGTAGGGGAACTGCAGCAGGACCGCTCCCAGGCGCCCGCCCTCGAGGAGCGGGGCGAGCGCCTCCCGGAAGAGCCGCGCGTCGCGCTCCGAGCCGCTCTCGCGCTCGTGGGTCAGGCTCCGGTAGGCCTTGACCGTGAAAAGGAAGCGGGGCGGAACGTGGCGCAGCATGGCCTCGAAGGTCCGCGCCGCGGGCAGCCGGTAGTAGGTGGCGTTCACCTCGGCGAACGGGAAGCGACGGGAGTAGAACTCCAGCATCCGCCGCTCCGGCAGGCCGGGCGGGTAGAAGGGGCCGATCCAGTCCTTGTAGCTGTATCCGGAGGTGCCGATCAGGATCTCGCCCATCCGCCCCGTCCCTCCTTCGGCGGCGGCCCGGGCCGCTTGAGGACGCGCTCGACCACGCCGAGGAGACGGTCCTCGGGCCCCAGGGGGATGTCGGGGTAGTGGCGCTCCGGGTTGTTGGCGCGCAGGAAGTACCGCCCGTTTTCGCGGAGCAGGTGCTTGACGGTCACCTCCTGGCCGCCCACGAGCGCCACCACCACTTCCCCGGGCTCCGCCGCCTCCTGCGCGCGCACCAGCACCAGGTCGCCCGGGTCGATGCCCGCGCCCACCATGCTGTCGCCCACCACCCGGAGCGCGTAGGTCGCCCCCACGCCCCGGGGCACGTCGACGAACTCGCTCACCTCTTCAAGGGCGAAGCGGGGCTGGCCGGCCGCGATCTCGCCTGCCACGGGCAGCCGCCGGGTGGGGAGCGCACCCAGCCGCCCGGGGTCGAGGCCGCCGGCAAGCGTCCCGCCGCCCGGGCGCCCCTCGCTGGCGGCCAGCAGGCGCTCGAGGAAGGCCAGGCGCCGTCCGAGCTCGATCCGGCGCCGCCCTGCCGACTCCTGTTGCGGATCCGGCTGCCCGGGCTGCCGCTCCAGCTGCCGCAGCTCCCGCCGGGCGGCCGCCAGCTCCCGCTTCAGCTGGCGCCCGGGCGCGGCGGCCAGGCGCACCAGCTCCTCGAGGTCGTAGCCGAGCTCGTGGGCGAGGACCATCAGGTCGTCGAGCCCGGGCATCCGTCTCCCCTGCTCCCAGGCCTGGATGGTCGAGGCCGCCTTGCCGATGCGTCGCCCCAGCTCGCGCAGCGAGAGGCCCCGCGACAGGCGGAGCGCGGCCAGGACCCTGCCCAGCGCCGCGCTGCCCGTTTCCGGCTGCCCTCCCGCCTTCGCCATCGTCCGGACCTCCTCCGCCGGAGCGGTCATCCTCCGGATTCTACCCGCCGCACCGCCGGGCTTGATCACCGTTGACGGATGTTCACTCGCAGTGTACACTCGGCACGCCTGGACGCGCAAGCGTCAGGCGGATCTCGTCCCCGAAACAGGCCCGCGCGCGCATCGCCTGTTCACGAAAAGAGAACACTTCCTCGGGAGGGTGGGATCCGTGCCGATCGCATCGTTGGTTCAGGCTCTCTCCCTGGAGGGCGTCACCTCGGGCGAGCTGCTCGCGGCCCTCGCCCGCCATCTGGCGGAACGGCTCGCGGGCGAGCTCGACGGGCGCGGCCTGGCCTGGCAGGAGGCGCGGCTCCGCCTCCGCGCGGCGGGGCGGGAGCTCGAACGTGCCACCCTCCTCCCGCGCCAGGCGCCGCCGGCCGCCCTTCCTCCCGCGGTCGTCCGCCTCCTCGAAGACTTCCGGCTTCCGGCTCCGGCGGAGCATCTGGCGCTCCACGTCGCCCGCCTGACGCCGCTGGCCTTCCTCCAGCTCGACCTGGCGGGCGGTCGCCGTGCCGACCGCGAGGCCCGTCTGGAGGCGGTCCTCCAGGAGGTCAACCGCCGCTACCCGCTCGCGCTCCTTCGCGGAGGCGCCTCCACCGGCGAGAGCCTCGCCGCCCGGCGGAGGGAGAGGATGCTGACCTTCTACGACCCGCTCCGCGGCGGGGGCGGCACCGGAGGGTGAGCGGGCGTGCCCCGTCCCCTCCGCGTCCTCTGCGGCGCCTCCGGCCGGCCGAAGCTTCTCCTCTGGCGCGGACGCCGGTACCCGGTGGCCGCCGTCCTGGAGCGCTGGAAGGACGCCGGTCGCTGGTGGGCGGGCGAGTCGCCCAAGCTCTTCTTCCGCCTCCAGACCGCCGACGGCGCGCTCTGGGAGATCTATCGCGACGGCGAGGCGCCCGGCGCCTGGTACCTCTACCGGCTCTACGACTGAGGCCGTCCAGGACCGCGCGCGGGCCGGGCGCCCCCGCCGCCCGGGATCGAGCGAAAGGAAGTCCGGCTGTGAAGACCGTTCCCTTCGTCCACCTGCACGCCCACTCCTACTTCTCCTTCCTCGACGGCGCCAGTTCGCCCGAGGAGCTGGTCCGGCGCGCCGCCGAACTGGGCATGCCCGCGTTGGCCCTCACCGACCACGACAACGTCAGCGGCGCGGTCCGCTTCGCGCGGGCGGCGCGAGCCGCCGGCATCAAGCCGATCCAGGGAGCCGAGGTGACGCTGGAGGGGGGCTATCACCTCACCCTGCTGGCCACGGGGCCGGAGGGATACGCCCACCTCTGCCAGCTGCTCTCCGAGGCCCACCTGAACCATCCGCGCGGGCAGCCGCGGGTGCGCCAGGAGAGCCTGGCGGCCCACCGCCACGGGCTGATCGCCCTCTCCGGCTGCAGGCGCGGGGAGATCGCCAGCCGCCTCCTCCGCCGCGACTTCGCCGGCGCGCTGGAGGCCGCCCGCCGCTACCGCGCGCTCTGGGGGGAGCGCTTCTACCTCGAGGTGCAGGAAGCGCTCCTCC
>JASBVS010000021.1 GCA_029960955.1 Bacillota bacterium
AGCGTCCCGGTCACGTAACGCGAGGCGTCCGATGCCAGGTAGACGACGGCGGTCGCCACTTCCTCCGGCTGCCCCCAGCGGCCCAGGGCCGTCCGCGCCGCATACTGCCTCGCCCACTCGGGATGGCGCCGGATCGGCTCGGTGAGCGGCGTCTCGATCACTCCGGGCGCCACCGCGTTGGCGCGCACGCCCCGGGGCCCAGCTCGGCGGCCAGTGCCCGGACCAGCTGGAGGGTGCCCGCTTTGGTGGCGGCGTAGGCGCCCTGCCCCGGTTCGACCACCAGCGCGCGGATCGAGGCGAAGGCGATCAGGCTGCCTCCCCCCTGCTCCGCCATCACGCGCCCCGCCGCGCGCCCGGACCGCCTCCGGGTCGGTCAGGTCGAGCCTCTCCGCCGTCGCCTGGCCGCCGCCCGCGCGGATCGCCCGCGCCGTCGCCTCCGCCCCTTCCTCGTCGAGGTCAGCGCAGACGACCCGAGCGCCGAAGTCGGCCAGAGCCTCGGCCGAGGCCCGCCCCAGCCCGGAGGCGGCCCCCACCACCATCGCCACCCGGCCGTCCAGCTCGAAGAGCTGCCTGTACCGCCCCACGCTCAGGCCTCCTGACCCGTGCCGGGAGCCCCGCCCAGCGGCGGCTCGGCCGCCAGCACCGGCAGCCGCTGGCGCAGCGTCAGCACCAGCAGGCCCGCCACCACGAGGCTGGCGATCAAGAAGAGCAGGCCGCTCAGGAACTGGCCGGTCGCCTTGTTCAGGTAGCCGACCACGAACGGCCCGACGAAGCCGCCCAGGTTGCCGATCGAGTTGACCAGGCCGATCCCCGCCGCCCGCGCGTCGTCCGTCAGGAAGGTGGCGGGGAGCGACCAGAAGGGCCCGAAGGCGCTGTAGACGCCGATGGCGGCCAGCGTGAAGAAGCCGAAGGCCACGCCCACCTGGCCGCCGGCCAGGGCGCTGACGAGAAGCCCGATCGCGCCGACCAGTATGGCCGTGAAGAGGTGGTACTTCCGCTCGCCGGTCCCGTCGGAGTGGCGGCCCACCAGGATCATGGCGACCAGCGCCGGGATGTACGCGGCCGCTGTCAGCCCGCCGACCAGCAGGTCGCTCTGCGAGGTGGTGATGTGCTTGAGCATCGTCGGCAGCCAGATGCCGAAGCCGTAGAAGCCGGTGATCCAGAAGAAGTAGATGAGCGCCAGCCGCCAGGTGTCCCAGCGCAGGAGGCCCTGCCAGAGCGTCAGCGGCTGGCGGCGGCGGACGGCGGCCGCCTCGCGGTCCAGCTCGCCCTGCAGCCAGCGCTTCTCCTCCTCCGTCAACCAGGGCGCGTCGGCCGGCCGGTCGGCCATCAGCCAGATGTTGAAGATGCCGAGCACGACGGCGGGCAAGCCCTCCAGGATGTAGACCCACTGCCAGCCGGCCAGGCCGAGCCAGCGGACGTGCTGCAGCAGGTAGCCGCTGAACGGTGCGCCGACGATGTTGGAGACGGCCAGCGCGCTCATGAAGAGCGCCACCGCGCGCGCCTGCTCTTCCTGGCGGAACCAGTGGGTCAGGTAGAGGATGATGCCCGGGAAGAAGCCCGCCTCCGCCAGGCCGAGCACGAAGCGGACGAGATAGAACTGCCAGGGCGTGCGGATGAAGGCCATGAGCACGGCCACGACGCCCCAGCTGACCAGGATGCGCGCGATCCAGCGCCGGGCGCTCCACCGCTCGACGATGACCGTCGAAGGGATCTCCAGGATGAAGTAGCCGAAGAAGAAGATGCCGGAACCCAGGCCGAAGACGGCCGGATCGAAGCCGAGCGCCTTGTTCATCTCGAGCCCGGCGAAGCCCACGTTGACGCGGTCCAGGTAGGCGACGATGTACAGGAGGAAGACGTAGGGGATGATGCGGAACATCCGCTTTTTCTGCGCCGCCGCGGCGATATCCGACATTTCGCGCCCCTCCCCGGCTGCGTTTCCGATGGGGTTCGCGCACCCGAGCGAGCCTCCTGCTCCCGCCGCTCCGCGCAATCCTTTCCCGGAAGCTGCAAGACCGGACGGCGGCCCCGCGGCCCAATCCGAACCGCGGGGGCCCCCTCAGCGGCCGATCCCCACCCGCGGCCACCAGAGAAGCGCGGTCAGGCCGACCAGCAGCACGTTGGCCGCCGTCATCCAGAGGCCCGGCCGCCACATCTCCCGCTGCCGCAGGCCGCCCTGGGTGACGGCGACCATGTTGGAGATCGTCTGGATGGCCAGGAAGTACCCGTTGTCGGCGGCCAGCGCCAGCGCCATCCCCCAGGCCAGCGGGTCCGCCCCGTGGGAGTGCGCCAGCGAGACGACCAGCGGCGCCAGGACCACCACCTCGCTGGAGACGTTGCTCATCGCCAGGTGGAGGAGCTGGGTGACGAGCGCGATCGTCACCACGTCCCAGCCGGGCCGTCCCAGGGCCACCGAGAGGGGGCTGCCGGCGACGCCGCGGGCGATCCAGGCTGCGGCACCGGTGTCGGTCAGCGCGTTGCCCAGCCCGATGGTGCCGGCGACGGTCAGGACCGTCCCCCAGTCGATGCGCGCGATCTCCCGCCAGGGGGCCGCACCGACGCCCGGCAGCGCCATCGCCAGCCCGACCAGGAGCGCGCTGACCGAGAGGGGGATGCCGGTCCAGCCGCCCGTCGCCCACAGGAGGACGGCGACCAGCACCCAGGCGGCCACCCGGCGCTCCTCCGGCGTCAACGGCCCCAGCGCCTCCGCCTCCGCGGCCAGCCGCTGCCGGAAGCCGCTCCCCGGCTCGGGCGCCGGAGCAGCCCGGCGGATGACCGGCGCGGCGACGAGCAGACCGCCCAGCCAGACCGGCCAGGCGCCCAGGACCCAGGTGAAGTAGCCCACGTGGAGCCCGACGGTCCGCGCCAGGACGGCGACGGTCAGGATGTTGCCCATCGCCGCAGGAAGAAGACCGGTGTTGGAGACGTTGCCCCCGAAGGCGAGCGCCAGCATCCACTGGCGCCGCCACGCCCGCTCCGCCGCCGGCGGCTCGCCGGCCTCCCGCGCCCGCTGGAGCATGGCCTCCACCACGGGCAGCATCAGCTGCGAGCGGACGGCGTTGGCCGGGACGCCCCAGGCGAGCACCTGCGGCAGGAGGACAAGCGCCCAGAGCGTCCCGCCGCGGCGCCTCCCCGCCCGCCAGGCCAGCTCCAGCGCCACCCGCCGCGCCAGGCCCGAGATCTCCACCCCGCGGGCCATCAGCATGCCCCCGATGAGGAGGATGGTCGCCTCGGAGGCGAAGCCGCTGAAGGCCAGCGGCGGCTGCGCCGCGCCGCTGAGGACCAGCGCCACCACCGCCAGCAGCGCGCCGACCGGAAGCGGCACCGGCATGGCCATCCAGAGGAGGACGGCGCCCGCCGCCACCGCCAGCGCCGGGCGCGCCGCGCCGCCCGGAAGCCCGGGCCAGGCCGCCACCCCCAGGCCGACCAGCAGCGACGCCAGGAGCCCTCCCAGGGCGCGGCCGGCTCCGCCCGCCTCCCGCACCGAGGCCAGGAGCTGGCTCACCGCGCCCGGGCCGCCTCCGGCACCGGCCCCCGGCCGTCGAGGAGCCTCTCCCCGCGCGTGTGCAGCAATCGCCTGCAGCGGATGACGACCCTGCCGGCCTCTTGCGACAAGAACGCCCCTCCCCGCAGGGAGGCTTTGCCGGTCGCGGCGTTCTCACCTGCCGGGAAGGGCGTTCGAGCCCGGCCGAAGGCCGGCGACGGTCAGGGGAGGAGGCGGAAGGCGTCCAGCGCCTGCTGGGGGCCCAGGGTCAGGAGGGTGCGCCCGAAGGGGGCGAGCAGCTGGATCATCTGGGAATGGCGGAGCGCCGCGGCGAAGCCCGGGAGGTGGAGCGGGCCCGCCGCCTGGAGCGCCAGGTCGCCGAGGACGGCCACCATCAGCGCGGCACCGGCGAACTGGAGCGCCGCTCCGGCCAGTCGGTCGGCGAACGAGACGCCGGGCAGCCGGCCGATCGTCCCGTGGAGGAAGCGCCCGGCGATCTCCACCACCACCTCGGCCAGGATGGCCACCAGGGCGAAGGCGAAAATCCAGACGAGGAAGCGCGCCGCCTGGTCGACCTGCGCCGCGTCCGGGACGAGCGCGCCCGGCGCGCCCGGGGCGGGGGCGGCGGGCGCCAGCGCCGCCAGCTGCCGGCCCAGCCAGGCGCCCAGCCGGACGGCGGCCGAGCGGCCGGCGGCGCTCCCGGCCAGGACGGGTGCCAGCCTCCAGGCCACGTAGAGGCCCAGCACCCGCCCCGCGAGCCCCGAGGCGGAGAGGAGGAAGCCCGCCTGGAGGCCGGCGGCGGCCTGCAGGACCAGATAGAGCAGCACGACCAGGTCGATGATGCTCCCCGCCGTCATCGCTCCACCCCTGTCCGCATCCTACCGCGGCCGGCCGCTCAGGCGGAGAGCAGGTCGAGCCAGAAGCGGTGGACGCGCAGGTCGCCTGTCAGCTCCGGGTGGAAGGTGCCGGCCAGCCAGCGCCCCTTGCGGACGAGGACGGGTTCGCCGCGCCAGCTCGCCAGCACCTGGACTTCCTCGGGGCGGACGGCCACGATGCGCGGGGCGCGGATGAAGACCGCCTCCAGCGGCTCCGCCGGCGAGCCGGCCAGCTCCGGCGCCAGATCGCCGGCGCCGATGCGGGCGACGAAGGAGTCGATCTGGCGCCCGTAGGCGTTCCGCCGCACGGTGACGGGGAGGACCGCCAGGGGGCTCGCTTCCTCCCCCTCCACCTCGCGCGCCATCAGGATGGCGCCGGCGCAGGTGCCGAAGAGCCCGAGGCCCGCCCCGATGGCCGCCTGCAGCGCCTCCGCCCAGCCGTCCTGGCCGAGGAAGCGCCGCAGCGTGGTGCTCTCGCCGCCCGGCAGCACCAGCCCCTGCAACCCCTCCAGCTGCCCCGGCCACTTGACGCGCCGGACCTCGGCCCCCGCCCGCTCCAGCGCCCGGACGTGCTCGCGCACGTCGCCCTGGAGGTCGAGGACGCCCACGCGCGGCCGCGCCGCCGGCGCCGCTCCTTCCGTCCCGGCCACCGCTAGATCCCCCGCTCCTGCATCCGCTGGGCCGGCTCCAGCGCCGCGGTGTCGATGCCCGGCATGGCCTCGCCCAGGTCCTGGGAGACCTCGGCCAGCAGCTGCGGGTCGTCGTAGTGGGCCGTGGCGAGGACGATGGCGCGGGCGCGGCGCGCGGGATCGGCGGACTTGAAGATGCCGGAGCCGACGAAGATGCCGTCGGCGCCCAGCTGCATCAGAAGCGCCGCGTCCGCCGGCGTGGCGACGCCGCCCGCGGCGAAGTTGACCACGGGGAGCCGCCCCAGCGATCGCGTCTCGCGCACCAGCTCCAGCGGTGCGCCGAGGTCGCGCGCCTCGCGGACCAGCTCTTCCTCGGAGAGCTGCCGGAGACGGCGGATCTGGGACTGGACGCGGCGCAGGTGGCGCACCGCCTCGACCACGTTGCCCGTGCCCGGCTCCCCCTTGGTGCGGATCATGGCGGCGCCCTCGGCGATCCGGCGGAGCGCCTCGCCCAGGTCGCGCGCGCCGCAGACGAAGGGGACGCGGAAACGCTCCTTGGCGATGTGGAACTCCTCGTCGGCCGGCGTCAGCACCTCGCTCTCGTCGATGTAGTCGACGCCCAGCGCCTCCAGGATCTGCGCCTCGGCGAAGTGGCCGATGCGCACCTTGGCCATGACCGGGATGCTGACCGCCTCCATGATCGCCTTGATCCTGGCCGGGTCGGCCATGCGCGCCACCCCGCCGGCCGCGCGGATGTCCGCCGGCACCCGCTCCAGCGCCATCACCGCCACCGCGCCCGCTTCCTGCGCGATGCGCGCCTGCTCGGGCGTGGTGACGTCCATGATGACGCCGCCTTTCAGCATCTCGGCCAGGCCCCTCTTGAGAAGCGGGGTGCCCTGGCTGCGGTCGTCGTGAGGCTCCTGGCGAGGCTCCTGCGCGTCCATCGACCATCCCTCCCGGGCGAGCCCGCGGGCAGGGGCGGGAGCGCGCGAGCCCCGGGCGGTCGGCCCGGGGCCCGGGGAGGCGATCTGCGTTCGGGTCGGCCGGAGCGGCCGCGACGGCCCGCTCCGGAGTGCTCGGACGCCTTCGCCCACTCCGACTGTACGGTCGGCTCCGGATTCGCACCGGATCACGCGTTGAGGCGGATGGGCTCGTCCCCCGCCCCGGCCGTTCGCCGGCTCCGCGCGGGACGGCGTCCACGGCTCCTGGACGGGGGCATCACCACCGATCGGGAATCGGGCGCCGGCCCGGCCGGCTCCCTCACCCTGCCCCGAAGGCTCTCAGGTTTGGCTCGAGCATAGGCCGAGCGGGAAGGAGCGTCAACCGAGACCGCCGTCCGCCGCGCCCCCGTCGACGGCCGAAGGAATCCGGGCCGCTATTCCTGAATTGTCCGAGCGGAACACTCGGATTATGAACCACCGGGAGGTGCGGTCGCGTGAGCGCGGCGGAGGAGTTTCTGATGGCCAACCGGCGTTACGCCGAGGGTTTCGACAGGGGTGACCTGCCGGCACCGCCCGCCAGGCAGGTGGCGGTGGTCACCTGCATGGACGCCCGTCTCAACGTCTACGCGATGCTCGGACTCCAGGAAGGCCAGGCGCACGTCATCCGGAACGCCGGCGGCGTCGTCACCGAGGACGTCATCCGCTCCCTGGTCATCTCCCAGCGGCTTCTGGGCACGCGGACCATCCTGGTCATCCATCACACCGACTGCGGGATGCTCACCTTCCGCGACGACGACCTGCGCAGCCGGATCGAAGAGGAGGTGGGGATCCGGCCGCCCTTCGCCTTCGAGGCCTTCCAGGACCTGGAGCGCGACCTGCGCCAGTCGATCGCGCGGATTCAGGCGAGCCCCTTCGTCCCGCACAAGCAGGAGGTGTACGGCTTCGTCTACGACGTGCGGACCGGCCGCCTGCGCGAGGTGGTCTGAGCCGGCCGCGCCGGCCGGCCCGCCCCCGGCCGCCGCCGGGCCGGTCGAAGGAGGAGCTTCCCCGCCTTCGCCGAAGCTTGGCCCGTCCGATTCGACAGCCTGCAGCGCCGGGACGAGAGCGGACAGCGCGGGGGTGAGGCGACCGATGGCCGAAGGGGGTAGCGGCTACCACCCCGAGCGGCCCCTGATCCTGCAGAGCGACCGGAGCGTCCTCCTGGAGGTCAACCACCCGGAGTTTGAGGCGGCGCGCGACTTCCTGAGCCGCATCGCGGAGCTCGAGCGAAGCCCGGAGTACGTTCACACCTACCGCATCTCCAGCCTCTCGCTCTGGAACGCGGCCGCCGCCGGGCTGGGCGTCGACGAGGTGCTCCGGGGGCTCGAGCGGTACTCCAAGTTCCCCCTGCCGGAGAACGTGCGCGTCGACGTGCGCGAGACGATGGCGCGCTACGGCCGGCTCAAGCTGCTGCGCGAGGCCGGGCGGCTCCTGCTGGAGGCGGACGATCCGCTGCTCCTCGACGAGCTCCTCGGCCAGGCGCGGGTGAAGGAACAGCTGGGAGCGCGGGTCGATCCGCGGCGCGTCGAGGTGCCGGAGGCGGCGCGGGGCTTCCTCAAGCAGGCGCTGCTGCGGAGCGGCTTCCCGGTCGTGGACCTGGCCGGCCACCGGCCGGGCGAGCGGCTGGATCTGCGGCTCCGTTCCAGCACGCGCTCGGGACGCCCCTTCGCCCTCCGCCCCTACCAGGAGGCGGCGGCCGACGCCTTCTGGGCGGGCGGAGGCCCGCAGGGCGGCTCGGGCGTCGTCGTCCTGCCCTGCGGCGCGGGCAAGACCATGGTCGGCCTGGCGGTGATGGAGCGGGCGCAGGCGCGGACGCTCGTCCTCTGCACCCACACCACCGCCGTGCGCCAGTGGATCCAGGAGATCCTGGACAAGACGACGCTCCCGCCCGAGGCGGTAGGCGAGTACACGGCGGACAGGAAGGCGATCCGCCCGGTCACCGTCGCCACCTACTCGATCCTGACCGAGCGGCGCCAGGGCGACTACCCGCACTTCGCCCTCTTCGACGCCCAGGACTGGGGGCTGATCATCTACGACGAGGTGCACCTGCTGCCGGCGCCGCTCTTCCGCCTGACCGCCGGGCTGCAGGCCCGCCGGCGGCTCGGCCTGACGGCCACGCTGGTGCGCGAGGACGGGCGCGAGGACGACGTCTTCAGCCTGATCGGGCCCAAGCGCTTCGACCTGCCCTGGAAGGAGCTGGAGCGTCAGGGCTGGATCGCCACGGCCGAGTGCGTCGAGATCCGCGTGCCCGTGGAGCGCGCCTGGCGCGAGCGCTACGCGCTGGCCGAGCCGCGCGAGCAGTTCCGCCTGGCCTCGGAGAACCCGCTCAAGGCGGATCTGGCGCAGCAGCTGGTCGAGGAACACGTGGCGCGCGGCGACCGGGTGCTGGTCATCGGCGCCTACGTCGGCCAGGTCGACGAGGTGGCGCGGCGGCTGGGCATCCCCGCGCTGACCGGGCGCACGGCCCAGCGGCGGCGCGAGCGGCTCTTCGACGACTTCCGCCAGGGGCGCCTGCCCGCCCTGGCGGTCTCCCGCGTGGCCAGCTTCTCGGTCGACCTCCCGGAGGCCAGCGTCGCCATCGAGCTGTCGGGCGTCTTCGGCTCGCGCCAGGAGGAGGCGCAGCGCCTGGGCCGCATCCTCCGCCCCAAGCGCGACGGCCGCTCCGCCCGCTTCTACGCCCTGGTCTCGCACGAGACCGTGGAGCAGGAGTTCGCCGCGCGGCGGCAGCGCTTCCTGGCGGAGCAGGGCTACCGCTACCGGATCCTGCGCGCCGAGGCGGCGGGCGCCGGCGAGGAAGCGGACGGGCCGGTGCCACCGGTGACGCCCGCGGGAGAGCGGGAGCCTCTCCCGCGCCTCCTCCCCTTCCCCGGCGGCGGTCGCGCGGGCGGCGGGGCCGGCGAGCGGCGGCCGCGGGGGGAGCCGCGGTGACGCCTTCCTCGCCCTCCTCCCGGGGGATGCCCGAGCTGGCGGCGCGCTTCCGGCGCCTCTCCCCCTTCGCCCAGGAAGTCCTCTTCGCCGCCGCCTGGATCACGCCGGCGCGCGGCTTCCCCGGCGCGGAGGTGGCGCGGCTGCTGGAACGGCAGGGGGCCCCGCGCGGAGCGGTCGAACCGGCCCTGCGGGAGCTGGTCGAGCAGGGCTTCCTCCGCGGCCGGGCGCATCCGGCGTACAGCGGCTGGTACTGGTTCCCGTCCGAGCAGGCCGTCCCGCTCGGGCTCCTGGCCACCGTCGCCCGGAACGAGCGACTCCCCGCGGAGGCCCGCTTCCTGGTGGAGGGGGAGGCGGTGGAGGCGAAGGCGGCCTCGCGGGGCGCGCTGGCGGTGGCCGAGCTGGTCCGCCTGGCCGGCGAGCTCGAGTGCCAGCCCGCCCGCTTCCGCAGGTCCGGCGGCCTCTACAAGCGGGACGCCCAGCGGCTGGCCGGCGTCCTCGACCCCGCCCCCCTGGCCGCCAGCGCGCCCGCCTGGCGCCATTTCGACGCCTTCGCCCGGCCGGGGCTGGACGCCGGCTTGCTGGCCATCCCCTTCCAGCAGGAAGAGCCCGAGCTGCGGCCGCTCCTCGCCGCCGCCCTGGCGACCGGCCTGGCCGAGGAGACGGGCGAGCTTCTGCTCGCCTCGCCCTCCTGGATCGCCCGGCTGGAGTCCAACCCGCCCGAGCGGGTCTGGCAGGCCGTCCTCGCCGCCAGCCTGGGCGGCCTCGCCCGCCACGAGGGGCGGGTGGAGATCCTGCGGGCGCTCCTCCTCCAGGCCGGCGAGCGCTGGTTCGCACCGGCGCGCTGGCTGCGCGCCTGCGTGCCCTATCTGGAGCCCTTCGAGCTGCAAGCCTGCTACGAGGCGGCGAGCGTCCTCCTCTTCACCCTGGCCCAGGTCGGCGTGCTGGAGGCCGGCCTGCTTCCCGCGCCGCCCCGGGCGGGGCGCGAGGGAGCCGAGGAGGCCGCGGTCCGCCTGGCGCCGCCGTCGCGTACGCTCTTCGAGGAAGCGCCCGCGCCGACGGTCTACGAGCCGGACTCCCGCTTCCACCTGCTGCCGACCGGCGAGGCCCTGGCGCCGCCCTTCCTGGCGCCGGCGGTGCTGGCGCGGCTCGAGCTGCTGGGCGAGCGCCGGCGGGTCGACCGGGTGACCGCCTACCGCCTGACCGCCGCCTCCCTGCGCCGGGCGCTGGAGCGCGGCTGGAAGCCGGACGCCCTCCTCGACTGGATCGAGGCGCACGCCAGCGCGCCGCTCCCCGACGCGGTCCGCTTCCAGCTGAGCGAGTGGACGGGCCGCTGGGGCCAGGTGCAGCTCCTGGAGGTGCTTCTCCTGGAGTGCGCGGGCGAAGAGCTGGCCGACCGGCTCCTGGCCGATCCGCGCCTGGCCCCCTGCTTCAACGGCCGTCTCGACCCCCGCCGGCTCGTCGTCCGCAGCGACCGGCTGGACGACCTGCGCCGCCGGCTGGAGGAGGCCGGGCTCCCCCTTCCCCGCCGGATCGAGCGTCCGAGCGAGGCCGCCCGTCCCGCCCTCGGAAGGAAGTGAGCCCCGTGCCCGCTCCCCTTCGCTCCCCTGCAGCCGGCCGCCGCCTCCCTCCCGCGGCGGCGCCGGCGCGCCTGCTCGCCGCCGGCCTCCTGCTCCTCGCGCTCGCGGGCCTGCCGTCGCCCGCCCGGCCTGCCGGGGCGGCCGCCCCTCCCGGGCCGCTGGTGGAGGTGCTGCCCTTCCGGGGCGCCATCGACCCGGTCAGCGCCGGCCTGATCACGGGCCGGATCCGGCAGGCCGAGCGCGACGGGGCGGCCGCCTTCGTCCTCGAGCTCGACACCCCCGGTGGCGGCATGGAGAGCATGCGGCAGATCGCCCAGGCCATGCTCTCCAGCCGCGTGCCGGTGGTCGTCTACGTCTACCCGCCCGGCGCCCGCGCCGCCTCCGCGGGCACCTTCCTCGCCTACGCCGCCCACTTCGCCGCCATGGCCCCCGGCACCGAGATCGGCGCCGCCAGCCCGGTGGGCGTCGGCGGCACACAGCTGGGGCCGACCGAGGCGGCGAAGGTCACCTCCGACGCGGTGGCCATGATCACCGCCTGGGCCGAGCGGAACGGGCGGAACGCGGCCTGGGCGGCCGAGGCCGTCCGCCGTGCCGTCTCCCTGCCGGCCCGGGAGGCGCTCCGCCAGCACGTGGTCGACGCCGTGGCCGCCTCGCTGCCCGACCTCCTGCGCCAGCTCGACGGGCGGGAGGCGCTGGTGAGCACGCCGGGGGGCGAGAGGCGGGTCCGGCTCGAGGTGGCCGGCGCCTCGCTCCGCCTCCTGCCGGTCCCCTGGTGGACGCAGGTGGCCGAGTTCCTGGCGGATCCCAACCTTTCGCTGCTCCTGCTCTCCCTCGGCTTCTGGGCGCTGGTCGCCGAGTTCGCGCACCCCAACCTGGTCAGCGGGGTGCTCGGCGGCATCGCCGCGCTCCTCGGGCTCCTCGGTCTGGAGCTCCTCAGCGCCAGCGCCGTCGGGCTTCTCCTGGTGCTGGTGGGGCTGGCGCTCTTCCTCGTCGACCTGAAGGTGCAGGCGCACGGCTTCGTCACCGCCGCCGGCGCCCTCGCCTTCGTCCTCGGCGCGCTCCTTCTCTTCCCCTCCTCCGGGATTCCCGGAGCCCCCGTGCTGTCGCCGGCGCCGGCGCTGGTCGGCGGTCTCGTCCTCGTCTCGCTGGGGGCGAGCCTCGCCGTGGGCTGGCTCGTCCGCCACACCCGCCAGCCGGCCCTGGCGCTGGGCGCCACCGGCCTGGTCGGGCTGCGCGGCCGCGTCGTGCAGAGCGTCCGGCGGCGCGGCGAGGAGCCGACCGGCCTGGTCCTGGTCGGGGGCAGCGACTGGCGGGCGGTCCTGGTTCCCCCGGCCGAGGGGGACCAGAACCAGGAAGCGGCGCCCCGGGAGCTCCCCCCGGGCAGCGAGGTGGAGGTGGTCGCCGTCCGCGGTCTGACGCTGGAGGTGCGCCCTGCAGGCAGGAGCCTTTCAGACGGCGAATGAACGCCGCAGCGGCCCGAGAACGGGCGAAAGGCTGGTGGGAGGCATGTCGGTCGTCAGCCTGATCCTGCTCCTCCTCGTCCTGGTGGTTGTGGTGGCGGTGGCGCGCGCGACCATCCACATCGTCCCGGAGTACCAGCGGCTGGTCGTCTTCCGCCTGGGGAAGTGCATCGGCCAGCGCGGTCCGGGGCTCGTCCTCCTCATCCCGATCGTGGACAGGCCGGTGACCGTCGACCTGCGCGAGCGCTTCCTGGAGATCCCCAAGCAGACGTCGATCACCAAGGACAACGCGCCCATCGGCATCGACTTCCTCGTCTACTCGCGGGTGG
>JASBVS010000022.1 GCA_029960955.1 Bacillota bacterium
CACCATGACGCTGGAGTACCTGGACGTCCTGCGCAGCATGGCCCAGGGCCAGGGGACGAAGTTCGTCATCCCCATGGAGTTCACGCGGCTCTTGGAGCCGCTGCTGGGAGGAGGCCGGCAGGCCGGCGGGACGGACGGAGTCGCGCGCGGCGGCGCGGCCTAGCTCAGGCGCCCGGCCGGCCGGAGCGCTCGCCCGCCGCGGCGAGCGGCAGCGCCCTGCGGAGGAGGAGCAGGAAGGGGTCGCTTCCGCTTTGCAGCACCACGAGGCTCTCCCCGCCGGCCTCCACGCCGCCGAAGCCGTCCACCCAGACGGCCCGCGGGCCGTCGTCGGTCTCGAAGCGCAGGATGAGCCGGCGCCCGTAGAGCGAGGAGGCATCCGGGGGGCCGTCCGCCTCCGCGCCGCCGGCCTCGCCGACCTCCACCCGCAGGAGACGGCCGGTGAAGCGCTCCTCGCGCGCCACCTGCCGGTAGAGGGCCCGGCCCTCGTCGTCGAGCCCGGCGTAGACCCAGGTGACCCAGCGGTGCTCCACCAGCAGCTCCTGGTCCAGGAGCGACTCGATCCGCCCCAGCTCGCGCATGTGGAAGCAGGCCTCCGACCGCGCGAGGAGGCGGCCCGTGGCCCAGACGACCAGGGCGACGAGGAGCCCGAGCGCGACCGCAGGGCCGAGGCGCGCCGGCTCCGCGCCGGCGGACCAGCCCCCGAGCGGGAAGAGGGCGGGCATCTCCATGGCGCTCACCTTCCGGGCGACCCGCCGCGTCGTCACGCGCCGGGCGGCGCGGCAACCTCGCTCCCGAGGGTAGCGGGCAGGAAGGCCTGCGCGTCATCGCACCCCTGGTGATCGGGGGATCCCACCTTCGGGTGATCTTGAAGCGGGGGGCGCTTCCTGCCGGGTGACGGGCCGCGGGGCCGGGCATGCCGCACCCGGGCGGCAGCGGCGTCAGGCCGGCCGCACCGAAGCCCGCGAAGCCGCCGGCGCCTCGCCGCCGGCCGGAGCGGCCGCCGCCTCCTCCGCCTCCCGCTCCAGCCGGAAGCGGCCCAGCTGGGCCTGCAGCGCCTCGCCCAGCGCCGCCAGGTCGGCGGCGGTCCGGCGGACCTCCTGGCTCGACGCCTCCAGCTCCTCCACGGCCGAGCTGACCTCCTCGCTCGCCGAGGCGGTCGCCTGGCTGTCGCCGATCAGCGAGCCCATCACGTGGCCGACCTCGCCGGCGCTGGCCGCCATCTCCTCGGCGGCGGAGGCGTTCTCCTCCGCCATGGCCGCCAGGCCTTCCATGACGGTCTTCAGCTCGGCCGCCTTCTGCCGCGCCGCCTCGCTCCGGGCCGCGATCGAGCGGATGGCGGCGTCGGTCTGCTCGATGGCGGCCAGAATGGCGCCGAGCGCCGCCTGCGCCTGGTCGACGCGGGCCGCGCCGCGCCGCAGGCGCTCGTCCACCTGGGCGATGGCCTCGGAGGTGCCGCGCACCCCGCCGGCCATGCTCGCCAGGATGTCGCCGATCTCGCGCGTCGCCTCGGCGGAGCGCTGCGCCAGCGCCCGCACTTCCTGGGCGACCACGGCGAAGCCGCGGCCGTGCTCTCCCGCCCGCGCCGCCTCGATGGCGGCGTTGAGCGCCAGCAGCTTGGTCTGTTCGGCCAGGCCGGCCACCGTCTCGACGATCCGGCCGACCTGCTCCGAGCGCTCGCCCAGCTCTTGCACGGCCGCGGTGGCCGCGGCCGAGAGTTCGCGGACCCGCGCGAGGTCGGCCAGGGTGGCCGAGACCGCTTCGCCGCCCTCGCGGCTCGACTGCGTCGCCCGTCCCGAGCTGGAGAGCGCCTCCTCGCCGCTCTCCGCCATCGCCGACACCGCCTGGTCCAGCGCCGCCAGGCTCTGCGAGGCTTCCTCCACCTGCGTCGCCTGGCGTTCGGCCGCCACCGCGATCTGGTTGATCGCCTCCCGGAGCTGGGCGACCGCCCGGGCGGCGCTCTCCACGGATTCGGCCTGGCTGCCGGCGGTGGCCGCCACCCTCGTGATGGCGGCGCCGATATCGGCGGCGGCGCGCGCCGTCTCGTCGCTGGAACCGAGAAGCACCCTGCCCGTCGCCGCCAGCCGTTCGGCGCTGGCCCGCACCTCGGCCAGGACCGAACGCAGATCGCCGACCATGCGCGCGAAGCTCCGCGCCAGGTCGCCGGTCTCGTCGTCGCTGCGGATCGTCACGGGTCCCAGGTCCAGCTCGCCATGGCCGACGCGCCGCGCTCCCTCGGCCAACTGGCGAAGGGGTGTGGAGAAGAGCCGCGAGAGCCAGAAGGCCGCAGCCAGGGCGACCAGCATCGCGGCCACCGTCACCACGGCCGTGGCCTCCGTCGTCCTCCGCGTGGTCGCCTCGGCCGCCCCCTCGAGTCGCCGCGCTTCCTGGGTGGCCGTCGACACCAGCCCGTCGGCGAACTGGCTGACCACGACGCGGAGCGAGTGAAGCGTCGACGTCTGGCCGACCATGGCCACCGTGTCGCCGGGCCGGATGGCGGAGCCCTGCTCCAGCACTCGCCGGGCCTCCGCGTGGTAGGCGGCGCGCATATCCTGGAGCTGGCCCAGCTGGCGGCGCTCCTCCGCCGTCGTGGCCAGGCCGGCCATCTGCCGGGCGGCGGCGTCCGACTGGCTGACCGCCGTCTCGAAGCTCGACTGGTAGCTCGGATCGCCCGTCAGAAGGTACATGGCGACGGAGCGCTCGGCGTCGGTCTCCGCCTGGTTGAGCTGCCAGGCGGCCAGCTCCATCTGCTGCGCCCGGTCGACCACGAGTGCGTAGCTGGACGCCTCGGCGCGAAGGCCGCCGACGGCCACCGCCCCTACCACCAGGACCAGCAGGTCCACGACCAGGAAGCTGGCCATCAGCTTGGCCCTCAGCGTCCAGCGGAACCTGCGCCGGTCGGCTGCCGCCTCGCCCCTCTCGGCCGCCTCCCTGACGGCCGGGCCGGCCTCCGCCATCCCGCCTCACCCCTCACCCCCTTCCATCGCAACGGGGGTCCGGGGCGTTAAGCGAGGGCGAAGGCCGGCCGCGCGCCTGCGGCCGGGCGCTCACTTGACGGTGATCGCCTCGTTCACCTGCGCCGCCGTGCCGGGGACCGGCTTCCTCTGGGCGTCGACGAGCATGGCGCCCAGCGCGTGGGTGCCGGGGCTCGCCTTCACCGTCACCTGCAGCTGGTCCGTCGTCGCCACGGTCTTGCCGTCCAGCTGGACGACGATGAAGCCGTCCTGCTGGGCGCCCGGCTTGAAGTTGTCCACGGCGAGCCGGACGGTGAACTGCTGCGGGACCGTCGAGCTGGCGAAGGGCTCGAGGATGTGAACCGCCGGGGCGGTCGGCTGCGCCGGCGTGACGGCCGACCCCGTCTGGCCTGCCGGGCCCTGGACGGAGGAGCCCGAGCTGCCGGCCGGTTGACCGCTCGCGCCACCGGCGGCCGGTGCCGCACCGCCCCCGCCCCCGCAGGCGGCGGTCAGCAGGAGGAGCGCCGCGAGAACGGCGACCCACAGCGAAGGAGAAGGAAGAAGAGTCCGGCGGCCGACCCGACGCACCGATGGCAACCCCCATCACTCCCCGTCCGAGCACCGGCCCGGAGTGCCGGCGCGTAAGTTGCCTACCCATTCGCGCCCGCCTTGACTTCACCTTCCGCGCGGCGCCACGCGCCGGCGCATCGCCTGCATAGCGGCCGGTGAGCGGTGAGAGAGTGAGGACCGGGCGAGGTGGAACAGTCTTGGCGAGCGAACGGTTCGCACCTCTCCGGCGCGAAGTGACCCGGCTCCACCAGCTGAGCGACCTGGCCAACGAAGCGGCCTCTCTGGAGCTCTCGCTCCTCTGGGAGCTGAGCCGCCACCGCCGGCTGAGCGGCCACCCGGACCTGGACGCCCGACTCATCCGGACGCTGATGGGCGGCAGGGGTCACCTGACCGCCGACTACGCCGAGCGCACCGTCCGGCTTCCGGGGAGGGGCAGGGGCCGGCTGATCTGGCTCTCCTCCATGGTCGAGACGAAGATCCTCGACAGCCAGATCTTCGGCGCCATCTCCCGGGCGCACGTCGAGGGCCACGCGGCCGAGGCCAAGCCCGTCAAGGCGGTCGACGAGGCCGTCCGCCTCCTGGGCGAGGGACGGGTCCTCCTCCTCATGCCGGGCCAACCGCCGGCGCTGGCGCTGGCCGCCAGGGGGTACGAACACCGCCAGGTCGGCGACCCCCAGAAAGAGACGTCGATGCGCGGCTCGCGCGAGGCCTTCGTCGAGGACCTTGCCACCAACGTCTCGCTGGTCCGGCGGCGCGTCCTCGATCCGCGCCTGCGCGTCGAGCCCTTCGTGCTGGGCGAGTTCCGGGCGACGGAGGTGCGCCTCCTCTGGATCCAGGGGCTGACCCACGACCCCCTGGTCAACGAGATGCGGCGCCGCCTCCGCTCCATCCGCCTGCCGCAGATCCTGGACGTCCGCTACATCGAGGAGCTGGCGGCGGACGATCCGTACACGATCTTCCCGACGGCGCTCTTCACGGAGCGGCCGGACACCGTCGCCGCCGCGCTCAACGAGGGCCGTCTGGCCGTGCTGGTGGAGGGTTCGCCCGACGCGCTCGTGCTGCCGGTCACCTTCTGGAGCTTCCTGCAGGCGGCGGACGACTACTACAGCTCCTACTGGATCGCCTCCTTCCTCCGCCTGCTCCGCATCGGCCTGGCCCTTCTCGCGCTGGTCTTTCCGGCGCTCTACATCGCCGTCATCGTCTTCCACCCGGAGATGCTGCCGGGCATCCTGGCCTTCTATCTCGCCCGGACGCGCGTCAGCGTACCCTTCCCGGCGGTGGTGGAAGCCTTCCTGATGGAGCTGGCCTTCGAGACGCTGCGGGAGGCGGGAACGCACCTGCCGCCCAAGCTGAGCACCAGCCTCTCCGTCGTCGGCGCGCTGGTCATCGGCCAGGCGGTCGTCTCCTCCGGCCTGGTCAGCTGGCCGATGGTGGTGGTCGTCTCCGTCACCGCCATCGCCAACTTCGCTCTCCCCAGCTGGGAGATGGCGACCAGCGTCCGCCTGCTCCGCTTCGCGCTCATGGTCCTGGCCGCCCTCTTCGGGGTGCCGGGCGTCCTCGTCGGCCTCGCCCTCATCCTCGGCCACCTCTGCGGGCTCCGCTCCCTCGGCATCCCCTACCTCGCGCCGCTGGCTCCGCTGACGCCCCACGGCCTGGGCGACACCCTGCTTCGCCTGCCGCACTGGGTGCCCGGCCGGCGGCCGCGGCTTCTGGAGCCGTACTGGAAAGTGGAAGTTCCCCGCGGCCAGCGGCCGCATCCGCCGGCCGGCGCAGGCACCTTCCACAGCCCCCGCTGAGGCGGAGCAGATGGGCGGGGAGCCGGAGCCGGGGAAGCGATGGCGAGGCCGTCTCGGTCCGCTCCTGCTGGCGCTGGCCGTTCCCTTCCTGGCGGGCGGCTGCTGGGACCGGGTCGAGATCATCGACCGCGGCTTCATCGCCGCCGCCGCCGTCGACGCGGTTCCCGGCGGCTACCGGTTGACCGTCCAGCTGGTCCTGCCCCAGTCGCTTCCTTCGCCGGGTGGAGGCGGAGCCGGCGGCGGAGGCGCGGGAGGCGGTCCCAGCGTGGCCGTTCTCTCGGCCACCGGAGCCACCCTGGCGGAGGCGGCCTCGCGCATGGACGAGCAGGTCGCCAGCCGCCTCTTCTGGGGACAGACGCGGCTGCTGATCGTCGGGCAGGCGCTGGCGCGCAGGGGTATCGGCGAGGTGGTCGACTTCCTGGTCCGCAACCGGGAGAGCCGGCTGCGCACCGACCTTCTCGTCGCCCGCGGCGAGGCTGCGCCGCTCATGGCGGTCGCCCCTCCCTACCGCGACATCCCCGCGGACAACATCTACCAGGAGCTGCGCAAGAACCTGGCGCCGAGGCTCCGCGCCTTCGAGGCGGCGATCCGCCTGCGGGAGGCGGGCCGGGGCTTCCTGATGCCGGCGCTCGCCGTCACCCGGCCCGGACCGTCGCCGGCCTCCCCGTCGACCGGCGCGGAGCGCCGTGTCACCCTCCCCGCCAACCCCGCCCTGGACGGCGCCGGCGTCTTCGTGGGCGGAAAGCTCGTCGGCTGGCTCGACGGCCGCCTCACGCGGGGCGCGCTCTGGCTGGAGGGACTGGGAAGCGGCGGCACGATCACGCTCCCCTACCGGGGCCGGCCGTTGTCGGTCCTCGTGGAGCGCGCGCAGGTCCGGCGCCGGGTTCTCCTGGCGGGAGAGCGGCCGTCGGTCCGCGTCGACATCGAGGTCGACGACACGATCCAGGAGGTTCACGAGGGCGAACTCGACCCGGGACGGCCGGAGCTGCTGCGCCAGCTGGGCGAGAGCCTGGCGAGGGAGATCCGCGGGCGAGCCCTCGCCGCCCTGGCGGCCACCCGCCGGATGGGCGCCGACGTCTACGACTTCGGCCGCCTCTTCGCCGGCCGGCAGCCGGCCTATTGGCGTCGCGTCTACACCCGCTGGCCGCAGATCTTCCGCAGCCTGCCCGTCGAGATCCGCGTCCGGGCGGTGGTCCGCTCGCCCGGGCGCCTCGTGGAAAGCCTGCAACTGCCCCGCTAGGACGCTGGAGGCCGAACGCTGGCGAGAATGCGCGAGGACTGGGGACTGAGCGACCTGCAACTCCTCTTCCTGAGCTTCGCCGTGGTGGCGCCGACCGCCATCCTGACGCTGCCGCGCGCCCTGGCTCTCCTGGCCGGGCAGGACGGCTGGCTCGCCGCGCTCCTGGCGCTGCCCGCCGGCCTGATCCCCCTGGTCCTGCTCTGGGACCTGGATCGGCGCTACCCCGGACAGACCTTCACGGAGCAGGCCCGCCAGGCGCTGGGGCCGCTCCTCGGACGGGTCGCAGCCGCCCTGGCCGTCCTTCTCTTCGCCCTCTTGGCCGTGGTCGTCACCCGCGAGGTGACCGACGCGGTCCACGGCGAGAACCTGCCGCGCACACCGCTCCCCGTGGTCGTCCTCCTGGTCCTCCTGGCTCCGGTCTCCGTGCTCCGGCAGGGCATCGAAACGCTGGCGCGCTGGGCGGAGATCCTCCTGCCGATCGGCCTCGTCCTCCTCTTCCTGCTCGTCGCCGGCTCGCTCCGCGACCTCCATCCGGACTACCTGCTGCCCGTGTTGGGCCACGGCTGGACTCCGATCTGGACCGGAGCCGTCCAGCCGGCCTCCTTCTACGCCAAGGTCTTCGCCTTGGCCTACGTGCTCCCGTTCCGGGGCGACGGCCGGAAGGGCGCCTTCCTCGCCGCGGCCGCCGGCCTCTTCGCGGGAGCCGTCCTGCTGGCACTGACCGCCGCCGTCACGGTGGCGCTCTTCGGCCCGTTGGCCGCCTCGCTGCCGCAACCGGTCTTCGAGGCGGCGCGCATGATCTCCGTCGCCGAGTTCCTCGCCCATCTCGACGCGGTGGCCGTCGCCGCCTGGCTCGCGCTCGGCCTGACCAAGCTGGCGCTGGTCGCCTTCGCCTTCGTCTTCGCCCTGGCCGACCTCTTGCAGCTGGAGGAGTACCGCCCGCTCACGCTGCCCGGCGCCGCGCTGACCGGCGTCCTGGCCGCCGTCGAGTTCCGCTCGACAGCGGAGTTCCAGATCTGGGTCTTCATCTTCTGGCCGTGGGTCGCGCTGGCCCTCTGCATTCTCCTCCCCTTCCTGGTCTGGTCGGGCGCCGTGCTGCGCGGGCGAAGCGGGCGCCGCGGGCGAACCGGAGGAACCGGGCGAGGCGGGCGGCCGGGCCGCGCCCGGACCGCCCCCTCCCCCTCCCTGCCCCCGGGAGGGCGGAGCTGACATGGCCTTCCTCCTGCTCATGCTGCTTCTCGCATGGTGGGAGCGGGCCGACTTCCGCCGCTGGGGCGTGCGCGAGCGCTGGTCGTTCTGGCTCCTCTGGTCCCTGGCGCTCGCGCTGGGATTGGCCGAATGGATGCAGGCGAAGCTGCCGACGCTCTTCGACCTCGCCCGGAGCGGCGCCCTCGACGGGGTCCGGCACTGGCTCGATCCCTCGTCCGGTACGCGCTGGTGGTGGTGACGGGAGCTCGGCCGGGGGGCGTAGTCCGGGCGGGAGCGGAGAGGCCGGCGGGCGACGGGCCCGCCGGCCCGGGACTTCCTTAGTCCTTCACCACGTCGCCCGGCCGGCCGATCGCCACGACCTGCACACGGGCGAGCCTGCCCGCACGCATCCCTCCCGCGACCCATGGCAAGGCGGCGGGGGCCCCTCACCATTCCCCGATCACCACGGCCACACGCGCCGGCCCGTGGACGCCGGTGGTCAGCTCGCCCTCGATGTCGGCGCTCATGCTGGGGCCGCTGACCAGGTTGACCGCCGAGGGCAGGTCGCCGCGCCTGGCCTCCTCCCCGGCGAGCATCCGGAAGCCCTCGCCGACCGTGGCCACCAGCCGCGAGCGGCGGAGCACCGCCAGGTGGGCCGGAGGCAGGAGGCTGACCAGCCTGCCCGTGCCGCGGCCCGAGTAGAGCGCCAGGGTGCCCGTCTCGGCCACCGCCCAGGCGGCGCCGGTGACGCCCAGCGCGGCCCGGGCCGCGATCCCGCGCAGGCGGGCGGCCGCCTGCCCGGGCTCCTCCTCTCCCGCCTCCGCCCGCCAGAGGAAGGCGCGGAAGCCCGCCGCCTCCAGCACCTCGTCCAGACGGAGCACCTCCAGTTCCGGATCGTCCCAGAGGAGCGCCAGCGGCATCCCGGATCCCGGCGCCGCCTCCGGCGGGGGGGCCAGGCACCGGACCGCCTCGCGGCAGGCCGCGCGCACGCCCTCCACCCCTTCCTGCGCCAGGAAGGCCTGCCCGCCGAGCCCCTCCCAGCGGCTCCGGAAGCTCTCCAGAAGCTCGGCGCCCGTCATCGCGCCCCACCCCGGCGGCGCCACCACTCGTGGAAGCTCTCCGGCGCCAGCGGCGCCATGTCGCGCCCCACGAACCAGGCGGAGAGCGGACCGGGCCCCCCGGTCAGGCGGCCCTCGCGCCGCCAGAGCCCCTGGCCGAGCCGGCCGAGCCGGGCGGAGAGGAGGAAGCCCGCGAGGGTGGACCAGAGCCGCGCCCAGAGCGCGAGGGCGGTGGCGAAGCCGCGGGGTTCCAGGCCCCGGGCCGCTTCCTGGCGGCGGAGGCGGAGGATGTGGCCCGGCAGGTCGATCTCCATGGGGCAGGCCTCGCCGCAGGCGTGGCACATGCTGCAGAGCGATTCGGGCAGCTCGGGCGCGCTCTCCAGCCCGGCCAGAAGCGGTGTCAGGACGACGCCGACGGGACCGCTGTAGACGCTCCCGTAGGCGTGGCCGCCGCCGACGGCGCGGAAGACCGGGCAGACGTTGAGGCAGGCGCCGCAGCGGATGCAGCGCAGGACGTCCTCGAAGTCGGTGCCGAGGAGCTCGCTCCGCCCGTTGTCGAGGAGGATCAGGTGGAACTCCTCCGGCCCGTCCAGCTCGTCGGGCCGGCGCGGGCCGCTCAGCAGGCTGACGTAGGAGGTGAGGCGCTGGCCGACGCCGCTGAGCGGCGGCTGCTGGATCAGGTCGGCCAGCTCCTCCCAGGTGGCCACCACCTTCTCGATGCCGACCACCGCGATGTGGACGGGCGGGAGCGAGGTGACCATCCGCCCGTTCCCCTCGTTGGTGATCAGCACCAGCGTCCCCGTCTCCGCCACCAGGAAGTTGCCCCCGGTGATCCCGATCTCCGCCTCGAGGAACTCCTGGCGCAGCCGGCGCCGCGCGAAGGCGGTCAGCTCCTCCGGGCTCTCGCCGGCGGGCGGCGTCTCGCCGGTGCGCTCGGCCTCGCGGGCGAAGAGCCGGCGGACGTCGGCGCGACTCTTGTGCGCCGCCGGCACGAGGATGTGGGCCGGGCGCTCGCCGGCGAGCTGGACGATGTACTCGCCCAGGTCCGTCTCCCGGACCTCGAGGCCGGCGGCCTCGAGGTGGGCGTTCAGCTCCACCTCCTCGGTGGTCATCGACTTCGACTTGACGATGCGCCGCGCCCCCCGCCGCCTCGCCACCTCCAGCACGTAGCGGGCCACGTCCTCGGGCCACCGGGCGCGGACAACGTGCCCTCCCCGCGCCTCCACGCGCTCGGTCAGCTGCGCGAGGAGCGCGTCGAGCCGGCGGAGGGCGCGCCGCTTGGCCTCCACCGCGCGCCGACGCATCGCCTCGCCCTGGGGGTAGGCGGCGCAGGCCGCCTCCTTCTGGCCCTGGAGCCGCCGCGCGGCGCGCGTGGCCGCCTCGCGGAGCCGCGGCGCGAGGAGCGCGCGGCTCCGCCGCACCGGCCAGGGTGCGGGCGCCTCCGGCAGCTTCCCGCTCATCGGCTCCCGCCTCCCCGGGCGAACTCCGCACGGCCGCGCTCGACCGCCGAGCCGGCTGCGCCAGCCGGCGGAAGGGCGGAGGCCGCCGCCAGCGCGGCCGGGTCGAGCGCCCCCTCCTCGGCCAGCTCCAGGAGCTCGGCCAGGTGGACGACCGGGAGGGGGTCGCCGTGGCGCCGCAGCCGCCCGCCCAGGTGGAGCAGGCAGCCGAGGTCGGCGCTGACCAGCGCCGCGGCGCCGGCCCGGCGCGTCGCGGCCACGTCCGCCAGCCTGACGTCGGCCATCACCGCCGCCAGCGAGGGCTCCACCAGCGAGAAGAGGCCTCCGAAGCCGCAGCACTGGTCGGCGGCCGGCGGCTCGAGTGCTTCGACACCCGCCCGCCGGAGGAGGCGGAGGGGCGCCTCGCGCACGCCCAGGAGCCGGCGCATGTGGCAGCCACGGGCCGAAAGAGCGCCGTGACGGCGGCGGTCGGTGCCAGCAGGACGGCTCCCGCGAAGAGGCCGGCGGCCGCGGCGGGGAAGGCGCGGCCAGACGCTCCGCCCGTCTCCGCCACGAGGCCGCCTCCGCGTCGCTCGCCCCTCGCGCGCGGGCCTCCCGCTCCAGGAGCTCCGGCAGCTCGGCGCGGACCATGGCGGCGCAGGAGCCGGAGAGCGCCACGACGGGCGCCTCGTCGCCCGACTCCTCGAAGGCTGCCACCAGGTGGCGGCCCAGCTCGGCCGCCTCGTGGTCGTGGCCGGCGTTGAAGGCGAACTGGCCGCAGCAGGTCTGCTTCTCGGGAAAGCGGACCGTCAGGCCGCGCCGCTCCAGCAGCCGGACCGCTGCGACGCCCGCCTCGGGCCGGAAGAGGTCGACCATGCAGCTGACGAAGAGATCGACGGCGCCGCCGGGGGCGGCGCCGGACCCGCCGGACACCCGCCTCGTCGCCTCCCTTCCAGTCAGGGCAACCGCTCGTACATGGCCAGGGTGAAGAACTCGGGGAGGCTCTCCTGGAACGTCAGCTCGTGCAGGATCTGCCGCGCTTCCTCGTAACGGCCGCGGGCGAAGCGCTCCTCGCCCGCCTCGGAGCGGATCTTCGCCATCTCCTCGTCGAGAAGCTTCTCCAGGAGGTCGCCGGTCACCCTGCGGCCGTCGTCCAGGATCCCCTTCGGGTGATGGAGCCACTGCCAGAGCTGGGTGCGGGCGATCTCGGCCGTGGCCGCGTCCTCCATCAGGTGGAAGATGGGGACGGCGCCGCGGCCGCCGAGCCAGGCGGCGATGTACTGGACGGCGACGCTCAGGTTGTTGCGCACGCCGGCCTCGGTGATCGTCCCCTCGGGCACGCGGAGCAGCTCCTCGGGCGTCACGTGGACGTCCTCGCGCTTGCGATCGATCTGGTTCGGACCCGGCATCAGGCGGTCGAAGACCTCCTTGGCCACGGGCACCAGGCCGGGGTGGGCCACCCAGGTCCCGTCGTGGCCGTCGCCCGCCTCCCGCTCCTTGTCGGCGCGGACCAGGGCGAAGGCGCGCTCGTTGGCCTCCGGGTCGTCCTTGACCGGGATCTGCGCCGCCATGCCGCCGATGCAGTGCGCGTTCCGCCGGTGGCAGGTGCGGATGGCCAGCTGCGTGTAGGCGCGCATGAAGGGGACGGTCATGGTCACCTGGGCGCGGTCGGGCAGGATCCACTCCGGGTGGGCGTGCATCGTCTTGATGGTGCTGAAGATGTAGTCCCAGCGCCCGCAGTTGAGGCCGGCGGAGTGGTCGCGCAGCTCCCAGAGGATCTCGTCCATCTCGAAGGCGGCGGGCAGCGTCTCGATCAGCACGGTGGCCTTGGTCACCCCGTGCGGCAGGCCCAGCTCGCGCTCGGCGAAGGTGAAGACGTCGTCCCAGAGCCTCGCCTCGTGGTGGCTCTCGATCTTGGGCAGGTAGAAGTAGGGGCCGCTCCCCCGTTCGAGGAGCTCGCGGGCGTTGTGGAAGAAGGAGAGGCCGAAGTCGACCAGCGCGCCGGAGGCCGGCCGGCCGTCGATCCGGATGTGCTTCTCGGGCAGGTGCCAGCCGCGCGGGCGGACGATCAGCGTCGCCACCCGCTCGTCGAGCCGGTAGCGCTTCCCCTCCTCGCTGGTGAAGTCGATCCGGCGGCGGATGGCGTCGCGCACGTTGATCTGGCCCTGGATCACGTTCTCCCAGGTGGGCGAGTTGGCGTCCTCGAAGTCGGCCATGTAGGTGCTGGCCCCGGAGTTGAAGGCGTTGACCACCATCTTCCGGTCGGAGGCCGGGCCGGTGATCTCCACCCGCCGGTCCTGCAGGTCGGCCGGCACCGGCGCCACCGTCCACTCCGCCTCGCGCACGCCCCGCGTCTCCTCCAGGAAGCCGGGCCTCTCCCCCGCGTCGAAGGCCGCCTGCCGCCGGCGCCGCCGCTCCAGGAGCTCCAGGCGGCGTCCTCCGAACTCCCGCTCCAGCCGGGCGACGAAGGCGACGGCCTCCGGCGTCAGGATCTCGGCGAAGGCGGGCGTCACCTCCGCCCGGATCTCCACCCCTTCGGGAAGCGCGCGCTGCGCCATGGCCATCGCCTATCCCCCTCCCGTCGTTTCACATTACGGAATGACGTTCCGCATCGTACCTATTCGCCCTCCGGCTTCCACCCCCCTGCCGCCGCGGCCCCGGGAAGCGGAGCCGCCCCCAGACGCCGCGAGATCCGCTCCGCCGTCGCCCGCACCAGGGGGATCAGCGCGGCGGTCCGCCGCTCGCCCATGCGCATGGCGGGGGCGGAGACGCTGATGGCGGCGACGACCTGCCCCGCGTGGTTCCGTATGGGAGCCGCCACGCAGACGATCCCTTCCTCGTTCTCCTCGAGGTCGAGCGCGTAGCCCTGCGCCCGCACCTGCTCCAGGTGGCGGCGGAGCTCCGCCGCGTCGGTGATGGTGCGCGCGGTGTGACGAGGAAGCCCCTTCTCGCGCAGGATCCGCTCCAGCTGCGCCTCCGGCAGGTGGGCCAGGATCGACTTGCCCACCGCGGTGCAGTGGGCGGGCACCCGCTTGCCGACGGAGGAGTGCATGCGCACGGTCTGGCTACCCTCCAGCTTGTCGATGTAGACGATCTCGCCCTGCTCCATCACCACCAGGTGGACCACCTCGTTGGTCCGGTCGAGGAGCTCCTGGAGGAAGGGGCGCGCCTCCGCGCGCAGGTCGAGGCCCTCGAGCAGCGCGCTGGCCAGCTGGACGAGGCGCAGGCCGAGGCGGTAGGCGCCCTGCTCGGTCTGGAGGACGTAGCCGCGCCCGGCCAGGGTGTGCAGGAGCCGGTGGACCGTGCTCTTGTGCAGGCCCACCTCGGCGGCCAGCGTGCCCAGCGCCGCGCCCTGCGGATGGCGGCCCAGGCGCTCCAGGAGATCGAGGGCGCGTTCCACCGCCTGGACCCGTTCGGCCTCTTTCGTCACCATCTCGCACGCCTCCCCTCGCGGGTGCGGGAAAGACCTGTTGACATGCGGCCTTGACTGCGCCTAAGATCGCTTCCACAACAAGAAACATTGTTCCGCATCACAAAACCGGTCACCCACCCACTTTTCCATCCAGGTTCGCGTCGGACCTGCTCGCCTTCCCTGGCGCTGGGGAGCGTGGAGGCATGGAGCGGCTTTCGCTGGACCAGCAGCCGGAGCGACCCGGGGAGCGGCCTCGCGCGGCCGCCGGAGCCGTCGCGCCCTCCCCGCCCAGGCGGATCTTGGCGTCGAGCGAGGAAGAGGTCGCGCGCGCCCTGGCGGAGGCGTCGGCGCAGGGCCTGGCCGTGCTGCCGCAGGGGGGCGGGAGCCAGTGGGGGCTGGGCGAACCGCCCCGCGCCGGCGACCTCCTCCTTTCCCTGGCCGGGCTGCGCGGCGTGGTCGAATACGCGCCCGAGGAGCTGGTCGTCCGCGTCCGGGCGGGTACGCCGCTGGACGAGCTGAACGACTTCCTGGCGCCTCACGGGCAGTGGTTCCCGGTCGAGCCGGTGGCGGCACCGGGAGCGACGGTGGGCGGCCTGCTGGCCACGGGCGCCAGCGGCGCCCGCCGCCTCGCCTTCGGAACGCCCCGCGACGTGACCACCGGCGTCCGCTTCGTGCTGCCCGACGGGCGGGTCATGCACAACGGCAGCCGGGTGGTCAAGAACGTGGCCGGATACGACGTGATGCGCCTCCTGATCGGTTCGCTGGGCACGCTGGCCGTCCTCACCGAGGCCTGGCTGCGCGTCCGCCCTCTTCCGGCCCGCCGCGAGACGCTCCTCGTGGGAGTCCGGGACCCGGCGGAGGCGCTCGACCTGGGCCGCCGGCGGATCGCCTCGGAGCTCCTGCCCACCGCCCTGGAGCTGCTCGACCCGCGCGCCGCCGCCCGCCTCGGCCTGCCGGCGCGCACGACGCTGGCCGTGGCGCTGGAGGGCGACGCGCCCGAGGTCGCCTACCAGCGGGAGCGCATCGCCCTCCTGGCCGGCGGGCCGGGCGGGGCGGCCCCCGGCGGCTTCGCCCTGGAGCGGCTGGAGGACGGGGCGTCGGACGCCTTCTGGCGCGCCTTCCACCGCCGCCTGCCGGCCGGGGCGACGCTGGTCGTGCGGGCCAGCGCCACGCTGGCCGACCTTCCGGCGCTCCTCCTCGCCGCGGCCGAGTCCGGCCTGGAGGCGGCGCTGGTGGCCGGTCCGGGGCACGGCGTCCTCCGCCTCTTCGCCGCGCCCGCGGAGGAGGAGGAAGCGCTCGCGCGCTGGTCCGGCTTCCTCCGGCGCTGGCGGGAGGCGGCGGAGGCGCTGGGCGGCGCCGTGGTCGTGGAGAAGGCGCCGGACGGGCTCCGCGGCCGTTTCCCGGCCTGGGGGACGCCCCCTCCGGCGATCGAGCTGATGCGCGCCGTCAAGGCGCGCTTCGACCCGCGGGGCGTGCTCAACCCCGGGCGCTTCGTGGGAGGGATCTGAAGGGTGGCCGTGAGCGAACAGAGGCAGCCGGTCGAACCGGCCGGGGGCGGGCGGGCACCCTGGGAGGCCTGCGTCCACTGCGGCTTCTGCCTGCCCGCCTGCCCCACCTACCAGGAAACCGGCCTGGAGGAGCTCTCGCCGCGGGGTCGCGTCTACCTCCTGCGCGCGGCGGCGGAAGGGCGGATCGGGCCCGACGACCCCGCCTTGACGGAGCCGGTCGACACCTGCCTGGACTGCCGCGCCTGCGAGGTCGTCTGCCCCTCGGGCGTGCGCGTGGGCGCCCTGATCGAGGAGGCGCGGAGCGCGATCCGCCCCCACCGGCGCGCTTCCTGGTGGCGGCGGCTCGCCTTCCGCCAGCTCATCCCCCGCCCGGAGCGCTGGGCGGCGTTGGCGCGCCTCGCCCGCTTCTACCAGCGGAGCGGGCTGCGGCGGCTCCTGCGGCGGCTGGGCTTCCTCGGGCTGCTGCCCGAGCACCTGCGCGAGCTGGAGTCGGTCTTCCCCGAGGTGCGCGGCTGGACGCTGCGCGAGCGGGCGCCGCGCCTCGCGCCCGGCGACGGCGTCCGGCGCAGGGGCCGCGTGGCGCTCTTCACCGGCTGCATCCAGGACGTGGCCTTCACCGGCGTCAACGAGGCCGCCCTCCGCGTCCTGGCCCGGAACGGCTACGAGGTGGAGGTGCCGCGCGAGCAGGTCTGCTGCGGTGCGCTCCACCGCGACGAGGGCGACCGGGAGACCGCGCGGGAGCTGGCGCGGCGAAACGTCCGCCTCTTCGCCGCCGCCCTGGAGCGCGGCGTCGACTGGGTGGTGACGACCGCCGGCGGCTGCGGGGCGGCGCTGCTGGAGTACCCCGAGCTCCTCGGCGACGAGCCGGCCTGGGCCGAACCGGCGCGACGTCTGGCCGGGCGGGTGGCGGACGTGAGCGAGCTGCTCGCCCGGAACGGCTGGGAGGCGCCACGCGCGCCGGCGGGGCGGGCCGGTGGGGACGCCGGAAACGCCCTGCGGGTCACCTACCAGGAGTCCTGCCACCTGGCCAACGTGATGGGGGTGAGGGATGCGCCGCGCCGGCTGCTCCGCTCCATCCCCGGCCTCGAGCTGGTGGAGATGCGCGATCCCGGCCGCTGCTGCGGCAGCGCCGGCGTCTACAACCTGGGCCGGCCCGAGATGGCCTTCCGGTTGATGGACCGGAAGGCGGCCGACCTGCCCGAGGGGGTCGAGGTGGTGGCCACGGGCAACCCCGGTTGCGCGCTGCAGATGGCGCTGGGCGCCAGGCGCGCAGGCCGCCCGGTGCGCGTCGTCCACCCGGTGGTCCTGCTGGACGAGGCCTATCGCGCCGGGGAGGTGCCGCAGCATGGCGGCAGGCGTTAGCACACCGGCCTCCCGCCCGGTCCCGGGCCTGCCCCCGGGGGTGGTGGCCGGCCTGGCGGCCATCGTCGGCGCCGATTCGGTTCTTGCCGGCTCGCGCCGCCTCCTGGCCTACGAGTGCGACGGCAACACGGTCTTCGCCGGCCAGCCGGAGGCGGTCGTCCTCCCCCACGACCGGGAGGAAGCCGAGCGCGTCATCCGCTTCCTCGACGAACACGACGTCCCCTGGCTTCCCCGCGGCTCCGGCACCGGCCTCTCCGGCGGCGCGGTGGCCGAGCGGGGCGGCGTGATCGTCGACCTCGTCCGCCTGCGCCGGGTGGTGCGCGTCGATCCCGAGAGCCAGCGCGCCTGGGTGGAGCCGGGCGTCACCAACCTGGCCCTGACGGAGGCGGTCGCCCCCTGCGGCCTCTTCTACGCGCCCGACCCCTCCAGCCAGGTGGCCTGCAGCATCGGCGGCAACGTGGCGGAGAACTCCGGAGGAAGCCACTGCCTCAAGTACGGCGTCACCACCAACCACGTCCTCGGCCTGGAGGTGGTCACCGCGCGCGGCGAGCGGCTCCGCCTGGGCGGGGCCGCCCCCGACCTGCCGGGCTACGACCTGACCGGCTTCTTCGTCGGCTCCGAGGGCACGCTGGGCGTGGCCACCGAGGCGGTGGTCCGCCTCGTCAGGCGCCCGCAGGCGGTGCGCACGGTGCTCGCCCTCTTCCCCTCGCCCGACGAGGCCAGCCAGACCGTCTCCGACGTGATCGCCGCCGGCATCCTCCCGGCGGCCATGGAGATGATGGACCGCCTGGCCATGGAGGGCGTCGAGCTGGGCCCCTACCGCGTCGGCTACCCGCCGGAGAGCGGCGCCGTCCTGCTGGTCGAGGTGGACGGCCTCGAGGCGGGGCTCGACGAGCAGGCGGAGCGGATCGCCGCCGTCTGCCGGCGGAACGGCGTCCAGGACGTGCGCGTCGCCCGCACGGCCGAGGAGCGGAACCTCTGGTGGCAGAACCGGAAGACCGCCTTCGGCGCCATGGGCAACCTCTCGCCCAGCTACTACGTCCAGGACGGCGTCATCCCGCGCAGCCGGCTCCCCCGCGTCCTCCGGCGCGTGGAGGCGATCGGCCGCGAGTTCGGTCTGCGCATCGCCAACGTCTTCCACGCCGGCGACGGCAACCTCCATCCCCTCATCCTCTTCGACGACCGGCTTCCCGGCCAGCGCGAGCGCGCCGTTCGCGCCGGTTCGGAGATCCTGCGCGCCTGCGTGGAGGAAGGGGGGTCGATCACGGGCGAGCACGGCGTCGGCATCGAGAAGCGGGAGGAGATGCGCCTGATGTACAGCGACGAGGAGCTCCGCTTCCAGGCGGAGCTGCGCAGGGTCTGGGATCCCAAGGGCCTGGCCAATCCGGGCAAGGTCCTCCCCGTCTAGTCCCGGATGCAAGGAGGTGCACGGGTGTTCGCGCAGATCCTCAATCCCACCGGCAGCCTGGGCCTGACCGTCGTCGCGGCGCTCGTGCCGCTGGCGGCGCTGCTCCTCCTCCTGGCGGTCTTCCGCATGACCGCCTGGCTGGCCACGCTGATCGGCAGCCTGGTCACCGTCGCGCTGGCCGTCCTGGTCTGGCGCGCACCGCTGGCCGGGACGCTCAAGGCCTACCTCTACGGCGCCCTGCAGGGCACGTGGGTGATCGACTGGATCACCTTCTGGGGCCTCGTCATCTTCAACACGCTGGTCCTGACGGGAACCTTCGACCGGTTCAAGAACTGGATCCTCGCCGAGGCGACGGCCGACATCCGGGTGCAGACCATCCTCCTCGCCTGGTCCTTCGGAGCCCTCCTCGAGGGGCTGGTCGGCTTCGGCTACCCCTGGTCGGTGGTGGCGCCCATCCTGGTCGGCATCGGCATCAGCGACCTCGAGGCGATCCGGGTGGCCGCCCTGGCCAACAACGCGCCGGTCTCCTACGGCGCCCTGGGCGCGCCCATCCTGGCGCTGGCCACCGTCACGCAGTTCGACCCCCTGGTCCTCTCGGCCTCGGTGGGCAAGCTGGTGGCCGTCCTGGCGCTCCTGCCGCCCTGGATCCTGATCTACCTGGTCAGCGGCCGGCAGGGTCTCAAGGAAGCCTGGCCCCTGGCGGTGGTGGCCTCCCTCTCCTACGTCGCCGGCCAGTACCCCGTCTCCCAGTGGGTGGGCCCCTTCCTGCCCGACCTGACCGGCTCGCTGGTCTCCTTCTGGGTCCTCTACGCCTTCCTCCGCCTCTGGCGGCCGCGGGTGGTGCGCGGCTTCGGCGGCGTGCCGCTGGCCCGGGACGCCGACGCTCCGGTCGCCGTGGTGGCCGGCTCCGCGCCGGGGGCCGCCCCGGGTACGGCGGCCGTCGATCCGGCCGACCCGCCGGCCGCTCGCAGCCGCGCGCGGGAGGCGCTGGGCGCCTGGCTTCCTTACATCGTGCTGATCGTGGTGGTGGTCGCCTGGACAGGCCCCTGGTCGCACCTGCCCTCGCTGGCGCTCTTCAAGCTCTCCACCTCGGCGATCTCCTCCGTGACGCAGAAGGAAGTCGCGGCTGCCTTCGCCTTCACGCCGCTCAACGGCGGTACCGCCATCCTGGCCAGCTGGCTCGTCATCACCGCCATCCTGCGCCCCTCGGGGCGGACGCTGGGCCAGGTCTTCGCTCGCACCTTCCGCCAGATGTGGGGCGCCCTGCTGGTCGCCTTCTTCATCTTCGGCCTCGCCTACGTCTTCAACTACTCGGGCATGGCGGCCTCGCTGGCCTTCAGCTTCTCCAAGGTCGGCCCCGCCTTCGTCCTGCTGGCGCCGGTCCTGGGCTGGGTGGGCGTCGCCCTCTCGGGCAGCAACACCTCGACCAACGCCATGTTCGGCCAGATCCAAGCCGTGGCGGGGAACCTCCTCCGCTTCCCGCCGCTCCTCCTGCCCTCGCTCAACTCGGTGGGCTCGGAGATCGGCAAGCCCGTCGCCCCGCAGACGGCCAGCGTCGGCGTCTCGACCAGCCGCCTGGTGCGCAACGAGGGCGAGGTGATCCGTCACAACTTGGGCTGGACGGTGGTCCTGCTCGCCTACCTGATCCTGATCGGGCTCTTCTTCCGCTACGTGGTGCCCGGCGCCATGCAGCCCTGAGGCGCGCCGGCGCAACGGCCGCTCCGGCGGCGCGCCACGGGCCGGGCGGGGCGCCTCCGCCCCGCCCGGTCGCCGCCCCGGCCGCCGCCCCGGTCGCCGCCCCGCCCGCCGGGGCCGCCCGCGCCGCCGCCGTCAGGCGGGGACCAGCACGGCCCGCCCTTCGACGCGTCCGTGGGCAAGGTCGTCGAAGGCCTCGTTGATCTCCTCGAAGCCGACCCTGCGGATGCGCGGGCGGGCCACGCCGCGCCTCGCCAGCTCCAGCACCTCGCTCAGCTCGAGCAGGCTCCCCCAGCAGCTGGTGGTCAGCTCGGCCTCGTTGACCAGCGCGGCGTTGAACTCCAGCTTGCCGCCGGCCAGGCCGACGATCGCCACGCGCGCCAGGCGGCCGGCCATGGCCCAGGCCTGGGCCATGGTGGCGTCCGAGCCGACGAAGTCGATGACGCCCTGCGCACCCTCGCCGCCCGTCAGCCCTCTCACCTTGGCCACCGGATCTTCCTCGCGGCTCTGGACCAGGTGGTCGGCGCCCAGCTCGCGCGCGATCTCGAGCTTTCGGGGGTCGACGTCGACGGCCACCACCGTGCAACGGGGCGCCAGCGCCCGGGCGTACTGCACACCGAACTGGCCGAGCCCGCCCACGCCGATGAGCACCACCGTGCTCCCGGGGTAGAGGCGCGGCAGGAGCTTCCTCACGGCCCGGTAGGGCGTGAGACCGGCGTCGGTCAAGGGTGCCGCCTCCACCGGGTCGAGGCCGTCGAGGGGCAGAAGGTAGCGGTAGCTGGGCACCAGCAGGTATTCGGCGTAGCCGCCGGGCGCGCCGATCCCCACTTGCGGATGTCGGTCAGCTGCTCCTCGCCCGACCAGGTGAAGCGGTCGGGCCGTTCGCTCCAGCCCCCGTAGACGGCGACCGCCTCGCCCTTGGCCAGCCCGCGGACGCCCTCGCCGGTGGCCTCCACCCAGCCGGCGTTCTCGTGGCCCAGGGTGAAAGGAAGGTAAGGCAGGATGGGGATCTCGCCTTTCATGAGGTGGAGGTCGGAGTGGCAGAGCCCCGAGCCGCCGACGCGGACCAGGACCTCCTCGCCCCGGGGTTCGGGCAGCGGCACTTCGCGGACCTCCAACGGCTTCCCGTACTCGACCAGCTGGGCTGCGCGCATGGTTCGGACCATGGTTCCCACCTCCGCGGTTGGCTCCGGCTCGTCCGGCCGCCCGGAACGAACTCCCTCGCCGGCCATCTCCTTCGCTCCGGCAGCCTTCAGGTCCATTCTCCCACGCCTGCCAGCCCGAGCGCTGCGGAGAGCCGTTGCACCGCCGAGAGCCGGTGCACCATCCCCGGCGTCGTGCGGCCGGCTTGGCGGAGGTCGCGCAACACGCAGTCGAGGCGGCGCGGGCGCCCTGCCCGGCCGCCCGTGCCGCCCCGCTCGCCGCCGTCTCCGCTTGGCCCGGCGGTTCAGCCGCCCCGCCTCACGGGGCCACCGCGCCGTTCGCCGCCGCGCCGGCGCCGTCCGCCAGGCCGGCCGCGCGCCGGCCGGGCTTGGGCAGCCCCTCGGGCAGCGCCTGCACCGGCAGGACGCCGGGCAGGATCCACTTCTCCCACATCTCGTCGACCTTGGCCTGGAAGTAGTCGACGTCCTCCTCCGTGAAGTGGGCGAAGCGGCCCTGGCGCATCAGGTACTCCCGGACGGGCTTCCGCTTCCGCCGGCCCTCCACGATCTGCCGGGTGATGCCGTTGTACTGGAGCTCGCCCTCGATCACCTCCCAGAGCGGGACGATGCCGCACTCGACGGCCAGCTGGCCCAGCTCCCGCGAGTAGCGCGGATCGAAGTCCCAGCCCTTGGGGCAGGCGTCGTGGACGTGGAGGTAGGTGGGTCCGCCCACGCGCAGCGCCGTGCGGATCTTGTTCATCACGTCGACGCCGAAGGCGGCGCTGGCCGAGCCGATGTAGCGCGCCTCGGGATGGCCCGCCACCAGCATCCCCGGCGTGTTCTTCTTCCAGCGGTCCTGGGTGATGCGCTTGACCGTCCCGCTCGGCGTGAAGGCCGTCACCGCACCCCAGGGGGTGCTGCCCGAAGCCTGGATGTCGGTGTTGGCGTAGGACTCGTTGTCGTAGAGGATGATCAGCACGTTGTACTGCGTGTGCTGCAGCGCCGCCGAGATGGCCGAGAGGCCCATGTCGGCCCCGCCGCCGTCGCCGGCGATGCCGATCACGTTGATCGGCTCCTCCGCCAGCTTCCCCTTCCGCTGCTGGACGGCGTAGCCGGCGGCGGCGCCGATGACCGCCGAGCCGGTGGCGCCCAGCTGCGTGTGCATCCACGGGATCACCCAGGGCGTCGCGTAGTAGCTCGTGTTGGCCACGTACATGCAGCCCGTGGCGCCGATGGTGACCGTCCTGGGCCCGGCCGCCTTGGCCAGGTACTTCATCAGGAGCGCCGAGTGGCAGCCCTGGCACGTGCGGTGGCCGGAGGTGTAGAACTCCTCCACCGGCACGTCGCGGATGGTCCGGATCGGCGCCAGCTCCGGCCGCTCCTGAGGCCGCGTCTGCGTGATCGCCATCTTCCTTTCCACCTCCCGGCCGAACGCCTTATTCCACAGGGCCGCGGACGCCGATCCAGTGGGCGCTCTCCGCCCCCAGGTCGCCGGCGGCCGCCTGCTCCAGCTTCGCCTCGATCTGGAAGACGTCGTCCACCGAGACCTCGCGCCCGCCCAGGCCCGCGATGAAGCCGATCACCGGCGGCCGGTCCTCGAGGTCGTAGAGCGCGCTGCGCACCTCGTTGTAGACCGCCCCGCCGTGGCGCGTCGAACCGTACGAGTAGTCGCGGTCGACCACTCCCACCCCCTTCCGCCCGTGCAGCAAGCGCCTCAGCTCCTCGTCCGGGAAGGGACGGAACCACTTGATCCGCAGGAAGCCGACGCGCTTGCCCTCTTCGCGCAGCTGGTCGACCGCCACCTTGATCGGCATCGCCACCGTCCCCATGCCGATCAGCACGTAGTCGGCGTCCTCGACCCGGTAGGTCTCCACGAAGGGGTCCGGATCGCCCCGCCCCGTCAGCCGCTTCAGCTCCGCGTACGCCTCCGCGATCACCCCGCGCGCCCGGCGCATGGCCGCGTCGGACTGCTTGCGCGTCTCCATCACCCAGTCCTCGTTGTACTGGGGCGCGATGGAGATGGGGTTGTCGGGGTGGAAGCGCCGCTTCTTCAGGTCGTACGGCGGCAGGAAGGCCTCCACCAGATCCTTCTCCGGCACCAGCACCAGGTGCTGCGAGTGCGTCAGGAAGGCGCCGTCCATCGAGAGCGCGCAGGGCAGCGAGACGCGCGCGTCCTCCGCCACCCGGTAGGCCAAGAGCGTCGCGTCCAGCGCCTCCTGCCCCTCCGCCACCCAGTAGAGCAGCCAGCCCGAGTCGCGCACCATCAGCGCGTCGTTGTGCTCCACGCCGAAGGCGCCCGGGTCGTCCAGCGCCCGGTTGCCCACCAGCGCCACCACCGGCAGCCGCAGCGCCGCCGTCACCACGATGGCCTCCATGGCGTACATCCAGCCCACGCCCGAGGAGCCCACGAAGACCCGCGCCCCCGTCGCCGAGGCGTGCTTGACGATCTCGAACTGCGAGTGCTCGCTCTCGGCCACGATGAAGTCCGCGTCCATCTGGCCGTTGGCGATCATCTTGGCCACCGAGGACATCACGCTGTCGTAGGGACGGATCGGATAGCCCGCCATCACGTCCACGTCGGCCAGCCGCAGCGCCTGCGCCACCGCCTCCGTCCCCGTGATCAGCTCCTCGTGCTGCGCGAACCTCCGCGAAACCTCCGTCATCGCCATCAGGCGCTCACCTTCCTCCGGCTCGACCGCGCGGTCACCCGCTCCCGCTCCAGAAGCCCCTGGAAGAACTGGCGGTAGGCCGCCCGATCCGCCTTCCACTCCTCGTACAGGTCGCGGTTGTCCGCGAAGGCCAGCTCGTCGACCATGACGATGCAGTCGTCGACCGGGCAGACCTCCGCGCAGATGCCGCAGCCGCAGCACGCCTCGTACTCGGGGTTGTAGTACCCCTCCGGCGTCAGCTCGAAGACCGAGTCGGGGCACTCGACGAAGCACTGCTTGCACTGCGTGCAGACGTCGAAGTCGATCACCGGCCGCTCCGAGCGCGTCGTGAACTTCTTGAAGGCCTCCTGCCGGCCGCCGCGCGGCGCCGCCGGCACGATGATCGCCTCCGCCATCTCCGTCCACTCGGGCAGCTTCACCGGCTCGTAGGTGTTGGGGGCGCCCACCCCCGCCGGCACGGTGCCGACCTGCACCTCCCGGTAGCCCTGGCGCAGCCAGTCGAGGTGCTGCTCGGCCTTCGGCCCCTTGCCCACCTCCTTCTCCAGCTCCTCCAGCCCGACGACCTCCGGGATCAGCCGCGCGATCGCCCCCAGCACCCGGAACTCCGTCCCGTCGTCGTGGTAGACCCAGAGCCCCGAGAAGGACTTCTCCCCCGGCAGGATGGCCAGCCGCCACTCGAAGGGAAGCCGCGGGATGAACTCCAGCAGCTTGGCGCGCTCGTGCTCGCTGACCACCAGCAGCGCGCCCCCCTCGCGCAGGCCCAGGTGGATCGGCCGGATCCCGTACCAGGCCCAGGACTCGTGCCCCTTGGCCAGCGTGTCGTCCAGCGCCGCGATCAGCCGGATGTTGTCCGGCTCGTACTTGGCCATCTCCACGTGCAGCTCGTCCTGGCTCTCCGCGATCACCGCGAACTGCTTCGCCGGGATCCCGTTCCGCTCCGGCGAGTCCGAGTAGCGCGAGATCGTGCCGCCGATCTTGCCCGAGTGCCGCGACGCCTTGACCAGCGTCTTGACGATGTTGCCCGCCAGGATCTTCTGGAAGATCCCGCGGTATGTCACGTCGACCGAACCGCTAGCCAACTCGCTCTCCCCCCTTCACCCAGCCCGATTGGGGCCGTAGTTGGTATACGGCATACCATTTGCAATCCCTTCCCGGCGTGGCTGGCGCCGGCGGGGAGCCGGCCCCTGCGTGGCGGACCGGCGCGACGAGCGCGCCCGCAGCCGGCTCCCCCGAACTTCCCCCGTTCGACCCGAGGCCGCCCCGTGCGGTCAGTGCGAGGCCGCCCGGCCAGCGGCCGGGGCCGTCATCTCCACCATCTGCCGCGCCTGCTCGGCGGTCCGCCTGGCCAGCGGCCTCAGCCAGACCAGCGCCAGGATCGCGTCCACCGCGCTGGCGATCACCATGGCCCAGAAGACCGGCACCCAACTCCCGTTCTCCACCGCGGCCATCGCCGCCACCGGCCCGGAGAAGATCGAGGCGACGCCCTTGGCCGTGTACAGGAAGCCGTAGTTGGTCGTCGCCCAGGTCCGGCCGTAGAGGTCACCCACCGCCGCCGGGAAGAGCGAGAAGATCTCGCCCCAGGAGAAGAACGCCAGCCCCGAGAGGACGATGAACCAGACGGGATGGCCGATCAGCTGCATCAGGACCAGAATCGTCAAGGCCTGGATGGCGAAGGCGATGAACATGGCGTTCTCGCGGCCGATGTGATCGGAGACCCAGCCCCAGAAGGGACGGGTGAGCCCGTTCAGGATCCGGTCGAGCTGGATAGCCAGGACCACCGCCGTCAGGCCGAAGGCCACGACCACCTTGTCGACGTGATACTGCTGCGCGATGTCGTTGATCTGCGCCGTGACCACCAGGCCGCTGAAGGCCATCAGGGTCATCATCAGGTAGAGCAGCCAGAAGGATCCCTGCCGGAACATCTGGGCGGGCGTCAGATCCGCCTTGGACGTGGTCACCCGCTGGACGTGCGCGGCTTCGCGCTCGGCCCAGCCGGGCGGCATCCAGCCCTTCGGCGGCTGGACCATGAAGTAGCCTGCCGCCATGGCGGCGACGCCCTGGATGATTCCCCAGACGATGAAGGCGTGCTGGTACCCGCTGGAGGCGATCATCGCCGCGATGGGGGCGACGGTGATCGCCGTGCCGATGCCGTAGGCGCCCGCCGTCATGCCCGCTGCCAGTCCCCGGCGGTCGGGGAACCACTTGAGCGCGTTGCCCATCGCCGTCGCGTAGACCGTCCCGGCCCCGACGCCGCCCAGGGCGTACCAGAAGTAGAGCGCCCAGAGGCTGTGGGCGAGGCCCGCACCGATCCAGCCCAGGCCGGCGAGGAAGCCGCCCGCCAGCATGAGCGGGCGGATACCGAAGCGGTCCGCGAGATAGCCCTCCGCGGGGTCCAGCCAGGTCTCGGCGAGCACGAAGAGCGAGAAGGCCACCTGCACGGCGGCCAGCGAGGCGTGCAGGCTCGACTGGAGCGGCGTGGTGAAGAGCGTCCAGGCATACTGCAGGTTGGCGATCGCCATCATGGCGATGATGCCGGCTACCAGCTGCCACCAGCGGTTGACGATGCGCGTGTTCGCGGCCGGCAAGGCCGCTTGAGCGGAGGACATGCCAGCTCCCTCCCCCTTGGCCGCACCGCGGTTCCGCCCTGACCGGTGCGGCTCAACCCGTTGCTGCGGATCTTCCGTCCACCGTCTCTGCGGGCGGCCCCGAGGCGCCACCTCGAGGGCCGGTATGCCGCATACCGTCCGCCTGAGGCGAAGGTAGCGTCTCTTTTCGTCGTTGTCAACGGCCGGTTTCCGTTTATGCGCAGCGAAACGGGCAGCGCCTTTTCCTTATCAGCGAATCCCTACTTGTACACTACGGATTCCGAACAGGCGATTGCGTGCAAGGGTTTTCGGGAGGGCCCGGGCCGCCTCGCGCCGGCCGAGCAAGTTCGCGCCGTCACTTTTTCTCCATACGGTATACCGTCCACCCCTTGGAAGACGGCTCCGCCGGATTTACACTATGCGCGTGGGCGTCGCTGCGAACGGCGTGGCGTCCTCGCCGGGATCGGCTCAAAAACCACCGGGATCGGTCAAAAAACCGCACTCAGTCTTTCGGGGGTGAGGGACGGTGGTGGTCACTGAGCTGATCGCGGTGCTCGGCCTTGCGCTGTTCGCCGCGATGGGCTTCGTCCAGGCGCGCTCCGAGAGCGCGCGCCTGGCGAGGCGCGAGGCAGGCCGGCCCGCCTTGCGCGTGATCAACGGGCGTCGGGTCGCCTAGAGGACGCCGGCGGCCGGAGGCCGCTGTGCGGCGCCAGAAGCGGCAGCGGCAAGCCGGCCCCTCCGGGGCCGGCTTCGCGTTCGGCCGGGCCTGCAAGAGTCGGGATGCCGCCCCATCGGGGGGCGGCCGAGGAGGCGAGCGCGGGTGAACCTCCCACGCTTGGAGGCGGACCGGTTCCCGGTCGTCGTCGACGAGGTCTCCAAAGCCATCCGTTCCGCCATTCTCGACGGGACCCTGAGCAAGGGGACCCACCTCGTCGAGCGCGAGCTGGCCGAGCAGCTGGGCGTCAGCCGGACGCCCGTCCGCGAAGCGCTCCGCCGGCTCGAGCGCGAGGGCCTGCTGGTCTACGAGCCGCGCCGCGGCATGGTGGTCAGCGGTTTCGACGAGCAGTCGGTCCGCGACCTCTACCTGATGCGCGAGCTGCTGGAGGGGCTGGCTGCGCGCCTGGCCGCCGAGCGGCACGCAGCGGAGGAGCTGGAGGAGCTGGAGAGGCTCCTGCGCGAGGCCGAGGCCGCGGTGGAGCGCGACGACGTCGACGCGGCCGCGGCCCAGAACGTGGCGCTCACGCTCCAGATCTATCGCATGGCGCACAGTCCGCGCCTGGAGCAGACGCTGGCGGCCCTGCGCGACTACATCGAAAGCTTCGCCCGCGCCGGCTACCGGGACGACTGCCGGCTCCGGCAGGCGCACCGGGAGCACACGGCCATCGTGGCGGCGATCCGCGTCGGCGACGGCGCGCTGGCGGAGGAGCTGACGCGCCTGCACGTCCGCCGCTCGCTGGAAAGCTGGCAGCATCTCCAGCCCGCCCAACCCGCCCAGTCCGCGGAGGCTCTCCCCAAGTCGCGTACCGGCGAGTAGGGCAGGGGCCGCACCCCTCCTGCTCCCGGTCCACCCCCTCGGGCCGCCTTTCACCGGTCAGTCCTTGTTCCGCATCGATTTCACACCCGGGTCGGCAGGAGTCCGACGAGGCGTGTCGAACGGGGCGTCAAATCCTCCGGAACTCGGTTTCCGCATAGGAGACGCGATCCGCAGGGAGGTGTCTTCCTCGCCGACTCCGCCCATCACGTCGCTGGCCCGGGCGCTCCGGCTCCTCGAGCAGTTCACCGCCCGCCAGGACGAGTGGGGCGTGCGCGAGCTCGCGCTGGCCACGGGCATGAGCAAGGCGACCGTCTCCAAGGTGATGGCCACGCTGCGCGCGTACGGCTACGTCGTCCAGGACCCGCTGACCAGGCGTTACCGCCTGGGTCCCGCCTTCATCTCCGGCGGTCGCGTGGCCGCGCGCAGGCTGAACGTCGTCGAGGCGGCACGCCCTCTCCTGGAGCGGCTGGCCGCCCAGACCGGCGAGACGGCCGTCCTGATGCTCCGCGCCGGCTTCCGCTCGGTCTGCGTCGCCATCGCCGACGCGCCTCGCCCCATCCGTGTCGCGGCGACGGTGGGACGGTACGCCTCGCTCCACGCAGGCGCCTCCAACAAGCCGATTCTGGCCTTCCTCGGCGACGAGGAGATCGAGGAGTACCTCGCCTCGCCCTTCTTCGTGCCGCGCGGCCCGCGCTCCATCGCGGATCCCGCGGCCATGCGGGCGCACCTGGCCGAGATCCGCCGCGCGGGCTTCGCCACCAGCGAGTCCGAGGTGGAACCCGGGGTGAGCGCTTGCGGCGCGCCCGTATTCGCGTCGGGGGGCGTGGTCGTCGGCGCCGTCAGCGTCAGCGGCCCCTCCGACCGGCTGACCGGCGAGGCGATGGCGGAGGCGACCGGGCACGTACGGCGGGCGGCGGAGGAACTGAGTCGCGCGCTCGGCTGGCGGGGCGAGGACGGCCGGTTGCGGGGCTCGGAAGACCCGTCGAAGCAAGAAGGAGGGGGAGCCTATGTTGCGGCGGCTGGGCCGGGTGGGCCTGGTGACGGTCGCGGTCGCGGCGCTGCTCTTGGCCGGTTGCGGCGGGGGCGGTAGCAGCCAGAACACCGCTGGGAAGGAGAAGGGAACGGGTACCGGCGCGTCTTCCTCGCAGGGCGGTGGAACGATCACCATCGGCATCAACGCCGACCCGCCCAACCTCGATCCGTCCGGTTCGACCGCGCTGGTCGACCGGTACGTCCAGAACAGCATCTTCGACAAGCTCTACGACATGGACGCCAGCCTGCAGGTGGTGCCGGTCCTGGCGGCCAGCCTGCCGGAGGTCTCCGCCGACGGCAAGGTCTACACCATTCACCTGCGCCAGGGGATCCAGTTCAGCGACGGGACGCCGTTCAACGCCGACGCGGTCGTCTTCAACCTGAAGCGGTACATGAGCCCGGAGTCGGCACGGCATTCCGAGCTCTCCTTCGTCCAGGACGTCCAGAAGGTCGACGAGCAGACGGTCCGCATCATCCTGACGAAGCCGTTCAGCCCGCTTCTCTACACCCTGACCGACCGGGCGGGAATGATGGGCTCCCCCGCCGCCATCCAGAAGGAAGGGGCCAACTTCGGCCAGCATCCGGTGGGAACCGGCCCCTTCATGTTCGAAAGTCGCACCAAGGGCGACCAGATCGTGCTGGTCCGCAACCCGCACTACTGGCAGAAGGGCAAGCCGAAGGCCGACAGACTGGTCTGGAAGGTCGTCACCGACGACAACGTGAAGGTGGTCAACCTGAAGGCGGGCCAGCTGGACATCATCGACACCGTACCGGCCCAGTCGGTCGGCGACCTCCAGTCCAACTCCGCCTTCCGCGTCGACATCGGCCCGGGCCTCGGCTTCCAGGGGCTCTACCTGAACGTCAACGAGCCGCCCTTCAACAACGTCTACCTGCGGCGTGCCGTCGACCTCGCCATCGACCGGGCGGCGCTGGTCAAGGTCGTCTTCGGCCAGACCGCCGACCCCGGCTACGGGCCCTTCCCGGCGGGTACGCCGGCGGCCGCGGCCTCGGGCGCGGTCCCGAGCGTCGACCTGGCCAAGGTGAAACAGCTGCTGGCCCAGGGCGGGCATCCCGACGGCTTCAGCTTCACGCTGAAGATCGCCGCCTCGCCGGTCAACCAGCAGGTGGCCCAGGTGTTGAAGAACATGCTCGCGCAGGCCGGTATCACGATGAACATCCAGCAGGAGGAGTTCGGCACCCTGCTGGACGACTCGACGAAGCACAACTTCCAGGCGAGCGCCCTGGGCTGGAGCGGGCGGCCGGATCCCGACGGCAACATCTACGCCTGGCTCTACACGGGCGGTTCGCTCAACGATTCCGCCTACTCCAATCCCCAGGTGGACCAGCTGCTCGACCAGGCGCGGGCGACCAACGAGATGGCGCAGCGGGTCGACATCTACCGCCGCGTGATGGAGATCGTCCACCAGGACGTGCCCTACGTCTACCTGTACTTCCCGAAGAACGTGAAGGCTTACAGCTCGCAGCTGAAGGGATTCGTCAACGTTCCGGACGGGATCATCCGGACCGCCGACCTGAGCAAGTGAGTTCGTGAAGGACGGCAGGGGCCGGCACCTGCGTCGACTCGGGCAGGGCCGGCCCCCGCCCTCGGGGGATCGAAGATGTGGACCCAGCTCCTGCGGCGCGTGATGCTCGCCATCCCGGTTCTCTTCCTGGTGAGCATCATGGTCTTCAGCCTCATCCACCTGATTCCGGGCGACCCCGGACGCACCATCCTGGGCCCGGAGGCGACCCCGGAGGCCGTGCGGGCCTTCGACCACCGCCTGGGGCTCGACAGGCCGCTCCCCGAGCAGTACCTGCGCTGGCTCCTGCAGGTGCTCCACGGCGACCTGGGACGCTCGCTGGTCGACGGGACGCCGGTCAGCCTTCTGATCGCGCAGCGCCTGCCGCCGACGGCGGAGCTGGCCGTCGGCGCGCTCCTTCTGGCCATCCTCCTGGCGGTTCCGGCAGGCATCCTGGGGGCGACCCGCCAGGGGACGTGGAGCGACGCCGCGGGCACCTTCCTCTCGCTGGCGGGCCTCTCGCTGCCGCAGTTCTGGCTCGGGCTCCTGCTCATCCTCTACTTCGCCGTCCGCCTCCACTGGCTGCCGGCTTCCGGCTACGTCCCCTTCCTCGAGGAGCCGCTCCAGAACCTGAAGACGATGCTCTTGCCCATCGTCGTGACAGGCCTGCGCGAGACGGCGGTCACCATGCGCATGATGCGCTCGAGCCTGCTCGACGTGCTCGGCCAAGACTACGTGCGGACCGCGCGGGCCAAGGGGCTGACGCCCTCCGCGGTCGTCCTGCGCCACGCCGCCCGCAACGCGCTGATCCCGGTGCTGACGACGAGCGGCCTCCAGCTGGCCGGCCTGCTGGGCGGCCTGGTGATCACGGAGACCATCTTCGTCATCCCGGGCTTCGGGCGGCTGATCGTCGACAGCATCCTCAACCGCGACTTCGTCACCCTGCAGGGCGCGGTCCTCGTCTCGGCGCTCCTGGTGATCGCCGTCAACTTCCTCGTGGACGTGCTCTACACGGTGCTCGATCCCCGCATCCAGCCGGCGAGGGGGCTGCGGGCATGATGGAGCGCCCGGCCGCCCTCGCGCGGCGCTTTGCCCGGAACCGGCTCGCCGCCTTCGGAGCCGTGGTCGTCTTCCTTCTGATCGTGACGGCGCTCTTCGCGCCCTGGCTCGCTCCGCGCGACCCCTACGCGCAGGACTACCAGGCGCTCCTGCGGCCGCCCTCGCCCGCCCACCCCCTCGGCACGGACGAGCTCGGGCGCGACGAACTCTCGCGCCTGATCTACGGCGCGCGCATCTCGCTGGAGGCGGGCATCGTCTCGGTCGGTCTGGCCGTGGCCGTCGGCCTGCCCCTCGGCCTCTTCTCGGGCTTCGTCGGCGGCTTCTGGGACGAGGCGGTGATCGGCCGCCTGACCGACGCCATGCTCGCCTTCCCCTCCCTCATCCTGGCTCTGGCCATCGCCGCCGTCCTGGGGCCCAATCTGGTCAACGCGATGACGGCCATCGGGATCAGCATGGCGCCCGCTTACATTCGTCTCATCCGCGGCCAGGTGCTGGCGGAACGGGAGCGCGAATACGTCGAGGCAAGCCGGGCGCTGGGCGCCAGCGTGAGCCGCCAGATCTTCCGCCATATCCTCCCGAACGTCCTCAGTCCGCTCCTCGTCCAGGCCTCGCTGGGCGTCGCCTCCGCGGTCATCGCCGAGGCGAGTCTCAGCTACCTGGGTCTGGGCACCCAACCGCCGACGCCCAGCTGGGGCTCCATGCTCCGCACCGCCCAGGGCTACCTGACCACGGCACCCTGGCTCTCCTACTACCCGGGCCTGGCCATCTTCGTGGTCGTGCTCGCCATCAACCTGGTCGGGGACGGCCTCAGGGACCTCCTCGACCCCCGGCAGCGGCGGCGCGTCTGAGACATCGCCCGCGAAGCGGCCGGCGCGCCCTAGGCGAGGGCCGCCCGGTAGGCGGCCGGCGGGTCGCCCGGCATCGTCCAGCCGGCCTCCCGCAGGAGCTCGGCCAGGGCGCGGGCGAAGCGCTCGCCCTTCTCCGGGCGGGCGTTCTCGCCCATGTGGCCGGCGCGCCAGACGAGGCCCGCCGTCGGGCCCCAGCTGCCCGCCATCATCACGCCGTGGCGCCGCCAGAGGCGGTCGCGCAGCTCGGCCTCGCGGGCGCGGAGCGCCTCCGGGACGAGCCAGGCGGTCACCGAGGGCGAGGAAGCTTCCTCGCGCGGGTAGAGTTCGAAGCCTGCGGCGCGGACGGCGGCGCGGACGGCGCGGGCGATCCGCTCGTGGCGGGCGAGGCGTTCGGCCTCCGGTTCGTCCAGCGCGCGGCGGACCGCCACGTGCAGCGCGTAGACGTCGGAGGTGGAGGGCGTGTAGGGGAAGATGCCCTGCCCGAGCCACTCTTCGTGCCAGCGCCAGAGGTTGAGGTAGACGCCGGGGATGGGGCGCCGGCGGCGCCGCATCCGCTCCCAGGCGGCCGGGCTGACGCTCAGGAAGGCGAGCCCCGGCGGGGCGGAGAGCGCCTTCTGCGAGCCGCCCAGCACCACGTCCGCGCCCCAGGCGTCCGCCTCCAGCGGCGCCGCGGCGATGGCCGAGACGCTGTCCATGACGCTCAGGATCCCGTGGCGCTTGAGCACGGGGAGGAGCCGGTCGACCGGGTTGAGGAGCCCCGTCGGCGTCTCGCAGTGGACCAGCGTGGCCAGGGCGAAGCCCCCTTCCTGCTCCGCGAGGAAGCGTTCCAGCTCCGCGGCGTCGAGCGGCTCGCGGTCGTCCGCCTCGAAGAGCGTCACCTCCGCTCCCCAGTCGCGCGCGAAGTCGGCGAAGCCCCGGCCGTAGAGACCGTTGGCCAGGCAGAGGACGCGGTCGCCCGGCTCCACCAGCGAGGCGACGGCCGCCTCGAGGCCCAGGAGCCCCTCCCCCGCCAGGACGAGGACGTCGTTCCGCGTGTGCATCAGCTCGCCCAGCTGGCGGCAGGTCGCGCGGTAGAGCCGGGCGAAGTCCGGGTCGAGGTCCGAGTTGGCCACCGGCAGCGCCATGGCCTCGCGGACTTCCTCCGCCACCTCGGTGGGACCCGGCGTGAAGACCAGCTTCTCGCCAAGACCCCTGGCGAAGCCCAGGGGATCGTGCTCGGAATCCCTTGCCACAGGCGGATTTCCTCCCTTCGAAGATGGCTGGCCTTCCCCAAGTCGTGGACGGAATCGCGGACGGGTTGGGGGCGGCTGTTGGAGAGACCCCCGCGCTCCATGCGACGTAGTGGCGTGAACACCCAGCCACTCGTCGCGCGCCGCGGCCCGGAGGGCGTTCCTCACCCGGTGCCAGAAGGCGGGCGGTGGCCGGAGGCGGAGCGCCGGGCGATCCAGCGCCCGCTCCCATGACGCCGGCGCCGGGCCGGATCCTTCCCCTGGGAGGAACCGGGCCAAGGCCGCCGGGAGCTCCACCGCCACGGGTGTAGTGCCCGGGGCCGCCACCGGCGCCCCTGTCCCTCGTTTCGAGCGGCTCGCCGGCCGCGAGCCGCCCGCCAATCCCAGCCCGCACCTCGTCCATCCGCCGCGCCGCTTCCCGCCTGTCCGGGGCGCGCAACGCCCGCTCCGCAGCGGCACCGTGAAGTCGCTCAGCGAGAACCCCATCTCGCTCGCGGCGGTCTCCAGCCGCCTGTGGATCTCGTCGAAGACGCAGGCGAGCGTCCTCTCAAGCCGCGCGGCCTGCCGGCTGCCTCCTGACCCTCTTGTCACGCCTTCCCTGTGCAACCCGGCATGCTGATCACAGGCGCAGGAACTCCTCTACGGTCAGTCCTGCCTCCCGCGCAATGGCCCGTACCGTCCCTTCGGGAAGCTCACCCGGATGATGCGGTACGGTCGTGCGTCGCCTCGTACCGGGGTTCCACCGGATCTCGTGGCTGCCCTCGGCCATGCGGTCCAGTTCAAGACCGGCGGCGCGGAGCTTCCGCACTACGTCCTGATAGCGGCAACCCGCCAGCGCTCCCGTCACGCGTCGACGGCAACCGGCGCCACCACTTCCCCGCGCCCCGAGAAGACTCGCTGAAGGGCGGGGGGAAGAGGCTCCCCGTGCGCGCGGTAGGACTCCGCCAATTTCCGCGCCACGTCCTGCGCGATCTCCACGGCCTCCGCCACGGTGCGCCCCTGCGCCACGAGACCTGGAACGTCCTCGCTCGTGGCCAGGAACACGCCCTCCGGCAGCTCTTCGATGTGCAGGCGGATCAGTGCCTCGGACACCGCCCTGCCCTCCTCCCGGTCGCTGCGGACGGATCTCACCCGCCCCACCACAGGGTCTATCCGGCTGTTCCAACGTATCACGACCGCCCGACCACCGGATGACCCGCTGCCAGCCGGGCCGGCCGAGGAGCGCGGGAAGCCCCGGCTTCCGGCAGGGCAATCGCTCTCCCTCCGCAAAAATGAAGGCGAGCCGGCCTCCCGGCCCCGTGCGTCCTCGAGTCCGCCAAGTGCGAGATCCTCCCGTTGCAGACCGTGACCGTCGGGTCGCCCGTCCCCCCGCCGGGCTCGTGAAAAGCCACGCCGGCGGCGGGTTCTCCGCCGACCAGCTCCCGTTCTGGGGCACCAAGCCGAACTTCCCGGGTGTTGCGACGATTGGGGCCTCCGCAGGGCAGGAGCCGGTGGGATTTCCTCCACGGCTTCGGCCTCATGCTCCAGCGCCTTCCGGATGCGGCCCTCGACGCGGGCGAAGTAGCGCTCCAGAGCTTGCGAGAGATTGACCGGCAGGTGGAAGCGGTCGACCGTCTGAAAGGCGCGGGGCGCCGCCCGCCGGCCGGCCTCGGCGAAGGGCGCGTACCGGTCGCGACTGAGCACCCGGATCTCGCCGTACCGCTCCAGCCACTTCGCTACGCAAAGCATGGCCTCGTCGTGCTCTTGGATCACCCGGCGGAATTCCGCGACGGGGGCTCGGACACGCTCGCACCCGGGATCGGCCTGGAGCAGCCGGAGTCGGGTCTACGGGTCCTCAGGATCCAGTGGTGGCATCACTGCGCTGGCCCCTCCGCCAGGCCCAGTCGTCGATCCCGACGGCCTCCGTCCGGGGCGCCGGCGGTCCAGGGGCCTTCCGTACCCGGCCGGCGTCCGTCCGCCCTCCCAGGTCACCCGAGCGTAGTGGTACGCGTTCTCCCAGTGCCACGAAAGCCTTGCCCAGAGCGGGATTGCGGAGCTGCGGGTGCGAGAGTCGAGCTTACGCAAGCCCGGCGTCTCCTTGCTCCGCCCCGTCGCCCCCTACCGCCGCCTTTGCGGCCGCGCGCCGCTGGGAAAGAATGAAACCGACATTGTAGACGGCATGGGCAAGGACCGGCGCCCAGAGACTTCCTGTCGCCCAGAAGAGGAGGCCCAGCACGGCCCCGTTGGCGACTCCGGAGAAAATTCCGACCACGGACGAGCGGAGGTGGAGCGCCGTGAAGATCAGGGTGGACGTGGCGATCGCAAGCGCTGCCGAAGAGAGCAGCTGGAGTGCGATGGTCTGGACGGCGCCCCGGAAGAAGAGCTCCTCTCCGGCCGCGGTCACCAGCATGAAGGCGACCAGCCCGAGCGGGCTGAGCCCCATCACCCACTGCCCGAAGGCGACCGCGTCCTGCCGAGCCCGCCGGGGCGGGAACCTTCGGGCCACCGCCCACACCGCCGCCAGGACGACCAGCCCCGCCGCGACGCCCAGGAAGAAGGACCGCCAGGGATTCTCGAGGCCGATCAGGCCCCGCAGGGGGATGCCGGCAACCCAAAGGAGCACCGCGCCTTCCAGACCCATCAGCGCTTCCGCCAGCCAGTACTTCAAGCCGGTCCCCTCCCTGATTGTCCGGCCTGCGCCTCCAGCAGACCATCCTATCCGACGCCGCCGTGCACGGCCAGAAGAAGGGCGGCCGGCCCGAGGCCGGCCGCCCGCGTGCGTCGATGGCGACGGTGTGGACTCCGGTCTCCACCCTGACGAGCTACGTGGACGCCCCCTCTTTCCGAGCCGGGCGAGCCACGCCCAGCCAGGCGACGAGGAAGGCGACCGCCAGGCCGACCCAGTAGCCGACGTCGCCCCCGCCCAAGAGGCGGGCCAGCCACCCTTCGTACAGCGCCTGGTTCATGAACGGCACCGTGGCGACCAAACCTGCCAGGAAGCTGGCCAGGAGCCAGGGACGGAGGGCCGGCCCCGCCGCGGGGAAACGCTCTTCCGGAGGATGACGCCACGCCCAGGCCAGCACGACCCCGATCCACGGGGCCACCCAGTAGGAGATGAGCAGGAGGAAGTTCTCGTAGGCGGCTTCGAAACCGCCTGCTGCCAGGTGCGCCGCCACCCCGCCCAGCAGGCCGAAGAGCACCGCCGCCCACGGGCGGGAGATCCGGATGCCCACGCTGAGGACCGACATGGCGCCGGTGTAGAGGTTGAGGCTGTTGGCGGTGACGGTCCCCAGGATCACGGCGACCAGAGCCGGCCCCGCCCAGGGCCCCATGCTGCGCGCCATCACGTCCACCGGCCCGCCCGCTGTGCCGGCCGCCGCGCCCGTCAGGACGCCCAGGAGCTGGACGCCCGCCGTGGCCAGGAAGCTTCCCCCGAAGGTCGCCCGGCCAACCGCCGCCCGCCCCGCCCCGCGGGGCAGGTAACGGCTGTAGTCCGTGGCGTAGGGGGCCCAGGAGAAGAGGTAGGAGGCGACGACGGCCACGACCAGGAGAAAACTCCCCACCCCCGCCCCGCGGAGTGAAATCCCCGCCGCCATCCCGTGCCAGGTCAGGGCGACGCGCACGCCGGTGAGGAGGAAGAGCGCGCCCAGCCCATAGCCGGCCCAGCGCTCCACGCGATGGACGGCGTCATGGCCGTAGACGCCGACCAGGGTGATGGCCCCGGTGAGCAGGACCAGCGCCGCGACCCAAGGAAGGTGCGCCAGACGGGCCAGGGCCTCCCCGCCGAGGACGAGGTTGACGGCGTACCACCCCAGGCAGGAGAGGCTGTTGAGCGCGGAAGGGAGGCGGTTCGCCCCCGGGCCGAAGATGCGGCCACCCAGGGCGATCGCAGGCACGCCGGCCTCGGGTCCCAGCGCAGAGACGAGCGCCAGGAGCGCCGCTCCCACCAGGTTGCCCACCAGCACGGCCGCGACCGCTTCCCAGGGCGAGAGGCGGAGGGTCAGGGCCAGGAGCCCGAGCGACCAGGCCGGCAGGCCCAGGTTGGCGGCGAACCAGAGCCAGGCCGTGTGGGCGGTGCGGCCATGGCGAAGCGACTCCGGCACCTCGTCCAGGGCCAGTTGTTCCGGCCCGGCGAGCAGCCGGAGGTTCGGGCGGATGGTGACGGGTTCCGACACCGCAGACTCCCCCTCAGGTGGCTGCTGGGGAGTCTATCATCGGTCTTGTCTTCTGTCATGTCATAAGAGCGCCCTCGTCGGCTTACAGGAGAAGGAACCCCAGCTCCTCCAGCCGCCGGCGCGCGCGGGCGACGCCCTGGGCGTCGCGGGACTCGAGCGTGTGAAGATGGACGCCGCCCGTGAGGCTCGAGAGCAGGCTCGCCCGGTGGCGGCGGACTTCCTCGAGCCAGGCGTCCACCTGCTCGTGGGTGGCCAGATCGAGGTAGCCGCGCAGCTCGCCGTAGAGCGGGTGCTCGACGACCACGTCCACCACCCGCACGCCGGCGTCCACGAGGCTGTGGAGCTCGAGGGCCGTCTCCTCCGGGGTATGGCGTACCGCGACCTGAGCCCGCACCTGGGTGGCCGGCTCCGGGGGCTCGTCCCACACGTACCCGCGTGGAGACGAGCGGATCGCGCTGCCCCTGGCCCGAAGCACGGCAATGTCCTGGACGACCACCTGGCGGCTGACGCCCAGCCGCTCGGCCAGCTGGGTCCCCCGCACGGGCCCCCGGGCCTCCCGAACGAGCGCTTCCAGGCGGCGCCGCCTCTCGTCGGAGGCCCGTTCTTCTTCGCCCGTCCCCTTCTTCACCCGCGTCACCGTTCTCCCCCGAGCAGTCCGGCACCAGGCTGGCTGGCGGACCTTCCTGTCGCCATTCTGCTCTGGCCGGGCCGGCGGTTCTGCCGTTGCCTTCGCCACTCTCCGGCCTCTAGACTACCCCTGGAAGCAAGCGCCAGCCAAGGAAGCCGGCCGGGTGCAAAGTCTCCAGGGGGCGGAAACCGATGGGTGGGCTCTGGAGGGCATGGACCGCCGACGGGCTGCTCGTCTACTTCATCTATGGGCTGGCCTTCTTCTCCATGGGCCTCCTGATCGCGGCGCAGAACCTGCGGGGGAGCCGCTTGCGCCTCAGCCGCGCCATCTGGTACCTGGCGCTCTTCGGCCTCTTCCACGCCTTCTCCGAGTGGGCCGACGTCTTCCTGCCCCTGCAGGCGCGGGTGCTGCCGGCCGCGACGATCGCCGCCCTCCGCGGGGTGCAGCTGCTGGCCGTGGTGATCTCCTTCCTCTTCCTGATCGAGTTCGGAGCAGCGCTCCGCGCCGAACAGAGGCCCGGAGGCGGCTGGGAGCGATGGCTCGCCTTGCCGCTCGGACTGGTCTGGTTGGTCGCCTTCCTTTCGGCCGGAGCCCTGGACAGCGGCCTCCGGCAGAGCTGGTTGGCGGCCGGGCAGCTCCTGGCGCGGCTCCTGCTGCTGGGACCGGGGGCGGCGCTCTCGGCCGCGGCGCTGGTGGGCGAGGCGCGGCGGCTCCGGGCCGAGGGGGCGGAGGGTCCGGCGGAGACCCGGCAGGCGATGGAGCGGGTGGCGGGAGACCTCCGCTGGACGGCGGGCTGCCTGGTGGGCTGGGCGGCGGTACCCGAGCTGCTGGAGTCCCTCGACCCGCTGGCCGGCGGCCTGGGACGGGCCCCGCTCCTGGCCGCCCTGGACACCCTGGCCATTCCCGCCGGCGTCGGCATCGCGGTCTTCACCCTGCGGACGCTGGAGATCTTCCGGGTGGAGGAAGAGAGACGGCTCGAGCAGCTGGAGCAGACCAACGCCCTGATGCGCGAGCGGAACCGGATCGCCTCCGATCTCCACGACGGCGCGGTCCAGATCCTCTACGCCATCGGCATGCAGGCCGACGCCGGCCTCCTGGCCGGCCGGGCGCAGGAGGAGCGTCTCGCCGCCATCAAGGAGCTGGCCCAAAAGGGAATCGCCGAGATCCGCGCCGTCATCCACGAGATGGGGCAGATGCCGTGGAACGGCTCCTCGCTGGCCGAGGCGTTTCGCCGGCTGCCCGCCGAGGTCTCCGTACCGAGCCTGCCCGCCGTCGAGGTGGAGGTTCGCGGCGAGGAAGGACCGCTGCCGGTGGAGGTGCGTAGCCTCCTCTACCGCGTGGCCCGCGAGGCCTTCGTCAACGCCTGCAAGCACTCCCGCGGCAGCCGGGTCCGCCTTGCTCTGGAGTTCCGCCCCGGCGCGGTACGGCTCGCCGTCGCCGACGACGGGCAAGGCATCGACCCGGCTACGCAGCGGAAGATGCTGACGGACTCGGGCCACTTCGGCCTCAGCGGCCTGGCGGCTCGTCTGGGTGAGCTCAACGGCACGCTGGAGATCTCCAGCCGGCCCGGCCAGGGAACCGTCATCCTGGCCACGGTCCCCCTGGAGCGGGAGAGGGAAGGGGAGGAAGCGCGGTGATCCGGCTCCTGCTGGTGGACGACCACGAGGTGGTCCGGCGCGGGCTGCGCGCCATCCTGCAGGTCGACCCGGAGCTGGAGGTGGCGGGCGAGGCGGCGACGGCGGAAGAGGCGGTCGAGCAGGCTCGCCGGCTCCGTCCCGACGTGGTTCTTCTCGACCTGCGGCTACCCGGCACCGACGGGGTGGCCGTCTGCCGGCGGCTGGCGGCGGAGAGCCCGGATTCCCGCGTGATCATCCTCTCCGCCTTCGACCAGCTGGAAGACATCCGCCAGGCCTTCCTGGCGGGGGCGCGCGGCTACGTCCTCAAGAACGCCGACGGGGCCAGCCTGATCCGCCACATCCGCGCCGTCGCCGCGGGCGAGGTGATCCTCGACCCCCAGCTCACCGGCCGCGTGATGAACCTGATGCGCCCGCCCGCCGAGGGCGTCGAGCCGCTGACGGAGCGGGAGCTGGAAGTGGTCCGCCTGGTGGCGGCTGGCCTCACCACGCGCGAGATCGCCAGGAAGCTCTTCCTCCACGAGAACACCGTCAAGACCCACGTCCAGCACGCCATGGCGAAGCTCCGGGTCGCCAACCGCGCGGAGCTGGCGGCGGAGGCGACGCGGCGCGGCCTCGTCTGATCCGGACGGGAGGAACGGGCGGGGCCGGCCCGGCGACCGGCCCCGCCCCGGAGGCGGAGGCGTTTCGTCATGCGGCGGCCGGAAGGCGGGTGGGAGTTCCCCGCCGCGCCCCTCACCGGGCGGCGGTGGCGCCGCGGTCCTCGCGCCGGGCGACGGCGGGCCGGCCAACCGACCGGAGCACGTGGGTGAAGAGGTAGCCGGCCACCAGGGCCAGCCCGGCGTAGGAGACGTAGAGCAATGCGAGCGCCACGCCGGTGTCGCTGCTGGTGACGAGCCAGCCGTTGACCGGCGCCAGGTACGCCTGGTCACCGCCTTCCACGCCCAGCGCCTGGGGCACGAAGAAGAGGACCGCCCCCGCCAGCACCAGACCGCTCACCCAACGGTACGCCCGCAGGTCGTCGTCGGCGTCCCGCGTCAGCTTCACCGCCAGCGCGGCGAAGAGCAGGACCGCCGCCAGCGAACCGGTCAGCGGCAGGTCGGCGTTCCGCACCAGGTCGGGGAAGAAGCAGACCACGCTGATCGCGAAGGTGACCACCAGGACGAGGTCGCGCGAGAGGACGTAGAGCATCCACCAGACGTCGGCCGCGAAGCGGAGGGTGAACTTCCTCAGCATGCGCAGCATGTAGGGCCGTGCGAGCTGGAGGATGAGCGCCAGCGCCCAGAGGGCCGGCATGGCTGCGATCAGCGTCTGCACGAGCCAGTCGTGGCCGGCGGCGACCAGCGCCTGGCTGATCGACCCGCTCAGCTGTTCGGGAGTCATCGTCCTCGTCCTCCTTTCGGCACCAGGGTGGAGCGGGTCGGCCAGCGCGGCCGCGCGCCCCACGGGTTGGAGAGGGTGGTGCGCCGGGCGGACGCCCGGGTGTAGCTGGAAAGCGGATGCCAGCAGCCGTCCTCCTCGGGCTCGGGCGGGCACGGCCCCTGGGCCGGGGCCAGCGCCACCGGAGCTTCGACCCGTTCGATGGTGACGATGTTGACCGGGCACTCCTGGGCGCAAATCATGCAGCCCGTGCACTCGCCCACCTGGATGGGGAAGACGGTCATCCACGGGTAGGCGGGTCCGGCCTGGGCGGCGGCGCCGGCGGCGCTTCCTTCCGGTCCCGGGAAGCGCGGGCGGGTCATGTCCAGCGCCCGCACGGGACAGACGTCCATGCAGACGCCGCACTGGATGCAGGCCGAGCCGTTGCTTCGGAAGCGGTAGGCCACGCCCCTCATCCCCTCAGCGCCCGGGCGCGCGTGCCCGGCGTCCGCAGGCTCCAGGTGGCGGCGTAGACACCCAGGACCACCATCAGCACCAGCGAGGCGTAGGTGAGCGCCAGCGCCAGCCCGGGATTGCCGGAAGTGGTCAGCCAGGCGGCCACCGGGCCGACGGCGGCGAAGGAGCCGGCCTGAACCCCGAGGAAGGTGGGGACCAGGTAGAGCAGCGAGCCGACGGCGACGAGCCAGGTGACCCGGCGAAAGGCCACCGGATCTTCGTCCACGTCGCTCACCAGCTTCACCACCAGCGAGGCGAAGAGGCAGACGGTGGCCAGCGAGCCGGTCAGGGGCAGCGGGTTCCCTTCCACCACGTCCGGGAAGAAGAACATGAAGCTCAAGACCAGCGTCAGGACGGAGACCAGGTCCCGGACGAGGACGTACAAGACCCACCAGAGGTCGGCCGCCATGCGGAGCGAGAACTTCTGGAGCATCTGCAGCATGTAGGGCCGTGCCAGCTGGAGCGCCAGCACCAGGAGCCAGAGGACCGGCAGCGCCGCTGCCAGCGTCCCCTCCAGGAACTGCTCGCCCGCGCCCATCACCACGTTCTGGACCACCTGGGCGATCTGGTCGGGGGACACAGCACCTCACCTCCGGCACCTTCATAGCGCCGGCCCCCGGCGCGCCGCCTCCCCCGGCCGGTCAGGATGCGGCGAGGAAGAGGCCATCACGTCTTCAGTGGAGGCCCCTCGCCCGAACGGATATCACCCGCCCCCTCGGCCGCCGGCGATGCCGTCGCGGTTGAACTCCTGGGAACTCCGCGCGGACCTCCCCCGGTTTCCCGTCGCGCCCCGGCCCGTCGACCGGGGCGGAGAGCACCACGTGACACCGGCATCCGGGGAGCAGGCGCCCTCCGGCGCCCGGTCGCCCCAGGTGGCGCCACCATCGTCGGCCAGGAGGACCGGCTGTTGCGCTCCTGTGGCGTAGCCGTTGAGCGGGTCGGACACGTGCGCGCGAACGAGATGCCAGCGCCCGCAACGCCGCCCGGCGAGCGGAGGACCTACCTTTCCGGCCCGTCGGGCGTGGCCCAGGTGCGGCCGCCGTCGCGGGTGATCCACAGGGTGGTGCCGCTCTCCGTCCCTTGGGGTCCGGGCACCAGCGCCCAGCCCCAGGAAGGATCGACGAAACCGAGTTCCTTCACGCCTTCCAGGCTGGTCTGCGGGTGGATCGTCGTCCAGGTCCTTCCGCCGTCGTCCGTCCGGTAGATGTCGACGCCGTCCGTGACGACGACGTGCCCGGTGTCGACGATGCCGAAGGCCGGGAACGGCTCCGCGGCGCGGAAGCGGACGGGGGTGGAAGGCGTCCAGGTCCGGCCTCCGTCGCTCGTGCGGTAGAGCACGAAGCCCTGACCGGTGTACACGACCGGGAGCACACCCTCTTGGGGCGCCGCGAAGACGGGCGGGTAGCTGACGCCCGATCCGCCGTCCGCATCGAAGCCTGCAGGCACCGGAATCGCCTGCCGCGACCACGTCTTGCCGCCGTCCGCCGAGCGGTAGAGAAGGACGCCCGGCCCTGCCCAGGAGCCGGTCACCCAGACATGGCGGGCGTCGGCCGAGGCGACTCCCGTCTTTCTGCCGTCCAAGATCGCGGAGCCCGGGTTCGTCCTGCCGACCGGCTCGGTCCGGGCGATTTCCGTCCAGCTGGCGCCGCCGTCGGTCGACTTGAGGACCGAGACGAGCTCGCTTCCTGCGGCGCCGTTGCGATGTACCAGCATCCATCCCGTCAGGCTGCCGACGAAGCGGATGTCGGCGACACCCCCGACGCCGAGCCGGTTCGCGGTCCAGTTCCGGCCCCCGTCGGTGGTCCGGTAGAGGACGTCCGGCTCGGTCGGATCGGCGGGAGTCCGCAGCACCCAGGCGGTGCGAAGATCCAGGAAGAAGCCGCTCCAGGAGATCTCCTGCGCCCCTGCACCCTCCGGCTTCGGCGTCACGTCCCGGGCTCTGGGTGCCTCCGCTCCATTCCCTGGCGGGTTTCTGGCTGGCTCGCGGAGGAGACGCCCCGTCTCCCGGGGAGGGGGGACAGGCGGACAGCCGTCAGGGCGCCCTGGTAACACCGCCGGCCTCTTCGAGGCGGCGCCCGTCGTGCCGCGCACGCATGGTCTGGGAGGCCTCTTTGGCGGACAGACGCTAGCCAGCACGCAGGTTTCTTCTTCTCCATTGCCGCCCACGCCAAGGCCGTCACCGCCGCCCGGGCCAAGCTCTCATGCCTACGCCTGCCCATCGAACCCGCCTCCCCGGGGACCAGGCCACCGCCCTGCACCCACGGACCATGACGGGCGCGGGACGCGACCGGTTCCCCGGCGGGCGGCGCCCGCCGGTACGACAGGGGGCTCTCCCTGCCGCCGGCCGTGGTATGCTTCGATTTGCTTAGATGCTCAAAGCAAATCCCGAAGGCCATGGCATGGGGGGATGAGAAGGCAATGGCCGGACTCGCTCTCGATCCGTCGCGGACCGCCCTGGTCCTGATCGACCTCCAGAAGGGCATCGTCGCCATGCCGGCCGAGCCGTACGCGGGCGAGGCGGTGGTCGAGCGGGCCAAGCGGCTGGCGGGCCGCTTCCGCGAGGTGGGCGGCACCGTCGTACTGGTCCACGTCACCCCTTCGCCCGACGGGCGCGACGCCCTGCGCCCGCTGACCGACGCTCCGGCCCCGGCCGGCTTCGGCGCCCTGCCGGCCGACTGGGCCGACTTCGTGCCTGGCCTGGGCCCCGAGCCCGGCGACCTGGTGATCACCAAGCGCCAGTGGGGCGCCTTCTACGGCACCGAGCTCGACCTCCAGCTGCGCCGGCGCGGGATCGGGACCATCGTCCTGGGAGGCATCTCCACCGACCGCGGCGTGGAGAGCACGGCGAGGGACGCCTACGAGCGGGGTTACCAGCTGGTCTTCGTGGAGGACGCCTGCTCGGCGCGCAGCGCCGAGGACCACCGTCACAGCATGGAGCGGATCTTCCCCCAGATCGGGCGCGTGCGTCGCACAGAGGAGGTCCTCGCCGCGCTGCAGCCTTCCTGAGCCGCCTCCGGGCCGGCTGCGCGCCGGGCCTGCTCCTACCGGCCGGTAGGCAGGAGCCGGGCGCCGGCTGCGGTAGCCGACTTCCCGACAGGGGGGAGCCGGGATGCAGAAGGTGGCCATCGTCAGCGACAGCGCCTGCGACCTGCCGGCCGAGCTGGCCGGGGAGCTGGGCATCGAGCTGGCGCCCGTCCACACGCTGATCGACGGCCGGGACTACCGCGACCGGGTGGACATCCCGGTGCACGAGGCCTACCGCGCGCTGGTGGAGGGCCGCTCGGTCAGCACGGCCGGCGCCGCGGGGCAGGACTTCCTGGAGGCCTACCAGCGGGCGCTGGAGCGGGCCGAGAGCGTCGTCTGCCTCTCCATCGGTCCCGTCCTGAGCGTCACCTACCGGAACGCCGTCGCCGCCCGCGAGGCGCTGGAGGAGGCCGACATCACCGTCGTCGACAGCCGGACGGTCCTCGCTCCGCAGGGGCTGGTCGCCGTGATGGCGGCGAGGGCGGCGCGCGAGGGCGCCGGCAAGGAAGAGGTGCTCGCCCTGGTCGAGCGGCTCCTGGAGCGGAGCCACATGTTCTTCACCACCGACACCCTCCAGTACATGGCGCGGGGCGGGCGGCTCAGGATGCTGGAGGCCGAGCTCGGCTCGATGGACGGCCGGCGGCCGGTGCTGCGCGTGGCGGCCGACGGCTGGCACGCCGTCGCCAAGGCGGCCAGCCGCGAGGAGAGCGTGGAGCTCCTCCTGCGGCTGATGCGCGCCGACCTGGAGGCGATGGGCTGGCATCCGGGCGACCCCCTGCGCGTGGTGGCGGACCAGGCGCTCTGCGAGGACGAGGCGGAGGCGCTGCTGGAGCGGTTGCGCGGCGAGTACCGGGTGGAGGAAGCCTTCCTGTGGGAGGTGAGCCCCACCGCCGGCGTCCACCTCGGCCCCGGCATGCTGGGCGTCGCCTACCAGCCGCTCTAGCCGACGGGAAGGCGGTCACTCGTCGCGCTCCGGCGCCTCGGTCTCCTCCCGGCTGGCGGGGCGCGCGGGCGTCCCGCCGGGCGAACCGGCGCCCGAACCGCGCGTCGAGGGATGCAGGGCGAGGCGCGGCGGAGGCGCGCTCTCGAGGCGCACCGACGGGTCGCCCGCCCGCGGCGCGGCCGGGAGAGCGGGGGCGGCGGGCGCCGCCGCGACGGCGGGGAGCGGCTCGGCGCCGAAAGCCGGCGCGACGGCCCAGCGCACCAGGCGCGGGCCGAGCGCGGCCAGGGCCGCCAGGACGAGCACGGCGAGGAGCGCCAGGGCGACGGCCAGCAACCGGCCGCCCGGCCGGGCGAGACGGGCCCCGCCCCGGTCCCACCGCGCTGCTCGAGCACCCTGCCTCGTCACGCGCGCCCCTCCGTCGATGCGCAAGCCTTCAGGCCGGCGCGGGTTTCCGCTTCCTCAATATACCTTTCGCCTGCAGCGGCCGCGTTGTGAACGGGTGAAGGAAGGCGAGGCTCCCCGGCGGGGCCGCCCCCTCAGCGGAACATGGCGTCCCAGGAGCGGCTCCGCCCCCAGCCCAGCTGGCGGAGCAGGACGGTCAGCATGACCGCCAGCGCGCTGACGGTCTGGGCCGGCGGGGCGGTGACCAGGAGCAGGACGAGGCCGACCGGGAAGCCGACGTAGCCGACGAAGGGCATCCGCCGGGTGAGGAGCGCGGCCAGCGCGCCGACGGCCGCCGCCGGCAGCATCTGGTACGGGGCGAGGACGAAGAGCGCCCCGAGCGCCGCGGCCAGTCCCCTTCCTCCCCGGAAGCGCGTGTAAAGCGGCCAGTTGTGGCCCGCCGTGGGCGCCACCGCCACCGGCAGCAGCCACCAGCCGTCGAGCGCGGCCGCGCGCGCCAGAAGCACGGGCAGCGCGCCCTTGGCCATGTCGGCCAGGAGGACGGTCACGCCCGCCACCGGCCCGGCCAGGCGCCAGGCGGCGTTCCCTCCCGGGTTCTCGCCCAGCTCCTCCGGCGTCCGTCCGCGGATCCGCCGGACCACCCAGCGAGCGGGCAGGAAGGAGCCGACCAGGTAGCCCAGGACGGTCAGCGCGGTCACGAGGATCTCGGTCTGCACAGCCCACCTCCCGTCTTCTCGCGCGGCCTGTCCGGCCGCGCAGGCCGCCCGGGCCGCTCAGGAGTCGCCCGGCCGGTCGACGTACCAGGCCAGCCCCAGCGCCCCGGGGCCCGTGTAGGCGCCGATCACCGGCGTCATGGGCGCCAGCCAGAGCTCCGCCGGCCCGAGGCGCGCCAGCTGCCGGTACGCCTCCTCGGCCAGGCCGGCGTTGGCCGCGTGCAGGATGCCCACGTGGAGCCGGCTTCCTGCGCCGGCTCCCTCCGCCTCGAGATCCCGCGTCAGGCGCTCCAGGATCCGCTCCAGCCCCGCCTCCAGGCTGCCCGCCGCGCCGGCCGGCAGGATGCGCCCGTGCCGCAGGGCGATCAGCAGGCGCACGCCCAGGCTGCCGGCGGCCTGGGCGGCCAGCCAGGGGACGCGACCGCTCCGCGCCACGTACTCCAGCGTGTCCAGCACGCCCTCGAAGCGCACGCGCTCGCGCAGCTCGAGCACCCGCCGCCGCACCGCCTCCGGCGCCGCGCCGCGCCGGAGCGCGCGGGCCGCCGCCGTGGCGAGGAGAGCCTGGGCCGCGGCGGCCGTCCGGGTGTCGATCACCTCCACCCGGGCGCGCCCCGCTTCCTCCTCCAGCCGCGCCGCGCCCATCCGGACCGCGCGGGCGGTGCCGCTCAGCCGCCCGTGGACGGCCAGGAAGAGGACCCGCTCGGCGCCCTCCGTCACGCGCTTCAGGAAGCGGTACGCCTCCCCGGGAGAGGGCTGCGAGGTGAGCGCCCGCCTCCCGCTCTGCACCAGCCAGAGATAGAACGCCTCGGGGCTGAGGTCGACCCGGTCCCGGTAGCTCACCCCGTCCAGGGTGACCGTGAGCGGAAGGATGGCGATGCCCAGCTCGCCGGCCAGGTCGGCCGGCAGAGCGGCCACGCTGTCCGTCGCCACAGCCAGCAGCTCCACGGTCGCCTCACCCTCGCCTCCATTCCACCCGGACGGCCGAACTCCTCGGCGCGCGGCCCCGGCGGGCGACGCTCAGCCGGGCCGCCCCGGGACGAAGGCGGTCTCCTCCCCCTCCGCCACCCGGCGCCGCTCCTCCTGCACGGCGGCCCCGCGCCCCGGCCGGAGACGCACTTCCAGGGCCTCTTCTCCCGGCAGCCGCCGCACCTCCAGCTCCAGCCGCCCTTCGCCCAGCTCCAGCCCGCGGAGGCGGAGGGCGTCCGGGCGCCCCACCCCCTTCGGGCCGCCCAGGAAGGGGCGCAGCCGGAGCCGGCCCGTGACGGCGTCCACCTCCAGTCCGAGAAGGGCGGTCAGCAGCAGGAAGGGCGCTCCGGCCGCCCACGCCTGCGGCCGGCAGGCGGACGGATACGCCTCGGGGCGGGCGTCCCCCCGCCCTTCCCCCGCGCCCCTGGAGCGGCCGGAGAAGCACTCCGGCAGGCGCCGGGCAGGCAGCGCGGCGCCCGCCTGCAGGAGCGCCGTGGCCAGGGTGAAGGCTTCCTCGAGCAGGCCGTAGCGCGCCAGGCCGGCGGCGGCGACGGCCGTGTCGTGGGGCCAGACCGCGCCGCGGTGATAGGCGAGCGGGTCGTAGGCCGGGTTGGCGGACGAGAGCGTGCGCAGCCCCCAGCCGCTGAAGAGGTCGGGAGCGAGGAGCCGCCGCGCCACCTGCGCGGCCCGCCCGGGCGCGGGCACCCCCGCCCAGAGCAGGTGGGCCGCGTTCGAGGCGACCGCCCCCGCCACGCGCCGCCGCCCGCCGCCCGGGGAGCCCAGAGCCAGGGCGTAGGTCCCTTCCTCGGGAAGCCAGAAGCGCTCCTCGATCCGCTCCGCCAGCGACGCCGCCTCGCGCCGCAGGGCGGCCGCGCGTCCGGCCTCGCCCAGCTCCTCCAGGACGGCCGACCAGGCGCGCAGGGCGGCGACCACGTAGCCCTGCACCTCCACCGCCGCCAGCGGCGGCTCGACGGGCCGACCGTCCGCGTCCACCATCGAGTCCGCGGAGTCCTTCCAGGCCTGCGTGCGCAGGCCGCCCGGTCCGTGCTCCCGGGCGTGCGGCTCGAAGCAAAGGAAGCCGTCCGGATCCCGGCTCCGCGTCCGCTCGATCCAGGCCAGCGCCCGCTCGACGGCGGGACGGATCCGCTCCAGCCAGTCCCGGTCGCCGCTACGCCGCCAGGTCTCCGCGGCCAGCCAGACGAAGAGCGGCGTCGCGTCGACGGAGCCGTAGTACCGCCCGTACGGCAGCCGCCCGGCGCCGGTCGCCTCGCCGAAGCGGAGCTCGTGCGGGATGCGCCCGGGTGCCTCCTCGCGCCACGCTTCCTCCCGCCGGCCCTGCCAGGCGGCCAGCGTGGCGAGCGTCGCCCGGGCCAGCGCCGGGCGGTAGGGCAGGAGCTCGAAGGCCGTCAGCAGCGCGTCCCGGCCGAAGACGGCCGCGAACCAGGGGGCACCCGCCACCACGGTCGCGCCCTGGCCCAGGTCGACGGAGAGGTCGGCCAAGTCCCGCTCGGCCCGGCGGAAGACCGCCGCCCACTCCGCGCGGCCGCCCGGCGGCCCCTCGAGCCGCAGCCGCGCGCCGCCGGCGAGCCGGGCGCGGCGGCGCCCGCGGGCTCGCCGGGCGGGATCCGGCACCGGGGCGGGCGCGGGGGGCTCCGGCCCGACCGGCGGCCTGCGGCCCGGCAGGAGCACTAGCCTGATCGCGGCCTCCCCGCCGGCCGGAAGCGTCAACCGCCAGCCCGCCGTCCGCTCGTCCAGCTCCCCGGGCGCCGGTTCGAAGCGGATCTCGAGCGCCCGCTCGACGCCGTCGGCTCCGGCGGAGCGCAGGCGAAGCAAGCCGGCCCGGCCGTCCGCCTCCGTCTCCACCCGCCGCGGGAGCGGCTCGACGAAGCCGCGCACCTCCATCAGGTCGGCGAAGTCCGCCGCGAGCGCCAGCTCCACCCGTGCCGGAAGCGGCTCGTCGCCGGGCGCCCGCAGCCGCAGCTCCAGAACGGCACCCTCCTCGTCCAGGCGGAGGCGGCTTCGCCGCCGGAGCCGGCCGCCGCCCGCGGGAAGCGTCACTCTCCACTCGAGGCGCGAGAGCAGGCGCGTGTCCCAGGCGTAGAAGCCCTCGCTCCCTCCGGGACGGATCTCGCCGCCTCGCCCGGCCAGCCAGAGCTTCGTCCCGGCCACCATCACCCGGGCCGGCATGGCGGGGTTCCGCGGAGCGGCCGGCCTCAGCCGGGCACCTCTCTTGTTCACGTGCTCCTCGGCCAGCGCAGCGCCACCTCCAGCCCTCCCCGGAGCGGATCGCTTGCGGTGCATCGATCGGGAGACCCCCGTTCCCCACGCGGAGAAGGTAGCACGGGAGGCTAGAATGGGGCCACCTCCGCGGGTGCGGCGACCGGCCGCGCCTCGGGCGGGCGCGTGCTCCGGGTCAGGGGAGTGACTCGCCGTGGCTGCCGGCAACAGGTGGGATCTGGACTTCGAGGCGCTCGTGGCGGGGCTCTTTGCGTCGCTCGGCTACCGGGTCGAGCTCATACCGGGGCTCCGCGACCGTGGCATGGACGTTCTCGTCTATGATCCCGGGGACGACCGGCGTCCGCGATACGTCGTGCAATGCGAGGACGGGTATTACCCGGTGGGCGTCAAGGCCGTCCGGGAGGTTTTCGCGGCTCGCGCCCGGACCGGGGCCCGACAGGGCGTGCTCGCGGTGAGCCGCGACATCGCGCGCGAGGCCGAGCGGGCGGCGACGGAGCTGGGCGTCCTGGTCTGCCGCGTCGACCCCGGGGACCCGTTGCTGGAAGGCATCCCGCCCGCTGGCGAGCCCGTGCCCGTCCCGGATCGCCTGGCCGTCCCGCCCGCCGCGACGGCACGACCGGCGCACGGGGCAAGGGGGAGCCGCCGGGCCGGCTGGCCGGACATCGGGCACCTCGAGGCGGCCACGACCCAGCCGGTCGGCGGGGCGTCCGGCTTCCGCGCTGCTCCGCCGCGTAGACGCGAAGAGCGGCTCGGGAGGAAGAGCGCCCTCCCGTGGTGGAGGGCGGCGCTCTGGGCGTCGCTCGCGCTGGCGGTCGCGCTGGCGTTCTGGACGTGGCACGCACGCCCGTGGCTTCCGACGGCTGCGGTTTCCGCCCCGGCGACGGCGGGCGCCCCGACCGCGCTCTCGACGAGCGCTGCGGGGCAGTCGGCCGCCGCGGCGCCCGATCCGCCCACCGGACTCACCGCGGTCGCCGTCGGCGACGACTCGGTCCAGCTCTCCTGGAACGACGCCCAGGGGGCCGACCGCTACGTCGTGCTGCGCGATGGCCAGCCCGTCGCCACCGTGCGCGATCCGCGCTTCACGGACCAGGGTCTCCCCAGCGACCACGTCTTCCAGTACGCGGTCGAGGCCGAGGGAGCCGGCGGGGTGAGCCCGCCGACTTCCCCGGTCTCGGTCCACACCACCGTCCCGTGGAGCACCCTCCACGCGCGTTACGCGGACTCGGTGGTGATCGTGCGCACGTATCCTTCCTGGTTGGGGCCGCTCGGGGGGACGATCGGCGGCACGGGCTGGTTCGCCCCCGGGGGCTACGTGGTGACGGCCTGGCATGTCGTCCAGAAGGCGCACTACGTGATCGAGGTGACGCTCCAGGACGACGGTCCGGGGTCGAGCACCGGCTTCCACGGCCAGACCTACCGCGCCCACGTCGTCGCGGCGGACCGGGCGCACGACCTCGCCCTCCTCGCGCTGGACAGCGGCTGGTCGGGCCCGGCCCTGCCGATCGGTGACTCCTCCCGGCTGGAACCCGCCCAGCCCGTGGCGATCCTCGGCCACCCGGGGCTGGAGGCCGAGACGCTGACCACCGGGCAGGTGCTGGCCGTGCATCAGACCTATACCATCCAGGGGTACGGGAAGATCCAAGATATGTTCGCGATCGACGCGGGCTCCGTCGGCGGCAACTCGGGCAGCCCGGTGCTCGACCACTACGGGCGCGTGGTCGGCGTGGTGGAGGGGGGCATGCCGAACAACGGCAACCAGGCGGTGGCGGTGCCGGTCGGATACGCGGTCCTGCTGATGCAGAGCGCCTCACAGGGGGGCTGAAGGCGGGGCCTCATCCTTGGCTGGAGTGCGCTGCCACGGGCAGTCCCGGTTGCGCCGGGTCGAAGCGGGCCCGCAGGTGGTTGAAGCGGCTGTGGGGCCGAGCTGGGCAAGACGACGGTCGCCATCTACGCCGAGGCGGACCTGACCTCGCTCCACCGGCTCAAGGCGGACGAAGCCTACCTCGTGGGGCAGGGCCGCTCCCCCGTGGAGGCCTACCTGGACATCGAGGGCATCGTCCGCCTGGCGAAGGCGAAGCGGGTGGACGCCATCCACCCGGGGTACGGCTTCCTCGCGGAGAACGCGGACTTCGCCCGGGCGTGCCGCGCGGCGGGGATCGCCTTCATCGGGCCGGAGCCCCGCCATCTCCAGCTCTTCGGCGACAAGCTGGCCGCCCGCCGCCTGGCGCGCGAGGCGGGGGTGCCCGTCCTGCCGGGGACGGAGGAGCCGGTGGAGGACGAGGAGGAGGCGCTCGCCTTCGCGCGGGAGCACGGCTTCCCGCTCATGGTCAAGGCGGTGGCGGGCGGGGGCGGACGCGGCGTCCGCCTCGTGCGCACGCCGGAGGAGCTGCGCGAGGCGCTGGCGGCGGCGCGGCGCGAGGCGGCCGGCGCCTTCGGGCGGGCCGACGTCTACCTCGAGGTGGCGCTGGAGCACCCCAAGCACGTCGAGGTGCAGATCCTGGCGGACGCGGCCGGCACCGTGATCGACCTGGGCGAGCGCGACTGCTCGGTCCAGCGGCGCCACCAGAAGATCGTGGAGATGGCGCCGGCCGCCGGCCTCGACCCGGGGCTCCGCCGCGAGCTGCGCCGCGCCGCGGTGGAGCTGATGCGCCGCGCCGGCTACGTCAACGCGGGCACCGTCGAGTTCCTGGTCGGCGCGGACGGCCGCTTCGCCTTCATCGAGGTCAACCCCCGCATCCAGGTGGAGCACACCGTCACCGAGCTGGTGACGGGCGCCGACCTGGTCCAGGCGCAGATCCGCATCGCCGAGGGCTGGGAGATCCGGGAGCTGGGCGGGATCCTGCCGGAGCCCGGGCGGCTCGAGCCGCGCGGCGTGGCCATCCAGTGCCGGGTGACCAGCGAGGATCCCGCGGCCGGCTTCATGCCCGACACGGGGCGGATCACGGCCTTCCGCGCGCCCGGCGGCTTCGGCGTCCGGCTCGACGTGGGCGCCGGCCACCCGGGAGCCGAGGTGACGCCCTGGTACGACCCGGTGCTGGTCAAGGTGAGCACGTGGGGTCCGACGCTGGAGCAGGCGGCGGCCAAGATGCACCGCGCGCTGCGGGAGTTCCGCGTGCGCGGCGTGCGCACCAACCTGCCCTTCCTGGAGAACGTGGTGCGCCACCCGGACTTCCTGGCCGGGCGCGCCACCGTCGACTTCGTGGAGAGCCACCCCGAGCTCTTCCGCTTCCCGCCCCGCCGCGACCGGGGCTCGAAGCTCCTCCGCTACATCGGCGAGGTGACGGTCAACGGCGCCGCCTTCGCCGGCATCCCCGCCGGGGCGGCGAAGCCCGCCCTCGCGGCGGCGCCCGCGTTCCGGCCCGCCCGCACCCGCGAGCGGGCGACCGGGGCGGAGGGCGAGCCCGATCCGTGGGCGGGCCGCTCGCCGCGCCGCCTCCTCGAGGAAGAGGGACCGGAGGCGCTGGCGCACTGGGCGCTGGAGCGGCGCGAGCTGCTCCTCTGCGACACGAGCATGCGCGACGCCCACCAGTCGCTCCTGGCCACGCGGCTGCGCACCGCCGACCTGGCGGCGCTGGCCGAGGTGGCCGCCGCCCCGGCGCGGCGCCTCTTCGCCCTGGAGGTCTGGGGAGGCGCCACCTTCGACAGCGCCTACCGCTTCCTGCGCGAGGATCCCTGGGCGCGGCTGGAGGAGCTGCGCCGCCGCCTGCCGGAGACGCTCTTCATGATGCTCCTGCGCGGGCAGAGCCTGGTCGGCTACGGCGCCTACCCCGACAACCTGGTGCGCGCCTTCGTCCGCGAGGCGGCGGGGGCGGGCGTCGACCTCTTCCGCATCTTCGACAGCCTCAACGACCTGGAGAACATGCGCGTGGCGCTGGAGGCGGTGCGCGAGGCGGGCAAGGTGGCCGAGGTCGCCATCTGCTACACGGGCGACCTGCTGGAGCCGGGGCGGCGCCGCTACGACCTCGCCTACTACGTCCGCCTGGCGCGGGAGGCCGCGCGGGCGGGGGCCCACTTCCTCGCCATCAAGGACATGGCGGGGCTCCTCAAGCCGGAGGCGGCGCGGCGGCTGGTCTCGGCGCTCAAGGAAGCGGTCGACCTCCCGATCCACCTCCACACCCACGACACCGCCGGCACCGGCGTGGCCACCGTGCTGCGCGCGGCCGAGGCCGGCCTCGACCTGGCCGACGGGGCGGTCGGCGCCGTCGCCGGGGGCAGCTCGCAGCCGAGCCTGCAGGCGATCCTCGCCGGCCTGGAAGGAAGCGACCGCCATCCCGGCCTGGGCGCGCGCGACCTGGAGCCCTGGGACCTCGCCTGGCGGCGCCTCCGCCGCGCCTACGCGCCCTTCGAGGCCGAGCCGGGCGGCCCGGACGCCTCGGTCTACCGCTTCCAGGTGCCCGGCGGCCAGCTGACCAACCTCCGCCAGCAGGCCCAGGCGCTGGGCCTGGGCGAGCGCTGGGAGGAGGTGCTGGAGGCCTATGCGGCCGTCGACCGCCTCCTGGGCGAGCCGGTCAAGGTGACGCCCAGCTCCAAGATGGTGGGCGACTTCGCGCTCTGGATGGTGCAGCGCGGGCTGACGCCCGAGGAGGTGGAGGCGCGGGCGGAAGAGCTGGACTTCCCCGCCTCGGTGGTCCAGTACTTCCGCGGCCTCCTGGGGCGGCCGCCCTACGGCTACCCCGAGCGCCTGCGCCGGGGCGCCCTCAAGGGCGAGCCGCCCGTGGAGGGCCGGCCCGGAGCCGCCCTGCCGCCGGCCGACTTCGAGGGGGCGGCGAAGCGGCTGGCCCGCCTGATGGGCCGCATCCCCACCTCGCGCGAGGTGATCTCCTGGCTGCTCTTCCCGGAGGCCTTCGAGGCCTTCCTCGCGCACCACGAGCGCTACGGCGACACCTCGGTGCTGGAGACGCCGGTCTTCTTCTACGGGCTCGCGCCCGGCGAGAGCACGACGGCCGAGATCGAGCCGGGCAAGCGGCTCTTCATCCGCCTGAACGCCGTCGGCGAGCCCGACGGGCGGGGCGAGCGGACGCTCTACTTCGAGCTGAACGGCTCGCCGCGCGAGACGCGGGTGCTCGACCGGCGCCTGGCGCCCGCCCGCCCGGCGCGGCCCAAGGCGGACCCGGCCGACCCGGCGCAGGTGGGCGCGGTGCTCCGCGGCCGCCTCGCCCGCCTGCGCGTCCGGGAAGGGGAGCCGGTCCGCCGGGGGCAGCCGCTTCTCGTGCTCGAGGCGATGAAGATGGAGACGACCATGACCGCGCCCCTGGACGGGCGCGTCGCCTCGATCCGGGTGCGCGAGGGGGAGGAAGTGGAGCCGGGCGACCTCCTTCTGCTCCTCGAGCCGCTGCCCGGGGGGCGGGCGGAGAGCGCGGCCGACGGGGCGGCCGGCAGCCGCTGAGCGGCCGCCGGCTCAGGCCTCCCGCCCGGGGACGACCAGCACCGGCACCGGGCTCCGCTGCAGGACCGCGTAGGTGACGCTGCCCAGGACGAGGCTGGCCAGCTCGCTGGTGCCGCGCCGGCCCAGCACGAGGAGGTCGGCGCCCCAGGCGGCGGCGAACTCGACCAGCGTGCCGGCGACGGAGCCCTCGTGCGCCTCGAGCACGTGGAGCTCGCAGGCCGGCCGCCGCGGAGCGAAGGCGCGCGCCGCCTCCTCCACCGCCTCGCGGGCGCGACGGAGCGCGCGGTCGCGGGCTTCCTCCCACGCCTGGTAGCCGGCCAGCCCCGAGGCGACCGTGGGGAGCGTGAAGCGGGCGACGGAGACGACGGCGGTGACGGCCTCGGGCAGGTGCTTCGCCGCCCAGCGCGCGGCCAGCAGCGCCGTGGGCGAACCGTCGCCGGCGACGACCAGGCGCAGCGGCCCGGACGCCTCGAGGCTCTCGCCGCTCCGCCGCTCGGCGGTGGCGGGGAGGACGAGGACGGGGAGCGGGCTGCGCTGCACGACGGCGTGGGAGACGTTTCCCAGCAGCAGCCCCTCCAGCCCGCTCAGGCCGCGGCTGCCCATGACCAGGAGGTCGACCGGCTGCGCCCGCGCCGCCTCCAGGATGGCGCCGGCCACGCCCGGGATGCCCTCGGCCTGGCGCAGCTCGATCCTCACCCGCCCCGGCAGGCGCTCCTCCAGCGGGGTCCGGGCGGCCTCCGCCGCCGCGCGGGCGGCCTCGGGGCGCACGCGCCAGACGGAGAGGACGACCGCCTCCTCCAGGCCGGGGAGGCGCGACGCCGCCCACTCGGCCGCGGCCAGGGCCGTCTCCGAGCCGTCGCTGGCCACCAGGACGCGCATGACGGGACCTCCTCCGATCCTGCGGGCTGTTTGGCGCCAAGGTACACCGGCGGAGGCGGGCGGGGAAGCGGCCGGCTCCGCCGGAGTAACATGAGCCCGGAAGGGGCCGCTCCGGGCGGGGGCCCCGCTTCCTGGCGGGGTCCGGAGGCCGGGCGGAGCTTCGGGGAGGTGCGCGGATTGCGGCGGCGGAAGCCGGCAGGACTGCTTCTCGCGGTGCTGGCCCTGGCGCTCGTGGCCGGCTGCGCCCAGGCCAGCGCCCGGACGGACCGCCTCTACCCGGGGGCGCCTCCCGGCGGTTCGGAGGCGAGCGTCGCCTGGCTCTTCCCGCGCGGGGGCGGCGACGCGGCCGCACGCATCGTCCGCGAGATCGGCGCGGCCAGGAAGACGCTCGACCTGGCCGTCTACTCCTTCACGGACGAGCGGATCGCCCAGGCCGTGCTGGCGGCGAAGCGGCGCGGCGTCCGCGTGCGGCTGATCACCGACCGCGAGGAGCTGCGCAACCCCTACCAGAAGGCGGTCGTCGGCGAGCTCCGGCGCGCGGGCGTGCCCGTCGAGCAGAACAGCCACGCCGGCCTGATGCACCTGAAGGTGGCCGTCATCGACGGGCGGACCGTCATCACCGGCAGCTACAACTGGACGCTCTCCGCCGCGGACGAGAACGACGAGAACCTGCTGGTCATCCGCGATCCGGCCCTGGCCGCCTCCTACGGGCGCCTCTTCGAGAGCATGTGGAGCGACGCGCGGGACTTCCAGCCGGTCGGCCCGTGAGCGAGGGGACGCCCGGGAGAGGGGGCCTTCGACGCTGCGCGAGGAAGCACTCCTCCACGTGACGCTGCTCGGGCGCCCCGGCTGCCACCTCTGCGAGGAGGCGGAGGCGCTCCTGCGCAGGCTGGCGCGCGAGCTGGCGCCGCGCGTGCCGATCGCGCTGGAGGTCCGCAACATCGAGGAGGATCCCGCGCTGCACGAGCGCTACTTCCTGGAGATCCCGGTGGTGCGCGTGGAGGGGCGCGACGCGCTGGCGGGCCGCATCGAGGAGGGCTCGCTCCGCCGCATCCTGCTGGGGAGCAGGCGCTGAGCGAGGGGCCTCGCCCCCGTCCGGCCCCGGCCGTCCGTGCGGACCGCGA
>JASBVS010000023.1 GCA_029960955.1 Bacillota bacterium
CCGACCTACGGCGGCGGGCTGCGGGACGCCTACGTCGCCCGGCTCGATCCGGGCGGCTCGAGCCTCGACTACTCCTCGTACCTCGGGGGGAGCGATTACGACTACGGAACCGCCGTCGCGGTCGACGCGGCGGGGCGGACGTACCTCGCCGGCGTCACCTACTCCTCGGACTTTCCCGCCACGCCGGGAGCGGTTCAGCCCGTCTTCGGCGGGGCGACGGACGCGTTTGTGGTCGAAGTGCTTCCTGCGGGCACGCGCGCGACCGCCGAGATCCGGCAGGTGAGCTGCGCGGAGATGGGGCGGACGCCGCTCCCGGACCGGCCGCCCGGCACCTTCTCCGTCAAGCTGCTGGTGACGGTCACGCTCGCCTACACCCTGGTGGGGCCGACCGGCGTGCCCTTTGAGACGTTCGAGAGCTCCTACACGTTTGTGAAGACCGTCCAGCTGCGCGCCCCCGAGGGGACGACGATCCGGTGCGAAGCGCTTCCTTCGAGCGCCGTGGTCTCGGTCCTCCTGGTGGATCGGCAGCTCTACACCGCGGTCAGCCTCTGCCTCTCGAGCGAGGCCGTCGCCGCGGTCCGCCTGCTGCTTCCCGCGCCGGGTGCCTGCGTCGCCGGGGAGTGCAGGTGCGCGCCTTGCCCCCCGACGGCGGGGTCGGGCCAAACGGAGGGGGAGGACTCCGGGGCCGGCGAGGTGGTCTGCGTCGCGACGACGCTGGTCGTCGACGCGTGCGTGCAGAGCGAGCTGCTGGAGTTCGCGGTGACTCTTCCTTAGGAGTCCACGAGGAGTCCATGCCTGCGGGTCGCCCGGGGCGAGCGGGACCCGCGCAGGGCGAGCTCAGGCCAGCCCGGCCGGGTCAACGGTGCGCGCCCCCGTCCGATCCGGCGGGTGAACGGCCTTTTCACGCAGTCGCACCTCCCGACCAAGGAGCGGATGGAGCATGCACCGGACCCGGCGCTGGCTGGCCCTCTTCGGCGGATTGGTCCTCCTCGCGATGGGATCGGGTGTCCCGGAGGAGTTGCTTCCCGGGGCGGAGGAAGGCGAGCGCGAGCGCGTCGCCCACGCCCAGGCGCAGGCGGACGGCGACGCCGGCTGGGTCGTCGAGCTGGTGCGGCCGGCCGACGGCACCGTCCTCGGCACGCGGGAGCTCGCCATCGTCTGGAGCGTGCGCGACGCCGTCTACGGGAGCGAGCCGGCCGCGGTGGTGGCCCAGGTGACGCTCGGCGGGCAGGCGCTCTCGCCCGACGGCGAGGCGAACGGTCCGGCGCAGGTGGAGCGGGTGGAGGGGACGTCGCTGACGGCCGTGGTGGCCGGGGAGGGCTTCCTCCGCATCGCGGTCGACCTCCTCGAGGCGGACGGGGCGCCGGCCGGCGGCCACGCCGAGGCGACGGTCTGGGTGGACGCCAGCGCGCCGACGATTCTGTGGAACGACCCGCCCGGGGAGGCGCTCCTGCCGGGCCCCGACCTGCCCCTCGCCGGCATCCTCACCGATCCCAACCTGGCGGGTGCGGCGCTCGACCTCGAGGCGGCCACGGGCGCCCCCGCGCGCACCGTCACACCCGACCTGGCGCGGCTGGCCACGCTCAACAACTTCCGCATGAGCGGCTGGACGGGACCGCTGGAGGAAGGCGTCTGGACCGGCACGCTCCGCGCCTGGGACGCCGCCGACCCCTCCCACGCCACCGCGGCCACCCGGCGCTGGGTGGTGGACGGCACGCCGCCCGCCCTGGCCTGGTCCGGCGCGCCGCTCCAGGGCGCCGAGCCCGTCGTGGTGGAGGAGCTTCCGGCCGGCGACGGCGCCGCCGCCTACCGCCGCCTCCGCTACGAGGCGGCCTGGAGCGTGGCGCCGGGCGCGCCGCTGGAGCTGGCCGGCCTCGTCTCCGACGCCTGGACGGGCTTCACCCTCGCCCGGCTCGAGGAAGCGACCGGCGCCGAGACCCTCCTCGCCGCCTCGCCCCCGCCCGCCTCCGCGGAGGCGGCCGGCGCGCAGTCGGCGGCCTTCCGCCTGGCGCTCGCCCCGCCCCCGGGCGATGCGCCCGCGGCCGCGGAGGCCGCCGGGGCCCGCGAAGTACGCGCCCTGCTCTCGGCGACGGACGGCGCCGGCAACCTGCTCGAGGCGGAGCTCCTGCTCCACGTGACCGTGGCCGCGGCCGGACCCGAGCCCTCCGGCCCGCCCGCGCCG
>JASBVS010000024.1 GCA_029960955.1 Bacillota bacterium
AGCCGGACTGGCTGGTGGTGGCCGTCAAGTCCTACGCCACCGAGGCCGCCGTCCGCGCGTGGCAGGAAGCGCTGCCCGCGACGACGCCGGTCCTCTCCCCCCAGAACGGCGTCGAGAACGAGGTCGTCCTGGGACGGCTCCTCGGGCCCGGGCGCGTCTTCCCCGCCGTCGTCTACGGGCCGGCGCAGAAGCTGGAGGCGGCGCGCGTCCGTCAGGGCGGCCCGATGCGCATGACCGCCGGGCTGCCGCCGGAGCTGCCCGCCGCCGAGCGGCCGCGGGCCGAGGGCCGGCTGACCGCGCTCCAGGCGGCGCTGGGGCGCGGGGGCATCCCGCTCACCATCAGCGCCGAGATCATGGCCGCCAAGTGGACGAAGCTGGTCTGGAACGCCGTCTGGAACCCGCTCACCGCGCTGGCCGAGCGGGAGATCGGCGCCGTCCTCGCCGAGCCGGGCGCGCGGGCCGTGGCCGTGGCCGGGATGGGCGAGGTGGTGGCCGTGGCCGAGGCGGAGGGCTACCACCTGGCCGAGAGCGTCGTCTCCGACGGGCTCGCGCTCTCGCGGGCGATGGCCGACCAGCCGACGTCGATGCTGGCCGACCTGCGGGCGCGCCGGCGGCTGGAGATCGACCTGGTCGAGTCGGTCATCCGCCGGGCGCAGCGCCACGACCTGGCGACGCCCGTCCTCTCGACGCTGGCGGCGCTCCTGCGCCTCCGTCACCCCGAGCTGGTCGCCTGAGGGGAGCCGGCCGGGCCGGGCCGCCAGGTCCGGCCGAGGGGCCGGAGCACGGGCGAGGGCGGGCCCAGCTCGCGCAGCTGGCGGAGGAAGGCCTCGCCGCCCTCCGCGGGAAGGAGGAGCGTCGCCCGGACCGCTTCCTCGTAGAGGGGCGACTCGAGAGCGGCGCCGGCCCGCTGCGCCAGCGCCACCAGCCGGTCCCAGAGCGCGTAGGGTGCCTCGAGCGCGTAGGCCTCGCGGGGGACGAGGAGCGCGAGCGGCGCGCGGGCGATGGCTTCCTCCGCCGCCTGGCGGTAGGCGCGGACCAGGCCGGGAGCGCCCAGCAGGACGCCCCCGAAGTGGCGGCTGACGACCAGCACCGCCCGCTCCAGCCCGTGCCGGCGGAGCGCCGTCAGGACGGGGCGGCCCGCCGTGCCGCCGGGCTCGCCGTCGTCGGAGGCGTGCTCGACCAGCCGGCCCTCCTCCTCCACGCGCCAGGCGACCACGTGGTGGCGGGCCTCGGGCAGGCGCCGGCGGACCTCCAGCCAGAAGGCGCGCGCCTCCCCAGGCGTGGCGGCGGGCGCCAGCTCCGCCAGGAAGCGCGACCGTCTCACCTCGACCTCGCCCCGCCCGGGCCCCGCCACCACCCGGCGCGCCTCAGCCGGCCCGCCCGCGCCCTGCGGCTCCCCTCGCCCGTCCGCCATCACGCGCCTCCCCGCCGGGCAGTGTAGCATGGTGGGGCGCAGAGGCTGGAAGGAGGCGCCGGGCCATGGCGGAGCGACCGCTGCCGCGGGTGACCGAGCCGGACGAGGCGGAGCCTGCGCCGCCGCCGCGGGTGGCGCTCGCCCTGGGCTCCGGCTCCGTCCGCGGCGGCGCCCACATCGGCGTCCTCCAGGTGCTGGAGGAGCACGGCTTCCTGCCCGACCTGGTGACCGGATCCAGCGTGGGCGCGCTGGTGGGCGCGCTCTGGGCGGGCGGGCTCGACGCGCGCCAGGTGGAGGAACGGATCGGCCGTCTGCAGGCGGCCCAGGTGCTGGACATGAGCCGGAACCCGCTCGACCTCGCCTACGTCGGCTCCCGCGTCCTCCTCGAGGCGCTGGGCGTGCGCAGCCGGTGGGTGCGGCCGAGCCCGAGCGGGCTCGCCACCGGCCTCCGTTTCGAAGCCTGGCTGCGGGAGAACCTGCCGGTCGGTCGCTTCGAGGAGCTCCCGCGGCGGCTCGCGGTGGTCGCCTGCGACCTCCTCGCCGGCACGACGGTCGTCCTCACCGGCCGCCGCTGGCTCCCGCCGGCGGCGGGCGCGTGCGGCGCGCCCCGGGCCCGGGCGGACGCGGAGCTTCCCGGCGACCACGTCCTCGTGGCGGCGAGCGACGTGGCGGCGGCGGTCCGCGCCTCCAGCTCCATCCCCTGGCTCTACACGCCGAAGCGCCTGGGCGGCCGGGTGCTGGTGGACGGGGGCGTGAGCGAGCCGGTGCCGGCGCCGGCGGCTCGCCTCCTGGGCGCGCGGAGCGTCATCGCCGTCGACCTGGGCAGCGTCTCGCAGCCGCCGGGGGAGGTGCGCGGCATCGCCCGCATCCTCGGGCGGAGCGCGGAGGTGGCGGGCCGCCACCTGACGCGCTGGCAGCTGGCCTCCACCGCCGACCTCGTGCTCCGCCCGCTCCTGCCGCGGGCCGCCCTGACCGAGCTCGAGGCCCTCCCCGCCATGGTGGAGGCGGGTCGCGCGGAGGCCGAACGCCATCTGGACGCCATCGGCGCGCTCTTCCGGCGGGCCCGCGGCCTGTGAAGCGGCGGCGGGGTGAAGCGGCGGGCGAGCTCAGGAGCGGACGCGGAGGCGGAGCTGCTGGATGAGCGCCTGGATGCGCGAGTCGCCCGGGCTGAGCCGCGCGGCCTGCTCCGCCTGGGCCAGCGCCTCCCGCTCGCGGCCCGAGGCCGCCAGCGCCTGGGCGTACAGGAAGCGGGCCTGGCCGTTGGCCGGCTGCGACCAGGTGGCCGCCTCGAGGGCCTCGGCGGCGGCGACGGCGTCGCCGGCGCTGAGCGCCGCCTCGCCGTAGCGGTCGAAGAGGTCGTAGTAGCCGGGGCGCTGCGAGAGGGGCACCGCCGCCCGCACCGCCGCGAGGAGCGGCGGGCGCGTGGCGGGGAGCACGATCGGCAGCAAGGGCGCGACGGCGATCAGGGCAGCCAGGAGCATGGCCCCCCAGGTGACGGCCGCCGGCCGCTCGCCCGGCCTGCCCATGAGGAGCCCCAGCACCACGCCCGCCACCAGGCCCCCCAGGTGGGCCCAGTTGTCGATGTTGGGGACGACCAGGCCGTAGCCCAGGATGACCAGGACCCAGATCACCATCGGCGTCAGCATCTGCCGGCGGAGGGCGCCGGGGCTCGACCAGAGCGCCGCCAGCGTGGCGCCGAGGAGTGCCATGATGGCGCCGCTGGCGCCGACCGCCAGGCTCGACGCGGGGAGGCCCACCAGGCCGGCCAGGCCGGCCACCACCGCGCCGGCCAGGTAGATCAGGAGCGTGCGCGCGTGGCCATAGGCGCCCTCGGCCAGTGGGCCCACCTGGAGGAGGGCGAAGCCGTTGAGGAGCAGGTGGATCCAGCTTCCGTGCAGCCAGGCGTAGGCCATGAGCCGCCAGAGCTCGCCGAGGACGATGAAGGCGTTGAGGCGCGCGCCCCAGTCGACGAGGAGCGAGGGGGAGAAGGGGTCGCTCCGCGCTCCCTCCAGCAGCCCGACCGCGCCGATCAGCGCGAGGAGCGTCGTCGTCACCCACGGGTTGGCGGCGCTCCCCGGGACGGCCAGCCAGCGACCCAGGCCGCGCCGGCGCGGGGGCGGCTGCTCCTCCATGCGGCGGCGTTCGTCGGGGCCGATGGGCTCGAAGCGGCGGAGGGCCGGGTGGCGCGCGGCGCCGGCAGGACCCTGCAGCTCGCCCCGGGCAGGGTCGGCGACGAGGAGGTGGACGCTCCGCCCGCCCTCCGCCAGGAAGGTGCCCGGCTCGAGGCCGGCGGGCGATCCGGCTTCCACCACCGCGACGGCCGCCGCCTCGACGCGCCGCCCCGACCAGGTGCGCAGTCCCTCCGACCAGGCGGCCAGCTCCCGCAGCGCTTCCTCGAGCCGCTCCCCGTCCGCGGCCACCCCCGGGGGAAGGAGGGCGAGTACCTCCAGGCGGCCCCAGCGCTCGCGGATGAGGACGCGCTCGGCCAGCTCGGCCAGGCGTGGCGGCACGCCCTGCGCCCACTCGAAGCCCTCGTCGACGATCAGCCGTTCCCCGGCGCTCTCCAGGTAGACGTCGGCCGCGCCCGAGCCTTCCGACACGCTGCGACCCCCTCGGCGAGCACTCTATCATCCGCTTCTCCCGCGCCAGACATCGCAAAGGAGCGGCCTCACCACCGCCAGAACGGATTCCACGGCCCGGCCTCCTGCCCCGCAGCGCCTGTCGCCATCATAAGCCGTGTCGACCGGGCCGGCCGCCCTGCCTGCGACGAGGAGCGGGCGCCCGGTGCTCGATCCCGAGCCCGTGCGCCTCTCGATCCGCGAGCAGGCGGGCCGGGGCTCGAGCCCTGTCGTCCCGCCCTCGCGCGGCATTACAATGCCTAGCGCCCGGAGCGTCGCCTGTCGCCCGCACCTGCGGCGAGGCGCTCACCGGGCGGGGGGATGGGGAGCGTGGACGATACGGGCCGGCCCGGGGAGCCGGACGACCTCCTGCGACGACGGGCGGACCGGAAGGACTTCTTCAAGATCATGCTGGCCTCGCTGGCCGAGACGGTGGAGAACTTCGCCCGCCAGGCGGGAGCCGCGGAAGAGGTGGAGCGCAGGGTAGCGCAGGCCGAGGCGCTGGCCGGCCGCGGCCGCTGGCACCGCCTCCTGCCCTCGGCCGCCGTGCCCGACGCGCCCCGCCTGCGCGTGGTCGAAGGCCACGCCGTCTACGTCCTGCGGCCCCAGCCCGGCGGCCCGCCGCGGGCGCTGGAGGGCGTCTGCCCGGTCGATCGCCGTTTCGTCCAATGGCTGGAAGGCGAGTCGCTCTTCCGCTGTCCTTCCTGCCGCGCGGCCTTCGATCCGGAGGGACTCCGCCTGGGCGGCGAGGAGCGGCAGCGTCTGCCCGAGCTGCGCTGCCGCGAGGAGGAAGGATGGATCCACGTCCTCCTCCCCGAGCTCCCGGGGCCGCCCGCCTCCCCGAAGACCCTCTAGCCGGTCAGGCTAGTAGGGCGGCTGCTGGATCCCCGCCAGCGCCGTCCAGAGGTCGGAGGAAGCGAAGCCGAGCTGCCAGCTGGCGATCCCGGCCAGGCGGTAGCGCCGGACCAGGTCGACCCGGGCCTGCCAGGTCCGCGGCCCGTCCAGCCAGATGCTCACCTGGCTCGAGCCCTGCTTGTAGCGGGCCACGTACTCGCCCGTGACGGGGTCGTAGACCGGATTCACGCCGTGCTGGGCCGCCAGCTTCCATCCCTGGGCGGTGGAGACGGCGGTGGAGGTCAGCTTGGGGGCACCGCCGCCGGGCGAGGGCGTCTCCCGCCAGACGCGCGTGTAGAAGGGCACGCCGAGGAGGAGCCGCTCGGCGGGAATGCGCTGCAACGCCTGCCGGAGCTGTGCCCCGGTCCAGTCGACGGCGGCGACCGGCCCCGCCACCGGCGACCCGCTCCAGTACTGGTCGTAGGCCATCAGCACCAGGAAGTCGGCGGTCGTCGCCAGCTCCGCGTGCTGGAAGAAGCCCGACCAGCTGGGCGACCCGCCCACGACGGCCACGTCGACGCTGACCGTCAGGCGCTGCGCGTGCGCCGGCGGCACGAGCTCGCGCACCAGCTGCGTGTAGAGCGCCCCGTCGCCCGGCTGGACGTTCTCGAAGTCCAGGTTGATCCCGTCGATCCCGTAGAGGGCGGCGAAGGCGAGGAGCTGCGTGACGAAGCGCTGCCGCGCGGCCGCGCTTTGCAGCAAGGCGTGCGTCCGGGCGGGGTCGAAGCCGTTGGTCGCCACCGCCCAGACCTGCAGGCCGTGCTGGTGCGCCGCGGCGACGGCACCCACCGAGGCGAGGTTCGTCACGTCGCCGGAGCCGTTGGAGAGCTCGAACCAGGTGGGCGCGACCACATTGACGCCGGGCGGTGCGGCGCCGGCTGCCACCGGCAGGTCCTTCTGCGTCACCAGCGCGAAGGTCAGGTTGAGCCGCTGCCCGGGCGGGATGACCGGGCCCGCGGCGGCGCCGGTCGCCGTCCCCGGCGGATGGGGCGCCCAGGCGGGCAGGGGGGGCGCCGCGGGGCCGGCATCCGCGCCGCCGGCCGCCGCCAGGGCCACTCCCGCGGGCTGGCCGGCCCGCGCGACCTGGCCGCCGCCCAGGCGGACGCGCCAGAGCGGCAACCAGCCCAGGCGTCCCTCGGGGTCGCGCACCTCCAGCCAGATCAGCGACTGGCGCAAGACCAGCACCGGCGTCGCGGGCGCGAGCCGGCCGTAGGCGCCGCTCCGCCAGGCCGGGCGGGCGCGGAGCGGCACCGCCCCCGAGCCGCGCACCTGCCCGGCGGCGTAGGCGGCGCCGGCGGGGTCGGCCACCACCGTCCGGCTGGCCGGCACCCAGGCGAGCGGCGCGCCGTAGAGGCGGCGCAGGAGCGCCAGCTCCATCCAGGGCTGGCCGTCGTGCATCACCACGGGGAAGCGGAGAGGAAGCCGGTAGACGGCGTCGCTGCGAGTGACGATCACCTGGCCCGAGGCGGAGTCCCAGACGAGGTGCGGGTCGAGGCGGCTCCGCACCCACGAGAGGGGGAGGTAGACCCCCGCATCCGGTCCGCTTCCTACCACCCAGGGGCGCTGGGAGGCGAGCTGCGCCCCGTCGACCAGGAGGGCGCCGCCGGCGGGTGCCCAGGGGAGGTCGGGGAGGGGCCAGAGGAGCCAGGCTGCGACTGCCAGGAGAAGCGCGGCGAGGAGCCCGAACGGGAGGAGTCGCCCGAGCGGGCGCGGTCGCGGCGCGGGGGCCGGCAGGCTTGCGCTGGGAAGGCTCATGTACCGGTTCTTCGCGCCCGGGGGGCCCGGACCTCCCGGCCGGCCTCACGGCCGGCCTCACGGCCGACCTCCGGGCGGCCGGAGGCGGGGAGGAGCGGCCGCCGCGCGGGACGAAGCGAGGCGTGGGCGGGGGAGGGGCGCGAGGGCGGTGGCCGGGATGGAGGGCTTCCTGCTGCTTCTGGCGGCGGCGCTGGCGCTGCTGGGCTGGCTCTCCCTGCGCGCGCCGGAACTCCGCCGGCCCGGCGCCCGTCGCCCGGAGGCCGGGCGGGCCGGGCGCGGCGGCCCGGCGGGCGAAGCGGCGCTCCGGGATCGCGCGGGGCGGATCGTCCGGCCCCCGGAGGCCGACCGCCCCGGCCTCGTCCGGCTGGAGCCGGGGGGCGAGATCTGGAGCGCGCGGGCGAGCGGGCCCGCGCCGCTCCCGCCCGGAGGCCGCGTCCGCGTCACGGGGCGCGCCGGCGGCTGCCTGCTCGTGGAGGCCGCGGAGGCCGGGGAAGGGACGCCGGGAGCGGAGGCCCCTTCCTCCGGAGACGGCGGGGTTCGCGGGTGCTAGCGGTCCCGCCGCGCCGGCTCGATGTTGACCGACTTGCCGCGGATCTGGTTGTCGCGCATGGCGCGGAGCACCCGCGCCGCGTGCTCCTGGGGCACCTCGACGAAGGTGAAGCGGTCGTAGATGTCGATGCGGCCGATGACGCTGCCGGGGATGCCCGACTCGCCGGCGATGGCGCCCACGATGTCGCCGGGCCGGACGCGGTCGCGCCGGCCGATGTCGATGAAGAGGCGGACCATGCCCGGCTCCGCGCCGGTATCGCCGAAGTCGGCGGGTCCGGACGGCTCCTCCTCGGCGAGGGCGCCGGAACGGGCGCCGGTGTCGAGCATCCGCAGCAGGTGGGCGACCACCTGTTCGCTCTCGTACTGTTCCAGGAGCTCGTGGGCGATGCGGGCGTAGGGCGCCAGATCCGGCTCCGCCTCCGGCACGGCCTGGGCCTCTTCCTCCTCGGGCGCTCCCTCGCCCGCCTCCAGCGCGTCGAGGACGCGCTCGGCCAGGGCGCGGAAGTGGCGCTCGCGCACCTCGGCCACCGTGGGCACGGCGCGGCGCTCGATGCGCGCGCGGGTGAGCCGCTCGATCAGGCGGAGGAGGCTCCGCTCCCGCGGGGTGACGAAGGTGATGGCGACCCCGCTCCGGCCCGCCCGTGCCGTCCGGCCGACGCGGTGGACGTAGACCTCCGGGTCCTGCGGGATGTCGTAGTTGAAGACGTAGTCGACGCCCTCGATGTCCAGGCCGCGGGCGGCCACGTCCGTGGCCACGAGGATCTCCAGCTGGCCCGAGCGGAACTGGGCCATCACCCGGTCGCGCTCCCGCTGGCTGAGGTCGCCGTGGAGCGCCTGGGCGGAGTAGCCGCGCTCCTGCAGGTGGTCCGCCAGCTCGTCGACGCCCCGCTTGGTCCGGCAGAAGACCAGCGCCATCCCCGGGTCTTCCACGTCGACGAAGCGGCAGAGCGCCTCCAGCTTCTCCCGGTCGCGCACCTCCACCCAGTACTGCTCGATGGCCGGGACGGTCAGCGTCGGCGCCGCCACGCGCACCCGCGCCGGCTCGCGCAGGAAGCGCCGCGCCAGCCGCTCCACGGGCTCCGGCAGGGTGGCCGAGAAGAGCATGGTCTGCCGCTCCGCCGGCGTTTCGGCCAGGATCGCCTCCACGTCGTCGATAAAGCCCATGTCCAGCATCTCGTCGGCCTCGTCCAGCACCAGGAAGCGGACCCCCTCCAGCGAGAGGGTGCCGCGGCGCAGGTGGTCCAGGAGCCGCCCCGGCGTCCCCACCACGATCGGCGGCCCCTGGCGGAGCGCGTGGATCTGGCGCTCGATCGCCTGCCCGCCGTAGACCGGCAGCGCCCGGGCGGGCAGGAAGCGCCCGATCCGCGTCAACTCCTCGGCCACCTGGATCGCCAGCTCGCGCGTCGGGCAGAGGATGAGCGCCTGCACCGGCCGGTTCGGCTCCAGCCGCTGCAGGATGGGGATGCCGTAGGTGGCCGTCTTGCCGGTGCCCGTCTGCGCCTGGCCGATCAGGTCCCGCCCCTCCAGGGCGATGGGCAGCGCCTCGGACTGGATCGGCGTGGGCGTCTCGAAGCCCATGGCGACGATGCCCTGCAGCAGCTCGGGTTTCAGGTCGAGCTCGGAGAAACTCTGGATGGCCACGGGGGTGCAACCTCCTACATGAGAGCGGATGCCGACCCCCCAGCGGGGCGCGGCACCGGTATGCTTTCACACTAGCAGTTGCCGGAGCCGCCCGCCAGCATGAGGGGCCGGCGGCGTCCGAGGAGGTCCGATGCGGTGAGCCCCGAGAGCGAGGCGCAGGGCGGTCCCTGGCCGGCCCGCCTGCTGCGCAACGTGGCGTTGATCGCCCACGTCGACCACGGCAAGACGACGCTGGTCGACGCCATGCTCCGCCAGACCGGCGCCTTCCGCGACAACCAGGCGCCGGGGGAGCGCGTGCTCGACTCCAACGAGCTGGAGCGCGAGCGCGGCATCACCATCCTGGCCAAGAACACGGCCGTCTTCTATCGCGGCCACAAGATCAACCTGGTGGACACGCCCGGCCACGCCGACTTCGGCGGCGAGGTGGAGCGGATCCTGGGCATGGTGGAGGGCGCGCTCCTCCTCGTCGACGCCGTCGAGGGCGTCATGCCCCAGACCCGCTTCGTCGTCGAGAAGGCGCTCGAGGCGCGCCTGCGCCTCCTCCTGGTGGTCAACAAGATCGACCGGCCGGGCGCCGAGCCCGCGCGGGTGATCGACCAGGTGCTCGACCTCCTCATCGCCCTGGGCGCCGGTGACGAGCAGCTGGAGATGCCGGTCCTCTACGCCTCGGGCCGGCTGGGCGTGGCGTGGCGCGAGCTGCCGCCCGGCTTCGAGCCGGGGCGCGGCGGAGCCGTCGGGCTGCGGGGCGACCTGCGGCCGCTTCTCGACGCCATCCTGGAGAGCGTGCCGCCGCCCTCGGGCGATCCCGAGGCGCCGCTCCAGATCCTGGTCACCACCCTGGACCGGGACGAGTACCTGGGCCGCCTGGCCATCGGCCGGATCGCCAGCGGCCGCGTCGTCGACGGCCAGAGCGTGGCCGTGGTGCGCGGCGGCGGCGACCGCCCGCCGCGGCCGGGCCGGGTGCAGCCGCTCTTCACCTTCGGCAGCCTGCGGCGCCTGCGCAGCGAGGTGGCGGAGGCGGGCGAGATCGTGGCGCTGGCCGGCCTGGAAGGGGTGACGGTGGGGGAGACGGTGAGCGACGCGCTCGACCCGCGGCCGCTTCCTCCGCTCCGGGTGGACGAGCCGACCATGACCATGGTCTTCATGGTCAACACCAGCCCCTTCGCCGGGCGGGAAGGAAGCTTCCTCACGTCGCGCCACCTGGCCGAGCGGCTGGAGCGGGAGCTGGAACGGAACGTCGGCCTCGTGGTGGAGCCGGGCGACCAGCCCGACCGCTGGCGCGTCTCGGGCCGCGGCGAGCTCCACCTCTCCGTCCTCATCGAGACCATGCGCCGCGAGGGCTACGAGTTCGCCGTCTCGCGCCCTGAGGTGATCTGGCGCGAGCGCGACGGCCGCCGCGAGGAACCCCTGGAGCTCCTGGTGATGGACGTGCCCGACGAGGCGACCGGTCCGGTGCTGGAGGCGCTGGGCCCGCGGCGCGGGGAGCTGCGCGAGATGGCGCCGTCCGGCCGGGGACGGACGCGGCTGGAGTTCGTCGTCCCCTCCCGCGGCCTGCTCGGCTTCGACAGCGAGTTCGCCGCGCTCACCCGCGGCTACGGCGTGGCCTACCACACCTTCCACGGCTACGGCCCCGACCGGGGCCCGATCCCGCTCCGCAGCCGCGGAAGCCTGGTCGCCTGGGAGCGGGGCGTCACCACGGCCTACGCCCTGGCCAACGCCGAGCAGAGGGGAACGCTCTTCGTCGGCCCCGGCACGGAGGTCTACGAGGGCCAGATCGTCGGCGAGAACGCGCGCGAGGGCGACCTGGACATCAACGTCTGCAAGAGCAAGCACCTGACCAACATGCGCTCCTCGACGGCCGACGTCGCCGTCCGGCTGACGCCGCCGCGCCAGCTGACGCTGGAGGAGGCGCTGGAGTTCATCCGCGAGGACGAGCTGGTGGAGGTGACGCCGCGCGCCATCCGGTTGCGCAAGGCGGTCCTGGACCGCGAGGAGCGGGCGCGTCTCCGGGCCGGGCGGGTCAGCCGGCTCGAGGCCGGCCGCCGCGGCTGAGGGCGCCTCTCCTCCCCAGAGGGAACGCCTGTTCGCGGAAGGCCGGCTCGGCCCGTCCCGGCGGCCCTGCGCGCGCCCCGATAGCCGCCCGCCGCCCGGGGAAGGCTACTGCTGCGGACCGCCAGGAGCGGTACCGCAGGAGGTGGTCCCGGATGGCAGAGGCGAAGGCTGGCCGCAACCCGAGGGACGAGGCGCGCCGGCGGGCGGAGAACCGGAAGGCGGGCGCCCCCGAGGGCGCGGCGGGTGCGTCGGGCGCCGAGGCGCTGGACGACGCCGACCTGCGCAGCGAGGGGTACGGCGCGCGCGGCGCCGCCGACGACAAGGCGCAGGCGGGCTGGTACGCGACGGCAGCGACGGACGCCGCCACCGGCGCGATTCGCCCGGGGGCTCCGGGTACCAGCCGGCAGGCCTCTCCCCGTTACGGCAACTCGCCCTACGACCGGGCCGGCAAGGCGGGCCGGGGGGCGGCCAGCGAGCGCGCCGGCGGCGCGCTGACGGAGTCGGACGACCGGGACGAGGAAGCGGAGGACGAGACCACCTGAACCTCCGGATCGCGCCGGCCATGAGGCGGCCCCGGCGCGCCGAGCCGGCGGAACGCGCCCGGCCGGCCGGGCTCAGCTCCCGGCGAGGACGGCCCGGGCGCGTTCCCATACCTCTTCGGGCAGTTCGAGGCCGGCGGCGGCCGCGTTCTCCTCCACGTGCTCCGGCCGGCTCGCACCCACCAGCGCGGAGGAGACCTCGGGACGCCGGAGCACCCAGGCCAGCGCGAAGCGCGCCAGGCTGAGGCCGGCCTCGGCGGCCAGCCCGGCCAGGCGCTCGACCCGTTCGAGGGCGCGCGGCTCGAGGTAGCGGGCCATGGAGCCGCCGGCGCCGGCCCGGCTGCCCCGGCTGCCGGCGGGGGGCTCCGCCCCGCGGCGGTACCTGCCGGTCAGGACGCCCTGGGCCAGCGGCGAGTAGGCGACGACGCCGATCCCCTCGCGGGCGCAGAAGGGGAGGATCTCCTCCTCGATCTCCGGCGCCAGCAGGTTGTAGTGCGGCTGGTCGGCGACGAGGCGCGCCCAGCCGTGGCGGTCCTGGATGTGGAGCGCCTCGGCCATCTCGGGCGCGCTCCACTCGCTGACGCCCGCGTAGAGCACCTTGCCCTGGCGCTGCATGTCCTCCAGCGCCCGCAGCGTCTCCTCCAGCGGCGTCTCGGGGTCGAAGCGGTGGCAGTAGAAGAGGTCGACGTAGTCGACGCCCAGGCGACGAAGGCTTCCTTCCAGCGATTCCATCAGGTGCTTGCGCGAGAGCCCGCGGTCGTTGGGACCCTCCCCCACCGGCCAGAAGGCCTTGGTGGCCAGGACGTAGGAGCTGCGCGGCAGGCCGCGGAGAGCCTCGCCGAGGACGCGCTCCGCCTCGCCGCCCTGGTAGACGTCCGCGGTGTCGAAGAAGTTGACGCCCAGCTCGTAGGCGCGGCGGACGCAGGCGATCGCCTCCTCGCGGCCGACGCTTCCGCCGTAGGTGAGCCAGGAGCCCAGACCGATCTCGCTGACCCGCAGGCCGGCCCGGCCCAGGTGGCGGTATCTCATCCCTCTCACGCCTCCCGGCGACGCGGCGGAAGGGGCCGCCCCCTCCGCCGCCGGAACGTTCCGGACAAGTCACCAGCGTAATCCCGGCCCGTGGCGCGTGCAAAGGCGAGGCGGGCTACTATGGGGGCGAAGGAGGGTGGGGCCGCATGGCCGCTAGCCGTCTCGCCGGCGGCTGGAGCCGCTACGCGCGCCAGATGATCCTGGCCGAGGTGGGGCCGGAGGGGCAGGAGCGGCTGCGCGACGCCTCGGTGCTGGTCGTCGGCGCGGGCGGGCTCGGTTCGCCCGCCGCGCTCTACCTGGCGGCCGCCGGGGTGGGGCGGATCGGGCTGGTGGACGGCGACCGGGTGGAGATCACCAACCTCCACCGCCAGATCCTCCACGGGACCGCCGACCTGGGCCGCCCCAAGGTGGAGTCGGGGCGGTCGCGGCTCCGGGCGCTCAACCCCGACGTGGAGGTGGTCGCCCACCCCGTCGCCCTGACCGCCGCCAACGCGCTGGAGATCCTGCCCGAGTACGACCTGGTCGTCAACGGCTCGGACAACTTCCCCACGCGCTACCTGCTCAGCGACGCCTGCGTCCTCCTCGGCAAGCCCTGGGTGGACGCGAGCGCGCTCCGCTGGGAGGGACAGGTGACCGTCTTCCAGCCGGGTGGCGGCTGCTACCGCTGCCTCTTCCCCTCGCCGCCGCCCCCGGGGAGCGTGCCCAGCTGCGCCCAGGCCGGCGTGATGGGCGCGGTGACCGGCGTCCTCGGCAGCCTGGAGGCGGTGGAGGCGATCAAGCTGCTCCTGGGCGTCGGGCGGCCGCTGGTCTCCCGCCTCCTTCTCTACGACGGGCTGGAGGCCGACTTCCAGGAGCTCGTCTGGGGGCGGAATCCCGGCTGCCCGGCCTGCGGCGACCGTCCGACGATCCGGGCCCTGGTCGACTACGAGGCCTTCTGCGGCCTCGACGGGGCGACCGCGGCGCAAGAGGCGGGCGAGGCCGGCGCCGGCCTCGCCGGGGAGGTGCCGGAGCTCGAGCCTGAGGAGGCGTGGCGGAGGCTGCGCGAGGAAGGGGCCCAGCTCGTGGACGTGCGCGAACCGTGGGAGTTCGCGGAGATGCGGATCCCGGGCGCGCGCTCGATCCCGCTGGAGGAGCTTCCTGCCCGCGCCGGGGAGCTGGAGCCGGGGCGGCCGCTGATCGCCGTCTGCTTCTCCGGGCCGCGCAGCGCCCGCGCGGTCCGCCTGCTGCGCGACCGGGGCTTCGCGGAGGCGTACAACCTGGCGGGCGGGCTCCTCGCCTGGGAGCTGGCCGGCCTGCCGCTGGAGCGGGACGGGATGTGAGCGGGAAGGGCGACGAGGGGGAGAGGGCGCGACCGGGCGGCGGGCGGGCGGTTCTGCACTGCGACGCCGACGCCTTCTTCGCCGCGGTCGAGGTGCTCGACCGCCCCGAGCTGGCCGGGAAGCCGGTGATCGTCGGGGGCCTCGGGCCGCGCGGGGTGGTGGCCACCTGCTCCTACGAGGCGCGCCGCTTCGGCGTCCACTCGGCCATGCCCATGACGACGGCGCGACGGCTCTGCCCGCAGGCGGTCTTCCTGCCGGGGCGGCACGAGCGCTACCGCCAGGTCTCGCGGCAGATGTTCGCCGTCTTCGAGCGGTTCAGCCCCGTGATCGAGCCGCTCAGCCTCGACGAGGCCTTCCTCGAGGCCCCGGCGGCCGAGGCGGAGCGGCTGGCGGTCGAGCTCCGCGCCCAGGTGCGGCGCGAGATCGGCCTGGCGGTCTCGGTCGGCGTCGGGCCCAACAAGCTGGTGGCCAAGATCGCCTCCGACCTGGCCAAGCCTGACGGTCTCCGCGTCGTCCGCCCGGGGGAGGTGGCCGGCTTCCTCGCCCCGCTCTCCGTCCGCCGCCTCTGGGGGATCGGCCCCCGCACCGCCGAGGCGCTGGAACAGGAAGGGATCCGGACGGTCGCCGACCTGCGCGCCCGGCCCGAGGCCTGGTTCCGGCAGCGCTTCGGACAGCGCTGGGAGCAGGTGCGGCGCTTCGCCCTGGGCGAGGACGACCGGCCCGTGGCGCCGCCGCGCGAGGCCAAGTCCATGGGCGAGGAGGAGACCTACCCGCGCGACCTGGAGGACCGCCGCCAGCTTCTCCGCCGCCTGGCGGCGCTCAGCCAGGCGGTGGGCGCCCGCCTGCGCGCGCACGGGCTGGCCGGCCGCACGGTGACGCTCAAGCTGCGCACCGGCGACTACCGGACGCGCACCCGCAGCCGCACGCTGCCGCAGGCGGTCGCCGGCGACGACCAGATCTACCGCGAGGCGGTCCTCCTCCTGGAGCGCGCCTGGGGCGGCGAGCCGGTCCGCCTCCTGGGCGTCCAGCTCTCGGGGCTGGAGAGGCCGCGCAGCGAGCAGCTCAGCCTGCTCGAGCGGGGGGAGGGGCGCCCGGAGAGGCTCTGGCGGACGGTGGACGAGCTTCGCGCGCGCTTCGGCCCGCGGGCCGTGCTCTGGGGCGCGGCGGAGGAATCCCGCCCGTCCCGTCGTATGAAGCGGCAGCGGCGAGAGGAGGGGTGAGCGTCGGCCATGGGTGAGCTGGAGATCACCTGGCTCGGCCACGCGGCCGTCTTCGTCCGGACGCCGGGCGGGCGGCGGCTCCTGATCGACCCCTGGCTGGAGGGGAACCCGGCCTGCCCCGAGGCCTACCGGGGCTGGCGGGAGGCGGACCTGGTGCTGGTCACCCACGGGCACTTCGACCACCTGGGCGATGCGGTCCGGCTGGGTCGCGAGAGCGGCGCGCCGGTGGTCGCCATCCACGAGGTGGCCACCTACCTGGGCGGGCAGGGGCTGGGCAACGTGATCGGGATGAACAAGGGCGGCACCGTCGAGGCGGCGGGTCTCCGCGTCACCATGATCCCCGCCGAGCACTCGGGCGGCATCAGCGACGCCGACGGCCGCATCGTCGCCGGCGGGGCGGCAGCCGGCTTCGTGGTGACGCTGGAGGACGGGCGGCGGCTGCTGCACGCCGGCGACACGGCGCTCTTCTCGGAGATGCGGCTGATCGGCGAGCGGCTGCGTCCCCGGATCGGCCTGCTGCCCATCGGCGACCTCTACACCATGGGCCCGGCCGACGCGGCGCTGGCGGCGGCCTGGCTGGGCCTGGAGGACGTCATCCCGATCCACTACGGCACTTTCCCGGCGCTGACGGGGACGGCCGAAGCCTTCCTGGAGGCGGCGGGGGAGGTGCCCGGGCTGCGCGTCCACGTCCTCCGCCCGGGGGAGACCTACAAGGCTTGAGTCGGGCAGGGCCGCCGCGTATTGTCATTACGTCGCGGCGCGCCGAGCGAGCTGGCGCCGCACCGGAACGCGAACGACGACCCGACCACCGATCCGAGGAGGGCACGGGATGGATCAGGAGATCTTCGACAAGCTGAAAGAAATCATCGTGGAAAATCTCGGGGTGGACGAGGAGAAGGTGACGCCGGAGGCTTCCTTCGTGGAGGACCTGGGGGCCGACTCGCTCGACACCGTCGAACTGATCATGGCCTTCGAGGAAGCGTTCGGCCTGGAGATCCCGGACGAGGACGCGGAGAAGATCTCCACCGTCCGCGATGCGGTGGAGTACATCAAGGCGCACCAGGAGTAGCGGCGGAGCCTTCCGTGGAGCCGGTCGGCGGCCGGCGAGCAGGCGGCGGGGAGGCAGGGCTGGTTGGAGGCCCCGGTAGGTGACCGGGGCCTTTCCTGTTAGGCTGGGGAGCGTGGACCGGCAGGAGCCGGAGGACGTTGGGGGGAGAGCGCTTGCTGGAAGCTCCGGAGAGTCCGGCGAAGGCGGTCGGGGTGCGCTGGCGGGACCCCTTCCTGTGGAGCACGCTGGTCCTGCTGCTGGTCGCCCTCCTGGCGCTGGGCTGGGCCTGGCGCCTGCGCTCGGCCCGGGCCGGCGAGGCGGTGGGCAGCGTCAACGGCCAGCCCATCACCCAGGGCGACCTGCTCCAGGCGCTGGCGGAGCAGCCGGGCGGCACGCAGCAGCTGGCCAGCACGGTGGACCAGATCATCTCGGAGCGGCTGGTCGATCAGGAAGCGCAGCGCAAGGGCGTCCACGTCACCGACCAGGAGGTGGAGAGCCGGCTCGCCCAGACGCGGAAGCACTTCGCCAGCGACCAGGCCTACCAGCAGGCGCTGGCCCAGGCGGGCGTGACGGAAGAGGTGCTGCGCAACAACATCCGGCTCAACCTGGAGCTGGAGAAGCTTCTGGGCGGCGGCGTCCGGATCACCGACCAGGCGATGCGCGACTACTTCAACCAGAACCACGCCCAGTTCGACACGCCCGAGCAGGTGCAGGCGCGCCACATCGTCGTGGCGACGCGCCAGGAAGCGGACCAGATCCGCCAGCAGCTGCTCGGCGGCGCCAGCTGGGCGCAGCTGGCCAAGGCCAAGTCGCTCGACGCGGCCACCAGCGGCAAGGGCGGCGAGCTCGGCTTCGTCAGCCCCGGCACGCTCGACCCGGCGCTGGAGTCGGCGCTCTTCGCCCTGAAGAAGGGCGAGATCTCGCAGCCCGTGCAGACCCAGGCCGGCTGGGAGATCGTGCAGGCGGAGGCGATCAAGCCGGCGGTTCCGGCCCGGTACGATCAGGTGAAGGACCAGATCCACCAGATCCTCCTCGACCAGGCGATCCAGCAGAAGCTGCCCGCCTGGCTCGACCAGCTGAAGCAGAAGGCGAAGGTGACCAACCGCTACGGAGGTTCGTGACGCGGGCGGCCGGACGGCGCGGCGCCGGCTCGCGTCCGTTTGACAGCCGGGGGAGCCGACCCTACAGTTCTGGCGGGAGCAGCTGGCGACTGGTGTCGCTCGCGGTCTTCAAAACCGTCGTGGGGCACGGGCTGTCCCGGGTGGGTTCGATTCCCACATGCTCCCGCCATGGGATTTGACGGTTCGGTCAACCGGACCCGGATTGGTCCGCGGAGCGGCATCGGAGTGGGATGCCGCTCCCCGCGTAAGCTCCGCCCCCGAGCCGGAGAGGCTAGGCGGGCGGAGGTGAACGGGCCCGTGGGGGCGAAGCAGGATCAGCGATCCGAGGGCCGGAGGCCGCAGGCCGGAGCGGCGGCGCAGGCGAAGGCCGGTGCCAAGCCGGCGGCCGCGGCCGGCGGGAAGGGCAGGGCCAGGAAGGATCCTTTCGCGGGCGACGGCCCGCTGGCGCGTTTGAAGCTGGAGGTCGCCCGGGAACTGGGCCTGGAAGAGCGGGTCCGCTCCTCCGGCTGGGGTGGCCTGACGGCGGCGGAGACCGGCCGGCTGGGCGGATGGATGACCCGCCGGCTGAAGCGGGCGGAGAGCGGTGGGGAGAGCCGACGTGGAAGCGGGAGTGCTTCGTGAGCAGCTGGAAACCGGCCAGGAGCGTGCGCTGACCGCCTGGCTGGAGGCGGTCCGGATCGACGAGGCGGGAGAGCCGCTCTGGCCGGGCTGGCGCATGCGCAACTCGGCCGTCGGCTTCTACACGGCCGACGGCGAATGCGTCCTGGTCGGCCACCGCAATCCGCCCGCCGGCGCCCATCCGGTCTTCCTGCGCGGGGAGCGGGTGATCGGCCCCGTGGGCTACACGGTGGAGGCGCCGGCGCGGGTGAAGGGCGGCGCCGCCATCCTGCCCTACCGGAACCAGCGGACGGCCTTCCTCCCCGTGGAGTGGAGCGGGGAGGGGAACCAGGATCTGGAGAGCTTCGTCTTCCTCGTGATCCACCAGGCCTTCCATGCCTGGGCGGGGCGGCTGGGCGTCTCGGTCAACCCCGTCCAGCTGGAGGGAAGCGCGGCCTACCCGGTGGACGATGCGGCCAACAACGCCCTGGGCAACCTGGAGGGCCTTCTCCTGGCCGACGCCGTCCAGGGGGTCCAGGGGATGCCCCTGGAGCGCTGGGCCCGGGCCTTCGCCCTGGTCCGGCGCGAGCGCCGCGCCTGGATGGAGGACGAGACCGTCGCCTACGAACAGGCGATGGAGCTGCGCGAGGGGCCGGCCGGCTACGTGGAGTGGAAGGCGATGGAGCGGGTCCGGCAGGGCTACGAGCCCTCGGCCGTCTTCCGCGAGATCACCGGGCAGGCGGGCTACCTGCACGTGGCGGAGCTCCAGCTGAAGCGGCTGGAGGAGATGCGGCGGATCAACTACCTGGGGCGGGGAGCGCTGCGCCGCCGCTTCACCTACAGCGGGCTGGGGATGGCGCTGGTCCTGGAACGGCTGGAACCGGGCTGGCCGGGGCGGATCCTCCCGGGAGGTCCGAGCCTCGACGACCTGCTGGAGGAGCACGTGACCTTCGACGGGGGGGACGGCGACGAGGCGCTCCTCCGCCAGGTGGAGACGCGGTACGACTACGACCACCGCCTCCTGGCCGAGCACGACGCCGCCGACCTGCGCCGCCAGAGGAAGCAGGAGCTGGTCGACCTGGTGCTGCGCGCCCCCGGCACGCTTCTCATCTTCGACGTCTCCCGCCTCCGCCTGCTCTCGGCGACGCCGCCGACCGAGGGCGAGCGGATCCACGAGGGGCTGACGCTCTACACGCGCAGCGCCAGCTTCCGGTTCGACGGGGCGCGGCTGGAGGTGAGCGGGCGACCGCTGGTCCACGATCTCCGCGCCGGGCTGCTCGAGGTCAACGTCAGCGGTCGGGTCCGCCTCTTCGGCGACGAGGAGGAGCTGCCGCCGGGCCGGCCGGCCCTCTTCGAGGAGGGACTCCTCCTGCGCGTGGACGGCCTGGAGGTGGAGGCGGCGCGGGGCACCGTCCAGTCCAGCGGCGAGGCGCTCTACATCCGGCTGCTTCCCCCGCCCGAGGTGGCGTGAGGGGTGCTCTACTGCCCTGCCTGCGGAAGGCGCCTGCGCTGGCGCCTCCGGGCCCCCGACGACCGCCCGCGCCTGCGCTGCGAAGCCTGCGGCTACGTCTTCTACCTGGATCCCAAGGTGAGCGCCTGCGCCATCCCCGTTCGCGACGGGCGGCTCTACCTGCTGCGCCGCGCCATCGACCCGGGCCGCGGGCGATGGGTCTTCCCCGGCGGCTACCTGGAGCGGGGCGAGACGGTGGAGTCGGCCGCCCGCCGCGAGACGGAGGAGGAGGTCGGCCTGCGCGTGGAGCTGGAAGGCCTGGTGGGCGTCTACTCCTACGTGGACTCGGTGGTGGTGACGGTGGTGTACGCCGCCCGCGTCCTGGAGGGGGAGCCCCGGCCGGGCCCGGAGACCTTGGAGATCCGCACCTTCCTGCCCGAGGAGATCCCCTGGTCGGAGCTGGCCTTCGAGAGCACGGGGGAGGCGCTGCGCGACTGGCTCGGCGGCCGGGGGAGGCGGGGCGGTGCCTGAACGCGGGGTGGCGCACCGGCGAGGAGGAAGCCCTCCCGGGGGAGGGCTTCCTCCGCTTCGACGGGGGTCAGCGCCAGTCTTCGCCGCGGCCCTGCCGGTGGGCCATGACGTTCAGCTTCTCGACCCGCCGGTTGACCACGTCCCAGTCGATGTTCCTCATGAAGGCGTTCAGGTAGTCCTTGCGCGCCGTGCCGTAGTCGATGAAGTAGGCGTGCTCGTAGACGTCGAGCACCAGGAGGGGCGAGGCGTCCCAGACCCCCTCGGAGTGGATGTCGGTCAGGTAGTTGTGGAGCTTCCCGTCATCCCAGTCGAAGGCCAGGACGACCCAGCCGCGCGCGGACATGCCCAGCGCCAGGAACTCCTTCTGCCAGTTCTCGAAGGAGCCGAAGTCCTCGTTGATCAGCTGGAGGATGGGACCGCCGGGCTGCCCCGAGCCCTTCTTCAGGTTCCCGAAGTAGCCCTCGTGAAGACGGGCGCCGTTGGTGGCGAAGACCTCTTCCTTCTTCAGCTCCCGGACGAGGCTGTACGTGGCGTTGGCCTCGTCCAGGTTGACGCTTTTCATCTTCTCCTCGATCTCGTTGGTCTTGTTGACGTAGCCCTTGTAGAGGACGTCGAAGTGCTGGTCGATCTGCGCCTTGGAGAGCCCGTCCAGCTCCTGGGGCTTCAGCTGCTCCTTGAACTTGCGCGGCAACGCGCATCCCTCCTCACCGGTTTGTGCAATCTACCTCGCAGCCTTCCCTAGCGCAGATTGCGCTGGGGAAAGCGTCGATTGCCAGGACCCATTATGGTCCTTCCTCCCAGTCGCCTGCAAACCGGAGCCCGGCTCCCTCCCGCGCCCCCGGCCGCAAGCCTTGCCGAAGCGGGCGAATCCTTGTCGCGGCAGGAAGCGCACCGCGGAGGGCCAACTTCCGTTGTCGGAGGAGGCGGTGGAAGTGGCCATCTACCTCACCGAGCGCGAGGTCACCGAGATCCTCACCATGGACGAGGCGCTCCAGGCGGTGGAGGAAGCCTTCCGCGCCAAGGCGGAGGGCGCCGCCGACCACCGCGTCCGCGAACGGCTGCGCGGCGACGGGACCGTGCTCAGCGTCATGCCCGCGGCGCTCCCCGGGAGCGGCGTCATGGGCCTCAAGACCTACGCCAGCGGCGCCGCCGGCAGCCAGTTCGTCGTCCTCCTCTTCGACGCGCGGAGCGCCGAGCTCCTCGCCGTCATCGAGGCCGACCGCCTGGGCCAGATGCGGACCGGTGCCGCCTCCGGCCTCGCCACCCGCCTCATGGCCCGCCCCGAGGCCGACCAGCTGGCCGTCCTCGGCGCCGGCTGGCAGGCACGCTCCCAGATCGAGGCCGTCCTCGCCGTCCGGCCCATCCGCATGGTGCGCGTCTACTCGCTCAGCGCCGACCGCCGCGAGCGGATGGCCGCCGAGGTGCGCGAGCGGTACGGCGTCGAGGCCGCCGCCGAGGAGAACGCCGAGGCGGCCGTCCGCGGCGCCGACGTGGTGGTGACCGCCACCACGTCCGTCGATCCGGTCCTGCTCGGCCGCTGGCTGAAGCCCGGCGCCCACGTCAACGCCGTCGGCTCCAACCGTCCCGATCGCGCCGAGGTCGACGCGGAGGCGCTGGAGCGGGCGGCGGTGGTGGCGGTCGACGACCTGCAGCAGGCGCGCCGCGAGGCGGGCGACTTCCTGCGCGCCTTCGGTCCCGAGGGCGAGGGCTGGGGGCGCGTCGTCGAGCTGGGCGAGATTCTGGCCGGCCGGGTCGCCGGCCGCCCGTCGCCCGACGCCATCACCCTCTTCGATTCGCTCGGGCTGGGCCTGGAGGACGTGGCCACCGCGGCCCGCGTCTTCCGCAAGGCGACCGCCATGGGGGCCGGCCGGCGCCTGGACTGAGCCGGGCCGGACGTCGCACCGTGCCGGGCCGCGCCGGCCGCGCGGCCTACGGCTGCCGGAGATCGTCGGCCAGCGATTCCCACGTCTCGCCGTCGATCACCGCCCGCTCGCGGTAGCGGGGATGGTCGATCTCGACGGCCACGCGCCCCTTGCCCTCCAGGAACTGGCGGCTTCCCTCCTCGCCCAGGTGGAAGCGCAGGTAGTGGACGCTGGCCGTCGTCTCCTCGCCCCGCCGCTCCTTGCTGCGGTGCTCGTCCGGCTCGCCCTGGACGCGCCGGCCGCCGGGCAGGGCCACGAAGACCGACTCCTCGATGCCGGCGAAGCGGTGGAGCTCCTGCCGGATCAGCGACTGGTCGGGGATCTCGATGAAGAGCGTGGCGCTCAGCTCGTTCCGCTCCGGGATCAGCTGGTTGTAGGTGTCGATCTCTTCCTGGATCTTCGCGGGGTCGCGCATGCGCTCGGCGCACATCATCTCCTGGACCTGGTAGGCCACCGTCTCCCGGTTCTCGAAGCCGAGCGAGACGCGGTCGCCCACGGTCACCCTGCGCCGGTTGCGGAGCGCGATGGCCCTGCGCCGCCTCTCGTCGCGCTCCTTCAGGTACTCGTCCAAGGGCTTGATGTCTTCCATCGTCAGGGGTCGCATCGCGGGGTGATCGCCTCCTTCCCGATCAGTCTGTCCGTCCGCCGCTCCCTTCCGCGGCCGCCGGGGCCGGCGCGGCGCCCGGCCGGGCGCCCTCCGCCGACAGGCCGTAGGCCTCCGCCAGGAGCCGGACCGGGTGACGGACCGTGCGGCCCGTCCCCTCGCTCACGCGCAGCCCGGCCAGCGGGCAGTCGCCGGCCACCACGGCCTCCGGCTCCTCCTCCACGCGGCGCAGGAGCGGGCGGGCGACCTTCATGGAGAGCTCGCGGTACTGCGCCTTCAGGCCCCAGGTGCCGTCGATGCCGGAGCAGCGCTCGACCAGCGTCACCTCCGCGCCCGTCAGCCGCAGGAGGTCGCGCGACTTGTAGCCGATGTTCTGGACCTTCAGGTGGCAGGGGAGGTGGTAGACCACCCGCTCCGGAACCTCCTGGAAGTCCGTGGAGAGCTTCCCCTCGCGGTGGAGCTCCATCAGGTACTCGCTCAGGTCCCGCGTCGCCTCGGCCACGCGCCGGGCGGCCGGGGTGTCGAGGAGCCAGGGGTATTGCTGCTTGAGCGTGTAGCTGCAGGTCGGTCCCGGCGCCACCACCGCGTAGCCTTGGCGGACCCAGGACTCCAGCTGCGCCACGTTGTACTCGGCGTTCCGCCGGGCGCTCTCGACGTCGCCCCCGTCCAGGAAGGGCATGCCGCAGCAGCGCTGCGGGGGGACGCGGACCTCGACCCCGTTGTGCTCCAGCACCTGGACGGCGGCCGCGCCCGTCTCCGGCTCGTTGTACTCGACCGTGCAGGTGGTGAAGAGGACGACGCGTCCGTTCGTGCCCGGCGCAACCAGCGGCCGGCTGCCGCCGCGTCCGGGCGGGTCGTCCGGCCGGTGGTGCTCCCACCAGACGCGGAAGGGGCGGCGGCTGTACTCCGGCAGGCGGGCCTCGCGGGCGACGCCCAGCTGCCGCTCCATCAGCGCCCGCACGCCGGCGTTCCGGTTGAGCGCGTTGACCAGCGGGGCCAGGCGGGTGCCGATCCTTCCCAGGCGGTCGGTGTTCCCCAGGAAGCGGTCCTGCCGCGTCACCCCGCGCTCGTGCGCGCGCACCGCCCGCGCCCAGAGGACCACCTGGGGCACGTCGATGGCGTACCGGTGGGGCGGGGTGTAGGGGCACTTCGGGTAGCAGAGGTGGCACTCGTAGCAGAGGTCGACGAACTCGTCGTAGTCGGCCTGCTCCAGCGCCTTCAGGTCGCCGTCGCCCTTCTCGTCGATCCGGTCCAGCAGGGTGGTGAAGGAGGGGCAGAGGTTGTAGCAGAGACGGCAGCCGTTGCAGATGTCGAAGATCCGCTCCATCTCGGCCCGGACCGCGGAAGCGTCCCAGAAGCCTTCCTCGTTGGGGGTGGGCAGGTGGACGGCCGTCTCCTCGCCCAAAGGGTCGCCTCCCTCCTCGCGGACGCCTGCGCTGCGGCGGGGCGGGCAGGACCGCCCCGCCGCGCCGGGATCACTGCTGCTTGAGCAGCTCGAGGCCCTTCTGGAAGCGGTTGGCGTGCGACTTCTCCGCCCGGGCCAGCGTCTCGAACCAGTCGGCGATCTCCTCGAAGCCTTCCTCGCGCGCCGTGCGGGCGAAGCCCGGGTACATCTCGGTGTACTCGTAGGTCTCGCCCTCGATGGCCGAGTGGAGGTTCTCCTCGGTGGTGCCGACCTTGACGCCGGTCACCGGGTCGCCCACTTCCTTGAGAAAGTCGAAATGGCCGAAGGCATGGCCCGTCTCGCCCTCGGCCACGTCGCGGAAGAGGCCGGCCACGTCGGGATGACCCTCGATGTCGGCCTGGCGCGCGAAGTACAGGTAGCGCCGGTTGGCCTGCGACTCGCCGGCGAAGCCGGCCTTCAAGTTCTCCAGCGTCTTGCTCCCCTCGAGCTTGGGCATGACCGCCGACACCTCCTCAGGAACTCGTCGCCTCTGCGGACTCCCGCGCCACGCCCTCCCCGTCCTCCGGCGCGACCGCCTCCCGGCGCGCGCAGCCGGCGCAGAGCCCGCGCAGCACCAGCTCCACCGCCTCCAGGCGGAAGCCCGCAGGGAGCGGGCCGGCGTCGCCCGGAACGGGCCGGCGCTCCGCCGCGCGCCTCGCCGGCGGCCAGCCGCCGACCGGCACGTCCGCGATGCGGCCGCAGCTGCGGCAGACGGCGTGGGCGTGGGGCGTGGTGTTCAGGTCGTAGTGCAGCCGGCCGTCGTGGACGTCGACCGCGGAGAGCAGGCCCAGCTCCACCAGCTCGGAGAGGATCTTGTAGACCGTCGCCTCGGAGATCATGGGCTGGCGCCGGCGGACGAGCTCCGCCACCTGCGGCGCGGCCGGGTGGCGTCCATCCAGCTGCTCCAGCGCCTCCAGGACCGCCTGCCGCTGGGGGGTCAGCCGCCGGCCGGCCTCCCGCAACGTCGCCACGATGGCCTCTGACCACACGCCCTTCCACCACCAGAGAAAGAATGCCAACCAATAGAGAGTATTGGTTAGCAGCCCCTAGTTAACACAAGCCGTTCCGGAATGTCAAGACGTGCCCGGATCGGCTTCCACCGCCTCCACTTCCAGGGTCGCACGGCCCCGCGTCGGCCGGCTTCCGTCGCCCGGGTCGAGCCAGACCTCCAGCTCCACCTGGCTCCCCCGGCGGGCGGTCACCCGGGCGCGGGCGGTCAGCGGCTGGCCGGGGCGGATCATGCGGGCGAAGCGGACCTCGAAGGAGCGCACCCAGCCCGCCGGGCCCAGCCAGCGGCCCAGGGCGGCCCCCAGGAGGCCCATGCCCAGCATGCCGTGGATGATCACGCCGTCCAGCCCGAAGGCCCGCGCCACGCTCTCGTCCAGGTGGATGGGGTTCCGGTCGCCCGACGCCTCGGCGTAGGCCGCCAGCTGCTCGCGGCTGACCGGCCCGGCCTCGACGGGAGGAAGCTCCTGGCCCACCTCCACCCCGGCCCAGTCCACGCTCACGCGCCCACCCCCTGGCGGACGACCAGCGTGCTGCACATCCGGAAGACCTCCCGGCCGCCCTCGTCGCGGCCCACCATCTCCAGGTCGACCAGCGTCAGCTCGCCCTGCGAGCCCTTCCGCTGCCGCACACCGGCCACCCGCGTGCGCACCTCCAGCTCCTCGCCGCTGCGCAGCGGGCGCGCGTAGGCGAAGGCCTGCTCGCCGTGGAGGACGCGGCGCAGGTCCAGCTCCAGGCCCGGGATGGGCTTCTCCCACATGCCGAAGACGATGGGGAAGGTCGGCGGCACCCAGCCGGGATCCTCGCCCCGGGGATCGCCCAGGGCGGCGGCGAAACGGCGGACCGCCTCCGGCTCGACCCGCACGCGGCGCGGGGGCGACTCGCGGCCCACGAGAGAGGGATCGATCGCGTCACAGGCGCGATCCAAGGCACCACCCCCCGGAGAGAATACCAGTTTGCTTCCTTCCGAACCGCTTCCTAAACTGGTACGAGTCCCGTGAGGAGGCGGTCGGGAGATGAAGGTGGACCGGGCGAGGATCGCGCGCGCCGTGCGCGAGATCCTCGAAGCGATAGGCGAGGACCCCGGGCGCGAGGGGCTGCTCGAGACGCCGGAGCGCGTCGCCGACTCCTTTGCGGAGCTCTTCAGCGACGTGGGCGAGGATCCCGCCGAGCAGATGACGAGCTTCTTCCACGTCGAGCGGGACGACCTGGTGATCGTGCGCGACATCCCCTTCTACTCCATGTGCGAGCACCACCTGCTGCCCTTCCGCGGAAAGGCGCACGTGGCCTACATCCCCTCCGGCGGGCTGATCACCGGCATCTCCAAGCTGGCGCGGGTGGTGGAGTCGACGGCCCGCCGGCCGCAGCTCCAGGAGCGGCTGACCGCCCAGGTGGCCGACGCCATCCAGAGGAAGCTCGACCCGAAGGGCGTGCTGGTGGTGGTGGAGGCGGAGCACCTCTGCATGACCATGCGGGGCATCCGCAAGCCCGGCTCGGTCACCGTCACCTCGGCCGTCCGCGGCGTCTTCGCCGAGCAGGAAGCGACCCGGAACGAGGCGGTCCACCTCCTCCGCGCCGACGGCTGGAGCTGACCGGGGGGATCGGGGGATGGACGGACGGCCGACGCTGGACGAGCTCTACACGGAGCTGGCCATGGAGGAGCCGCTCGACCTGGAGGCCTTCCTGGAGCGGGTGGCCGCGGGCGAGTGGGGCGCCTACTCGCGCGAGGAGATCGGCGCCTTCCTGGACGGGGTGGAGGTGCGGACCGCCGGCAACATCCGGCTCAAGGCCGAGGAGGGCGGCGACTGGGCCCGCCGCGCGCGGGAGGCGGAGGAGGAGGCGCTGGAACGGCTGCGGGCGCTGCGCGAGCGGTACGCCCCCGGCACCTGAGCGGCTACGGCTCGGGGCGCCAGCCGCCGGTCACCTCGATCACGTTCCCCGTCAGGTAGTCCGACGCCTCGTCGCAGAGGAAGAGGACGACGCGCGCCAGGTCCTCGCCCGTGCCCGGACGGCCGACCGGTATGGCGGCGTCCCGCGCCGAGCGGGCCTCGCCGATGCGCCGCTCCTTCCAGGCCGGCCGGATCAGCCCGGGCGAGACCATGTTGACGGTGATGCCGTAGGGAGCCTCGCTCAGCGCCAGCGAGCGCGTCAGCGAGGCCAGCCCGCTCTTGGCCGCCGCGTAGGCCGTGGCCCGCACGTAGGAGCCGGCCGCGCCGGAGCCGGTCATGCCGAAGTTGATCACCCGGCCCCAGCGCCGCTCCCGCATCCCGGGCAGGACCCGCCGCGTCGCCCAGTAGACGCTGGAGAGGTTGCCGTCCACCATCTCCCGCCACTCCTCGGGCGTCGTCTCCAGCAGCGGTCGCTCCTCGAAGGTGAAGGGTCCGGCCGCGTTGACCAGCACGTCGACGCGGCCGAAGAAGTCGAGGTAGCGGTCGAAGAGCGCCTCCACCTCCTCGCGCCGGGAGACGTCGCCCCGGACGGCCAGGGCGCGCCGCCCCATCGCCTCGATGGAGCGCGCCAGCTCCTCGGCGCGCCGGCGGCTGTGCAGCCAGTTGACGCCCACGTCGTAGCCGGCCTCGCCCAGCGCCCGCGCCACGACCGCGCCGATGCCGGTGGCGCTGCCGGTGACCACCGCCACCCGGCGGGCGCCAGGCTCCCCTGCTCCGCCCTGCACCATCCTCCCACCCCTGCGGGCAAGATAGCGGTCGCGCCCCGGGCCGGGCAACGCCGGCGCCCCCTGCCCTAGGCTATACTTCCTCCGCTCCAGGAAGTCGGAGCCGCGACGCGGAATCGAGTCAGGTCGAGAAACGGGCCGCCGGTTGCAGCGGCCCACGAGCGGGGGGTTCCGGATGGGCGAAGGCCGCTTTGCAGGCAAGGTGGCGCTGGTGACGGGCGGTTCGCGCGGCATCGGCCGCGCCATCACGCTCCGGCTGGCCTCGGAGGGCGCCGACGTGGTGATCAACTTCTTCCGCAACCGCGGCCCGGCCGAGGAGACGGCGCGCCAGGTGGAGGCCATGGGCCGGCGCGCCCGCCTGGTCAGGGCGCACGTGGGCGAGCCGGAGAAGGTGCGCGCCATGTTCGAGGAGGTGGAGGCCGCCTTCGGCCGCCTCGACATCCTGGTCAACAACGCCGCCTCGGGCTCGCTCCACCCGGTGATGGAGCTGGACGCCAAGGGCTGGGACTGGACCATGAACATCAACGCGCGCGGCGCCTTCCTCTGCTCGCAGGCGGCGGTGCCGCTGATGCAGAAGGCGGGCGGCGGGCGGATCGTCAACATCACCAGCCTCGGCTCGCACCGGGTGATCCCGTACTACGTGGCCGTGGGCGTCTCCAAGGCGGCGCTGGAGGCGCTCACCCGCTACCTGGCGGTCGACCTGGCCCGCTACGGGATCGCCGTCAACGCGGTCTCGGGCAGCGTGGTCGACACCGACGCCATCCGCCACTTCCCCAACCGGGAGGAGCTCCTGGCCTCCGCGCAGCGGGAGACGCCGGCGGGCCGGATCCTGCGGCCGGAGGACATCGCGGCCGCGGTCGCCTGGCTCTGCTCGGACGAGGCCGAGATGGTCCGCGGCCAGGTGCTGGTGGTCGACGGCGGCTACTCGCTGCGCTGAGCGGACGGGGAGGCGGAGGCCGTGTTGCGACTGGAAGCGGGGCGGCAGGCCCTCCGGCGGCTCGGCGCGGACGCCGTCCTGGTGGCACCGGGCGACACCATGCGCTACCTCCTGGGCTTCACGCCGGTGGCCGACGAAAGGCCCTGCCTGCTGGCCATCACCCATGCGGAGACGGGACTCTTCGTGCCGCAGCTGAACGAACGGCAGTTCCGCGAGGCGCTGGGGCCGGAAGGGGAGGCCGGCCTCGCCTGGATGGTCTGGAGCGACGACCAGGACGCCGGCACCCGGATCGGCGACTTCCTGCGCCGCCTGGGCGTCCACAGGACGAAGCGGGTGGCGGTGGACGGGACGATGCCCGCCTCCACCCTGCTGCCGGTCCTGCGCCGCCTGGGGGGCGAGTTCGTCGACGTGGGGCCCGCGCTGGAACCCTTCCGGGCGGTGAAGGACCGGGAGGAGGCCGAGCGGCTGCGGCGCTCGGCCGCCCTGGCCGACGAGGCCATGGAGGCGGGCTGGGCGGCGCTCCGCCCCGGCGTCACGGAGCGGCAGGTGGCGGCCGCCATCCTCCGCGCCTTCCAGGAAGGGGGCGCCGAGCGCGTCGACTTCGCGCTGGTGGCGGCGGGGCCCGACGGCGCCCTCCCCCACCACCACACCTCCGGCCGGCCCATCGCCCCCGGGGAGCCGGTGGTGATCGACATCGGCGCCACCCTGGACGGCTACTGCTCGGACCTGACCCGCGTGGCCGTGCTCGGCGAGCCCCAGCCGGAGGTCCGCCGCGTCCACGCGGTGGTCGAGCAGGCGGTGGAGGCGGCGCTGGCCGCCATCCGACCGGGGGTGAGCGCGGCCGAGGTCGACCTGGCCGCCCGCCGCGTCATCGAAGAGGCCGGCTACGGCCCCTACTTCACCCACCGGCTGGGCCACGGCATCGGCCTCGCCACCCACGAGGCGCCCTGGATCCACCGCCAGAGCCGGACGCGCCTGGAGCCGGGCATGTTCTTCTCCGTGGAGCCGGGGATCTACCTCCCCGGGCGCTGGGGCGTCCGGCTGGAGGAGATCGTCGAGGTGGGCGAGGAGGGGCCGCGGGTGCTCAGCCGCCTGCCGCGCGACCTGCGCGTCGTCGCCCCCTAGGCGATCCGGGACCGGCGGGGATTTGCCGAGCCGGGCTGCTGTGGTATCCTACCCGTGAAATCCTACTCACGCAGTCGGATTTACTTCCGGTTCGAGGGGTTGGAGCCATTGCCGACGCTCGAGATCCGCGACCTGCACGTCAGCGTCGAGGGCAAGGAGATCCTGAAGGGCGTCACGCTGGCGGTGCGGGGCGGCGAAGTCCACGCCATCATGGGCCCCAACGGGGCCGGCAAGAGCACCCTGGCCGAGGCGCTGGCCGGTCACCCGGCCTACAAGGTGACCCGGGGGGAGGCCCTCCTCGACGGCGAGGACCTGCTCGCCATGCGTCCGGACCAGCGCGCGCGGGCGGGCCTCTTCCTCGCCTTCCAGTACCCCACCGAGGTGCCCGGCGTCACCAACGTCAACTTCCTCCGCACCGCGGTCAACGCGCGGCGCGAGAAGCCATACACGGTCATGGAGTTCTACCGGCTGCTGCAGGAGAAGATGAAGCAGCTGGAGATGGACCCCAGCTTCGCCAACCGCTACCTGAACGAGGGCTTCTCCGGCGGCGAGAAGAAGCGCAACGAGATCCTCCAGATGGCGCTCCTCGAGCCCAAGATCGCCATCCTCGACGAGACCGACTCGGGCCTGGACATCGACGCGCTGCGCGTCGTCTCGGACGGCGTCAACGCGCTGCGCGGACCCGAGCTGGGCATCCTTCTGATCACCCACTACCAGCGCATCCTCCGCTACATCCAGCCCGACAAGGTCCACGTCATGGTCGACGGCCGCATCGTCCTCTCCGGCGGTCGCGAGCTGGCCGACCAGCTGGAGGAGCGCGGCTACGGCTGGATCGAGGAGCAGTTCGCCGCGCCGGCGGCCGGGGGCGGCGCCGGCTCCGAGGAGGCGCCGGCATGAGCCTCCGCACGGAGGAGAGTCGGCCCCTGGACGCCGAGGCTTTCGAGAGGCGCCTGGCGGCCCGCGGCGAGCCGGAGTGGCTGGCCGCGGCGCGCCGCGAGGCCTGGCGGCGCTACGAGGCGGCGGAGCTGCCGGCGTCCAACGCGGAGAGCTGGAGGAAGACGAACCTGGCGAGCCTGGGCTTCTCCCTGGACCGGCTGCAGCCGCTCGCCCCGCCCGCCGGCCGGGCGGAGGCCGTGACGGAGCTGTTGCCGCCGGAGCTGGCGCCGCTCGTCGAGGCGGTCCGGCGCGGCGAGGCGGCGGCGATTCTGGAACGGGACGGGGAGGCGGTCGCCCTCCCGGCGGCTTCGCTTCGCGGGGGCCTCCTCTTCACGCCGCTGGCCAGGGCGGCGCGCGAGGAGGGCGAGCGGCTCCGCCCCCACCTCTTCGGGCCCGCCTGGAGCGAGGAGACCAAGCTCGACATGCTGGAGCAGGCGGCGTGGAGCGGCGGCTTCTTCCTCTTCGTGCCGCGCGGCCTCCGCCTGGCGACGCCGCTGGTGCTGCTGAGCTGGCTCGACCGGCCCGAGGCGGGCGCCGTCGGCCACAGCGTCATCGTCCTCGAGCCCGAGGCCGAGGCGACGGTGGTGGTGGCGGTGGCCGGGCGCGAGGCGGCCGGGGGGCCGGGCCTCCACCTGCACGGCGTCGAGGTCTACGCCGGCGAGCACGCGCGCCTCCGCTTCGTGGGCCTGCAGCTCCTGGGCGACGGCGTCTTCGGCTTCGCGCGGCGACGCGCGCGGCTCGCGGGGGGCAGCTCGGTCGACTGGATCCTGGGCGAGTTCGGGGGACGGCTCAGCCGCTCGGGCTTCCGCTCCGAGCTCCTGGGCGAAGGCGCCGGCTCGCGGGCGGCGCTGGCCTTCCTGGGCGCGGGGCGGCAGCACCTCGACTTCCCGGGCGAGATGATCCACGAGGGGCGCCGGACGAGCAGCGAGATGCTGGCGCGCGGCGTCCTCTTCGGCGAGGCGCACTCCATCTTCCGCGGCATGACGCATATCCTGCGGGGCGCGAAGGCCTCCAGCGCCTACCAGCGCGAGGGGACGCTGCTGATGGATCGCGCCGCCCGCGGCGACGCCATCCCGAGCCTGGTCATCGACGAGAACGAGGTCCAGGCGGGCCACGCCGCCACCGCGGGCAAGGTGGACGAGGAACAGCTCTTCTACCTGGAGAGCCGCGGCATCCCGCCCGCGGAGGCGCGCCGCCTGGTCGTGACGGGCTACTTCCGGCCGCTCCTGGAGCGTGTGCCGGAGGGCGCGGTGCGCGAGAGCTTCGAGCGATCGATCGACAGGAAGCTGGGATGAGCATGGAGCTGGACGTCCGCCGTATCCGGGAGGACTTCCCCATCCTCCGTCGCCAGGTGAACGGTCGCCCGCTGGTCTACCTCGACTCGGCCGCCACCTCCCAGAAACCGGAGGCGGTCCTGGCCGCCGTCGACCGCTACTACCGGGAGACCAACGCCAACGTCCACCGGGCCATCCACACGCTGGGGGAGCAGGCGACCGAGGCCTACGAGCGCGCCCGCGCGCGGGTGGCCCGCTTCGTCGGCGCCGGCGACCCGCGCGGGCTGATCTTCGTCCGCAACACCACGGAGGCGATCAACCTGGTGGCCTGGGGCTGGGCGCGCCAGAACCTGAAGCCGGGCGACGAGATCCTGCTGACCGAGATGGAGCACCACTCGAACATCGTCCCCTGGCAGCTGGTGGCGCGGGAGACGGGCGCCTCCCTCGTCTACGTGCGGCTGACGCCCGACGGCGAGCTGGACTGGGCCGACTTCAAGGCGAAGCTCGGCCGGCGGACGCGGATCGTGGCGGTGGCCCACGTCTCCAACGTGCTCGGCACCGTCAACCCGGTCGACGCCATCTGTTCGGAGGCCCACCGGGCCGGCGCCGTGGTGCTGGTGGACGGGGCGCAGAGCGTCCCCCACATGCCGGTCGACGTCGGCGCCATCGGCTGCGACTTCCTCGCCTTCTCGGGCCACAAGATGCTGGGCCCCATGGGCATCGGCGCCCTCTGGGGACGGCCGGAGATCCTGGAGGGGACGGAGCCGCTCTTCGGCGGCGGCGAGATGATCGCCGAGGTCTTCCCCGACCACTCGACCTGGAACGAGCTGCCGTGGAAGTTCGAGGCGGGCACGCCCAACGTCGCCGGCGCCATCGGCCTGGAGGCGGCGGTGGAGTACCTCGAGGGGCTGGGCATGGAGGCCGTGGCGGCGCACGAGCGGGAGTTGAGCCGCTACGCCTACGAGCGGCTGGAGCGGGTCGAGGGGCTGCGCATCTACGGGCCGCGCCCGCCGGAGAAGAGCCACGCGGGGGTCGTCACCTTCAACCTCCTCTCCGTCCACCCGCACGACCTCTCCATGATCCTCGACCAGCGGGCCGTGGCGGTCCGGGCCGGCCACCACTGCGCCCAGCCGCTGATGCGCTGGCTGGACGTCCCCTCGACGGCGCGGGCCAGCTTCTACGTCTACACGCTGCCCGAGGAGATCGACATCCTGGCCGAGGCGCTGGAGGAGGCGCGAGAGTACTTCAGCCATGTCCTCCTTGGATGAGCTGTACAGGGCGGTCCTCCTGGACCACTACACCCGCCCCAGGAACCGCGGCGTGGTGGAGGGGGACGGATCGGCCGTCGACCTGCGCAACCCGAGCTGCGGCGACACCATCCACCTGACGCTCCGCCTGGACGAGGCGGGAAGGATCGCCGAGGTCCGCTTCCTCGGGCAGGGTTGCTCGATCAGCCAGGCCTCCGCCTCCATCATGACCGAGGCCGTGAAGGGGAAGCCGGCCGCCGAGGCGGTGGCGCTGGCCGAGCGGTTCAAGGCGATGCTCCGCGGGGAGGCGGAGCTGGCGCCCGAGGACGGCGACCTGGCGGCGCTGGAGGGAGTCCGCCAGTTCCCCGTGCGCGTCAAGTGCGCCACGCTCGCCTGGAACGCGCTGGAGAAGGCGCTGGCGACGGCCACGGGCGGCCGGGCGGAGGGAGCGGAAGGCTAGCCGGCGGGCGGGCGGGGCCGGAGGGGCGCGCGCCGCTCAGGGGGCTCGCGGTCGGCGGGGGGCAGGCGCTGCGCCCGCCCCGCGCCGTCGCCGCCCCTCGCGCCGTCCCCGCCCGTGGCGCCGGGGCCGCCCTGGCCGGAGCCGCCGCCCCCGGCGCCCGCGTCCGGAGGAAGCGGCGGCGTCGGCTCGCTGCCCCGCCGGAGCGCCTCCACGGCGGGGCCGAGGTTGCGCAGGATGGAGACGATCATGCCCACCAGCGGGACCGCCACCAGGCCGCCCAGCAGCCCCGCCACCTCGAAGCCGGCCGTCAGGGCGATGAGCGCCGTCAGCGGGTGGACGCCGACCGCGTGGCTGGTGATGCGCGGCGCCAGCACGTTCCCCTCCAGCTGCTGGACGAGAAGGAAGTAGAGCGCCACCCAGATGGTGAGGGGGAAGGGCTGCGGCTGCAGGAGCGCGATCAGGAGGCCCGGGATCGCGCCCAGCACCGCGCCGAACATGGGGACCAGCTCGAAGAGGCCGCCGAGCACGCCGATGATGGCGGAGTAGGGCAGGCCCAGCGCCCACGCGCCGACGCCGTGCAGGAGACCGATGATCAGCGCCAGCGTCACCTGCCCGCGGAAGTAGCCGCCCAACGCGCGGCTCGCCTCCGCCGAGACGAGCCGCGCCAGCGGCTGGGCGTGGCGCGGCAGGCGGAGGAGGAAGCCCTGCCAGATCCGCTCCCCGTAGATCAGCCAGTAGACCATCAGCACCAGCGTCAGGACGACGTTGGCCACCGCGGAGCTGACGGCGCTGGCCACCGCCCCGGTGGCCGAGAGGATGGCCGAGGCGCTGCTCTGCAGGCGGCTGATCAGCTCGTTCTGCAGCGCGTGCACGTCGATCACGATCCCCTGGCGCGCCAGGAAGTCGAGCCAGTGCGGCACCTCGCGCTGGGCCCGCGCCACCCAGCCCGGCAGCGCCTCCACCAGCTGGCTCAGCTGGCGGACCAGCGGCCCGGAGAGAAGGAAGAGGCCGACGCCGAGCACGGCCAGCGCGGCCACCATGACCAGGGCGATGGCCAGCCCGCGCAGGCGCACCAGGCGCTGCACGCCGTCGACGGCGGGGCTGACGATGAAGGCGAGGAGCGCGGAGAAGGCGATCACCAGGAGCGTCGTCAGGAAGTGGCTGAGGAGCCAGACGGCGATGCCCGCCAGCGCGATCCCCAGGAGGATCGTGCCGAGGATGGCGGGATACCGCTCCCAGTCCAAGAAGCGTTCACCTCGCGAGGTTGCGGAGCGCCGCCGGAGCGCGCCGCCGCTTCCTCATCCTTCCGGCGGCTGGCCGGTACGTTGAACATACAGGGGAGGCGACCCGCCGGCAAGGGAACGGAGCCGCCCGTCGCGGTCGGCCCGGTACTCGATGCCGCCCCAGCGGAGCCGCCCGCCCCGCAGCGTCTTCGCCTCCACGGCCAGCATGGTGGCGTCGAGGAGCGGCACCGCCAGCGCGGCGGGCAGGGGCCGCTCCCCCGCGAGGCGCGCCACCCAGCCCGACAGCCCCATCTTGGCCAGGAGGTAGAGCGCCGCCCCGCCCAGCCAGCGCCGGTCGCGCAGGCCCAGCAGAGCCATGGGCAGGTAGGCGTAGTGGACGAGGTGGTGGACCAGCTGCAGCGGGGGCGGCAGCATGCGCCGGAAGATGAGGGCGCCCCGCGCCAGGAGGCTCTCCAGCTGGCGCCAGCTCCTGGCGCCGACGGGCGAGACGAGGAGCGACCCGAGCCCGATGCGGCCGCCCGAGCGACGGATCAGCTGCCCCAGGCGGACGTCGTCGTTGACGTGACGGCCGAAGGCCGGCACGCCGCCGATCCGCTCCAGCGTCTCGCGGCGCAGGGCGACCGCCGCCCCCGGGGCGCCCGCGTCGACGCGCCCCGCCCAGGGGAGCCACTCGGCCAGCACCGTGGCGTTCATGTGCGTCTGGTAGAGGAGGCCCCAGAGCCCCCGCGCGCCCCGGTGCAGGGGGACGGCGCCGACCGCCGCGCCCTCGCCGGCGGGCCCGCGCAGCGGCTCGACGAGGGCGCGCAGGGCGCCCGGCGAGGCCACCATGTCGGCGTCGGCGAGGACCAGGAAGCGGCCGCGGGCGACGGCCACCCCGTGCAGGAGGTTGGACCCCTTCCCCGTGTAGCCGGGCTCCACCGGCGCCACGACGGCGCGGACCAGGCGGTCGGGGTAGCGGCGGCGGAGCTCGGGCAGCGCCCGGAGCGCGGGGTCGTCCGGCTCCTGGAAGGCGAGGACGAACTCGACCCCCGCCGCTTCCTCCAGCCGGAGCCACGACTCGATGCCGGCCAGGGTCGCCTCGCCGCCGCCGTGGACGGGCCGGATGACGCTCACCTCGGGAGCGTCGCCCCGCCGGGGCGGCGGGAGGGAGGCGGCGGGGCCGCCCGCCGGGGCCGTGCGCAGGCGGCGGAGCCGGCCGGCCGCCACCAGGCCGTGGGCGGCGAAGAGCGCGGCGCCGGCCGCGCCGAGCAGCCAGGGAAGGGAGGGCCTTGGCACCGGCGACACCTCGGACCCCGGAGGGCTCCCCCGGGGGATAGAATGGCCGGTGTCAGAGTACCCGACGGGCCGGGGAGGTGGAAGCCCTGGAGCGGGCCGAGCGTGCGGTGTCCGAGCTGGCCGAGCTGCTCCGCTGGAACTCGGGCGAGGCGCCGCCCGCGCCGCCCCTCTCCCAGGCGGAGGCCGAGCGGCTGGCGCGCGAGGTGCTGGAGGGCCTCCTGGCCATGCCGGAGGAGATCTACCCGAAGCAGGTACGGCGGCGCGGGCTCCGCTTCATCCTGCACGAGGAGCCCGGCGAGCCGGGCCGGAACATCTACTGCACGATCTGGGACGGCGAGCGCTGGCGCGAGCTGGGGGTCGTGGCCGTGCCGGAGCTCGGGGCGGCCGGGGGAAGGGGGCGCGAGGGCTAGTGCTGGGCATCGGCAGGGCGACGCTGGCGCGGCGGCGAGAGAAGGTGCGCGAGGAGCTCGGGCGGCGGGGGCTCCGGGCGCTGGTCGCCTTCGGCCCCGCCCAGGTGCGCTACCTCTCCGACTTCGCCTTCATCGCCACCGAGCGGCCCATGGCGCTGATCCTGACGGAGGAGAAGGCCTGGCTCTTCGTGCCTCGCCTGGAGGTGGAGCATGCCGAGCGGAGCGCCTGGGTCGACGAGGTGCTCGCCTACCCCGAGTACCCCGACCGGGAGCACCCCATGCTCCACCTGGCGCGCTTCCTCCGCGACCGCGGCCTGGGCGAGGGGCGCCTGGGGGTGGACACCGACGGCTACGCCGGCGGCTACGGGTACGCGGGTCCGCGGCTGAGCGAGGTGCTGCCGGAGGCCTCGATCGAGCGGGCCGGCGACATCGTCGCCCGCCTGAGCCAGGTCAAGTCGCCCGAGGAGATCGAGCTGATCCGGGAGAGCGTCCGCTGGGGCCACCTCGCCCACCGCTACCTCCAGGAAGCGATCCGGCCCGGGCGGAGCGAGACCGAGGTCAGCCTGGAGGCGACGCAGAAGGCGACGCTGGCGATGATCCGGACGGTGGGGGAGCTTCTCCCGCCGGGCTCGGGACCGGCCTTCGCCGGCTTCCGCGGCCAGGTGGGCAAGGGCTCGGCGCTGCCGCACGCCGTCACCACCCACGCCGTCATCCGCGCCGGCGACGTGCTCGTCACCGGCGCCTCCGCCAACGTCGGCGGCTACGGCAGCGAGCTGGAGCGGACGCTGGTGGTCGGCCCGCCGACGCCGGAGCAGGAGCGCTTCTTCCGCCTGATGGTGGAGGCGCAGGAGATCGCCTTCGCCCGGATCCGGCCCGGCGTCGCCTGCGCCAAGGTGGACGCCGAAGTGCGCCGCTTCTTCCGCGAGCAGGGGCTCGAGGAGTACTGGCGCCACCACACGGGACACGGGCTGGGCGCGGGCATGCACGAGGCGCCCTTCCTGGACGTGGGCGACGGCACGGTGATCGAGCCGGGCATGGTCTTCAGCCTGGAGCCGGGCATCTACGTCCCCGGCTTTGCGGGTTTTCGCCATTCGGATACGATCTTGGTTACCGAGAGCGGGGCGGAGTGGCTCACCTACTATCCCAGGGACCTGCCTTCGCTGACCGTCGACGTCTGAGCGGCCGGCCGGGCGGCGACCGGTGAGGACCGGAGGGAGGCGGAGCGGCGTTGGAGCCGGGCGAACGGCCAGTGCCGGGGGCTCCGGCCGAAGGCGAGGCCGAGGAGGTCATCCGGATGAAGGGATCCCGCCTGCGGGTCGAGTTCGTGGCTGGGCGGGGCCAGCCGCTGGCGGAGGCGCTCAACGCCTGGCTGGCCCAGCACCCCGAGGAAGAGGTCGTGCAGATGCGCTGGGTGCTGGAGCCGGGCGAGGAGGCGGGTGTCTACATCGTCTACGAGCAGGAGCGGCCCGCGCGCAGCGTCGGCTTCGCGCGCGATCTCGGCTCCTGAGGAGAGGCGGTTCGTTCGGAGGAGGGTGCGTGTTCATGGCGGAGATCGACGTCGACGGCGCCACCTTCGAAACGGAGGTGCGCAACTCCGACGTGCCGGTGCTGGTGGACTTCTGGGCGGACTGGTGCGCGCCTTGCAGGATGCTGGCGCCCATCGTGGAGCAGCTGGCCGGCGAGTACGAGGGCCGGCTCAAGGTGGCGCGCCTGGACGTGGACGCCAACCCCGAGCTGGCCTCGGAGTTCGGCGTCATGAGCATCCCGACGCTGATGATCTTCAAGGACGGGCAACCCGTCGAGCGGCTGGTGGGCTACCGGCCGAAGGAACACCTGAAGCGCGCCATCGAGAAGGTTCTGGGCTGAAGGGCGGCCGGGGCCGTGCCGGGCGCCGACGGTCTCAGCAATTTCACAGGTACGATTCAGAACCGTCTCAGCGTCCCCGGCTAGAGTAACCGTGGAGCGACCCTCCACGGAGGCGATGAAGATGGTCACCTGCCCTCGCTGCGGGAGCCGTGAGGTGGGCAAGGTGGGTCCCCGCCACTACTACTGCTGGGACTGCTGCGCCGAATTCAACTGGCGGGGAGGCAAGCTGGACGTCTTCCTGCTGGACGCCGAGGGGGAGAAGCGGCCGCTGAAACTGTCGGCGCTGCGGATCCGGCCCCGGCCGCAGCCCGCGCTCTAGGCCGCGACGGTGGAGGCGCGGAACGGTTCTCCAGGCTTCGGCCGACCCGGCGATGCTACCATGACCGGTGAAACCGACATGGCGGAGGAAGCCGGGGGAGGCGCGGGGGTGAAGGAGCGGATCCTCGTCGTCGACGACGATCCCAAGATCACGTCCATGCTGAGGCGGAACCTGACGCTCGAGGGGTACGAGGTCTCCAGCGCCTCCAGCGGCGAGGAGGCGCTGCGCCAGATCCGGGACGCGGTGCCCGACCTGGTGGTGCTGGACGTGATGATGCCGGGGGTGGACGGGATCGAGGTCTGCCGGCGGCTGCGCTCGGCGGGCGAGTCGGTGCCCATCCTGATGCTGACGGCTCGGGACGAGGTCTCCGATCGCGTCCTGGGGCTGGATGCCGGCGCCGACGACTACCTCGTCAAACCCTTCGCCTTCGACGAGCTGAGCGCCCGCATCCGCGCGCTGCTGCGGCGGCGGCAGGGCGGAAGCGAGCGGATGCTGCGCTTCGCCGACCTGACCGTCGACCTGGCCGCGCGCGAGGTGATGCGGGGCGGGCGGCCGATCCAGCTGACCGCCACCGAGTTCGAGCTGCTCGTCTACTTCCTGCGCCATCCCCGCCAGGTGCTCAGCCGCGAGAGCATCCTGGAGAACGTGTGGGGTTACGACTTCGGCGGTTCGTCCAACGTCCTGGAGGTCTACGTCGGCTACCTCCGGCAGAAGCTGGAACAGGAGGGCGAACCGCGCCTGATCCATACCGTCCGCGGTGCTGGTTATGTGCTGCGCGATTGAGCCATCGCCTCCGACGAGAGCGGGTGAAGGTCGATGTCGGTCCGGCTGCGCCTGACGCTCTGGTACAGCGGCGTCCTGGCCTTTACCCTGCTTCTCCTCGGCCTTCTCCTCTACACCACCATGTCGAGCCTGCTGCTGCGCGACGTGGACCGGAACCTGGCCACGCAGGCCTCGAGCATCCTGCGCTCGACCCAGATCCAGCTGGTCGAGCCCTTCCAGATGGTCGTCCAGATCCCGCCGCTCAACACCTTCGCCACCGCCGGCCTGATGGTCCAGGTCTACGACCTGGGCGGCAACGTGCGCGCCCGCTCCGCCAACCTGGGCGACCAGACGCTGCCCTTCGAGCGGCTGGGAGCCCGCCGCTCCGCCCCGGAACACCCCGTCTTCGTCACCTACGGCGAGGGGCGGAGCGCCCTTCGCACCTACCAGGTGCCGATCACGATCGGCGACGGCAAGGTGGTCGGGGTGCTGGAGGTGGCGCAACCGCTGCTGGGGCTGGCGGAGACGCTGGAGAGGCTCCGCTTCCTGCTGATCGCCGGCTCGCTTCTGACCGTCGTGGCGGCCGGCGCGGTGGGCTGGCTGCTGGCGAGCCTCGCGCTCTCGCCCATCGACCGCATCACCCAGGCGGCCAGGTCGATCGGCCGCTCGCGCGACTTCTCCCGGCGGGTGGCCTACGAGGGGCCGCAGGACGAGATCGGCACGCTGGTCGCCACGTTCAACCAGATGCTGGAAGGTCTCCAGGCGGCGCACGACGCGCTGCAGCAGAGCTATGACGCCCAGCGGCGCTTCCTGGCCGACGTCTCGCACGAGCTGCGCACGCCGCTGACGGTGGTCCGCGGCAACGTGGAGTACCTGCGCCGGACGGGCGGGCTGACGGGCGACGAAGAGGCCGCGCTGCAGGACATCGGGGACGAGTCGGAGCGGATGTCGCGCCTGGTCTCCGACCTGCTCCTCCTGGCGCGCGCCGACGCGGGCCAGCACCTCCGCCTGGATCCGGTCGAACCGGTCACCATCCTCCGCTCGGCGCTCCGCCAGGCGCGGGTCTTCCGGCCGGACGTGCAGATCGTCGGCGACGGTCTGGAGCGGATCGAGGGTTCGAGGATCCGCTGCCAGCCGGACTACTTCAAGGAACTCTTCATGATCCTCCTGGACAACGCCGTCCGCCACAGCCCGCCCGGCGGGACGGTCCGGCTGGAGGCCCGCCGGGACGGGGAGTGGCTGGAACTGGCCGTCCGGGACCAGGGGCCGGGCATCCCGCCCGAGGAGCAGGAGCGCATCTTCGAGCGCTTCTACCGCGGCCGGGCGGAGAACGGCCGTGCCCGCGACGGGACCGGCCTGGGGCTCTCCATCGCCCGCTGGATCGCGCAGGAGCACGGCGGCAGCATCCGCGTCGAGAGCCAGGTGGGTCAGGGCGCCCGCTTCGTGGTGCGGGTGCCGCTCCTGGCGCGCGCCGAGGAGGCTTCCGGCAGGCTGGCCGCGCCGCCGGCCGTCCCCTCCGCCTGAAGCCGGCCCCGGGCGAGCGACGCCTGCCCCGCGGGGCACCAGGGCAGGAGCGGGCAGTCGCCGCAGCGCGGCCGCCGCGCGGTGCAGACCCGCCGCCCGTGCAGGATGAGCCAGTGATGAGCCGCCGACCAGAGCCGGCGCGGGATCCGCTCCTGGAGCTGGCGCTCCGTCGCCTCGGGCGTGCGGCCGTCGGCCAGGCCGAGCCGGTGCGAGACGCGGAAGACGTGGGTGTCGACGGCGATGGCGGGCACGCCGAAGGCGTTGGCCAGCACGACGTTGGCAGTCTTCCGGCCGACGCCGGGCAGCCGCGTCAGCTCCTCCAGCGTGCGCGGAACCTGGCCGCCGTACCGGCGGGCGAGGATGCAGGCGGTCTCCACGATGTGGCGCGCCTTGGAGCGGTAGAGGCCGAGCGCGCGGATCTCCTCGGCCAGCGCCTCCGCGCCCATGCGGCAGAGGTCCTCGGGCTCGTGCGGCCGCGCGAAGAGCCGCTCGGTCACCCGGTTGACGCCGGCGTCGGTCGACTGGGCGGAGAGCATCGTCGCCACCAGCAGCTCGAAGGGCGTCGTCCAGTGGAGGGCCGTCCGCGCTTCCGGGTAGAGCCGCGCGAGGGTCTTCAGGATGCGGCCGACCCGCCTCCGCTCGGCCGCGCCGGCCGTCGCCTCCGTTCCGCCGCCGGCGCCGGAGGCCGGCCGGCTCACCGGGCGAGCGCCCCCAGGACGGGCACCTCCGCCAGGAAGGGGTGCGCCCGGACCGCCTCCCGGACCATGGCCCGAACCGCCCCCCGGATCTCCCACTGCGCCTCCGGCTTGCCGCGCAGGTCGGCCAGGTGGATCAGCTCGGCCAGGTCCATCTCGGCCTGCACCCGCCGGCGCTGGGCGTTGACCACCAGGTAGTCGGCCGCCTCCGGGGAGAAGGCGGCCAGCCGCCGGCGGGCGGCCGCCGCCCGCTCGACCGCGGCCTCCAGGCGGCCGGCCAGTCCCGCCCGCTCCACCGCCGGGGGAAGCGTCCAGCCGCCGGCCCCGCCCGGCCTGCCCGGGTAGAACTGGCAGCGGCGGCTGTGGCGCAGCAGCTGGTGCCAGGCCGCCTCCGAGAGCTCGACCTCGAAGCGGTAGGCCAGGGCGTGGAAGGGCAGCGGCGGCTCGGTGTGCTCGCCCAGCCGCGCCGCCAGCCGCCGGAAGCCCTCCGCTCCCGGGGCGGCCTCGCCCGGGGCGGAGGCCGCCCGCGCCTCCTCGAACCTGCGCAGCGCCCGCCCGGCGGGCTCCGGCTCCAGCAGGCGGACGCGAGCCCCGCCCGCCGGCCGCGCCGTCGCCGCGCGCTCGCCCGCCCCGGCCTTCGCGGCCGGCGGCGCCGGAGCCGCCGCGGCCGCCGCCTCTTCCCGCCAGGCCTCCCACGCGGGGTCGGGCTCGGCGTGGCGGAGGAGCGTGGGCACGTCGCTCTCCGCCGCCGTGCGCAGCGCCTGGGCCAGCGCCACCACCTCGGGATAGGGCGAGGCCAGGAGGCGGCGGATGGCGTCGCGCAGGGCGCGCGCGTTGGCCGTCAGGCCGAGCTGCGTGGCCGTCGCCAGGGGGAGGGCGAAGCGCGCGTCCTCGAAGGCCTGCCGCCTCCGGCGCCGCTCGTAGGCTTCGGCGCTCTCGCCGGGCTGCGGGGGGATCTCCCCGCGCAGCGCCTCGGCCAGCTCCGCGAGGAGCTGGCGGTAGAGGGCGTAGAGGTCGGCGCAGGCCGCCTCCGCCACGGAGCGCCCTTCCTCGGGCAGGCCGGGCGGCACGATCCAGTCGCCCTCGCGCGGCTGCTGGTAGCGCTGGCTGTACTCGGTGAACGAGAGGAAGGGGTTGGCCAGCTCCAGCTCGGCCGAAGCCAGGCGCGAGATCCGCTCCACCCCCAGGTGGACGACCGCGTGCTCGGCGACCGAGGAGTGGCCGTAGCCGACCACCCACTTGGCGTGGAAGGCGGCCGCCTGCTCGGAGGCGCGCGCCAGGAGCAGCGGGCTCGCCCCGGCGTAGGCCTGCAGGTCTTCGCGCAGCAGCTTGAGCAGGTTCTCGCGGAAGGAGCGGGGGCTCCGGCTCGCGTAGGCGAAGACCACCGCGATCACTTCCTCGGGAAGGCCGTGGATGGCGTAGACCGGCGCCTCGACGTCGGAGACGAAGGGTTCGAGCAGCCGCCGGTCTTCCTCGCGCATGGACGCTCGGACCATCCTTCACCCCCGTCCGAGGTGGCCGACCACGGGATCGGGGTCGCGCTGCGCGGGCTCCATGTGCACGAGCACCTCCGTGACGCCCGGAAAGCGCTCCCGGATCGCCCCTTCCACGCGCTCGGCCACGTCGTGCGCCGCCTCCACCGGAAGCGAGCGCTCCAGGAAGATGACGGCGTCCACCTTGATGTCGTCCGGCCGCCCGCGGCTGCGCACCTCGCGGCAGCCGTGCACGCCCTCCACCGAGAGGATGACGCGCTCCAGCTCCTCCTGGCGCAGGACGGCCGCGTCCCCCAGCACGCGCAGAACGTGGGCGAGGATGTCCCAGGCCGCCTTGCCGATGAAGCCGGCGATCACCAGCGAGCCCGCCGCATCGACCCAGGGGAGGCCGAGGCGGGCGGCGCCGAGCGTGACCAGCACCGAGGTGGAGACGAAGAGGTCGCTCAGCGTGTGCGCGCTGTCCGAGACCAGCACGTCCGAGGCCAGCCGCCGGCCCGCCCGGAGCTCGTAGCGGGAGACGGCGAAGTTGATCGCCATGGTGGCCAGCATGACCGCGAAGCTGGCCACCGTCACCTCGGGCGTGACGGGACGGAGGAAGCGCCCGGCGGCGTTGCCGACGATCTCGACGAGCACCGCCAGCAGGAGGACCGCGATGCCCAGCGCGGCCAGGGTCTCGAACTTCTTGTGGCCGTACGGGTGCTCCCGGTCGCGGGGCTGCGCGGCGAGCGTGACGCCCACCAGCCCGATGATGTTGGAGGCGCCGTCGCTGAACGAATGGTAGCCGTCGGCCACCATGCTGGCGCTCCCCGTCCGGGAGCCGACCCAGAGCTTGGCGCCGGCGACCGCCCAGTTGAGGACGAGGATGACCAGCAGGGTTTTCTGCACGCTCCGTGTGCGCCGGGCCTCGTTGGCGGCGGGCTGGACGATCATCGCGGGAGCCTCCGTCCGGCCGGGGAGTTCCTGCATACCCCACGACTATAGCATAAGCGGAGGCTCCGGCCCGCCGGACCGGAGCCTCTCCCGGCCGCCGGGGGCCGGCGGGCGCGGCGGCCGCCGTGCCCGCCGCGCTCAGACGTCGAAGTAGAGGTAGAACTCGTACGGGTGCGGCCGCTGGCGCACCGCGTCGACGTCCTGGCGCCGGTGCGCCTCGATCCACTCCGCGATCAGCTGCTCGTCGAAGACGCCGCCGCGCAGGAGGAAGTCGTGGTCGCGCTCCAGCGCGTCCAGCGCCTCCTCCAGCGAACCCGGCACGCTCCGGATCTGCGCGCGCTCCTCCCGCGTGAGCGCGTAGACGTTCCGCTCCAGCGGGCCGAAGCCCAGCTCCGACGGCTCGATCCGGTTGAGGATGCCGTCGATGCCGGCCATCAGCATGGCCGCGAAGCTCAGGTACGGGTTGCCCGTCGCGTCGGGCGGGCGGAACTCGATGCGCACCGACTCGGGCCGGGTCGAGCCGACCGGAACCCGCACGGCCGCGCTCCGGTTGGCGCGCCCGAAGACCAGGTTGACCGGCGCCTCGAAGCCCGGGATCAGCCGGCGGTAGGAGTTGGTCGTCGGGTTGGAGAGGGCCAGGATGGCCGGCGCGTGGAGCAGCAGGCCGCCGACGTAGTAGCGGCCCAGCTGGCTGAGCCGCGCGTAGCCGTTCTCGTCGTAGAAGAGCGGCTGCTCCCCGTCGAAGAGGCTCTGGTGGGTGTGCATCCCCGAGCCGTTGTCGCCGTAAAGCGGCTTGGGCATGAAGGTGGCCGTCTTGCCGTAGCGGCGGGCGGTGTTGCGGATGATGTACTTGCAGAGCTGGACGTTGTCTGCGGTCCGCGTCAGCGTGTCGCGCCGGAAGTTGATCTCCGCCTGGCCGGCGGTGGCCACCTCGTGATGGTGACGTTCCACCGGCAGGCCCGCCGCCTGCAGGTTCCGGGCGATGGCGGTGCGCACGTCCTGGAGCTGGTCGAGCGGAGGCACCGGGAAGTAGCCCGTCTTGGGGCGGATCCGCGAGCCCGAGTCGAGCTCCCCGCGGTTCCACTCGGCCTCCGCGGAGTCGATGGCGTAGCCGGCCGAACCCTGCTCGGCGTGGAAGCGGACCCTGTCGAAGAGGAAGAACTCCAGTTCCGGCCCCCAGTAGCTCGTGGTCGCGATGCCCGTGCTCTTCAGGAAGGCTTCGGCGCGCTGGGCGACGGAGCGGGGGTCCCTCGGGAAACGCTCCCCTCCGGGTTCGTAGACGTCGCAGCTCATCACCAGCGTGGGCGCTTCCGTGAAGGGATCCAGGAAGGCCGTGGCCGGATCGGGCACCATGACCATGTCGCTCTCCTCGATGGAGCGGAAACCCGGGATGCTGGAGCCGTCGAAGGGCACGCCGGAGGCGAAGAGGCTCTCGTCGAGCACCTCCACCGGCAACGTGATGTGGTGCCAGCGTCCCGGCACGTCGGTGAGCCGCAGGTCGACCATCACCACCCCGCTCCGCCGGGCCAGCTCGAGCACCTCTTCGGCCGTCGACGGTCGCGGGAAGATGCCGGATCCGACGGCCTCCGCGCCGACCCCCCGGGCGCGCTCCGCGAGGATCTCCGCGGCGCGCTTCGCTTCGGCCGTTTCCAAGAGGCCCACCTCCTCGCAACGGATGCCCCAGTATAGGCGGGACGGCCGGCCGAGTGCAAGTCAGATTGTAAGAGAAAGCTGACAATCTAACAGGAAGGTCCCTGGGGTCCTGGAGGCGTGCCGTCGCCCATGGAGGCCGACGAAAAGCCCGCGGAACGCGCCGCGGGCGGTGGTGGTCGGCTCCCGGACGGGCGGGACGGCCGCAGGCTGACAGGCCGGGCGGCCGTCTAGCGGGGCTTGGGCGTGCTCCACTCCGTCCGCATCCGCTCCTCGTAGAGCTTCTTCGGGTCACGGTAGAGGAGCCGGTCGTAGGGGATGAAGATGCGGCCCCACCCCGCCAGGAAGAGGAAGAGAAAGAGAAGGGGCAGAACGACGTTCGAGAGGAACCAACCCAGCGTGGACAACCCCATCCCTCCCGCGCACCCGCGGCGGCGCGGAGCGGGCGCGCCGCACGTGGCCTTCTTTACGCTAGCAGAGGGGCAGGGGCGGATCAAGGCGAAGGCTATGGGCGCGGCAACGGAGCCAGCGTCGCGGGGAGGACGGGAGATGGCGGCCGTCGAGTGGCTCTTCTGGTTCCTGGTGCCGGTGGTCCCCTTCGCGCTCGCCGTCAACGGCCTGGTCCTCCTGGCCGGCCTGCTCCTGCCTCGCTGGCTGGAGCGGGCGTCCTCCGGGCCGGGAGACGGCCGGACGCGGGCGGGGTCGCAAACGGTGGAGCCGTGACGAAGGAGGGGGCGGACGCGGTGCAGGTCGAGGCCATCGATCGCTGGCTGGAGGAGCACGACGGGGAGATGGTCCGCTTCGCGCAGGAGCTCCTCCGCATCCCCAGCGTCAAGGAAGGGGCGCGGCCGGGTCAGCCCTTCGGGCCCGGACCGGCGCGGGCGCTGGAACGGGCGTTGGCCGAGGGGGAGCGCCTCGGCTTCGAGAGCCGGAACGTGGAGGGCTACGCCGGCCACGTCGAGGCCGGCGAGGGCGCGGAGCTGGTCGGCGTCCTCTGCCACCTGGACGTGGTGCCGGCCGGCAGCGGCTGGAGCCACCCGCCCTTCGGGGGCGTGGTGGCGGACGGCTTCCTGGTCGGCCGGGGCGCCGTCGACGACAAGGGACCCTCCGCCGCCGCGCTCTACGCGCTGGCCGCGGTGGCCCGGGCGCGGCCCCGCTGGAGGCGCCGGCTGCGCCTCATCTTCGGGACGGACGAGGAGAGCGGCTGGGCGGACATGGACTTCTACCTCGCCCGGGAGGAGCGGCCGCAGCTGGGGTTCTCGCCCGACGCCAACTTCCCCATCGTCCACGCCGAGAAGGGCATCCTCACCTTCGACGCGGTGACCGCCTTCCCGGCGGGGGCGGCGGGCGGCGGCAGCGGCTCGGTCCTGCAGCTGGAGGGCGGGAGCCGGCCCAACGTCGTGCCCGACGCGGCCGACGCCCTCGTCGACCGCGGCTGGTCGCCGTCGCGGTCGACGAGCTCCCGGGCGGAGGGAAGCGGCGTCGAGGTCGAGGAGGAGCCGCGCGGCTGGCGGCTCCGCGCCCGCGGTCGGGCGGCCCACGGGAGCACGCCGGAGGAGGGCGTCAACGCCGCCGCTCTCCTCCTGGCGGCGCTCCTGGCCGGCAGCGGCCTCGACCCGCGCCAGCGCGCCGCCCTGGAGGCGCTCCAGGCCATGCTGCCGAGCGACGGCTCGGGCCTCGACGTGGCGCTGCGCGACGAGGTCTCGGGGCCGCTCACCGCCAACCTGGGCGTCGTCCGCCTCGAGGAGGGCTTCCTGCGCGCCACCTTCGACCTCCGCTACCCGGTCAGCTACCGCAAGGAAGCCTTGCTGGAGCGCATCGAGCGCCGCCTCGCCTCCGCGGGCTGGCGTCTCGAACGCGTCCACGACCAGCCGCCGCACCACGTGCCGGCCGAGGCGCCCGAGATCCGGCTCCTCGCCCGCGCCTACGAGGAGGTGACCGGCCGGCCCGCCACCCTCCTCGCCATCGGCGGCGGCACCTACGCCCGCCTGATCCCCGGCGGCGTCGCCTTCGGGCCCGTCATGCCCGGCCAGCCGGAACTGGCCCACAACGCCGACGAGCGGATCGCGCTGGACGATCTGCGCCGCGCGGCGCGGATCTGGGCGCGGGCGATGGCCTACCTCGCCTGCGAGCCGGAGGGGTGAGAGCCGGAGGGCCCGCCGGAGACGCGCGGGGGGCGGCCGCCGCGGACCGGCGACCGCCCCTCGCGGACGTCCCGCCTCGACTCAAGCGAAGCGGAGGAAGATCTCGCGCGCGTGCTCCAGCGCCTCGTGGCTGGGGGAGCCCGCGCCGCCCTGGAGGCACTCCTCCAGGTTGGCGGTCATCACCTCGACGGCCACCTTGCTGACCGCCGAGCGGAGCGCGCTCAGCTGCGTGACGATCTCCTCGCAGCTGCGCCCCTCCTGCAGCATCCGCTGGACGCCCCGCGCCTGCCCCTCGATGCGGCGCATGCGGGCCATCAGTTCCTTCAACAGCTGTTCGTCGAGGGTCATGGGCACAGCACCTCCGGCCGGGGCGGGAGAGCCGCGGACGCCAGGGGCTCAGCGGCCGAGGACCTGCGCGACGTAGGCAGGCTCCGGCAGTGCCCCGTCGAAGTCGACGCCGCCGTTGGTGACCGTCTTCGGCACGCCGAAGACATTGTAGAGGTTGGCCAGCGACGGGAACTCCGACGCCTCGATGGCCTCGGCGCGGATCTTCGGGTTCTCCAGAGCCATCTGGTGAGCCAGGCGTACCGCCCGGGGGCAGTACGGTCAGGTGGGCGTGACGAAGACCCGGATGAGCAGGTCCTCGTCGTGCGACCTCACCTTCTCCAGGCTGGCCGCGCTCAGCTGCGAGCGGCCGTTGGCCACGTCGACCAGGTCCTCGATCATGGCGCCGAACTCGTAGCCCGAGGGGATGCCGTAGTAGCGCATGCCGGTGTCGTTCCCCTCGGCGTCGAGATAGACGATCGCCGGCGTCTTGCCCTCGGTGCCGTAGCGCTCGGCCAGCGCGGCGCCCTCGGGATCCTCGTCCACGTCGACCACGCGCAGGGCGATGTGCTCCGGGCTGATCTCGTGGAGCTCCTCCAGCAGCTGCCGCGTCTCCCTGCAGAAGCGGCAGTTCTTCCCCACCAGCAGCAGGACGTTGGCCGTCCCCGCCGTCTCCTCCATCATCGAGGCGATGGTGGCGGCGTCTTCCTGCGAAATGAAGCGCTCGCTCATGGCTCCTCCTCGCGTCGATTCGTTCCGGGCCGCGCCCGTGAAGCGTTCCGGCAACCTCTCGTCATGCAAGCTTACCCCATCGCGGAGGGAAGCCGGAGAGGCCGTCGGCACGAGACGACCGGCACGCCCGCGGGATACCCCGATGGGTATTCGGACGACGCGAGCATACGGTGAGGCGCGCCGCCCTGTCAACACCGGCCGGCGGCCCGCGTCGGCCCCGGCCGCTCCGGGTTATGCTCCACTCCAGGAGGTGAGGGCCGTGTTCCCCTGGCGCCCGCACCGCCCTGGCGACGCCGGGCGAGGAAGCGGCTCCGACCGGGACGACCCGGCGCGCCGCGCGGCCGCGCGCCGGCGCGACCTGGCCGGCGCGCAACGCGTCCTGGGCGCCGCCGAACTGCCGGTTCTGGGCGACGTGGAGCCCGCCTACCAGCTGGGGCTGGCCCCGGACGAGGAGCCGTTCGTCCGGCTGCCGGCGGCTCTGCTCCGCGAGCTGGAGGAGGGCGAGCAGGTGGCCTACGAGGTGCGCGAGCGGGGCCGGCTGGTGGTGACCAGCCGCCGCCTCTTCTTCGAGGGGGCGGAGAGCACCCTGGAGCTGGAGCTGGAGCGGATCGAGCGCGCGGGGGCGCCCTTCCTCGACGTCCTCGAGGTCGCCCTCTTCCGCGGGGAGATGCGCGACGTGCTGGTGCTCCCCTTCCAGGTGGAGATGCCCGTCACCGTGGCGGCCTTCCTGGCGCGCCTGGCCGGCTTCCAGCTGGAGCTGGGGTGAGGGATGCGGCCGGCGGCGGTGGACGAGGCGCGGCTGGTCGAGCTGGCCGGCGTGCGGGCGCTGGAGGCGGCCTGGGACTACTGGATGCTGGGCCGCGTCCAGGCCCGCGTCCGCTGGCGCGACCGCCTCGCGGGACGGGTGGACGGCTACCGCGACCGCTACCGCGTGCGGGCGCGGCCCTCGGCGGAGGGGGTCGAGAGCGCGTGCAGCTGCGGGAGGCGGCAGCCCTGCCGCCACGCCGCGGCGCTCCTCCTCGCCTGGAGCCGCGAGCCGGAGAGCTTCGCCGACCTGGAGGCGCTGGCCGCGCCCTGGGAGGAGGCGCCGGCGGAGGAGCTGGCGGACCTCTTCTGGCGCTTCCTGCAGGCGCCCGACGAGCCGCTGGAGGCGTTCGTCGAGGCGGGGCGGAGCCGCGCCTGGGAGCGGCAGCCGCCCGAGGGGAGGCTGCGCCACCTGGAGGGCTTCCTGGGCGAACGGCCGGAGGAGGCGCCGGCGCGCTTCGACGAGCTGGCGGCGAGCCTGGCGCCGCGGGCGGGCGAGGGGGAGGAGGTGCGCCTGCGGCGGCTGGAGCTGGAGGGCGAGCTGCTCGGGCGCTTCCTCGACCTGCCGGGGGAGCTCCGCGCCAGGCTGGGCCTCGAGCGCTGGGGAAGGCTGGCGGAGCGCTGGCTGGGCGAGCTCGAGGCGGGCGCGACGCCGGCGCCCTCCTCGGCCTTCCCCCTCCTCGCCCGCGCGCTGGCCGAGCCCGACCTGCCCCCGGGCCTCTACGCGCGCCTCCTCCGGGCGGCGGTCCGCCTCGACCCGCGCGGGGTGGTGGAGGAGCTCCTGCGCGCGGCCTCGGCGCGGGCGGAGGCCGAACGCCGGCTCGGCCGGGCGGGAGCCGAGGAGGAGCGGGAGCGGAGCGCGCTGGCGCTGGCCGACCTTCTCGCCCTGCGCGGCCGGGGGGAGGAGGCGGCGCGCGTGCTGGAGGAGGCGGCCGGGCTGCCGGCGGTGGGCGAGCGGCGGATCGAGGGCTGCCTGGCCCGCGGCGACCTCCGGGGCGCCGTGGACGCCGCCCGCGGCTCGCTGGCCGCCGCCGACGGCGCGGCCGTCCGCTACTGGCGCGCCCGCCTGGCCGACCTGCTGGAGGCCTCCGGGGAGGCGGGCGAGGCGCTGGCGCTGCGGGTGAGCAACTTCGCCGAGGGGGCCGATCTCGCGAGCTACCGGCGCCTGCGCGAGGCGGCGCTGCGCCTCGGGCGCTGGCCCGAGGTGGCGGGCGCCGCCCGCGCCGCGCTCCTCCGGCAGGAAGGGCGCGCGGCCCTCCTCGCGGCGCTGCTCGAGGAGGGGGAGGCGGCCGCGCTTGCGGAGGAGCTGCCCGCCGCGCTCGCCGATCCCGCGGTCCCCTTCGACCTCGCCCTGCGGGCGGTCCTCTGGCTGGGGCGGCGCGACCCCCGGCGGGCGCGCGCGCTGGGCGAGGCGCTCCTCCTCACGGAGAGGGGCGACGCCCACCAGCGCGCGCGTCTGCGCCGGGCGCTGAGCCGGATGCGGCTCCCGGCGGCCGGGGAGCCCTCCTGAGCCGCCGGTCAAGGGGGTCGCCGCCCCAGGTAGGCCGCCTCACCCAGCGCCGTCGCCTCCACGCAGCGGAGCGTCGACCAGCCCGCGAAGGCGCGGGCCAGCTCGCCGGGTTCCAGGACCCAGGCCGGCGGCAGGGAGCGGCGCGTGCCGCGCAGGAAGGTCCGCACCAGCGCGAAGCCGCCCGGCCGGACCGCCCGCCGGATCTCCCCCAGCAGCCGGCGCTCCAGGTACCAGGTCAGGAGGGCCAGGTCGTAGGCGCCTTCCTCCTCCTCAGGAAGCGTCCACTCCCGCAGGTCGGCCTGCCGCACCGCGATCCGGTCGCCCAGCCCGCGCCGCGCCGCCTCCGCGCGCAGCCGCTCCAGCGCCACGTCCGAGATGTCCAGCGCCTCCACCCGCCAGCCCTGCTCCGCCAGCCAGAGGCTGTTGCCGCCGGGTCCCGAGGCCAGGTCGAGAGCCCGCGGGCGCCGCTCGCCGCCCGCGCCGCCGGAGAGGCGCGCAAAGGCGGGGAGGAGCCAGGGGCGCGAGGCGACCAGGAAGGGGTCGGGCTCCTGGCGGGGACCCCTTCCTTCCGCGTAGAGGCGGTTCCAGCGCAGGCGGTCGGCCTCGCTCACGGCGGGTCGAGGGGTCGCGGCCTGGGACCCTTGCGGCGCAGCTCCGGCAGGCGGGCCAGGACGAGCTCGGCCAGGCCGGCGTAGTCGTTCCAGTCGAAGCAGGGGACGCCGGGCGGAGCGCCCGCCACCGGGAGCCGGTCGGCGGCCAGCGCCAGGAGGTCGGCCTCGCCGGCGGCCAGCGGCGCGCCGCGCCCGGCCTGGACCACCTCGATCTTGGCCAGGTGGCCCGTCCGGTAGCCCTCGGTCAGGATCAGGTCGATCCACGGGGCGCGGTCGGCGGCCAGCTGGAGAACCGCGGCGAGGGGCTCCTCCTCGCGCAGCTCCTGCACCAGCGCCAGGCGCTTCGGCGAGGCGATCAGGACCAGCTCGGCGCCGGCCTGCCGGTGGCGCCACGAGTCCTTGCCCGGGACGTCGATGTCGAAGCCGTGGGCGTCGTGCTTGAGGGTGGCGACGCGCAGGCCGCGCCGGCGGAGCTGGCCGATCAGCCCCTCGATCAGCGTCGTCTTCCCGGACTTGTGGCGGCCGACGACCGAGAGGACGGGGATGGGGTCGCCCACCTTCCTCACGCCTCCTCTTCCGCGGCGAGCGACTCCGCGAGCCGCGCGGCCGCCGCCAGGCCGGCCGGGTGGAGCGGCAGCAGTTCGACCGGACTGCCCGCGGCAGGAAGCGGCCCGGGCGGGATGCGCGCCAGCGCGCCGGCGCCCAGCCAGGCCAGGAGCGAGGTGGCGTGGCCGCGCCGGAGCGGGCGCGCGCGCAGCCGGCCCTCCTCCCAGCGGAGCGCGACGGCCACGTACTGTTCCAGCCTCTCGGAGGCGCGCCGGGGCGGCGCCTCCAGGACGCCCGTCCAGGAGCCCGCGCCGGCGCCGCCCTCTTCCTCGGCGCCCAGCCAGGACTGGAGCAGCGGGACGGCGAGCACGCGGAAGGTGGTGTAGGCGGCGCCGGGCGTACCCGGCAGCCCGAGGAGGAGCGCCTCGCCCAGGCGTGCCGCCAGGACGGGCGTGCCCGGCTTGAGCGCCACGCCGTGGAAGAGCGTCGTGGCGCCCAGCCGCTCCAGGGCGGCCGCGACGCAGTCGTAGTCGCCCACCGAGGCGCCGCCGCTGGTGACGAGAAGGTCGACCTCGCCGATCCGGGCGCGCACCGCCCGGGCGATCGCCTCCGGCTCGTCGTCCACGGTGCCGGCCGACTCCGCCAGGGCGCCCCACTCGCGAGCCATGGCCGCCAGCGCGAAGCGGTTGGAGCTGTAGATCTGGCCGGGTGCCAGCGGCCGCCCGGGCTCGACCAGCTCGGCGCCGGTGGAGAGGATGGCGACCCGGGGGCGCCGCCGGACAGGGAGGCGCGTCAGGCCGAGGCTGGCGGCCAGCGCCAGCTCCGCCGGCCCCAGGCGCGTGCCCGCGGGCAGGAGGAGCCGGCCGGCCGGCGCCTCGCAGCCGCTGGGGTCGACGTTGGCGCCCGGTTCCACCGGGCGCTCGAGCCGGAGGAAGCCCTCCCCGTCCACCGCGGCCTGCTCCTGCCGGACGACGGCGTCGGCGCCCGGCGGCAGCGCGGCGCCGGTGAAGATGCGGGCCGCCTCGCCGGGCCCCAGCGCGCGCTCGGCCGGGTGGCCGGCGCGGGCGAGGGCGGCGACGCGCAGGCGGACCGGCCGCCCGGGGCCGGCCGCGGCGGTCTCGGCCGCGCGCACGGCGTAGCCGTCCATGGCGGCGCGGTCGAAGTGGGGAAGGGGTCGCGGGGCGCGGAGCGGCTCCGCCAGGATGCGGTCTACCGCCTCTTCCAGGGGCGCTTCCTCGGCGGGCAGCGGCAGGTGGACGGCGAGGAGGCGGGAGAGGGCTTCGGCGACGGTCGGCAGCACGGGCACTCGCTCCCTTCCTGCGGAGGCCTGCCTGGGGCAGTCTAACACCTGGGAGGCTGTGGAGGCGGGTGGCTCTGCTGCGCATCCTGATCCGGGCCGGCTTCCGCTTCGGGCGCCACCGCGGCGGCACCATGGCGGCCGCCCTCTCCTACTACGGGCTCTTCTCGCTCTTCCCGCTGCTGCTTCTGCTGGCGATCCTGGCGGCGGCCTTCGAGCCGACGGCCGCCTTCCACCGGGCGCTGGCCGGACTGGTCCACCTCTACTTCCCGGGAAGCGAAGGCCTGGTGGAGACGGGGCTGCAGCGGCTGTACACGCTGCGCGGGCAGCTGGGGCTGGCCGGCGGCCTCGGCCTGCTGTGGGCGGGGTCGGGCGTCTTCACGGTTCTGGTGGGCGCGCTCGACCAGGTCTGGGAGCGCCCGCAGGAGGAGTCGCGCCTGCGCCGGCGCGCGGTGGGGCTGGTGACGCTCCTCCTGGCCGTGGGCGCGCTCTTCCTCGCCGCGCTCCTCAGCCTGGGCGTGAGGGCGCTCCTCCCCGGGGCGCTGGGGGCCGCCGGCCCGGGCGCGCCGGGCGTCGCCGTCGCCCGGCTGCTGGCGGGGCTCCTGCCGCCGCTTCTCGTCTGGGCGGCCCTGGTCGCCGTCTACCGCTTCATGCCCAGCGGCGGTCCCCCCTTCGCCGAGGTCTGGCCGGGGGCGCTGGTGGCGGCGCTGGGCGTGGAGGGGCTGCGGCTCGGCTTCGCTTCCTACGCCGCCCGGCTCACCCGCTTTCACGCCGTCTACGGCAGCCTGGCCACGGGCGTCCTGCTGCTCTTCTGGATCTACCTCGTCTCGGCGGTCGTCCTCTTCGGCGCCGAGGTGTCGGCCGCCTACGGCCGCTGGCGCCGGGGCGGGCCGGAGGAGGCGGAGGGTGCCGGCTGGCTCCTCCGCCTCTAGGCGCCTCCGGGCGCCGCGCGGCGCTCCCGCCTCTCCGTCCGGGCGGCTTCCGCCTCAGCCCTCGCCGGCCGCGCCGACGGCCTCGGCGCGGCCGAAGTAGGCCTTGCGCAGCTCGGCCTTCATGATCTTGCCGGTGCCGGTCTTGGGCAGCTCGCGGGCGAAGATGATCCGCTTGGGCGCCTTGAAGTGGGCCAGGCGCGCCCTCACGTGCTCGATCAGCTCCCGCTCCTCGGCCGCCGCTCCCGGCTTGAGCACGACGATGGCCACCGGCACCTCGCCCCACTGGGGGTCGGGCGCGCCGAGCACCGCCGCCTCCAGCACCGCGGGGTGGGTGTAGAGCACGTCCTCCACCTCGATGGAGGAGATGTTCTCGCCGCCGGAGATGATGATGTCCTTCTTCCTGTCGACGATGTTGAGGTAGCCCTCGGAGTCGACCACGGCCAAGTCGCCCGTGCGGAGCCAGCCGCCGGCGAAGGCGGCCGCCGTCTCCTCGGGGCGTTTCCAGTAGCCGGCCATCACGTTGTCCCCGCGGACCAGGATCTCGCCCACGTCCCGGCCGTCCCAGGCGACCTCGCTGCCGTCCTCGTGGACGACGCGCACCTCGTTGCCCGGTACCGGCAGGCCGGTCATGGCCAGGCGGCGGTCCAGCTCCTCCTCGGGGCGGTCGGCCAGCGTCGACTTGACGTAGGCGACGGAGACGATGGGGCAGGTCTCGGTCAGCCCGTAGCCGACGCGGACCAGGCAGCCCAGCTCCTGGCGGGCGCGGCGGACGAGCTCGTAGGCCACCGGCGCGCCTCCCAGCACGATCTGGCGGAGGCTGGAGAAGTCGTAGCGGGAGCGGTCCGGCCAGTTGAGCAGCGCGTTGAGCATCGTCGAGACCATCAGCGCGGTCATCACCCGCTCGCGCTCCACGGTGCGGGCGAAGATCTCGGGGTCGAAGCGCGGCACCACCACCTGGGTGCCGCCCAGGGCGACCATGTACTGCGGCGTCCCCCAGGCGTTGACGTGGAAGAGCGGGACGGTGCCGACGATCATCCGTTCGCTGTCATCCATGCGCAGGGCCAGGATGGCGCTCAGCGCGTGCAGGTAGAGGTTGCGGTGGGTGAGCATGACGCCCTTGGGCCGGCCCGTGGTGCCGCTGGTGTAGAAGATCTCCACCACCTCGCGCTCGTCGGGGGGCTCGGAGAAGGGACGCTCCGGGGCGGCCTCGAGGAGCCGGTCGTACTCCAGCCAGCCCTCCGGCAGCTGGCCGTCGGCGCCGCGGTAGGCCAGCACGTGATGGCGGAGGGAGGGCGGCTCGTCCAGCGCCCGGACGACGGGCAGCAGCTCGGGCGAGGCGAAGAGCGCCACCGGCTCCGAGTCGTGCAGGATGAAGGAGATCTCGGCCGGGGTGAGGCGGACGTTGACCGGCACCAGGACGGCGCCCAGCGGCAGGACGGCGTAGTAGAGCTCCAGCAAGCGGTGGCAGTTCATGCCCAGGTAGAGGACGCGGTCGCCGCGCCGCACGCCCAGCTGCTCGGCCAGCACCGAGCTGAGGCGCCGGACGCGGCGCGCGTACTCGCCGTACGTGAGCCGGGTCTCGCCGCAGACGACGGCCTCCTTCTCGCGGTAGAGCCGTTCGCTCCGCTCCAGGAAGCGGAGGGGGGTGAGGGGCACCTCCACGCGTGACACCTCCCGATCGGGCAGGCTGGCTTCCTGGTGCGCTGATTCTACCGGAAGGTAAAAGAGTCCTCTGCACGGCGAAAGACGGGGCGTGGCGCGGGCGGCCGCGGCGCGACCGGCCGGGCCGGGCGCTCGGCTATACTCTTGGCGGCGGGAGGCGAGAGGATGGACGCACTCTCCGAAGCGATCCAGAGGGTGATGGAGGCCACCGCACCCCGGCTGGTCCACGTCGCCTCGGTGGACCAGGCCGGGGAGCGCGTCGCCTTCGGCACGGGCTTCGCCTTCGACGAACGTCACCTCGTCTGCAACTCCCAGATCCTGCAGCAGGAGCGCGTCCTCGTGCAGCTGGCCGACGGCCGGGAGCGCCATGCCCGCCGGATCGGGCTCGACCCGCTCTACTTCCTGGGCTTCCTGGAGCTGGAGGACGGCGAGGCGGCCTGGAGGGAGGCGGCGCCGGTCGACTTCGTCCCCGCCGGGGAGCTGAAGCCGGGCCTGGCCGTGGTCGCCCTCGGCTACCCGATGGGCGACCAGATCGAGGTCACCTCGGGCGTCGTCAGCGGCGTCGACCGGACCGTCTACCGTCCGGAGCGGATCCCGGTGGACGGGCTGGTGGTGACCGACGCCCCCATCCACCCCGGCAACACCGGCGGTCCGCTCCTCCTCCTGGACGGGCGCGTGGCCGGGATCAACGGCATCCCCTGGATGCACGGCCTCGGCCTGGCGGTGGGGGCGCCCGCCTTCACGCGGGTCATCGCGCAGATCCTGGAGCGCGGCGAGGCCACCCATCCCTGGCTCGGCTTCTCCGGCCAGCGCGAGGTGATCGAGCCCGAGATGGTCAGCCTGCTCGGGCTGCCGGTCGACCGCGGCATCGCCGTGCGCATGGTGACCGAGAACGGGCCGGGGGCCCGCGCCGGCGTCCAGCCGCTCGACCTGGTGGTCCGCGTCGACGACGTGCCCGCGGCCTCGCTGGGCACCATCCGGCAGCGGCTCAGCCTCTACCGGCCGGGCGAGACCGCCAGGCTGACCGTCCTCCGCGGCGGCAGCCTCCTCGAGCTGGAGTTCCCCGTCGAGCAGGTACCTCAACTGCGCACGTTGCAATAAACCTTCCCGGCGGCCGCCGGGGGCGCCGCCGGGGCAGGCGGCCGGCGGCGGAGGCGCTTCCCCGCGGCCGCGCGGAGGCGATGCGCGCGATGGAGACGGCTGCAAGCGGGCGGGGGCGACCGCCGCGACGGCCGGCCGGGGCGATGGCCGGGTGAGTCCGGCGCCGGGCGGGCCTCCGCCGGCGAGCTTCGGGCGGCCCGTCACCGTCCTCGTCCTGACCCCCTTCTTCCGCCCGCAGGCGGAGAGGGTGGCGGCCGCCTGGCCGCAGGTCCGCTGGCTTCTGCCGCCGCAGGGCGAGCCCCCTGCCGAGGGCTGGTGGCGGGAGCTGGGCGAGGCGCTGGCCTCGGTGGAGGTGGTGGTCGCCGGCGGCAACAGCCGGCTGGCGCCGCTCCTCCCGCACCTGCCGCGCCTGGCCTGGGTGCACGCCGCCTCCGCCGGCGTCGACCGGCTGGTGGAGCCGCTCCGCGAGGCGGCCCGCGCCGGGCGGAGGATCCTCCTGACCAACGCCAGCGGCACCAACGCCGTCCCCATCGCCGAGCACGTGATCCTGCTCATCCTGGCGCTGGCCCGCCGGCTGCCGGAGTACGTCCGCCAGCAGCAGGAGCGGCTCTGGCGGCCGCACGGGGCGCGGGAGCTGCAGGGGTCGACGCTGGTCGTCGCCGGCTACGGCGCCATCGGCCGGGAGGTGGCGCGGCGGGCGCACGGGCTGGGGATGCGGGTGCTGGGGCTCAGGCGGCGGGCGGCGCCCGGGGGCGAGGGCGACGGCTGGGCCGAGCGCATCGCCGGGCCCGAGGCGGCGCGCGCCTTCTTCGCCGAGGCCGACTACCTGCTCCTGGCGCTGCCGCGGACGCCGGAGACGGAGCACTACCTGGACGCCGAGAAGATCGGCTGGCTGCCGCAGCGCGCCGTGGTGGTCAACGTCGGCCGCGGGGCGCTGGTCGACGAGGCGGCGCTCCTCGAGGCGCTCCGCGCCGGGCGCATCGCCGGGGCGGCGCTGGACGTCTTCGAACGGGAGCCGCTTCCTGCCGAGAGCCCGCTCTGGGCCGAGCCGCGCCTGCTCATCACGCCCCACGTCGCCTGGGCTTCGCCGGAGACGCCGCGGCGCGGCGCCGAGCTCTTCGCCGACAACCTGCGCCGCTACCTGGCCGGCGAGCCGCTGCGCAACCCCGTCGAGCTGGAAGCGGCCTACTGAGGGCGCGGCGCCCCTTCCGGACCGGCCGGCCGGCCGGGCCCCGCGGGCTCGACCAGGCCGATGTCGCGCCGCCAGAGGCCGCCCTCCAGCCCGAGCGCGGCCAGGAGCGCCTGGGAGCGGGCGCGGGCCGCCTCCGGCGTGGAGCCGAGGCCGACGGCGGTCAGCAGCCGGCCGCCGGCCGTCCGCCACGTGCCGCCGGCCGCACGGCGGGTCGCGGCGTGGAAGAGGAGCGACTCGGGGAGGGCGGGGCCCAGCGTCTCCGGCGCGCCGGCCGGAGAGAGCCGCTCCAGCCCGCGGATGGGGAGATCGTGGCGCGGCGCCTCGGGGTAGCCGGGGGCGGCGAGGACGGTGGCCAGCGCCCAGCGGTCCGGGCGCCCCCGCGGCGGGCCGGCCGGGGGAAGATGCTCCGGCAGCTCGCCGCGCGCGGCGGCGAGGAGGAGCTCCGACCAGCCGGCGAAGCCGCCCGGGAAGCCGCCCGGGAGGCGGTCCGGCCGGGCGCCGTCGCCGGCGAGCAGGGGGAGGAGCGCCTGGGCCTCGGGGTCGCCCAGGCGCGCGTTGAACTCGAGGACCTGCGGCCCCTCGCGCGTCAGCATCAGCCCCGCGTAGAGGAAGCCGCGGAAGGGGGCGCCTTCCTCCGCCAAGCCCTCCAGGGCGGGCGCCAGGATCCGCCGCTCGATCCTCTCCAGGAGCGGCTCGTCGACGCCGGGGACCGGGGCGCAGGCGCCCATGCCGCCCGTGTTGGGGCCGCGGTCGCCCTCCAGGAGCCGCTTGTGGTCGCGGGCGGCGCCCAGGAGAAGGTGGCGGCGGCCGTCGGCCAGCGCGAAGACGGAGAGCTCCCGCCCCTCCAGGTACTCCTCCAGCACCAGCCGACGCCCGGCCTCGCCCAGGGCGCCGGCGAGGAGCCGGCGGGCCTGTTCCAGCGCTTCCTGGCGCGTGGCGGCGAGAAAGACGCCCTTGCCGGCGGCGAGGCCGTCCGCCTTGAGGACGTAGGGCGGGCGGCGCGAGCCGGTCCAGCGCGCCACCTCCTCGGGCGAGGCGGCCGTGGCGAAGGCCGGACCGGGGATGCCGTGGCGGGCCATGAAGAGGCGCGCCCAGAGCTTGCTGCTCTCGATGCGCGCCGCCGCCCGCACCGGGCCGAGGCAGGGGATGCCGGCGGCGGCCAGCGCGTCGGCGACGCCGGCGGCCAGCGGTGCCTCGGGGCCGACCACGACCAGCTCCGCCTGCCAGTCGCGGGCGGCGGCCACCACCTGCGCGGGCTCCTCGGCCGAGCCGGGCAGGGTGGCCACCCCGGCGGCGCGGAGGCCGTCGTTTCCGGGCAGGACGGCCACCGCCGGCGCGCCCGGGTCGCGCAGGAGCCACCAGGCGAGCGCGTGCTCGCGGGCGCCCGAGCCGAGGATGAGGATCCGCCGCCCTTCCTGCCGCCTTGCTCGCACGTCCATCCCTCCCGCAGTCCCGCCGCCGCGCGCCCGCCGCTCAGTGGCGGAAGTGGCGGACGCCGGTGAAGTAGAGGGTGATGCCGGCCTCCTCGCAGGCGCGGATGCTCTCCTCGTCGCGGATCGAGCCGCCGGGCTCGACGATGGCGGCGATGCCGGCCCGGGCCGCCGCCTGGGCGACGTCGCCGAAGGGGAAGAAGCCGTCGGAGGCGAGGACGGCGCCGCGGGCCGCCTCGCCCGCCCGCTCCAGCGCCTGGAGGGCGGCGTCGATGCGGTTGACCTGCCCGGCGCCGATGCCGAGCGTCCGCCCCTCGCGGGCGACCACGATGGCGTTGGAGCGGGCGTGGCGGACGACGCGCCAGGCGAACTCCAGGTCGGCCAGGAGCGGCGAGCCGTCCGGCAGGGGCCTGCCGGCCGCCAGCCGCCAGGCGGCGGGCTCGACCGGTGCCAGGTCGGCCTCCTGGAGCAGGGCGCCGCCGGCGATGGGGCGCAGCTCGAAGGGCGCGGTGACGGGACCGGCCGGATCGAGGGCGATCAGGCGCAGGTTCCGCTTCCTGCGCAGCCGTTCCAGCGCCGCCGGCTCGAAGCCGGGCGCCACCACCACCTCCAGGAAGATCCCGGCGAGGGCGTCGGCCGTGGCCGCGTCGACCGCCCGGTTGAGCGCCACCACCCCGCCGAAGATGGAGACCGGGTCGGCGTCGCGGGCGCGGGCGAAGGCCTCGGCCGGCGTCCCGCCGAGGGCGACGCCGCAGGGCGTGGCGTGCTTGATCGCGGCGGCCGCCGGCCGGCCGCTGCCGTCGAACTCGCGCACCAGGCGCCAGGCCGCCTGGGCGTCCTGCAGGTTGTTGTAGGAGAGCGGCTTGCCCTGCAGCGGCTCCGCCTCGGCCAGCGAGGGCGCGGGCCGAGCGGCCGCCGCGTCGCCGGGCTCGCCGCCGGGAGCCGCCTTCCCGGCGGTCGCGCCGCGCGGCCGCGCCTCGACGTAGAGCGCCGCCCGCTGGTGGGGGTTCTCGCCGTAGCGGAGGTCGGCCCGCTTCCTCAGCCCGAAGGGGAGCTCCGCCGGCAGCTCCTCCGCCGCCGGCGGCTCCAGCCAGCCGGCGACGGCGGCGTCGTAGACGGCCACGTGGCGGAAGGCGGCCGCCGCCAGGCGCCGCCGCTCCCCGGGCGCCAGGTCGCCCGCGGAGCGCAGCGCCTCCAGCACCGGCCCGTACTGCGCCGGGTCGGAGAGGACGATGACCGAGGGCCAGTTCTTCGCCGCCGCGCGCAGGAGCGCCGGGCCGCCGATGTCGATCTGCTCCAGCGAGGGCGCCTCCAGGAAGGGGTAGAGGTTGACCGCCACCAGGTCGACGGGCTCGACGCCCGCGCGGCGGAGTTCCTCCAGGTCGGACGCCACCTCCCGCCGTGCCAGGATGGCGGCGTGGACGGCCGGGTGGAGCGTCTTGACGCGACCGCCCAGCATCTCGCCCCAGCCGGTCACCTCCTCCACCGGCGTCACCGGCACGCCCGCCGCCTCCAGGGCACGGGCCGTCCCGCCCGTGGAGAGGAGCCGGACGCCCAGCTCGACCAGGCCCCGTCCCAGCTCGACGATGCCGATCTTCTCGCTGACGCTCAGAAGTGCCCGACGGATCCGCATGAAGCTTCTCACCTCGCCGTCACGTTTCGGGGAGCTGCAGGACGCGCCGGCCGCGGATGCGCAGCCGGTCGAGCGCGTAGAGCCGGATCGCCTCCGGGTAGAGGCGGTGCTCCTCGCGCAGGATGCGCTCGGCCAGGCTCTCCGGCGTCTCTTCGTCGCCCACCGGCACCGCCGCCTGCAGGATGATGGGACCGTGGTCGACCGCCTCGTCCACGAAGTGGACGGTGCAGCCCGCGATCCGCACCCCGTACTCCAGCGCCTGGCGCTGCGCCTCCAGCCCCGGGAAGGCGGGCAGGAGCGAGGGGTGGACGTTCATCACCCGCCCGCCCAGCGCCTCCAGGAAGCCCGGCCCGAGGAGGCGCAGGAAGCCCGCCAGCGCGCAGAGCTCCACCCCCCGCTCCAGGAGGTGCGCCGCCAGCGCCCGGTCGTAGGCGTCGCGCTCCGGGAACTTCCTCCGCTCCAGCACCTCCGCCGGCACCCCGTGCGAGCGCGCCACCTCCAGCGCCCGCACGCCCGGCCGGTCGGAGAGGACCAGGCGGACCTCGGCCGGCAGCTCGCCCCGCTCCACCGCCGCCAGGATCGCCTCCAGGTTGGAGCCGCGGCCCGAGACCAGGACGCCCAGCGGCACCGGTCTCCCCGGCGGCACGCCCGGCGGGCGCGAGCCGTCGAAGGGCGGGCGTGTCGGCGCGCTCACGCCCGCACCACCCGCCCCGCGGGGAAGACTTCCTGGCCGGCCGCGCGCAGCCGGCGGGCCGCCTCCTCGGCGGCGCCGGCGGCGACCACCAGGACGAAGCCGGCGCCCAGGTTGAAGACGCGCTCCATCTCCGCCTCCTCGATCTCCCCGGCCTCGCGGATGGCGCGGAAGACGGGCGGCTCCGGCCAGGTGCGCTCGATCTCCGCGCGCAGCCCCCCGGGCAGGACGCGCCGCAGGTTGGCCGCGAGGCCGCCGCCGGTGACGTGGGCGGCCGCGTGCACCTCCTCCCCGGCCGCGCGCAGCAGCTCGAGGACGGGGCGGACGTAGATCCGCGTCGGTTCCAGCAGGAGGTCGCCCAGGGTGGGAGGCGGGCTGCCGCCGGGCGCCGGCGGCCAGCCGGGCAGCGGCCGGTCCAGCCGGAGGCCGCCGCGCTCCAGCAGCGCCTTCCTGGCCAGGGCGTAGCCGTTGGCGTGGAGGCCGGAGCTGGCCAGGGCGAGGAGGCGGTCGCCCTCGCGGACGCGCTCGGGGCCGAGGCGGCGCTCCTCCTCCACCACGCCCAGGCAGAAGCCGGCCAGGTCGTACTCGCCGGGCTTGTAGAGGTCGGGCAACTCGGCCGACTCGCCGCCCAGGAGGGCGCAGCCCGCCTGCCGGCAGCCCTCGGCCACGCCGCCGACGACGGTGGCGACGAAGCCGGGCTCGAGCCGGTGGGCCGCCAGGTAGTCCAGGAAGAAGAGCGGCTCCGCCCCCACCGCCAGCACGTCGTTGGCGTTCATGGCCACGCAGTCGACGCCCACCGTCTCGTGGCGGCCCAGCGCGGAGGCGACCAGGAGCTTGGAGCCGACGCCGTCGGCGCCGGCCGCCAGGAGCGGCCGCCGGCAGCCCTGCGGCAGCCGCGCCAGGCCGGCGAAGCCGCCCACGCCCGCCACCACCTCCGGCCGCAGGCTGGCCCGCGCCAGGGGGGCGATGCGGCGCACCAGCTCCTCGGCGTCGTCCAGGCGGACGCCGGCGGCGGCGTAGGTGAGCGGCGGCCCGCCGGAGGAAGCGTCCATCAGCTCACCTCCTCGAGACGGAGCGGGGGGAGGGGGAGGGCGGAGCCCGGCTCCGCCGCTTCCTCGTCGTCGAGGAGCGGGACCGGGTAGTCGCCCCGGAAGCAGGCGGTGCAGAAACGGCGGCTGCCGCCGGCGCCCGCCCGGGAGGCGCTCTCGCCCGCCGCCTCCAGCAGCCCCTCCAGGCTGAGGAAGGCCAGGCTCTCCACGCCCAGCTCCGCCCGCATCGCCTCCCGCGTCCGCCCGGCGGCGAAGAGCTCGCCCCGCTTGGAGGCGTCGATGCCGTAGCGGCAGGGGAAGCGGAAGGGCGGCGAGGCGATGCGCAGGTGGACCTCCGCCGCGCCCGCCGCGCGCAGGAGGTCGACGATCTGGCGGGCGGTGGTGCCGCGGACGAGCGAGTCGTCCACCAGCGCCACCCGCCGCCCCGCCACCACCGGCCGGACCGCGTTCAGCTTGAGGCGGACGCGGTCGTCGCGCCCCGCCTCCTCGGGCTCGATGAAGGTGCGCCCCACGTACCGGTTCCGCACCAGCCCCATCTCGTAGGGCAGGCCCAGCGCCTCGGCGTAGCCGGAGGCGGCGGAGAGGCTGGAGTCGGGCACGCCGACGACCACGTCCGCGGCGGCGGGCGCCTCGCGGGCCAGGAGGCGGCCGCTCCGCTTGCGGAAGCTGTGCACGTCGCCGCCGGCGAGGAGGGTGTCGGGGCGCGCCAGGTAGATCAGCTCGAAGAGGCAGAGCGCCTCGCGGTCGCCTTCCTGGGGGCGGGCGTAGCGGAGGCGGCGCAGGCCGCCCGGGCCGATCTCCACCGCCTCGCCCGGCCGCACCTCGCCCAGCGGCTCGGCGCCCACCGCGTCCAGGGCGCAGCTCTCCGAGGCGACGACGACGGCCGGGCCGAGGCGGCCCAGCGTCAGCGGGCGGATCCCGTACGGGTCGCGGACGGCCCAGAGCGCCGAGGGGCCCAGGAGCGCCAGGGCGAAGGCGCCCTGGAGCATGTGCAGCGCCTCCAGGAAGGCGGCGCCGAGATCCGGCTCCGGCCGCGCCGCGACCAGGTGGGCGATCACCTCGCTGTCGCTCTCGCTCCGGAAGATGGAGCCGCGCCGCTCCAGCGCCCGCCGCAGGCGTCCCGCGTTGACCAGCTCGCCGTTGTGCGCCAGCGCGCTGGCGCCCTGGTGGAGGCGGACCAGGAAGGGCTGCGCGTTCTCCAGCCGGCTGGCGCCGCTGGTCGAGTAGCGGACGTGGCCCAGGGCGGCGTCGGGGGCGAGCGCGCGCAGCCGCGCCAGCCTCTCCGGCGGCAGCGCCTCGCCGACCAGCCCCATGCCCCGCTCCACCGCCAGCTCGCCGGCCGGCGTGCGCACGGCGACGCCCGCCGACTCCTGACCGCGGTGCTGGAGGGCGTAGAGGCCGCGCAGGACCAGCCCCACCGGCTCGGGGTGGTTCCAGACCGCGAAGATGCCGCACGCCTCGCGCGGCGCGCCGCTCAGCTCGGCCATGGCCTCGCCCCCTCGACGAGCCTTCCCAGCCGCCGCAGGCCGAGGCCGCAGCGTCGTGCCAGCGCCTCGAGCCCGCCGAGGCGCTCGGGTGCCGCCGCCAGGAGGAAGCGCCCTTCCTCCCAGGCGCCGCCCTCGACCAGGGCGGGCCCCTCGGCCGCCTCCAGCGCGGCCAGCGCCTCCCGCGCCTCCGCCTCCGGCTCCACGCCCTCCGGCAGCCAGCGCGCCAGCGTGGCGGCCAGCCCCGCCCGGCCGGCGTGGGCGGCCACCGCCAGGCCGCCGGCCACCGCCTCGCGGCAGCCCTCCTGGAGGCGCCGCTCGCGCTCGAGGAGCGCCGCCAGCCGCTCCTCGCCGCCGGCCGCCGCGCGCGGCTCGCCGCCCGCGCCCTCGTCGACCCGGCAGAGGAGGAGGAGGTCGCCCGCCCGCGGCGGCCGCAGCGCCCGCTCGAAGTCGTCGACGCGCCCCACCGCCCCGACGACGGGGGTGGGGAGGACGCCCGCTTCCTCCGCCTCGTTGTAGAAGCTGACGTTGCCGCCCACCACCGGCACCCCCAGCGCCTCCGCGGCGCGCGCCACGCCCTCCACCAGGTCGAGGAAGTCGCCCATCACCTCGGGGCGCTCCGGGCTGGCCAGGTTGAGCGCGTCCACGAGGCCCAGCGGCTCCGCCCCCAGCGCGGCCAGGGGGCGGAGGGCGGCGGCCACGCTGAGCGCCGCCCCCAGGAGCGGCTCCCGCTCGCAGGCGCTCTCGCGTCCCGCCATGGCCAGGGCCAGCGCCGCGCGGCCGCCGGGCAGGCGGAGGAGCGCCGCCCCCTGGTCGCCCCCGAAGCCGGGGGCGCGGAGCGTCAGGTGGCCCACCTGCCGGTCGTACTGCTCGTAGAGCCAGCGGAGCCGCTCGTCGCCGGGCAGCCGCTGGCGGAGCCCGCCGCCTCCGCCCGGCGGCGCGCTCGCAGGCCGCTCCGCGCGCCGCCGGGCCGCTCTCCGGTAGCGCGGCGCCTCCCGGGTGAGCGCCGCCACCGGCAGGTCGACCACCACCTCGCCGCGCCAGAGGGCGACCAGGCGGCCGTCGGCGGTGACGCGGCCGACGCGCCGCGCGGGCAGGCCGTGGCGGGCGGCCACCTCCTCCACCTCGGCCTCGCGGCCGGCCGGGCTGACCAGGAGCATCCGCTCCTGCGTCTCCGAGAGGAGGATCTCGTAGGGCCCCAAGGAAGGGTCGCGCAGCGGCACCCGGTCGAGGTCGAGGAGGAGCCCCGTCCCCGCCCGCGCCGCCGCCTCCGCGGCGGAGGCGGCGAGGCCGCCCGCCCCCAGGTCGTTCAGCCCGGCCACCAGCCCCGCCTCGGCGAGCGCCAGGCAGCCCTCGATCAGGAGCTTGCCGGCGAAGGGGTCGCCCACCTGGACGGCGGGCCGGAGCGAGCCCTCCTCCCCGCCGGGGGCGGCCAGCGCCCGCGAGGCGAGGAGGCTGGCGCCGTGCAGGCCGTCACGGCCGGTGGCCGAGCCGAGGAGCCAGACCGGGTTGCCGGCGCCCGCGGCGCGGGCGGAGAGGAGCGCGGAGCGGCGGACCAGCCCCACGCACATCACGTTGAGCAGCGGGGTGGCCGCGTAGCCGGGATGGAGGACGAGCTCGCCGCCGACGGTGGGCACGCCCACCGAGTTGCCGTAGTCGCCCACGCCGCGCACCATGCCGTCCAGCAGCCGCGCCGCGCGCGGGTCGTCCGGCGGGCCGGCGCGGAGCGAGTCGAGGAGCGCCACCGGCCTCGCCCCCGTGGCCAGCACGTCGCGCAGGATGCCGCCCACGCCCGTCGCCGCACCCTGGTAGGGATCGACGGCGGTGGGATGGTTGTGGCTCTCGATGCGCACCGCGGCCCACCAGCCCTCGCCGGCGTCGACGACGCCCGCGTTCTCGCCGGGCCCCAGGACCACCCGCGGCCCGCGCGAGGGAAGCCGCCCCAGGAAGGCGCGCGAGGACTTGTAGCTGCAGTGCTCGGACCAGAGGAGACCGAAGACGCCCAGCTCCACCGGGTTGGGCTCGCGGCCGATCCGCCGCACGATGCGCCGGTACTCCTCGCGGGTCAGGCCGACTTCCTGCCAGCTCTCCTCTCGTGGAAGGCGAAGGTCGCCGGCGGCGCTCACGCCTCGCTCACCCCGTCTCGGTGCCCGCCGCGCTCACGCCCGCGCCTCCTCGAGCCGGCGCAGCACCTCGCGGTAGGCGCCGGTCACGTCGCCCAGGTCGCGGCGGAAGCGGTCCTTGTCCAGCCGCTCGCCGGTGGCGGCGTCCCAGAAGCGGCAGGTGTCCGGCGTCACCTCGTCGCCCAGGACGAGCGCGCCGCCGGCGTCGCGGCCGAATTCCAGCTTGAAGTCGATCAGCCGCAGCCCGCGCTCGAGGAGCCAGGGCACCAGCACCTCGTCGACGCGCAGCGCCAGCGCCTCGGCCTGGCGCATCTCCCCGGCGCTCGCCAGGCCCAGCGCCTCGGCATGGGTGGCGTTGATCCAGGGATCGCCCAGCGCGTCGTCCTTGAGGAAGAACTCGACCACCGGCCGCGCCAGCGCCTCGCCCTCCGGCCGGCCCAGGCGCTGGGCCAGGCTCCCCGCCACCACGTTGCGCACGACCACCTCGACGGGGATCATCTCGAGCCGCCGCACCCTCATGGAGCGCCGCTCGAGCCGCCCCAGGAAGTGCGTCGGGATCCCGTGCGCCTCCAGCTCCTCGAAGGCGAGCGCGCTGATCTCCCGGTTGAGCTCGCCCTTCCCGGCGATCGTGGCCCGCTTGGCGCCGTTGAAGGCCGTCGCGTCGTCCTTGAACTCGATGCGCAGAACCCCCGGCTCCCCGGTGGCGTAGACGATCTTCGCCTTCCCCTCGTAGAGCTTGCTTTCCGCGTCCCTCTCCATCGCCCCGTCGCCCTCCCTCGTCCTCATGCCTCGCCCGCCCCCTCCGGCGCGGGCGCCTCCGGTTTCAGCCCCAGCCGGGCGAAGAGGGCGGGAACGTGGCGCAGGGCCGGCGCCAGGTCGAAGCAGGCCGCCAGCCCCTCCTCGCCCAGGCGCGCCCGCACCTCCGCGTCCTGCGCCAGCGCCTCCCGGAAGCCGGGTCCGCCGTCCAGCGCGCGCAGGGCGTGCGCCTGCACCCGCGCGTACGCTTCCTCGCGCGTCATGCCGCTCCGGACCAGCGCCGTCAGCACCCGCTCGGAGTGGATCACCCCGCCGCCCAGGTCGAGGTTCCGCGCCATGGCCCGGGGGCGGACCTCCAGCCCCTCGACCAGCTCGCGCTCCAGGCGGAGCATGTAGCCCAGCGCGCTGGTGGCGTCGGGCAGGATCACCCGTTCCGCCGAGGAGTGGCTGATGTCCCGCTCGTGCCAGAGCGCCTGGTTCTCCAGCGCGCTGAGCGCGTAGCCGCGCAGGAGGCGGGCGAGGCCCGTCACCCGCTCCGACCGCTCGGGGTTCCGCTTGTGGGGCATGGCCGAGGAGCCCTTCTTGCCCGGCGGGAAGGGCTCCAGCAGCTCGCCCACCTCGCTGCGGGCGAGACCCCGCAGGTCGACGGCCATCCGCTCCAGCGTGCCGCCGGTGACGGCGATGGCGGCCAGCGCCTCCGCGTGCCGGTCGCGGCCCAGCACCTGGCTGCTGATCGGCGCCGGCTCCAGCCCCAGGCGGCGGCAGACGCGCTCCTCCAGCCTCGGGTCGCCGCTGGCGTACGTCCCCACCGCTCCCGCCAGCCGGCCGACGGCCACCGCGCTCCGCGCGCGGGCGAGCCGCTCCCGGTCCCGGCCCAGCTCCTCCCAGTCCAGCGCCAGCTTGAGGCCGAGCGTCACCGGCTCGGCGACGACCCCGTGCGTCCGGCCCGCCATGGGCTGGTACGCCCAGCGCTCGGCCTGCCGCCGCAGGGCGAGCCGGAGCGCGTCCAGCTCCTCCAGCAGGAGGTCGAAGGCCTCGCGCAGCTGGACGCCCAGCGCGGTGTCCACCACGTCGTAGGAAGTGAGCCCCATGTGCAACCACCGCCCCGGCTCGCCGACGACCTCGGCCAGGGCGCTGACGAAGGCGATCACGTCGTGCTGGACGCGCGCCTCGATCTCGGCGATCCGCTCCGGCAGGCGCTCGGGCAGGAGCGGCCGCCCGCCGGGCCCGGCCGGCAGCGCGCGCCGGACGGCCGCCGGCACCTCCTCCGGCACCGCCCCCAGCTCGGCCCAGACCTCCAGGGCCGCCAGCTCCACCTCGAGCCAGAGCTGCCAGCGGTGCTCGTCGGACCAGAGCCGCCGGAAGGCCGGCAGGGTGTAGCGGTCGATCACCGCACCTCGCCCTCCCCGGCTGCCGCGCCGGCCGCCGCGCCCTCCTCGCGCCAGCGGCGGTCGGCCGCGCGCACCTCGCCCGCCTGCCCCTCGCGCCGGCGGCGGAGCCGCTCGGCCACCCCGGGGTCGTCCAGCGCCAGGATGGCGGCCGCCAGCAGGGCCGCGTTGCGCGCCGCGTCGACGCCGACGGCGGCCACCGGCACGCCCGGCGGCATCTGCGCGACGCTCAGCAGGGCGTCCCAGCCGCCCAGCGACCCCGCGGAGAGAGGAAGCCCGACGACGGGGCGGAGGGTGCGGGCGGCGACGGCTCCGGGAAGCGCGGCCGAGAGGCCGGCGGCGGCGACGAAGAGGCGGACGCCGCGCGCCTCGGCCTCCCGGACGTACTCCGCCAGATCGTCCGGGGTGCGGTGGGCGGAGAGGATGCGCTGCTCCCAGGCGATTCCCAGCGCCCGGAACTCCTCCAGGCAGGGAGCGACGCGCGGGACGTCCGAGGGACTGCCGACGAGGAGAGCCACCTGCGGCAAGGACGATCGCCTCCGGGGCAGGGATGGCAGGGAACGACTTCCTGCTGCAAATGCGAACGGTTGAGCTATGTCAGTATACAACGTTCGGAATACGTGGCCAACAAGGCCCAGACGGCGCGGATAAAGTCCGTATTCAAGCGGAAGACTTGAAGTCGCGGGAGCGCTCGCCCGCCGGCTTGGCCGCGCGCGGGGAAAGATAGATAATTAGATGCCTATCGAAATATAGGCGGGCCCCGCAGGGGTCCGACGGGAGGTGGAGCGCTTGTCCCATGCGGAAGAGGGCGGGCTGCTGGTCCTGCCGCGGCTGCCCGCGCCGCCGGCGGAGGCGCGCGAACGAAGGGTGCGGCGGCTGGTGACGGCCCATTCGCAGCTGGAGGGAGCGGGCTTCCGCGTGCGCAGGCCCTTTCCGGGTCCGGAGGCCGACCTGCGGGAGACGGATCCCTTCCTGCTGCTCGACCAGATCGGACCGGTCGAGTACGGCCCGCGCGAGGCGCGCGGCGCGCCCTGGCACCCGCACCGCGGCTTCGAGACGGTCACCTACATCCTGGCCGGCGCCTTCCGCCACCGGGACTCCAACGGAGGCGGCGGTCTGATCCGGGCGGGCGACACGCAGTGGATGACGGCCGGCTCCGGCATCCTGCACGACGAGATGCCGCCCGAGGAGCTCTACCTGCACGGCGGCCTCTTCCACGGGGTGCAGCTCTGGGTCAACCTGCCGCGGCGGCTCAAGCGGACGCCGCCGCGCTACCAGGAGATCGCCCGCGAGCGGGTGACGCGCGTCGCCTCCGCCGACGGGGGCGCGCTCCTGCGGATCATCGCCGGCGAGGTGGGCGGCTGCAAGGGTCCGGGCGTCACCTGGACGCCCATCGACTACGTCCACGCCTCGATCGCGCCGGGCGCGCGGCTCCGCCTGGCCTGGCGCGAGTCGTTCAACGCGCTGGCCTACGTCCTGGTCGGCAGCGGCAGCGCGGGCCCCGAGGCGACGCCCCTCCGTGCCGGGCAGCTGGCGATCTTCGGACCCGGCGAGGCGATCACGCTGGCCGCCGACCCGCGCCAGCCCGGCACGCTCGAGGCGGAGGCGGCGCCGGCCATGGAGGTGCTCCTCCTCGGCGGCCTGCCGATCCGCGAGCCGATCGCCTTCTACGGGCCCTTCGTGATGAACACGCGGGAGGAGATCCTCCAGGCGTTCGAGGACTTCCAGGCCGGGCGCCTGGGAACGGTGCCGGCGACGCTGCTCGGGCCCGCGGACCGCGCAGCCGGTTCGCAGGCGGCCGGCTCCGAGCCGGCCGGCGCGGGGACGGGGGCGGACGAAGCCGCGCCGCGCCAGCGCTGACCGGCCGGCAGCATGGCCCTTCTTTGCCTTGTGCGGGGCGGACCGCTCCGGCTATACTTGAGTGCAGTAGTCGGAATTGGCCCGGCGGAGGCCGCGCCACGCACGCGCTTCCGCGCGGGCGGGAGTCGACAGGCTGTCGTGGCCGGAAAGGGGCTGGTAGCGTGACCGTCAAGTCCGCCCCCATCGTCAAGGGAGAGTACCAGTGGGGTTTCCGCGACCCCGTTGACCGATACGCCTTCAAGGCGCCCAAGGGGCTGTCGCGCGAGGTCGTCGAGGAGATCTCGCGCATCAAGGGCGAGCCGGACTGGATGCGCGACTTCCGCCTGCACGCGCTGGAGGTCTTCCTGGCCAAGCCCATGCCCACCTGGGGGGTCGACCTCTCCGAGATCGACTTCGACGAGATCACCTACTTCATGCGCGCGGCCGACCGGCCGGGCGACGACTGGTCGGACGTGCCGGAGTACATCAAGAAGACCTTCGACCGCCTGGGCATCCCCGAGGCGGAGAGGAAGTGGCTGGGCGGCGTCTCGGCGCAGTACGAGTCGGAGGTCGTCTACCACTCCATCCGCGAGGACCTGCAGAAGAAGGGCGTCATCTTCGTCGACACCGACACCGCGGTGCGCGAGTACCCCGAGCTGGTGCGGGAGTACTTCGGCACCGTGGTGCCGCCCGAGGACAACAAGTTCGCGGCGCTCAACAGCGCCGTCTGGTCGGGCGGCTCCTTCATCTACGTGCCCAAAGGGGTCACCGTCGACATCCCGCTCCAGGCCTACTTCCGCATCAACGCCGAGCGGATGGGCCAGTTCGAGCGGACGCTGATCATCGTCGACGAGGGCGCCAAGGTCCACTACGTGGAGGGGTGCACGGCCCCGACCTACTCCAGCGAGTCGCTCCACTCGGCGGTGGTCGAGATCGTCGCCAAGGCGGGCGCGAGCGTCCGCTACACCACGATCCAGAACTGGTCGAACAACGTCTACAACCTGGTGACCAAGCGGGCCGTCGCCTACGCCAACGCCACCGTGGAGTGGATCGACGGGAACCTCGGCTCCAAGGTGACCATGAAGTATCCGAGCGTCTACCTGATGGAGCCGGGCGCCAAGGCCGACATCCTCTCCATCGCCTTCGCCGGCAAGGGGCAGGACCAGGACGCGGGCGGCAAGGCGATCCACGTGGCGCCCTACACCACCTCGACCATCCAAGTCGATCTCGAAGGACGGCGGCGTCACGCTCTTCCGCGGCCTGGTGGAGGTGGCGCCCGAGGCGCACCACGTCCGCTCGAGCACCAAGTGCGACGCGCTCATCCTGGACGACGCCTCCAAGTCCGACACGGTGCCGACCATCAACGTGGGCAACGACGACGTGACCATCGAGCACGAGGCGACGGTCTCCAAGCTCTCCGAGGAACAGCTCTTCTACCTCATGAGCCGGGGGCTGACCGAGGAGCAGGCGGCGCACATGATCGTGATGGGCTTCATCGAGCCCTTCGCCAGGGCGCTGCCCATGGAGTACGCCGTCGAGCTCAACCGCCTGATCGAGATGGAGATGGAGGGAGCGGTCGGTTGAGCGCGCAGGGGGTGACGGCCGAAGGGCACTGGCTGCGCGCGGCCGCGGCGGAGGAGGTGCCCGAGGGGCAGGCGCTGCGCGTCGTCCTGGACGGCGTAGCCGTCGCGCTCTGCCGGGTGGGCGGGCTCCTCTACGCGGTCGACGACACCTGCTCGCACGAGGAGGCCTCGCTCTCGCAGGGCCGCCTCGTGGGCGAGACGATCCAGTGCCCCCGGCACGGTTCGCGCTTCAGCCTGAAGACCGGAAAGCCGCTCTCGCTGCCGGCCTACCGGCCGATCCGCACCTACCGGGTGGAGGAGCGCGAGGGGCAGGTCTACGTCGAGCTCTCCTGAGGAGGAAGCAGGCGGAGCGCCCAGTCGATCTCGCTTCCCGGGCGGATGAGGCGTCCCGGGCTGCGGGCCGCCTCCCGTTCCAGGCGGGCGGGCCCGGCGGCCAGGGCGACCAGCGGCGCCAGGGCGGCCAGGGTGGGGATCGTCATGAAGAGCTGGCCGGCGCGGTAGCCGGCCAGCGCCTCTTTCGGGCGGAGCCAGCGCGCCTCCACCAGCTCGGCCGGGTTCAGCTCCAGCCGCTGCGCCTCGGGGTAGCGGGCCAGGAAGTAGGCGGTCTCCACGCGACGGGGCACGTAGGGCGGCGCCAGCAGCCGCCCCAGCGGGAGGAGGTGCCCCGGCTCCAGCTCGAGCCCGGTCTCCTCGCGCAGCTCGCGCAGCGCGGCCGCCTGCAGGGCGCCCAGGTCGGCGGGGGCCGCCCCCGTGCCGCGGTAGGCCTCGGCGAGGAGCGGGGCCGGAGCGGGGTCGCCGGACCCCGGGCGGGCGCGGTCGCGCCCCTCCACCATCCCGCCCGGAAAGGCCCAGCTGCCCGGTGCGATGCTGCCGGGGATCTCCGCCCGGCGCACGAAGAAGAGGCGGCCGCGGCCGTCGTGGAGGATGACCGAGGCGGCGGCGCGGGCGGGTACGGGGCCGGGGGTCCGCGCGCGCGCCGGCCGGGCGCGGAGGCGCCGCGGCTCGCGCGGCGGGAGCCGCTCCAGGAGGTCCAGCATCGCCAGCAGGCCGGGGGCGTCCGCCCAGCGCGGCGCCGGGCCCGTCCCCAGGAAGCCCGTCTCGCCCGGGGCGGGCGGGTGCGCGGCCGGCAGCAGGGCCAGCAGGCCGAGGCCGGCCGCGGGCAGGACTTCCTCCTCGTAACGGGCGGCGAGGAGGATCGCCTCGCCCGCGTCCACCCGGTGGCGGTCGAGCGCCTCCAGGAGCGCTTCCTGCAGGTGCGGGCCGGCCGGGCGCTCCCTCGGCGCGGGCAGCGCCTCGACGCGAAGCCCGCGGGCGGCCAGCAGGCGTTCGAGCCGCCCGCCCTCGCCGGAGGGGACGGCCTCCGGCAGGGCGAGGGCGAGGCGCAGGGCCACGGCCTTCAGGCGCCCCTCGATGCCGGCGGCTCGGCGGCCTCGCCCTCCAGGACCGCCTCGGCCGCCTCCAGGGCGGCGCCGCGCGGGACCGGGTACCCTTCCTGCGCGAGGCAAGCCTCCAGCGCGGAGAGGAAGGTGAGCACGTTCCGCTTCCTGGCGCCGTGCCCCATCAGGCCGATGCGCCAGACGCGGCCGCGGGTGGGGCCGACGCCGGCGCCGATCTCGATGCCGTAGGTCTCGAGCAGGCGCGAGCGGAGGCGCAGGTCGTCGACGCCCTCGGGGACGCGGACGGTGGTCAGCTCCGGAAGGCGGTGCTCCGGCTCCGCGAAGAGCTCGAGCCCCAACGCCTCCAGGCCGCGCTGGAGCGCGGCGCCGACCAGGGCGTGGCGGCGGTAGACCGCCGGCAGGCCCTCCTCCAGGATGAGCCGGACGCCCTCGTGCAGCGCGTAGAGCATGTTGACGGGCGCCGTGTGGTGGTAGAAGCGCTCCCGGCCCCAGTAGCGGCGGATCATGGTGACGTCCAGGTACCAGCTCTGGACGGGCCGGCTGCGCGCCTCCAGGCGCGCCTCGGCGCGCGGGCCGAGCGTGAAGGGCGCCAGGCCCGGCGGCACGCTGAGGCACTTCTGGGTGCCCGCGTAGCAGGCGTCGATGCCCACCCGGTCCACCTCGACGGGGATGCCGCCGAGGGCCGTGACGGCGTCGACGCCCAGGAGCGCGTCGTGCTCGTGGACGATGCGCGCGATCTCCTCCAGCGGCTGGCGCACGCCGGTGGAGGTCTCGGCCAGGACCAGCGCCACCAGCCGGACGCCCGGGTTCCGCTGGAGCGCGCGGCGCACCGCATCGGGCTCGACGATCCGGCCCCAGGGCGCCTCCACGGCCAGCACCTCGGCGCCCGTGCGGCGGGCCACGTCGACCATCCGCTCGCCGAAGAGCCCGTTGACGCCGACCAGCACGCGGTCGCCGGGCTCGACCAGGTTGACGAAGAGCGCCTCCATGCCGGCGCTGCCGGTGCCGGAGAGCGCCATGGTGAGCGGGTTGGCCGTGCCGAAGAGGGCCCGCAGCCCGTCCATCGTCTCGTTCATGACGTCGAGGAAGGCCGGGTCGAGGTGGCCCACCGTCGGCGTGGCCAGCGCCTCCAGGACCCGGGCGGGCACCGGGCTCGGACCCGGGCCCAGGAGCAGCCGCTCCGGCATGTGCAGCGCCTGCAGGGCGCGCGTGGAACTTTCCTCCGCCATCGAGATCCCTCCCCGTAGGGCCGGTTCCTCCGGCCCGGCTCCGTCATCCGGCCTCCCGGCCGGCTCCCGGCGGGACGGCGACCGGGCGAGGCCGTGCGAAAGCTAGGCGCACGCCTCCCCTTCCGCCAGCCGGCCCGGCGCCAGCTCGGCGCGACGGCCGATGGCCAGCGCGAGGCCGGCGGCGGCCACCCCGCCCGCCACCAGGAAGACCGCCCCGAGATCGAAGAGGTCGGCCACCCAGCCTCCCAGCGAGGAGGCGACCACCGCCGCCAGCGCGTTGCCCGAGTTGAGCAGCCCGAAGGCGCGCCCGCGGAAGCCGGCCGGGCTGTGCAGGCCCATCAGCACGTTGCCGGAGACGATCGTCAGGGCGAAGGCGAAGCCCAGGCAGGTGCGGAGCACGGCGAGCTGCGCGAAGCTGCGGGCGAAGGCCTGGGGCAGCGCGAAGAGCGCCGCCAGCCCGAAGCCCAGGGCGAGCGTCTGGGCGTAGCCGAGGCGCTGGCCGACGCGGGCGGAGAGCGGGCCGGCGCCGATCTCGGCCAGCCCCGAGAGCGAGAAGAGGAGGCCGGTGGCCACCTCCGGCGCGGCGGGGGCGATGCGCGCGACGAAGAGGGTGAAGACGGGCGCGATCACCATGGCGCCGAACTGGAGGCAGAAGAGGAGGCCGTAGACGGTGCGAAGCGCCGGGACGGCCAGGGCCTGGCGCAGGTCGGCGAGGATGGACTGCCGGACGCCCGACGGCCGGAACTCCTCCCGGACCAGCGCCAGCACCAGCGCCGTCGCCAGCCAGAGCGCCGCCCCCGAGACCAGGAAGGTTCCCTGGATCCCGACGAAGTGCGCCAGGAGGCCGCCCAGCAGCGGCCCGAGAATGTTGCCGGCGGCGCTCGCCGTCTGGAGCGTGCCCAGCGCCGTGCCCAGCTTCTCGCGGGGCGTGTTGCTCGCCACCAGCGCCGTCGAGGCCGGGATGAAGCCGGAGAGCAGGCCGAAGAGCGTCCGCAGGAGGAAGAGCTGGCCGGCGTCGCGCGCGAAGGCCATGAGAACGTAGATCAGGCCCAGCGAGAGGCCCGAGCGGAGCAGCATCGGCTTCTGGCCGAAGCGGTCGGCCAGCGCGCCCCAGAGGGGCGAGGCGAGGGCGGTGGCGACGAAGGCGGAGGAGAGGATGAGACCCGAAAGCCGCGCAACCCCCTGGCGGACGCCCAGCTCTTCGAGATAGAGCGGCAGGAAGGGCATGACCAGGGAGAAGGCGGCGGCGACCAGCAGGTCCCCGAGCCAGAGGACGTACAGGTTCTTCTGCCAGGGCTGCATGCCGTGCCAGGGTAAGTCCAGGTTCGTAGGGCTCGCCTCGCGTCGCGGAGAAGTCCGGAACGACGGCCGCAGCCGTCCAGCCTTGCCTGCCAGCGTCAGCCATCATATCACCCCGGGGGGCGAACTGCCGAGTGAACAGGCGTTTCGACGGCACGGAGGGCCGGCTGACCGTCGCCTTCGACATGGACGGGACGCTTCTTCTGGGCGAGGATACCGGCTTCCCCGCCGGCAACCGGGCCGTCGAGGAGGAGCTGCTCGCGCGCGGGCGGGCGGCGGGACGGGAGGGCGAGGGGCCGGTGGCGGGCGCCTACCGCTTCACCACCACCGGCTCGGGCGCCTTCGTCCTCTCCAAGCGGGAGCAGATCGAGGTGGCCATGGCGCTGGCGGGCCTTCCTCCCGACGAAGAGGAAGCGGAGCGGCTCCTCCGCCTCTTCCTGGAGCGGGCCCTTCCCCACCGCCACCCCGACCCCGAGGCGGCCGAGGTGCTGGAGACGCTCCGCGCCCGCGGCCACCGGGTCGGGATCGCCACCGCCGCCCCGGCGGACGTGGCGGAGGCGGAGGTCCGGGCCTCGGGGCTGGGCGGGCGGATCGACTTCCTCTTCACCCTGCGCGAGGCGGGAGCGCCCAAGGGGACGCCGGGCTACGCCAGGGGGTTGCGGCGCACGGCGGGCGACGGGCCGCTGGTGATGGTCGGCGACAGCGAGGCCGACATCCTGACCGGCCGCCTGGCCGGCGCCGCCACCATCCTCGTGGAACGGCGCCCCTACCGGGGGATCGAGCCGGACCGCCGCGTGCGGGGGCTGGCCGGGATCCTGCCGCTGCTGGGCGAGCTGGCCGCCGGGAGCGCGGCGCGCTGAGGCGGGCGGCGGCTCCGCCGGCGCCCTTCACGAGGCCGCGGCCTCGCCCGGCCCCTCAGCGGAGCTGCGGCTCCAGGCGCCGGGCGGAGGCGCCGGCCAGCGCCGGCCGGAGGCGGAGGAGGCGCGCCGGCGTGCCGGCGTGCTCCAGGAGCTGCAGCGCGGCGGCCAGGGCGGCCTCCTCGCAGCGGCCCCGGCAGGAGCCCTCGGGGTAGAGCCAGACCAGGAGCGAGGGGCCGGAGCCGCTGAGCGTCACGGGCAAGCCGGCGCGGCGCAGGGACTCCATCGCCTCGCCCAGGCCGGGGACAAGGGCGGCGCGCGGCCGCTCGTGCAGGTCGCCGCGCGCCAGGAGCGGCAGCAGCTCGAGGCGGCCGGTGACGACGGCGGCGACCAGCGCGGTCGCCTGCTGGAGCGCCTGGGCCATGGTCGGCCAGGCGACCGTCGCGGGCAGGACGGCGCGCGAGGCGCGCGTGAAGAGCGGCCGCTCGGGCACCAGGGCGGCGAAGTGGAGGCCGGGGGGCGGCTCCAGGCGGACGGCGACGACGCGCCCGTCCACCGCCGCGGCGGCGGTCAGGCCGCCGAGAAGGGCGGCGGCCGCGTTGTCGGGGTGCCCTTCCTCCGCGGTCGCCAGCGCCAGCAGCTCCTCGCCGCCCAGCGCCTCGCCCAGCGCCCGGTTGGCCGCCACCACGCCCGCCGCCACGGCGGCGGCGCTCGAGCCGAGGCCGCGCCCGACGGGGATCTGCGAGCGCCGCGCGACGCGCACGCGCCAGCGGCGGCGGTCCGCTCCGGCCGCCTCGAGGGTGCGGAGGAAGGCGCGCAGCACGAGATCGTCCCCTGCCTGCCCCGCCGCTTCCTCCGGCTCCGCCGGCCTTCCCGCCTCCGCCGGGAGCAGCTGGACTTCGCACTCCAGCCAGCGGTCGAGCGCGATGCCCAGGCAGTCGAAGCCGGCGCCCAGGTTGGCCGAGCTGGCGGGCGCGCGGGCCGCGTAGCGGCCAGGGACGGGAACGGCTCGCCGGCGGGCGGGGGAGGCGCTCATGCGACTCCCGACCCGGCGAGAAGCCGCTCGGCCACGGCTCGCGGCTCCGCCTCGACGCTCTCCACCGACCGCTCGACCAGGTCGCCGCCCAGCGCGGTCTCCGGGTCCTTCAGCCCGTTCCCCGTCAGCACCGCCACCACGCGCTGGCCCGCCTCCAGCCGCCCCTCGGCCGCCAGCCTGCGCAGGCCGGCGACGGGTGCCGCCGAGGCGGGCTCCGCGAAGAGCCCGCTCAGGCGGGCGACGGCGGCGTACGCCTCCAGGATCTCCGCGTCGGAGACCGCCAGGATGGCGCCGCCGGAGTCGCGCGCCGCCGCCAGCGCCTTCTCCCCGCTGGCCGGGCGGCCGATGCGGATGGCCGTGGCCACCGTCTCCGGCCGCTCGACGGGATGGCCGAGCACCAGCGGCGCCGCCCCCTCCGCCTGGAAGCCGAAGAGCCGCGGCAGCTTGCGGCTCAGGCCGGCGCGCCGGTACTCCAGGAAGCCCATCCAGTAGGCCGTGATGTTGCCGGCGTTGCCCACCGGCAGGGCGAGGACGTCGGGCGCCTCGCCCAGCTGTTCGACCACCTCGAAGGCGGCCGTCTTCTGGCCCTCCAGGCGCATCGGGTTGACGGAGTTGACCAGCGCCAGCTCGGGCCTGCTCTCCGCCAGCTGGCGCGCGACGGCCAGCGCCTGGTCGAAGTTCCCCCGCACGGCCAGGATCCGGGCGCCGTAGCGGGCGGCCTGGGCGAGCTTGCCCCGGGCGATCTTCCCCGCGGGGATGAGGACGCTGGCCCGGATCCCGGCCGCCGCCGCGTAGGCGGCCGCCGAGGCCGAGGTGTTGCCGGTGGAGGCGCAGACCAGGTGGCGCGCCCCCGCCTCCAGCGCCTTGGCCACCGCCACCACCATGCCGCGGTCCTTGAAGGAGCCGGTGGGATTCTGCCCCTCGAACTTCAGGTAGAGCCGGACGCCGCCGCCCACCCACTCCGCCAGGCGGGGCGCCGGCAGGAGGGGGGTGCCCCCCTCGTAGAGCGTCAGCTCCGGCGTCTTCTCCGTCCGCGGCAGGAAGCGCCCCCACTCCGCCCAGACGCCTCTCCACATGGCTTCCACGCTCCCGACCGCGGGATTCCGCCATAGGTTCGCCGCCCGGACGGGCGATCCTCCAGGTCGCGCCGCGCGAGGCGGCGAAAGGGCTGACAGGCCGGCCCCGCAGGCAGTACAATTCCGCTCAACATGCAAGGGGTGGTCGAGCCTTGGCCGAACCTCTGGTCGTCGCCCTTCTCGGCTTCGGCAACGTGGGGTCGAGCGTCTGGCAGCTGATCGAGGAGCGCTCGCGGCGCCTGGGCTGGGCCGCGGGCCGGCCCATCACGGTGCGGCGCGCGCTGGTGCGCGATCCGGGGAAGCCGCGCCCGGTGACGCCGCCGCCGGGCTTCCTCACGACGGATCTGGACGAAGTCCTCTCCGATCCGGCGGTGGAGGCGGTGGTCGAGCTGATGGGCGGCCTCGAGCCCGCCGACACCTACGTGCGCCGGGCGCTCTCCGCCGGCAAGAGCGTGGTCACCGCCAACAAGGAGCTGATCTCCCGGGACGGGCCGGAGCTCCTCCGCCTCGCCCGCGAGCACGGCGCCCAGCTCCGCTTCGAGGCCTCGGTGGGCGCGGGCATCCCCATCATCCGCCCCATCGAGGAGATGCTGGTGGCCAACCGGATCACGCGCGTCACCGGCATCCTCAACGGCACCACCAACTACATCGTCAGCCGCATGGCCTCGGCGGGCGCCACCTTCCGCGAGGCGCTGGCCGAGGCGCAGGAGCTGGGCTACGCCGAGCCCGACCCCTCCGACGACGTGGAAGGGCGCGACACGGCGCGCAAGCTGGCCATCCTGGCCAGCTACGCCTTCGGCTCCTGGGTCTCTCCCGACTCGGTCTACACCGAGGGGATCACGGCGCTCGACCCGGTCGACCTGGGCTATGCAGCCCAGCTCGGCTACGCGGTCCGCCTGGTGGGCACGGCCATCCACCGCGAGGCGGGCATCGAGGCGCGCGTCCACCCCGCCCTCGTGCCGCAGGACCACCCGCTGGCCAGCGTCCGCGGGCCCGCCAACGCCATCTTCGTCGAGGGCGACCCGGTGGGCGAGCTGATGTTCTACGGCCTGGGCGCGGGCGGCTACGCCACCGCCAGCGCCATCCTGGGCGACCTCGTCCAGGTGGCGCGGGGGAGCCGGCCCTGGCGGCCGGAGCCGCGCAGCGGCGCCGAGGCGGCGCCGGTCCTGCCGGCCGACGCCATCCACTCCGCCTACTACCTGCGCCTGGAGGTGGCCGACAGCCCGGGCACGCTGGCGGCGCTGGCCGGCGCCATGGCCCGCCACGGCATCAGCCTCCGCCAGGTCCTGCAGATGCGCGCCCAGGAAGGCCGCGCCGAGGTGGTCTTCGTCACCCATCCCGCGGGCGAGGCGGAGATGCGCCAGGCCAGGAAGGAGATCGAGGCGCTTCCCAGCGTCCACCGCGTCGCCTCCCTTCTCCGCTACCACGACGGCACCCACGGGAACCCGCCGCGCCGGTCGACGGGCCCCTCCGGGACGAGCGCATAACTATGAGGCAGCCTTGAATATTCATGCAACTGCCGTTATACTGAGCGGCAGTCCACCCGGCTCTACCCGGGCCGCCGGACGGGCCGGGGATCGGAGGAGGCGAGCGGGGATGCCATCGGCTCTCGGTCCGAACGGGGGGAACGGTCTGCGGGCTTTCGCCGCGGAGGGTCGACTGCAGGCCAGGACCGCTTCGGACGGAGCGCGTCCGGAGAAGATCGTCCTCGCCTACTCCGGCGGCCTGGACACGTCCGTCATCATCCCCTGGCTGCGCGAGCGGTACGGCGCCGAGGTGATCGCGCTCACCGTGGACGTGGGGCAGGGAGAGGATCTGGAGGCGGTGCGGGCCAAGGCGCTCGCCTCGGGCGCCAGCCGCGTCCACGTGGTCGACGCCCGGCGGGAGTTCGTCGAGGAGTTCATCTGGCCGACGCTCCAGGCGGGCGCGGTCTACGAGGGCAAGTACCTCCTCGGCACGGCCATGGCGCGGCCGCTGATCGGCCGGCACCTGGTCCGCGTGGCCCGGGAGGAGTCGGCCGACGCCGTCGCCCACGGGGCGACGGGCAAGGGGAACGACCAGGTCCGCTTCGAGCTGGCGGTCAAGGCGCTGGCCCCCGATCTGCGCGTCATCGCCCCCTGGCGCGAGTGGGAGCTCCGCTCGCGCGAGGACTGCATCGACTACGCCGAGGCGCACGGCGTCCCGGTGCCCGCTACGCGCGAGAAGCCCTACAGCCGCGACCGCAACCTCTGGCACCTGAGCCACGAGGGGGGCGACCTGGAGGATCCCGGGCGCGTCCCCGGCGAGGACGTGCTGCTCTGGTGCACGCCGGCGGAGGCCGCGCCGGACGAGCCGGAGTGGGTCCGCGTCGACTTCGAGCGGGGCGCCCCCGTCGCGCTGGACGGCCGGCGGGTCGACGCGGTGGAGCTCCTGGAGCGGCTGAACGAGCTGGGCGCCCGCCACGGCGTGGGCGTGGTCAGCATGGTGGAGAACCGGCTGGTGGGGATGAAGTCGCGCGGCGTCTACGAGACTCCGGGCGGCTCGATCCTGGTGGCGGCGCACCGCGAGCTGGAGTCGCTGGTGCTCGACCGCGCCACCCAGCACTTCAAGGCGCTGGCGGCGGAGCGCTACGCCGAGCTCGTCTACGACGGGCTCTGGTACACCCCGCTGCGCGAGGCGCTGGACGCCTTCGTCCGCTCCACCCAGGAGCGGGTGACGGGGAGCGTCGCGCTCAAGCTCTACAAGGGCTCGGTGCAGGCGCTGGCGGCCGAGTCGCCCTACTCCCTCTACCGGCCGGACCTGGCCACCTTCGGGGCCAGCGCCTACGACCACGCGGACGCCAGCGGCTTCATCAAGCTCTTCGGCCTGCCCGTCCAGGTGCGGGCGGAGCTCAACCGCGAGCTCTGCCGGCAGGGCGGCGGGGAGCAGGCGCAGGCGCCGTCGGCCCTGGCCGGCGCGGCCGGGGCGGGCGCCGCCGAGACGCGGGCGCTGGCCGGGGTGCATGCGGCCCCGTGACGGTCGAGAAGGCCTGGGGCGGTCGCTTCCGTGAGCCGGCGGCCGCGGAGGCGGAGGCGTTCACCGCCTCGCTTCCCTTCGACCGCCGGCTCTGGCCCGAGGACCTGGCGGGCAGCCGGGCGCACGTGCGCATGCTCGCCGCCCAGGGGATCCTCGGGCGCGAGGAGGCGGACCAACTCCTCCGCGGCCTGGACGCGGTGGAGGCGGAGATCCGCGCGGACCGCTTCCCCTGGCGCCGCGAGGACGAGGACATCCACATGGCGGTCGAGCGGCGGCTGGCGGAGCTGCTCGGCCCCGTGGCGGGCAAGCTGCACACGGCCCGCTCGCGCAACGACCAGGTGGCGCTGGACACCCACCTCTGGGCGCGGGCGGCCGCCGGGCGGCTGGCCGGCCGCGTGGCCGCGCTCCAGGCGGCCCTGCTGGAGGTGGCCGAGCGGGCGCCCGAGGCGGTCATGCCCGGCTACACCCACCTCCAGCACGCGCAACCGGTGCTCTGGGCGCACCACTGGCTCGCCTTCTTCTTCATGTTCCAGCGCGACCGGGAGCGCTTCCTGCGGGCGGGGGAGGCGGCCGACCGGATGCCGCTGGGCGCCGGGGCGCTGGCGGGTACCCCCTTCCCTGTCGACCCCGCGCGGGTGGCGGCCGAGCTGGGCTTCTCCCGCCTCTACGAGAACAGCATGGACGCCGTCTCCGACCGCGACTACCTGGCCGAGCTCCTCTTCGCCTGCGCGCTGACCGCCGCCCACCTGAGCCGCCTGGGGGAGACCCTGGTCCTCTGGACGAGCCGCGAGTTCGCCTTCGTGGAGCTGGCCGACGCCTACGCCACCGGCTCCAGCATCATGCCGCAGAAGAAGAACCCGGACGTCGCCGAGCTGGTGCGCGGGAAGGCGGGGCGGGTCTACGGCGACCTGATGGCGCTCCTGACGGTCCTGAAGGGGCTGCCGCTGGCCTACGCCAGCGACCTCCAGGAGGACAAGGAAGCCTCCTTCGACGCGGTCGAGACGCTCGACCGCTCGCTTTCCGCGCTGAGCGGCGCCCTGCGCACGCTGCGCGTGGACGCCGGCCGCCTCGCTCGGGCGACGGAGGGCGACTACTCCACCGCCACCGAGCTGGCCGACCACCTGGCGGCGCGGGGGCTCCCCTTCCGCGAGGCGCACCGGGTCGCAGGCCGGATCGTGGCCGACTGCCTGGAGGCCGGCCGACCCCTGGAGGCGCTCGACCTGGAGGAGCTGCGGCGCTACTCGCCGCTCTTCGAGGCGGAGGTGCTGGAGGCGCTCCGGCCGGCCGCCTCGGCCGCCCGCCGGCGCTCGCCGGGCGGGACGGCGCCGGAGCGGGTGCGGGAGCAGCTGGAGCTGGCCCGCCGCCTGCTGGAGGGGGCGGTGGCCGATGCCTGAGCGGGTTCGCGTCGCCGTCGTCGGCGCCACCGGTTACAGCGGCCTCGAGCTCTGCCGGCTCCTGCTGGCGCACCCGCACGTCGAGCTGGCGGCCGTGGCGGCGCGCTCCGAGGCGGGCCGGCGCCTGGGCGAGCTCTACCCCCACCTGGCCCGGCTGGCGGGGGAGCGGGTGCTGCGGCGCCCGGAGGCGGAGGAGCTGGCCGGGGTGGCGGAGCTCTTCTTCCTGGCGCTCCCCAGCGGCGAGAGCCCCGCCTACGTGGAGGCGCTGCGCGCGCGGGGGCGGGCGGTGGTCGACCTGGCCGGCGACCTCCGCCTGGACCGCCACGAAGCCTACCTGCGCTGGTACGGCGGGCGCTCCGCGGAGCCGCTGAGCGCCGCGCGGTACGAACGGCTTCGCGCCGGCGCCCTCTACGGCCTGAGCGAGCTCCGCCGCGACGAGCTCCGCCGGCTGGGCGAGGCCTGGCGGAGCGGGGCCGAGCCGGCGCCGCTGGTGCTCAACCCGGGCTGCTACCCGACGGCGGCCATCCTGGCGCTGGCGCCGCTCCTGGCCGGGGGCTGGCTCGAGCCGGAGAGCCTGGTCGTCGACGCCAAGTCGGGCGTCACGGGCGCCGGGCGGAGCGTCGGGCCGGAGTACGCCTTCGCCGAGCTGGAGGGCAACTTCGCCGCCTACAGGGTCGGCCGCCACCAGCACCGGCCCGAGATCGCCCAGGAGCTGGGCAAGATCGCCGGCGAGCCGGTCGACCCGGTCTTCACCGCCCATCTCCTGCCCGTGCGCCGGGGGATCCTGGTCACCGCCTACGGCCGCCTCCGCCGGGCGGCGAGCGAGGGCGAGCTCCAGGAGGCGCTGGCCGGCTTCTACCGCGGCGAGCCCTTCGTGCGCCTCCTCGCTCCGGGCCGGAGCCCCCAGCTGCGCGACGTGGTCGGCTCCAACGAGGTCCACGTCGGCTTCGGCCTGGACGAGGACGGGCGCCGGGTGACACTCTTCGCCGCCCTCGACAATCTGGTGAAGGGCGCCGCCGGCCAGGCGGTCCAGAACATGAACCTCCTCCTCGGCCTGCCCGAGGAGGAGGGACTCGAAGCCGCGGCCTTGCGGCCGTAAGGGGGGAGAGGGGTGGGCATCCTGCCGGAGCTTCGCCGGCCGGCTGCGGAAGCAGCCGCCTTCCTGGAGGCGGGGGTGACCGCCCCCGCGGGCTGGAAGGCCGCCGGCGTGCACGCGGGGCTGAAGCGGCGGCGACCGGACGTGGCGCTCCTCCTCTCGGAGCGGCCGGCCTGGGCGGTGGCCACCTACACCCGCAACCGGGTGCAGGCGGCCCCGCTGCTGGTGACGCGCTCGCTGCTCGGGGCGGAGGGGGGCTGGCTGCGGGCGGTCGCGGTCAACAGCGGCAACGCCAACGCCTGCACCGGCGAGGAGGGGCTGGAGCGGGCGCGGCGCATGCAGGCGCGGGCGGCGGCCGCGCTCGGCCTCGCCGCGGCGGAGGTGGCGGTCGCCTCCACCGGCGTGATCGGCGTGCAGCTGCCCGAGGAGCCGCTGGCCCGGGGGCTGGAGATGGCCGGCGCCGCGCTCGGGAGCGGGCCGGCCGCCGACGCGGCCTTCGCGCGCGCCATCCAGACCACCGACACGACGCTCAAGCAGGTGGCGCTGGAGGTGGAGGTGGCCCCCGGCGAGCGGGTGCGGATCGGCGGCGCGGCCAAGGGGTCGGGGATGATCCACCCCGACATGGGGACCATGCTCGCCTTCCTGACCAGCGACGCGGAGCTGGGACCGGCGGGCCGGGCGCGGCTGGCGGCCGCCTGGCGGCGGGCGGTGGAGCGGACGTTCAACCGCGTGACGGTGGACGGCGACACCTCGACGAACGACATGGCGCTCCTGCTCGTCAACGGCGCCTCCGGCGTCCGCGTCGACGACGAGCCGGAGGAAGGGGAGACGCCCTCTCCCGCGCCTGCCTCGGGCGCGCGGCCGGCCGGCCGCTGGGCGCGCTGGCTGGAGGCGCTGGAGGAGGCCGCCCGCCACCTGGCGCGCGCCATCGCGGCCGACGGGGAGGGCGCCAGCCGCCTGATCGAGGTGGAGGCGCGCGGCTTGCAAGACGAGGAGGAGGCGGCGGCGGTCGCCCGCACGGTGGCCGGCTCCGCCCTGGTCAAGTCGGCCGTCCACGGCGGCGACCCCAACTGGGGCCGCGTGCTGGCGGCGGCGGGGCGGGCGACGGTGGGCGGGCGGCCGGTCCTCTTCGACCCGGAGAGGGCGGAGCTGCGCATCGGTGGCGTCCTCCTCTACCGCTCGGGCGTGCCGCTCTGGGAGCGGGAGGAGGAGGCGGCGGAGGCGATGCGCCGCCCCGAGGTGCGGATCGAGCTGGTGCTGGGCGACGGGCCCGGTGGGGCGACGGCGTGGGGGTGTGACCTGAGTGCCGACTACGTTCGCATCAACGCGGCCTACCGGACCTGAGGGGGAGCCGCCGGGCGGCGAGGGAGGCGGCCGCTGGCTGGTGGTCAAGCACGGCGGCTCGCTGGGCGAGGGCCTCGGCACCCTGGCGGCCGACCTGGCACGGCTGATGGCGGCGGGGCTGAAGACGGTGCTGGTCCACGGCGGCGGCCCCGAGCTGAGCAGCTGGAGCGGGCGGCTCGGGATCCGGCCGCGCTGGCGCGACGGGCTGCGCGTCACCGACGAGGCGACGCTGGAGCTGGCGGAGATGGTCCTGGCCGGCCGGGTCAACCGCCGCCTGACCACCGCCCTCGGCGCCGCGGGCCTGCCGGCCGTGGGCGTGGCGGGCGTCGACGGCGGCCTGCTGGAGCTGGCGCCCAGCGCGCCCGAGGAAGGGCTGGGCTACGTGGCGCGGGTGCGCGGGGTGCAGCCTGCGCTCCTCGAGACGCTGCTCGCGGGCGGCTTCCTGCCGGTGGTGGCGCCCGTCGGCCGGGTCGGCGGCCAGACCTACAACATCAACGCCGACCAGGTGGCCGCGGCGCTGGCGGCGGCGCTGGGCGCGACGCTGGTCCTGCTGACCGACGTGCCGGGCGTGACGGCGGGCGGCACCTGGCGGACGCGCCTGGCCCCGGAGGAGGCCCGGGCGCTCCTCGCCTCCGGCGAGGCCTCCGGCGGCATGCGGCCCAAGCTGGAGGCCTGCCTGGAGGCGCTGGCCCGCGGCGCGGCGCGCGTGGTCATCGTCGACGGGCGGGCGCCGCACGCGCTCCTGCGCGCCCTGGGCGGCGGCCTGGAGGGCGTCGGCACGGAGCTCGCGCCGGCGGGCGCGGCGCAGCCGGTCCGGGGCGGATGGATGGAGAGGGAGGGGACGGAGGGTTGAGCGTGCCTGAAGCGGGGAAGGAAGAGCGCCCCCAGGCGGGCGGCGGCGACCACCTCCTGCCGGTCTACAACCGGGCGCCGGTGGCGCTGGTGCGGGGCGAGGGCGCCTACGTCTGGGACGACGAGGGACGGCGCTACCTGGACTTCGCCGGCGGCATCGCCGCCAGCGTGCTCGGGCACGCACACCCCGCGCTGGTCTCGGCGGTGGCGGACCAGGCCGCGCGGCTGATCCACGTCTCCAACCTGTACGAGATCCCGCTCCAGCGGCGGGTGGCCGAGCGCCTCGCGGAGCTGACGGGGCTCGACCGCTTCTTCTTCTGCAACAGCGGCACCGAGGCGACGGAGGCGGCGATCAAGCTGGCGCGCCGCTGGGGCCACCAGCGCGGCGTCGCGGAGCCGGAGATCCTCACCTTCGAGGGCTGCTTCCACGGCCGCACGCTGGGCTCGCTGGCGGCCACCGGCAACCCGCACTACGCGGAGGGTTTCGAGCCGCTGCCGGCCGGCTTCCGGCAGCTGCCCTGGAACGAGGCCGGGGCGCTGGCCGGCGCCGTCACCCCCTCGACGGTGGCCGTCCTGCTGGAGGTGATCCAGGGGGAGGGGGGCCTCCGCGAGGCGGCGCCCGGCTTCCTGGAGGCGGTCCAGGCCGTCTGCCGGTCCGAGGGCCTCCTCCTGATGGTGGACGAGGTGCAGACCGGGATGGGACGGACCGGCAGCTGGTTCGCCTACCAGGCGGCCGGCCTCGAGCCGGACGTGGTCACGCTGGCCAAGGGCCTGGCGGGCGGGGTGCCCGTGGGCGCGATGGGCGTGCGCGAGGAGCTGGCCGGGGTGCTGGCGCCGGGCAGCCACGGCTCCACCTTCGGCGGCAACCCGCTGGCCATGGCGGCCGCGCTGGCCACGCTGGAGGCGATCGCGGGGCAGGGGCTGGTGGAGCGGGCGCGCGAGGTCGGGGCGCGCCTGCGCGAGGGGCTGGAGGCGCTGGCGGCGCGTCATCCCTCGCTCCTGGAGGTGCGCGGGCGCGGCCTGATGCTGGGGATCCGCCTGGCGGAGCCGCCGGCCGCCCTGATCGCGGCGCTGCGCGAGCGCGGGCTGCTGGCGGTGGCGGCGGCGGAGAACGTGGTCCGCTTCCTGCCGCCGCTGGTGATCGGGCAGAGCGAGGTGGAGGCGGCGCTGGCGATCCTGGAGGAGGCGCTGGCCGAGGCGGACGGGCGCCTGGCGGCCTCCCGGGCGGCCGCGGCGGAGGCCGGGCGATGAGCGGGGGGGTGGCGGCCGGCTTCGAGCCGGGCGAGCCCGGAGGCCTGCTGCTCGCCAGCGGCGAGCTCTTCCTCGGGCGGCTGGCCAGCTGGCCGGCCGAGCCGCCCGCCACCGCCTGGGCGGCCTCCGACGAGGCGATCTGGGGCGAGGGCGTCTTCAACACCTCCATGACCGGCTACCAGGAAGTGCTGACCGACCCCAGCTACGCCGGCCAGGTGGTGGTCATGACCTACCCCTTCATCGGCCACTACGGCCTCTCGCCCGAGGCCGACCAGGCGCTGGAGCCGGCGGTGGCCGGCTTCGTGGCGGGGGAGTTCTGGCGCGAGCCCGACCGCGGGAGCGGCGAGGAGATCGTCGGCTGGCTCCGCCGCCGCGGCGTCCCCGCCCTGGAGGGCGTCGCCACGCGGAAGCTGGCCGTCCGCCTGCGGGAGGGCGGCGACACGGCGCTGGCGCTGGTCCGCGGCCGCCTCCTGGCCCGGCTGGAGCGCCTGCGCGACCCGGCCGAGCGGGTGGCGGCGCTCTCCTGGCCCGCGCGGCCGCGCGACCTGGTCGCGCGGGTGGTCCGCCACGGGCGGCTGGTGCTGGGGCGGGGCGACGGGCGCGGCCCGCGGGTGGCCGTCCTCGACCTGGGCACCAAGCGGCGCATCCTCGACGAGCTGCTCAAGGCGGGCGCCTCGCTGGAGCTCCTGCCCTGGAACGCGACGGCCGCCGAGATCCTCGCCTCCGATCCCGACGGGCTGGTGGTGACCAACGGGCCGGGCGACCCCGCCGACCTGCCGGGGGTGGAGGCGGCGCTCCGCCAGGTGGCGGGCCGCCTGCCCACGTGGGGCATCTGCCTCGGCCACCAGGTGCTGGCAGCCGCCTTCGGCGCGCGGACGGGCCGGCTCCCGTACGGCCACCGCGGCGGCAACCACCCGGTGCAGGAGGTGGAGAGCGGGCGGGCCTTCATCACCGCCCAGAACCACGGCTACGCGGTGCTGCCCGAGGAGCTGCCCGACGAGCTGGAGGTGACGCACGTGGAGCTGAACGACGGGGTCGTCGAGGGCCTCCGCCACCGGCGGCTTCCTGTCTGGAGCGTGCAGTTCCACCCGGAGGGGGCCCCGGGGCCGCTGGACTCCCGCAGCCACTTCCGCGAGTTCGTCGCGCGCGTGGCCGCGTGGAGGGGGCTCGAGGTTGCCTGAGCCCGCCTTCGCCCAGCCTTCGGGGATGCCGGCGGCGGGGATCCGCCGCGTGCTGGTGATCGGCTCCGGCCCGATCGTCATCGGGCAGGCGGCGGAGTTCGACTACTCGGGCACGCAGGCCTGCCGCGCCCTGGGCGAGGCGGGCGTCGAGACCGTCCTGGTCAACTCCAACCCGGCCACCATCATGACCGACCCCGAGGTGGGCGGCCGCGTCTACCTGGAGCCGCTGGAGGCGCGGCGGCTGGAGGAAGTGATCCGGGCCGAGCGCCCGGACGGCCTTCTGGCGGGCTTCGGCGGCCAGACGGGGCTCAACCTGGCGCGCGAGCTGTCGCAGAGCGGGGTGCTGGAGCGCTGGGGCGTCCGCCTGCTGGGCACGCCGCTGGAGGCGATCGAGAAGGCGGAGGACCGGGCCGCCTTCCGCCAGGCGATGCTGGAGCTGGGCATGGCCATCCCGCCCAGCCGGCCGGTCCGCTCGCTGGACGAGGCGCGCGCCTGGGCGCGCGAGCACGGGCTGCCGCTGGTGGTCCGGCCGGCCTACACGCTGGGCGGGACGGGCGGCGGCCTGGCGGCCACGGCGGCCGAGATGGAGGCGCTGGTGGAGCGCGGCCTGACCCTCAGCCCGGTGGGCGAGGTGCTGCTGGAAGAGAGCATCTGGGGCTGGCGGGAGATCGAGTACGAGGTGCTGCGCGACCGCGACGGCAGCTGCGTCGCCATCTGCAGCATGGAGAACGTCGACCCGGTGGGCATCCACACGGGCGACAGCGTGGTGGTGGCGCCCGCCCAGACGCTGACCGACCCGGAGCACCAGGCGCTGCGCCAGGCCGCCTTCCGCATCGTCGAGGCGCTGGGCATCGTCGGCGCCTGCAACGTCCAGTTCGCCGTGGCGCCGCAGGGGCAGCCCTTCGCCTTCCGCGTCATCGAGGTCAACCCGCGCGTCAGCCGCTCCAGCGCCCTCGCCTCCAAGGCGACCGGCTACCCCATCGCCCAGGTGGCGGCCAAGCTGGCGCTGGGCCTCCGCCTCGGCGAGGTCCGCAACCCCATCACCGGCACCAGCGCCTGCTTCGAGCCGGCGCTGGACTACGTGGTGCTGAAGGTGCCGCGCTGGCCCTTCGACAAGTTCCCGCTGGCGGAGCGCGAGCTGGGCACGCAGATGCAGGCCACCGGCGAGGCCATGGCCATCGACCGGAGCTTCGAGGGCGCGTTCGGCAAGGCGCTCCGCTCGCTCGACCAGGGGCCGGTGCTGGCCCGGGCGGTGCGCGAGCTGGAGCGGCTGCGCGCGGAGGCGGGGCCGGAGCGGGCGCGGGAGGCGGCGCTGGCGCCGCGCGAGGGGCGGCTGCAGCGCCTGGTCGCCGCCTTCGCGCTGGGACTGACGCTGGAGGAAGCGCGACCCACCGGGATCGACCCCTTCTTCCTGCGGCGGCTCCGGCGCCTGGGCGGCGTCGTGGCGCGGGTGCGGGCGGCGGGACCGGCACTGGAGGCCGGCCTGCTCGCCGAGGCCAAGCGGGCGGGGCTGGGCGACGGCGAGCTGGCCGAGCTGACCGGGCTCGCGGAGCGCGAGGTGCGGCGGCGCCGGGAGGCGGCCGGGCTCGAGCCGGGCTTCCTGGAGGTGGACAGCTGCGCCGGCGAGTTCCCCGCGCGGACGCCGTACTTCTACTCGACCCACTTCCGCCCGCGCTTCGCCACCGCCGCGGGCGGCTGGGGCCGCGAGGGCGAGGCGGAGGCGGCGGCCGGCGAGCGGGCGCCGGCGGTGCTGGTGGTGGGCGCGGGCCCCATCCGCATCGGGCAGGGGATCGAGTTCGACTACTCGGCGGTGCAGGCGGTCCAGGCGCTGCAGCGGGCGGGCTACCGCGCGGTCATCGTCAACAACAACCCGGAGACGGTCAGCACCGACTTCGACGTGGCCGACGCGCTCTACTTCGAGCCGCTGACCGCGGAGGACGTCCTCGCCGTGGCGCGGCGCGAGCGGGTGGTGGGCGCCCTCGTCCAGTTCGGCGGCCAGACGGCGCTGGACATGGCGGCGGCCCTGGAGGCCGAGGGCCTGCCCGCGCTGGGGACGCCGCAGGCGGCCATCGAGCGGGCGGAGGACCGCGAGCTCTGCGGGCGCTGGCTTCGCGCCCTGGGGGTGCGGCAGCCGGCGGGCGCCGCCGCGCGCTCGCCGGAGGAGGCGCGGGAGCTGGCGCGGCGGCTCGGCTTCCCGCTGATGCTCCGGCCCAGCTTCGTCCTCGGCGGGCGTGGCATGTCGGTGGTGCGCGAGCCGGAGGCCTTCGAGCGCTGGCTGGAGGAAGCGCGCCGCGCGCACCCCGGCGCTCCCGTCCTCCTCGACCGCTACCTCGAAGGGCGCGAGCTGGAGGTGGACGCGGTCACCGACGGGGAGGCGACCCTGATCCCGGCGGTCATGGAGCACGTCGAGCGCGCCGGCGTCCACTCCGGCGACTCGGTGGCGCTCCTGCCCGCCGCGCTGGAGCCCGAGGCGCTGGCCGAGCTGGTGGAGGTGACGCGCCGCATCGGCGCCAGCCTCGGGCTGCGCGGCCTCTTCAACGTCCAGTTCGTCCTCCACCGGGGCGAGCTCTACGTCCTGGAGGTCAACCCGCGCGCCTCGCGCACGGTGCCCTTCGTCAGCAAGGCGACGGGCGTGCCGCTGGTGGAGCTGGCCATCCGCGCGGCGCTGGGCCGGCCGCTCCGCGCCGCGGCCGCCGCCCTCGGCCTGGAAAAGGCGGACGGCCTCCTGCCGCCCCCGCCGGTGGTGGCCGCCAAGGCGCCGGTCTTCTCCACGGGCAAGGTCCGCCGGGCGGAGGTGGCCGTCGGGCCCGAGATGCGTTCGACCGGCGAGGTGCTGGGCTTCGGGCGGAGCCGCGGCGAGGCGCTGGCGCGCGCGCTCCAGGCGGCGGGCCTGCTGCCGCCGCGGCGGGCGCTCCTCCTCTCCGCGCCCCCGGCGCTGCGGGCGGCTCTGGCCGAGCGCGCGCGGCGGCTCGGGCGGCTCGGCTTCCGGCTCTGCGCCACGCCGGGGACGGCGGAGCGCCTGCGCGCGGCCGGCCTGGAGGTGGAGGCCCTGGGCTACGGCGAGGCGCTGGCCGCCCTGGCGGAGGGCCGCCTGGGCGGCGTGGTCGACCTGCCGCGCCAGGGCTTCGACCCCGCGCGCCCCGGCTTCGGGCTGCGGCGCGCCACGGTCGAGTTCGGCCTCCCCTGCTACACCGCCCTGGAGACGGTCGACGCGCTGGCCGAGGCGCTGCAGGCGCTGGACGCGGGGCTGGTGCGGGGCGTCTGGCGGCTCCGGCGCCAGGGCCCGCCCGTCCGGGCGGGCGCGGAGGCGGAGCTGCTTCCGCGGCAGGCGAAGTCGGGCGGGTGACGAAGCGTTCCTCCCAAGAGGCTCGGACGGCGGAGGTCGAGGAAGCGGATTGGCGCTCAGGGTTCAGAAGTTCGGCGGCAGCTCGGTGGCCGACCTTCGCTCCATGCGACGGGCGGCGGAGCGGGTGGTCGACGCCTGGCGGGGCGGCGACCGCGTGGTGGTGGTGGTCTCGGCGCGGGGGGGCCGGACGGACGCCCTCCTGGAGCTGGCGCGGGAGATCACGGCGGAGGGGCGGGGCGAGAGCCCCGACGGGCGGGCGGAGCCGGCCTGGGAGCCGCCGCTCCCCGCAGCCGACCGGGAGATCGACGCGCTTCTGGCGACGGGCGAGCAGGAGTCGGCGGCGCTGATGGCGCTCCTGCTCCGTTCGCTGGGTTGCCCGGCTCTCTCGTTCACGGGCTGGCAGGCGGGCGTCCTGACCGACGGCCGCCACCGGGCGGCGCGGGTGGAGGCGGTGGCGACCGAGCGGCTGCGCGAGGCGCTGGAGCGGGGCTGGGTGCCCGTGGTCACCGGCTTCCAGGGGATCGACCGCCGGGGCGACCTGACCACGCTGGGCCGCGGCGGCTCGGATGCCACCGCGGTGGTGCTGGCCGCGGCGCTCGGCGCCGACCGGTGCGAGATCTACTCCGACGTGGCCGGCGTCTACACCGCCGACCCGCGCGTCGTGCCCGACGCCCGGCCGCTCAAGGAGATCTCCTACGACGAGATGCTGGAGCTGGCCCGGCTGGGGGCCAAGGTGCTCCAGCACCGCGCGGTCGAGTACGCCCGCGAGCACGGCGTGGTGATCGAGGCGCGCTCCACCTTCGAGGAGGCGCCCGGCACCCGCGTCCTGCGGCGGCCCGCCTGGGCCGAGAGCGACCGGCCCGTCTCCGGCGTCACCGTCGACCGGAAGACGGCCAAGATCGCGCTCCTCAAGGTGCCCGACCGGCCGGGGGTAGCGGCCGCGCTCTTCGGCGCGCTGGCGGAGCGGGGCGTCAACGTCGACATGATCATCCAGAGCGTCTCCCGCGAGCTCCTCAACGACATCGCCTTCACCGTGGCGCGGGACGACCTGGCCCCGGCGCGCGAGGCCTCGGAGGCGGCCTGCCGGCAGCTGGGCGGCGAGGGGATCCTGGCCGACGCCGGCGTGGCCAAGCTCTCCGTGGTCGGAGCCGGGATGGTGACGCATCCGGGCGTGGCGGCCACCCTCTTCCGGGCGCTGGGCGAGAGCGGCATCAACATCGAGATGATCGCCACCTCGGAGATCAGCATCTCCTGCCTGATCCGGGCCGAGCACGCGGAGGCGGCGGTGCGCGCCGTGCACGCCGCCTTCCACCTGGGCCGGGAGGAGTGAGCGCATGGAAAAGTTGACGGGTCCGCTTCCGCTGGAGACGGACCAGCTCGACCGGCTGGAGAGGAAGCCCGGCGTCTTCGTGCTCTACGACGGCGCGGGCAACGTGACCGCCTGGGGGCGCGACGACGCCGACCTGCCCGCCCGCCTGCGCACCTTCGGCAGTCCCCACCGCGCCTTCGCCTACCGCCTGACCGAGACGTCCAAGGAAGCCTTCACCCTGGAGTGCATCCTCTACCACGAGGCGGGCGGCGCCTTCGCCCACCAGGGGCTGGAGCACCCCGAGCGGCCGGCCGGCCACAGCTGGCGCTGCCCCATCTGTTCGCTCTACGACTGATGGCCCGCCGGGAGCCGCCTTCCTGGTCGCGCGCGCCGCTGGCCGAGGGCGCCCCGGAGGCGCTGGCCGCCTGGCTCCGGCGGGGCGAGCTCGACGCGCTGGACGGCTCCGGCGCCGTCCGGCGCTTCGAGCGCGCCATGGCGGCCCGTCTGGGGGTGGGCTGGGCGCTGGCCACCGCCTCGGGGACGGCGGCGCTGGAGGCGGCGCTGGCCGCGCTCGAGCTGCAGCCGGGCGAGACGCTCCTCGCGGCCCCCTTCGCCCCCGCCTACGTCTACCAGCCGGTGCTCCGCGCGGGGGCGCGCCTGGCCTGGGTGGACGTCGAGGCGGAGGGGCTCGGCCTCGATCCGGCGGACGCCCTCGGGCGCCTCGAGGCGGAGGAGCGGGCGGGAGCGCGGGTGCGGGCGCTCCTGGCCGTCCACGTGGCCGGCTACCCCGCCCGGCTCGGCCCGCTGCTCGAGCCGCTGGCCCGGAGGGGCGTCGCCCTGCTCGAAGACGCCGCCCAGGCGCTGGGGGCGCGCCTCCCCGAGGGCGCCGCCGGCGCGGTGGGGACCGCCGGCTTCTTCAGCTTCCAGGGCGCGAAGCTGCTGCCGCTGGGCGAGGGCGGCCTCCTGGCGACGCGCATGGGCGACCTCTACCGCCGCGCGCTCCGCGCGGGGCAGCACCCGGCGCGCATCGAGCGGGAGCTGGGCGAGGCGGGGGCCATCCCTTCCTTCCAGCACCGCCTCAACCCGCTGGCGGCCGCGCTGGGGCTGGCCCAGCTGCCGGCGCTGGACGGCTGGCTGGAGCGGCGGAGGCGGCGGGCCGGGGAGGCGTCGCGCTTCCTCCGCGAGGCGACGGGGGGCGAGCTGCAGGTCCTCGGCGCCGCGCCCGGCTTCCGGCCGGCCTGGCTCCAGCTGGGCGTCCGCCTGCCGCAGCCGCTCGCGCCCGAGGCGCTGGAGGAGCTCTGCCAGGCGGCGGTGGAGGGCGGCGCCGACCTCGACCCGCTGCCGGAGCTGCCGCCGCCCGGGGCGGGCGGACCGGCGCCGGGCGAGCTTCCCCGGGCGGAGGAGGCGCGCCGGCGGACGCTCCTCCTGGGCGGGGCCGGCTCGCTCCTGGCGGAGGAGGAAGCCTTCCGGGAGGTGCTGGAGGCCGTGGTCGCCGCCTGGCGGAAGATCGGCAGGTCCGGGCGCCGGCCGCGGGGAAGGCCATGAGACGGAGGGGCGCGGGGGGGTCGTCCGCACCCCCCTCCCGTCGCCTCGACGCGAGCGAAGGAGGAGTCGAGATGCTCGTCGCCTGCATCCAGACGATCGTCGACGCCGAGAAGAACCGCCGCGACCGGCCCGCCCACCTGGAGTACGTCTTCGCCAGGCGGGCCGAGGGCAAGGTCCACGAGGGCGGGCGCTTCGCCGACGGCAGCGGCGGCATGGTGATCTACAGCGTCGACTCGCTGGAGGAAGCGCGCCGCCTGGCCGAGGCCGACCCCATCGTCGCCGGCGGCGCCCGCACCTACGTCCTCCACGAGTGGGTGACCATCGACTGGGAGCACCCGGAGACCTACCGCTGAACCGCGCCGGCCGCGCGCGGGCCGGGCGCCGCGGGCGGGCGCCCGGCGCGCCCCGCCTCAACCCGCCACGAGGCGCGTGAAGAGCCAGCCGGCCAGGCAGCCGGCGAGGGCCGCCGGGAGCAGCCGTCGCCGCCGCCCGGCGCCCGTCCGCGCCCAGGCGGCGGGAGCCAGCGTGCCCGCCGTCACCTCCAGCATGGCGCCGGCGGCGAAGCCCAGGGCCAGCGCCAGCGCCAGGCGCTCGACGCCGGCGAGGTAGCCCAGGAAGGCGCCGAGCAGCGTGGGCAGGCCCGCCAGGAGCGCGCGCAGGGCGGAGCGGAGGCCGCGGGCGGCGCTCTCCGGCTCCGCTCCCGCTTCCTCGGGCAGGGCGATGGCCATGCCCTCCGGCAGGTCGTGGAGCGCCAGGAGGAGCGTGACGGCCACCCCCGTCGCCCGCTCGCGGGCGAAGCCGGCGCCGATGGCCAGCCCCTCGGGGAAGTTGTGCGAGGCGATGCCCCAGGCGACCACCTCCGCCGCCGGGAGGCGCAGCCGCTCGAGGGCGAGGAGCAGGGCGGCGCCGAGGCCCAGCCCCGCCAGCGTCGCCGCCGGCCCGGCCAGCTCCCAGGCGGCGGGCAGCAGGTCGAAGGCGGCGACGGCGAACATGACGCCCGCCACCCAGGCCAGCAGCGGCGCCACCGCCTGGCGCAGGCGCCGCCCCACCGCCCAGGCCAGCAGCGCGCCCGCCACGCCCGCTCCGCTCCCGGAGAGGAAGGCGGCCCAGGCCGCCTCCAGGCTGCCCCCCACGACCGGCGGCGGCACCGGCCCATCGCCCCCGCCCGATGCCTATTCCCCGGCGGAGGCGGCGAGTCGGCCGCCGCGGCCGGGCCGGCCGGGGTCGCGGCGAGGCGCTCTTTCGGTCAAGATGAACGGGAAAGGCCCGGCCGCCAGCCGCTGCCGCCCGGGCCGGTTCGCCCGGGCGACCGGGCAGGAAGGGTTCGCAGCCATGCTTCCTTTCGAGGCGGAGGGCGGGAACCGCTACCGCATCCGGCGCAGGGGCGCGATGCGCGTCGACGCGCTCTTCTACGCCTCCGGCGCCATCCTCGAGGATCTCGCGGCCGAGGGCGGCGCGGCGCTGGAGCAGCTGGCCGGCGTGGCCGCCCTGCCCGGCGTCGTCGAGCCCGTGGTGGCCATGCCCGACATCCACTGGGGCTACGGCTTCCCCATCGGCGCCGTCGCCGCCTTCGACCCGGAGGCGGGCGGGGTGGTCAGCCCGGGCGGCGTCGGCTTCGACATCAACTGCGGCGTCAGGCTGCTCGCCTCGGCGCTGACGGCGGCGGAGCTGGCGCCGGCCCGGGAGCGGCTGGCCGACGCGCTCTACCGGAGCATCCCGGCCGGGGTGGGCGCCGAGCGGAGCGAACTCCGGCTGGAGGCGCGGGAGCTCCGCCGGCGGGTGCTCGCCCGGGGCGCCGCCTGGGCGGTGGAGGCGGGCCTGGGCGAGGCGGAGGACCTGGCCTTCATCGAGTCGGGCGGGGCGCTGCCCGGCGCCGATCCCACCCAGGTCTCCCAGCGGGCGCTGGAGCGGGGGCGGCCGCAGCTGGGGACGCTGGGGAGCGGGAACCACTTCCTGGAGGTGGGGGTGGTCGACCGCGTCGAGGACGCCGAGGCGGCCGCCGCCTTCGGCCTCTTCGAGGGGCAGGTGACCGTCCTCGTCCACACCGGCTCCCGGGGCCTGGGCCACCAGGTCTGCCAGGAGTTCGTGGAGCGGATGCTGGCGGCCGGCGCCCGCTACGGCATCGAGCTGCCGGACCGCCAGCTGGCGGCGGCGCCGGCGCGCAGCCCCGAGGGCACGGCCTACCTGGGCGCGATGGCCGCGGCGGCCAACTTCGCCTTCGCCAACCGCCAGGTGATCACCGCCTACGCCCGGCGCGCCTTCGAGCGGGCGGGCTTCCCGCCCTCCGCGCACCGCCTGCGCCTGGTCTACGACCTGGCGCACAACACGGCCAAGTGGGAGGAGCACGGCGGTCGCCCCCTCCTCGTCCACCGCAAGGGGGCGACGCGCGCCTTCCCGCCCGGCCATCCCGAGCTGCCGCCGGCCTATCGCGAGGCCGGCCAGCCGGTGCTGGTCCCGGGCGACATGGGCCGCTACTCCTTCGTGCTGGCCGGCGGCGAGCGGGCCATGCGCGAGAGCTTCGGCTCGGCCTGCCACGGGGCGGGGCGGCGGTGGAGCCGCCACCGGGCCCGCCAGGCGGCGCGGGCGCGCGACCCGCTGCGCGAGCTGGAGGCGCAGGGGGTGCTGGTGCGGGCGGCCAGCCGGGCGACGGTGGACGAGGAGATCCCCGAGGCCTACAAGGACGTGGCCGCCGTCGTCGAGGTCATCGCCGCCGCCGGCATCGCCAGGAAGGTCGCCCGCCTCCGCCCCCTGATCGTGGTCAAGGGCTGATCGGCGCGCGGACGGGGGTGGGGCGCTCTGGCCGGCAGCTGGCGCTGGATCGAGCATACGGCCGACACGGGCCTGGCCGCCGAGGCGGAGGACCTGCCCTCGCTCTTCGCCACGGTGGCGGAGGCGGTGGTGGCGCTCCTCCTGGAGCGGCCGCCCGGCCGCGGACGCGCGCGGCGCTCGCTGGCGCTGGCGGCGCCCGACCTGGAGGGGCTCCTGGTCCGCTGGGTGGACGAGATCCTCTTCCTGGTGCAGACGCGGGGATTCGTCCCCGTCCGCTGCCGGCTGGAGGTGGCGGGCCCTCAGCAGCCGGCGGAGAGCTCCGCGCCCGCCGCGGGCGCGCAGCCGCCGGCCGGCGGCTGGCGGCTCGAGGGCCGGCTGGCCGGGGCGCGCCTGGAGCGCGAGGCGATGGGTTTCCGCGGCGAGGTGAAGGCGGCCACGCGCCACCGTCTCTACGTCGGGCGCGGGGCGGGCGACGGGCGCTGGCGGGCGCGGCTCTTCCTGGACGTCTGAGGCGGAGGCCCGGGTGCAGGCCCTGCCACGACCGGGCGGTATGCGGCGGACGGGTCGGCGGCGCCAGCCGGATTCCGTATAATCGCCACAGAGCACTTTGCAAAGGTGAGTGCCCCGGCGAGGAGGCCGCGCAGCTTGATCGATCCCGTCACACGCCTGATGGCCTGGTTCGGACACGGTTCGCTGGTGGCCGTCTTCCTGCTGGCGCTGGCTGCGGTGGCTCTCCTGGCGGACGGCACGCGGCGGCGCGAGAGGGAGGGAGCGGCGGGGAGCCGCCGGGCGCAGCGCGAGATCCGGGCCGGCCGGGTGGCGCTGGTGCTGGCGGCGGCGCTGGCGGGGCTGAGCGCGGCGGGGCTGGTCGGGCTCCTGCTGACCAACAACTTCGCCTTCGCCTACGTGACCGCCCACTCCAGCCGCGACCTGCCCGTCGCCTACAAGGTGGGCGCGCTCTGGGGCGGCCAGGAGGGCTCGCTCCTCTTCTGGCTGACGATCCTCGCCGCCTACGCCGCCTTCATCGCCTGGCGCTCGCGGGAGCGGAGCGCCCCGCTGGCGCTGGCGGTGATGGGGGTGACGGAGCTCTTCTTCAGCTTCCTGGTCGCCTTCGTCGCCAACCCCTTCGCCCTGTTGCCGGCGGAGCAGGTGCCGCCCGACGGGAACGGGCTGAGCCCGCTCCTGCGCGACCCCGCCATGCTGATGCACCCGGTGGCGCTCTACACGGGCTTCGTCGGCTTCAGCGTCCCCTTCGCCTTCGGCGTGGCGGCGCTCGTGCTGCGCGAGCCGGGCGCGCGCTGGATCCGCCTGACGCGGCGCTGGGCGCTCCTGGCCTGGGGCGTCCTCGGGCTGGGCCTCCTGCTGGGCGCCTGGTGGTCCTACCACGTGCTCGGCTGGGGCGGCTACTGGGGCTGGGATCCGGTGGAGAACGCGGCGCTGATGCCCTGGCTGGTGGGCACCGCCTTCGTCCACTCGGCGCTGGTCCAGGAGCGGCGCGGGCTTCTCAAGGCCTGGAACATGGTCCTGGTCATGGCCGCCTACCTCCTCACCCTGCTGGGCACCACGCTGACGCGCAGCGGCCTCCTGGTCTCGGTCCACGCCTTCGCCCAGTCGCCCATCGCGCCCTACTTCATCGTCTTCCTGGGCCTGGCGCTGGCCGGCTGCCTCTATCTCCTGGGCGTCCGCTGGGACGATCTGCGCGACGAGCAGCCGGGCGTGGAGACGCTGGTCAACAAGGAGACCGCCTTCCTGGCCAACAACGTGGTCCTGCTGGTGACCGCGCTGGTCGTCCTGGTGGGGACGCTCCTGCCCGAGGTGACCGGCCTCTTCGGCCTCCGCCTGACCGTGGGCGCGCCCTACTTCGAGCAGACCTCCGGGCCGCTCTTCGGCCTGCTCCTGGTGCTGATGGGGATCGGGCCGCTGGTCGCCTGGCGGCGGGCCGACTGGCGGCGCCTGCGCAGGAAGCTCCTCCTGCCCGTCGCCTCGGCGGTGGCGCTGACCCTGCTCCTGGTCGCCGCCGGCGTGCTGGGCGGCGCCGTCGCCTTCGGCGTGGCCGGCGCCCTCTTCGTCGCCGCCTCGGTCTTCCTGGAGGTGGCCGACGGCTTCCGCGCCCGCCGGGCGATGACCGGCGAGCGGCCGCTCCTCTGCCTCTGGCGGCTCTTCGACCGGAACCCCTCGCGCTACGGCGGCTACGTCGCCCACCTGGGGATCGCGCTGATGGCGCTGGCGGTGATCGGATCGACCGCCTACCAGCAGCATCTCTCGGTCACCCTGGGCCCCGGCCAGAGCGCGCTGGCCGGCCCCTACACGCTCACCTTCGGCGGGCTGCGCCAGGGGCTGGAGGGCGTGGTGCCGGCGGTGGAGGCCGAGGTGGGCGTCCGCCAGGGCGGCGGCCCGGTCGGCACGCTCCGGCCGGCCACGCTCTTCTACCCGGACTCCCAGGAAGGGCCCGTCAGCCGCGCGGCCATCCGCCACACGCTGGGCGGCGATCTCTACGTGGTGCTGGCGGGCTGGGACGACTCCGGCCGGGCGGGACTGGAGATCTACGTCAACCCGCTGGTCGACTGGCTCTGGCTGGGCGGCCTGCTCCTCATCCTGGGCACGGCCTTCTCGCTCTGGCCGCGGCCCTCCGTCCGCCTGGCGGCGGTGGAGCCGGAGCGCGAGCGCGTCTTCGGCCTCCTGCGCGAGCTGGAGTACGACCGCCGCATGGGCAAGCTGGACGGGGAAGCCTACGCGCGCCTGCGCGCGGAGTACGAGCGCCAGGCCAGGCGCGTCCTGGAGGAGGCGCGCGAGCGCGAGCGGCGCCGCCGCGAAGTGGAGGCCTGGCTGCTCGGGCGGCAGGATGCGCCGCGGGTGCGGGCGGCCGAGCGGTCCGCCTCCGAGGTGGTCCGATGAGCCCGGCCGGCGTCTCCTACGCGGTGGCCTTCCTGGCGGGCCTGACCTTCTTCTTCTCGCCCTGCGTCTGGCCGATGTACCCTTCCTACCTCGGCTACATCGCCGGCGCCGGAGCGGGGCAGCTCGCCGGCCGCGGCGCGGGCGGGAGGGTGGCCGCGGCGGGGCGCGCCCGCATCCTGGGCCGGGCGCTCGCCTTCGTCCTCGGCTTCTCGCTGGTCTTCATCGCCCTGGGTGCCACCGCCAGCTCCTTCGGCCAGCTCCTGCTCGCCAACCTGCCGCGGCTGCGCAAGGTGGCCGGGGTGCTCATCGCCTTCTTCGGGCTGGCCATGACCGGCTGGCTGCGCATCCCCCTGCTGGAGCGGAGCTGGCAGCCGCTGGCCGAGGAAGGGGCCGCTCCCGGGCGCGCGGGCAGCTGGCTCGGCGCCCTGGCGCTCGGCGGCGCCTTCAGCATCGGCTGGACGCCGTGCGTGGGGCCGGTGCTGGCGGCGATCCTGCTCTACGCCTCCACCCAGGCGTCGCTGGCGCGGGGGGTGGCGCTCCTCGCCACCTACTCCGCCGGGATGGGGGTCCCCTTCCTGGTTCTGGCGGCCGGCTTCGAGTGGCTCTGGCCGCGCCTGGCGGGCCTCCGCCCCTTCCTGCCGGCGGTGCAGAAGGCGGCGGGCCTCCTGCTGGTGCTGCTGGGCGTCCTGGTCTACACGGACTGGCTGACGCAGATCTCCTTCCGGCTCTTCTATCTCTTCTCCTGACCGGGTGCGCCGGCGACGGGCCGGCGGCGGGCCGGCGCCGCCCGGCGCCGCGCAGGGCCGCGCGGGGAGGCGAGGGTGACGCGACGCTGGACGACGTGGTTGGCGCTGGGGATCCTGCTCGTGGCGCTGGTCGGCGCCTTCCTCTTCAGCCGCGGCGGCGGCCGGCCGCGGCTGGGCGCGACCGCCCCCGACTTCACGCTGGAGCGGCTGGACGGCGGTAGCCTCCGCCTCGCCGACCTGCGCGGAAAGGCCGTGCTGATCAACTTCTGGGCCAGCTGGTGCCCGCCCTGCCGCGAGGAGACGCCGGCGCTGGTCGCCTTCGCGCAGCGCTACGGGCGGCAGGTGGTGGTGCTGGGCGTCGACGTGGCCGAGACGGCGGCGACGGTCCGCGCGTACGCGCAGTCGTCGGGGATCGGCTACCCCGTCCTCCTGGACCGTGACAAGTCGGTGGCCACCGCCTACGGCCTCTCGGGCTACCCGGAGTCCTGGTTCGTGGCGCCCGACGGCCGGCTGCGCGCCTTCTACCCAGGCCCCCTCAGCTTCGAGGAGATGCAGGGCCTGGCGGCCAAGGCGCTGGGACACCCGCTGGACGCCCAGGGGGTGGGCCCGGTGCGCCCGGGCGACCGGCTGGTGGCTCTGGCCGCGGCGCCGGACGGCGGCCTGGCGGTGGTGACGGAGCGGGGCCGCTGGGAGCGGACGCCGGGAGGCGGGTGGGAACCGCTGGCCGGCGCGCTTCCCGGGCAGGAAGGGCAGGCTCCGGGCGGCCTCCAGGCCCGGTCGGCCGACGGCCGCTGGCAGGTGCGCTGGCAGGCCGGCCGGGGTCTTCTGGCCGGGCCGGCGGGAGGGTCGCTGGCGCCGCTGGCCGGGGACCTGCCCGGCGACGCGCAGGTGACGGCCCTGGCGGTGGAGACGGAGGCTCAGGGGAAGCTCGCGCGCATCTGGGTCGGCACCGCCGGCGGGCTCTTCCTGGTCGCTCCGGACGGGAGCACGCGCGCGGTGGCCGGCTTCGACCGGCGCGCCGACGCCCTGCTCCTGCTGGGACCGGGGCGGCTCCTGGTGGCCAGCGACCGGGGGCTCTGGCAGGCGGAAGCCGCTTCGGCCAGCGCCCGGGCGGTGGAGGCGCCGGCGCGGGCCTTCGTCGCCCTCGCGCGGGCGGGGGGCTTCCTCTGGGCGGGAGCGCCCAACGGCGACCTCTACCGGTCGCAGGACGGCGAGCGGTGGAGCTGGCTGCCGTGAGCCGGAGGAGCTGGCTGCCGTGAGCCGGAGGAGCGGCCGGGCGCGGCGGTGAAAGGAGCGACGGGGGGTGGTCCGGGCTTGGATCTCGGGCTGAAGGGGCGTGTGGCGGTGGTGACGGCCGCCAGCCAGGGGCTGGGCCGCGCCGTGGCGACCGCCTTCGCGGCGGAGGGGGCGCGCCTGGCCATCTCCAGCCGGAGCGAGGCGGCCGTCGGCGAGCTGGCGAGGAAGCTGGAGCGCGAGTACGGGGCCGAGGTGCTGGCCATGGCCTGCGACCTGCGCGACGCGGCGGCCATCGAGCGCTTCTTCCGGGCCGCCGGCGAACGCTACGGCCGCATCGACGCGCTCTTCACCAACGCCGGCGGGCCGCAGCCGGGTGGCTTCGACGAGCTCTCCGACGCCGACTGGCAGGCGGCGTTCGAACTCAACCTGCTCAGCGTGGTGCGGAGCCTGCGGGCGGCGCGCCCCTGGCTCGAGAAGAGCGACGCGCCGGCGGTGGTCAACGACGTCTCCACCTCGGTCAAGCAGCCCATCGAGGGGCTCACCCTCTCCAACGTGCTCCGCGCCGGCGTGGTGACGCTGACCAAGAGCCTCTCGCTGGAATGGGCGCCGCGGATCCGCGTCAACGCCATCGCGCCGGGACGGATCGCCACCGAGCGGGTGGCCCAGCTGGACCGCGACCGGGCGGTGCGGCTGGGGAGCACGCCGGAGGCGGTGGCGGCCGAGCACATCCGGAACATCCCCCTGGGCCGCTACGGCCAGCCGGAGGAGCTGGCGCGCGTCGCCGTCTTCCTCGCCTCGCCGGCGGCCAGCTACGTCAACGGCCAGTTCGTCTTCGTGGACGGCGGCCTGGTGCACGCCCTCTAGCTTCTAGCGGTGCGGGTCGGCCCGCCGCGGGCCGGGGTGGCGTGGACCGGTGCAGGCGGGGTCGGCGCGGGCCGGCTCCCCGGCCGGACCGGGAGCCGGGGCGAGAGGGGAGAGGGTGCGGGGTGAAGACGCGCCTGACCGAGCTTCTGGGGATCCGGCGGCCGGTCGTCCAGGGCGGCCTGGCCTACCTGGCCCGCGCCGAGCTGGCGGCGGCGGTCGGCGAGGCCGGCGGCCTGGGGCAGGTGACGGCGGCCACGCTCCGCACGCCCGGGGCCCTGCGCGAGGAGGTGGCCAGGCTCCGCCGCATGACGCGGGCGCCCTTCGGCATCAACTTCGCCCTCGGCCACTGGGACTTCGAGCCGATGCTGGAGGCGGCGCTGGAACTGGAGCCCGACGTGATCAGCATCACCGGCGGCAATCCCGAGCCGGTGCTGCGCCGCGTCCAGAGTTGGCCCGGGCGCCGGCCGCGGACCTTCGTGCTCGTCTCCAGCGTCCGCCAGGCGAAGAAGGCCGAGGCGCTGGGCGCCGACGTGGTGGTCGCCGTCGGCGCCGAGGGCGGCGGGCACATCGGGCGCGACGACACCGGCACGCTGGTGCTGGTGCGCGAGGTCGTCGACGCCGTGCAAGTGCCCGTGGTCGCCTCCGGCGGGATCGTCGACGGGCGGGGCCTCGCCGCCGCCCTGGCGCTGGGTGCCGACGGGATCGAGATGGGGACGCGCTTCGTCGCCACCCGCGAGTCGCCCGCCCACCCCGCCTACAAGCAGGCGCTGGTCGAGGCGGGCGAGGCGGCGACGGCGCTGATCGAGGTCTCGCTGGGCCGGCCCGGACGGGCGCTGAAGAGCCCCTGGGTGGAGCGGATCCGCGAGGCCGAGGCCGCCGGGGCGCCGGCGGAGGAGATCCTGCCGCTGGTCAGCGGCGAGCGGAACGTCCGCGCCGCCCTGGAGGGCGTGCTGGAGGAAGGCTTCGCCTGGGCCGGCCAGGGCAGCGCCCTGATCCACGACATCCCCGGCGTGGCGGAGCTGCTCGACCGCATCGAGGCCGAGGCGCGCGAGGCGGCCGGACGGCTCCGCCTGCTCCTCGACTGAGGGGAGCCACCGCCGGTCCGGCCCCGCCTCCGGCCCGGAAGCCCGGTGCCCGGAAGCCCGGGGCTCAGGAGAGCGCTCCGCCCCGCGCGGGAAGCCGGGCGAGCTCGTACTCCAGCTCCTCGCCGTTCAGCTCGACCCGCGTCTCGACCGAGGCGGTCTGCGCCAGCATGGCCAGGACGCCGCAGTACTTCTCCTGCGAGAGCCGGACGGCCCGCAGCACCCGCGCCGGCTCCAGCGCTCCCCGGAAGCGGTAGACGAGGCGGAGATGGGTGAAGACCTTGGGGTCGCTGGCGGCCTGCTCGGCCTCGATCTCCACCGCGAAAGCCTCGGCCGGCTGGCGCATTTTGTCGAGGATGGAGACCACGTCGACGCCCGTGCAGCCGCCCAGGCCAGCCAGGACCGCCTCCTTCGGCCGCACCGGCGCGGGCGCCGTCTCCTCCGCCACCTCGTCCAGCGCCCGCCCGCCCGCGCCCTGCACCTCGCCGCTGGCGCGGATCTCCAGGCGACCGCCGCTGCCTGTCCGAGCCACGAAGCTGGTGCCGCCCCTCCACTCCACCGTCGCTGCCAGCGCCGCCATCTCCGCGTCTCCGCCCCCTCTCCCGCAGTTCCCCGGATCGGCCGCCCGCCCGGCCCGACGCCCAAGGGTGGCTTCAGGATAGCGCACTCAGCTCCCGGAGCGCACGGGCTCGGCCGGCTCCTCCCCGCCGGCCGCGCGCGCGAGGCGGCTGTGACGCCGGCCGTAGAGCAGGTAGATGGCCAGTCCGAGCAGCAGCCAGCCGGTGAAGACGATCCAGGTCAGGCGGGGCAGGTTGGAGGCGAGCCAGAGCGCCGAGGCGGCCGCCAGGCCCGGCAGCCAGGGGACGGCCGGCACGCGGAAGGGGCGCTTCCACTCGGGGTGGCTGCGGCGGAGGACGATGACGCCCAGGGAGACCAGGAAGAAGGCGGCCAGCGTGCCGA
>JASBVS010000025.1 GCA_029960955.1 Bacillota bacterium
TCCCGCACGTCCTGGAAGCGCGGGTGGAGGGCCACGTTGAGCGCGGCGGCGAGCACCTTCGACAGGTCGTCCACGAGCAGGTCGACTTCCTTCGGCGTCACCATCAGGTCGCCCGCCGCCGGGTCGACGACGCTCTCCACGACCTGCCGCTTGCGCGCTTCGTCCCAGTCGGGCGGGGTCGCGGGGCGCGGCGCGGCGCCCCTCCGCGCGCGAGGAAGCGGGTCGCCGGCCGCTTCCTGAAGCGTCCGCTCCAGCGTCTCGAGCGCGATGGCGAAGGCGCGCACGACCATCGGGACGCCGATGGCGACGACCGGCACGCCCAGCCGCTCGCGCGTGACCGGCTCGCGGGCGTTGCCGATGCCCGAGCCGGGCTCGATGCCGGTGTCGGCGATCTGGACCGTGGTGGCCAGCCGCTCCAGCGAGCCCGCCGCCAGGGCGTCGATGACGATGAGGGCGTCGGGGCGGATGCGGGCGGCCACACCCAGGATGACCTCGCCGGTCTCGATGCCCGTGGTGCCCAGCACGCCCGGGGCGAGGGCGGCGACGCTGCGCATCCCCTGGCGGACCTCCGCCGGGTAGCTCGACTCGATGCCGCGCGTGACCAGCAGCTCGCGCACGACCCGGGGCCCGAGCGCGTCGGGGGTCGCCTGGGCGTTGCCCAGCCCCACGACGAAGACCGTCGCCTCGTCGTCCAGCGGGAGGAGGCGCCGCAGCTCCTCGGCGGTGATCCTCGCCACCGCCTCCTGGATGGCGGGATTGCGGGCGCGGAGCTCCGCCGCCTCGATGGTGGTGTAGGTGCCCGGCGACTTGCCGATCCGCCGCGCCGCCCGGGCGTCGCGCACGTGGACGCGGCGGACGTGGACGTGGCCGCGCTCCTCTTCCTCGACGTCGATCCCCTCGTCCTGGCCGGTCCGGGCCAGGCGGTCCCGGGCTTCGACCGCCAGGTCGGTGCGGATCTGTCCCAGAAGGCCGAGACCCTGCAGGGGAGCCTCTCCCATCCGACTCACCCTTTCGGGAAGATAACCGCTGGGGGCGCACACCATGCGGATCATCGCGGGCGAGTGGCGCGGAAGGAAGCTCGGCGGACCGGCGCCCGCCACCCGGCCGACCTCGGACCGGGTGCGCGAGGCCGTCTTCGACCTCCTGCAAGGCCGCTGGGAGGCGAGGGGTGCCGTCCTCGACCTCTTCGCCGGCACCGGAGCCCTCGCCCTGGAGGCGCTCAGCCGCGGCGCCCAGCGCGCGGTGCTGGTGGAGGTCGACCCCGCGGCCCTGCGCGTCATCCGGCGGAACGTCGCCGCCTGCGGCGCCGGCGCGCGGGTCCGCCTGCTGGGCACGGACTGGCGCCGGGCGCTCCTCCGCCTGGAGCGGGAGGGCGAACGTTTCGGGATCGTCTTCCTGGATCCCCCCTATCGCCAGGGCCTGCTGGAAGAAGCCCTCCGCGCGCTGGCGGGGAGGGAGGATCGGCCGGCGCCGCTCCTCGAGCCCGGCGCCTTGCTGGTGGCCGAGCGGGCGCGCGGGGAGGAGTTGCCCGAAGGGGTCGGAAGCTTTATTCGGTTGGACGAACGGCGTTACGGCGATACGGTGGTGGCGATCCTGACCCGCGGCTGAACGGGTCCGAAGGCCGGACGGGTCCGACGGAGGTGCGGCATGGCCAAGGCGCTCTGCCCAGGAAGTTTCGACCCCCTGACCTACGGCCACATGGACGTGATCGAGCGGGCAGCCCGGGTCTTCGACCAGGTCTACGTCACCATCTTTCAGAACGACGCGAAGAACCCTCTCTTCACCGTGCAGGAGCGGGTGGAGATGTGCCGCGAGGCGGTCGCCCACCTGCCGAACGTGACGGTTGACGCCTACCACGGCCTTCTGGTGGAGTATGCCAAGAGGCAGGGCATCAGCATCGTGGTCAAGGGTCTGCGCGCCGTCTCCGATTTCGAGTACGAGTTCCAGATGGCGCAGATGAATCGCCGTCTGGACGCGGAGCTGGAGACGTTCTTCATGATCGCCCGCCCGGAGCACGCCTACCTGAGTTCGAGCATCGTCAAGACCATCGCCCGCTTCGGAGGATCGGTCACCGGCCTGGTGCCGCCGCACGTGGAGAGCCGCCTGTTGCGAAAGTTCGGAAGGAGCGTCTGACGTGGAAGAGGATCTCCTCGCCATCCTGGACGAGATGGAACAGCTGCTCAACGACGCCGGCCACGTCCCGCTGACGGGCCGGCTGATGGTGGACGAGGAGGCGATCTACGGCCTCCTGGACCGGCTGCGTGAAGCCCTCCCGGAGACGCTCCGCCAGGCGCAGCGGGTGATGCGCGAGCGCGACCGCATCATCAGCCAGGCGCGGGAAGAGGCCGAGGCCATCGTGCGCGAGGCGCAGGTCTACGGCGAGAAGCTGGTGCGCGAGTCGGCCATCACCCAGCGCGCCCAGGAGGAAGCCAACCGCATCGTGGAGGAGGCGCGCACGGTCAGCCGCGAGGTCCGCCTGGGCGCGCGCGAGTACGCTGACGACCTCCTGGCCAAGGTGGAGCGAAACCTCCAGCGCTCGCTGGAGATCGTCGCCCAGGCCCGGGCGGACCTGGCCCCGCCGCCGGAAGCGCAGGCGGAGGAAGCGGCCGCCTCCGACGCGCGGGCGGCCGCCCGCAGCGCCGGCGCCGGACGGGCCGACACGGGCCGCGCCGAGCCCGCGCGCGGCGAGACGTCGCCGAGGTGAGGCCGGGCCACCCGCCGCCGGGCGATGGCAGCGGCCGCCTCTCGACGGGGCCCCGGACGGCCGTACAATGGATAAGCGGCCGGCGGAAGCGACCGACCCCGGCAGGGGTTCCGTTTCCGGAAGGGCCGCCCGGGAGGCGGATAGGGTGGATCTCATTACCCCTGGGCACCTGCTCGTCATCTTGATCATCGCCCTGATCCTCTTCGGGCCGCGACGCCTGCCGGAACTCGGTCGCTCGCTGGGCGACGCGATCCGCGAGTTCCGCAGCGCCACCAGCAACGCGGTGAACACGGTGGCCAGCGAGCGCCCGCGAAGCGCGGGCGAGGAGAAGCCGGCCGGCGAGGGCACCGGCCAGGGCGGCCAGGCCGGCCAGGCCGGCCGGACGGAGAGCCCGGACGAGGGCGCCGGCGAGCGGCCGAAGGAGACGTAGGCCGAGGACGGCGCCGGAACCGAAGGGCCGGCCGCTCGGCGTCCGGTCGGCCGCGGCGGCCTCTCGCGCGCCTCGGGCAGCCAGATCCTGACACTCCCGCCACGATCTTCCCCTGGGCCGACTAGGCAGGAGAAGGAAATCGTCTGCCAAACATCCGTTGCAGGTGGCGGCCGCGGGTCGGAGACCTCGTCCGGGCGCGCCCCGACCGGCGACCGCGCAGGGCAGGGAGGTCCCCTGCCGGGACTCGTCGTCGGGAGGGGAGGGGCGACCCGGATGTACACCGATCGAATCCGCTATCGTCCGCTGCTAGGCAAGGTGGTCAGCCCGGAGGAGGCGGCCGGCCTGATCCGGGACGGCATGACCGTCGGCATGAGCGGCTTCACGCGCGCCGGCGACGCCAAGGTGGTGCCGCTGGCCCTGGCCCGGCGAGCGCGTCGCGAGCCGCTCCGCATCACGCTGATGACGGGTGCCTCCGTGGGCGACGACGTCGACTCCACGCTCACCCGGGCCGGGGTGATCGCCCGCCGGCTGCCCTTCCAGTCCGACCCGGCGCTGCGGGAGGCGATCAACCGCGGCGAGGTCATGTTCGTCGACCAGCACCTGAGCGAGACGGTGGAACAGCTGCGAAGCCGCCAGCTGCCGCCGATCGACGTCGCCGTCATCGAGGCCGTCGCCATCACCGAGGAGGGCGGCATCATCCCCACCACCTCGGTGGGGAACTCCGCTTCCTTCGCCATCCTGGCCGATCGCGTGATCGTCGAGATCAACCTGGCGCAGCCGCCGGAGCTGGAGGGCATCCACGACATCTACATCCCGACCCGGCGGCCGTACCGTGAGCCGATCCCCATCGTCCGGCCCGAGGACCGGATCGGCCTGCCCTACATCCCCGTCGAGCCGGCCAAGATCGCCGCCGTGGTCATCAGCGAGAAGCAGGACTCCACCTCGACCATCCACGCGCCGGACGAGGCGACGGCGGCCATCGCGGGCCACCTGGTCGACTTCTTCCAGCACGAGGTGCGCCACGGGCGCATGGGCGAGTCGCTGATGCCGCTCCAGGCCGGCATCGGGACCGTCGCCAACGCCACGCTCCACGGCTTCCTCGACTCGCCCTTCCACGACCTGGTGATGTACTCCGAGGTGCTGCAGGACGCCGTCTTCGAGCTTCTGGACGAGGGGCGGATGCGCTTCGCCTCCGCCTCCTCGATCACGCTCTCCCCGGGCTGGTACGCCACCGTCATCGGCCGCATCGGCCGCTACAAGGAGCGCCTGGTCCTCCGGCCGCAGGAGATCTCCAACCACCCCGAGGTCGTCCGCCGCCTGGGCGTGATCGCCATCAACGCCGCGCTGGAGGCGGACATCTACGGGAACGTCAACTCGACCCACGTCAACGGGAGTTTCATGATGAACGGCATCGGCGGCTCGGGCGACTTCGCCCGCAACGCCTTCCTCTCGATCTTCGTCACCCGCTCCACCGCCAAGGGAGGGGCGCTCTCGCGCATCGTCCCCATGGTCACCCACGTCGACCAGACCGAGCACGACGTCGACGTGATCGTCACCGAGCAGGGGCTGGCCGACCTGCGCGGCCTGGCGCCGCGCGAGCGGGCGCCCCAGATCATCGAGCACTGCGCGCACCCCGCCTACCGCGACCTCCTGCGGGAGTACTTCCAGGAAGCGCTCCGCCGCGGCGGTCACACGCCGCACGTGCTGGAGGAGGCGCTCGGCTGGCACGTGCGCGCCATGGCGACCGGCAGCATGCTCCCCGCGACCGGCTCCCCGGTCGCGGGCGGCCGGCCCGCCGCGGGGGGCGCCTGAGCCGAAGCCTGCCGGCCTCTGGCCGGTCAGTTGCTGTTGCTGGTGTTGCCGCCGGTGCCGGAGGAGCCGTCCCGCTGGCCGGCCGTCTCCCCGGGCAGGCCCTCGACGCCGGTCCCCGCGAAGACCTGCGCCACCAGGCGCTGGATGGCGTCGGGATGGGGGAGGAGGACGTCGGCGCCGCCGGGGGTGACCCAGTTGCTGACGGCGCCGTGGGCGTAGTCGAGGAGGCCGCTGGCGATCCGCTCCTGGGGGAGCGCCTCGAGGGCGGCGGCGTAGCCGGGCACCTGGCTGAGCGGGAAGTCGGTGCGGATCGTCTGGCCCAGGTCGCGCAGGATCCGGGGGATCCTGGGCAGGTTCTGGACGCGCAGGAACTGCTGCTTGAGCGCCAGCAGGAGCTGCTGCTGGCGCTGGGCGCGGCCCAGGTCGCCCAGCGGGTCGGCGTGGCGCTCGCGCACGTAGGCCAGGGCGAGCTGGCCGTCCATGTGCTGCACGCCCTTGGGGATGACCAGGTGCTGGTAGTGGACCATGTCGGGGGCGGGGAAGGCGGGGTCGTCCAGGGTGCGCGGGACGTCGACGGTCACCCCGCCCACGTCGTCGATGAGGCGGCGGAAGCCGTCGTAGTCGATGACCAGGAAGTAGTCGGGCCGGATGCCGGTCAGCTGGGCGACGACCTCTTCCACGAGGGCGGGGCCGCCCAGCTCGTAGGCGCTGTTGATGCGGCCGTGCCCGTGGCCGGGGATGGCGACCCAGAGGTCGCGCGGGATGGAGAGGAGCGCGGCGCGCCGGCTGGCGGGGTCGATGCGGGCGAGCAGGATGGAGTCGGTCAGGGGCGGCTGGTGGAGGTTCTGCGCCTGCTGCACGCCCAGCACCAGCACCGAGACCGGCGGCAGGTCGCCCGTCACCGCCTTGGCCAGCGTCGCCGCGGCGCCCCGCGAGCCGCCGGGCTGCGAACGCAGCCAGCCCCAGGCGGTGCCTGCGGCCAGCAGGACCAGGAGTGCGGCCAGGAGCAGTCGTCCACGCCGGCGGAGACGGCGCCGGCGCGGCTGCGACCCGGCCTCCAGCCGGCTCGGAGGAAGCGCTGCCCGCGCTGCGTCGACCTGCCGCCGCTCGTCATGCCCGTCGTTCACACGCGATCCCCCTTCACCTGCCGCTCGCCGGCGCCAGCCGGGAGTCGCCGGGCGAACGCCTCTACTTTAGCGCTTCTTTCGACGGGGACCGACCCGGGCGAATGCGCTCAAGCGCGGCGGGGAAGGAGCCAGAGAAGGGCGAGCAGGACGCCCAGGCCAGCCGCCAGCGTGAGAAGGCCCGGAAACCCGGCGCGGGCCAGCGCCAGGCCGGCCAGACCCGGCCCGAGCGCGAAGCCGGCGTCCTCGACGCTGGAAGCGAGGCCCAGGCCGGCGGGGCCGAGCTCGGCGGGAACGGCGGCGGTCAGCCAGCCGTTCCAGGTGACGACGGCCGCGCCGTAGCCCGCCGTGGCGGCCAGCGTCGCCGCGGTCCACGCGACCGGGCTGCGGGAGAAGGCGGCGAGGAGGAAGCCGAGCGCGAGGAGGGCGGCGCTGGCGCGCAGGAGGAGCAGCGGCCGAGCGGCCGTGGCGACGCGGCCGCCGCCGACGAAGCCGGCGAGGAGGCCGGCGGCACCGGCCGCGGCCAGCACCGCGCGCGCGCCCGGCGGGACGAGGTGGAGAAGCCTGGGCAGGTAGGGGACGAAGGCGCCGGGCAGCATGGCCAGCCCGGCCATGAGGAAGAGCGGCAGCAGGAGCCGGCGGGCCAGCGGCCAGGGGATGCCCTCCTCCGCCCCCGGCCGACGCTGCGCGCCGGGCAGGGCGCCTGCCGCCGGCGCCCCGGGGCGGCGCGGCGCCCGCGGGGCCCAGCGCAGCGCAACGGGCATGAGGAGCGCTGCGCTCAGGCCAAGGGCCAGGATGAGCGGGCGGGCCAGCGCGGGCGGCAGGAGCAGGACGCCGAGGTAGCCGGCGGCGGAGCCGGCCACCCAGGCGCCGAAGGCGGGTCCCTGGCCGAAGCCCGCCTGCCCCTCGTAGGCGTGGCCGGACTGGGCCAGCGCCAGCGGCCAGACCGGGGCGCCGCCCAGCCCGAGGAGGAGGGCGCCCGCGCCCAGCGCCGCCAGGCTGCGCCCGGTGGCGAGGAGGACGCTTCCTGCCGCCAGGAGGGCGAGCGCTCCCAGCAGGACGGCCCGGCCGTGCCGTCGTATCCACCAGCCGGCCAGCGGCTTGGCCGCCGTGTCGGCCAGGTAGGCCAGCGAGACCAGGGCGCCGGCCGCGCCCACGCCGATCCAGCGCGCGGTGTGAAGGGGCAGGAAGGCCAGGAGCGCCGCGCTGCGCGCGGACTCCACCCAGCCCAGCTCGAGCGCGGCCAGCGCCGCTTCGACGAAGCCGGTCCGGCCTGCGAGTTCGCCTGAGCCCGCTTCCATCGTCGACCCCTTTCGACATTAGGGTGCATCGTTTGGCGAGAAACGGGCTGGCACGTACCTTATGCGCGGAGGGATGCCCGTGGGCCGCTGGTGGCTGCTTCTCGTCGCTCTGGCCGTCTGCGCGCCGCTGATCCTGCTCGCACCGCTCCCGAGCAGCCGGAACCGGCAGGCCACCGCCGCCCCTCGCACCCTGGAGGTTCGGCGCCTCGGGCGGAGGATCCTCGTCCTCGCCCCCCACCCCGACGACGAGGTGCTCGGCGCGGGCGGGCTGGTCGAGACCGCGCTGCGCGCGGGCGACCAGGTCTGGGTGGCGGTGGCGACGAGCGGCGAGAGCTCCACGCCGGCCGCGATCCGGGCGCTCCACGTCGCGCGTCCGACCCCGGCCGACTTCGCCCGCCTGGGAGCGCTCCGCAGGAACGAGAGCCGGGAGGGCACCCGGACTCTGGGACTTCCTTCCTCGCACCTGATCTTCCTGGGTTATGCGGACGGAAGCCTGACCCCGATCTGGATGGGCGCCTGGGACTGCCGCCACCCGCGGGTGAGCGGCCGCACCCACGTCGCCTACAGCCTCCTGGCCAACGGCTTCGATCCGCACGTCGCCTACTGCGGACCGGATCTGGTGGGCGACCTGGAGCGCCTCCTCCTGGAGGTGCGCCCCGACACGGTCGTGCTGCCCGATCCGGCGGACCACCACCCCGACCACTCCGGGCTGGCCGACTTCGCCTGGGCGGCGGTGATGGCCTACGACCGCGCGCGTCCCGCAGGCGCACCCGAGCCGCAGCTCTACGGATACCTGGTCCACTACCCGGGCTGGCCGCAGCAGTGGGGCGAGCACCCGACCCTGCAGGAAGCCTTCCCGTCCCCGTGGACCGGCGGCCCGGTCAGCTGGCTCCGCCTTCCTTTGACGGCGGCGGCCACCTCCGTCAAGGGGCGGGCGCTCCTCGAGTACCGGAGCCAGCTGGCCGTCTCGCGAGCCTTCCTCGAAGCTTTCGTCCGCAGGGACGAGCTCTTCACGCGGCGGCCGCTGGTGCTGCCGCTGGGGCCGCACTGGCTCGACCTCGGCCAGGTGCGGCCGCTGGGGACGATGTTCCGCCTGATGGGCGGGCGACCCCTGCCGCGCGTCGTCCGCCTGAGCCGCTACGCCGGACCGCCGACGACGCTCTCGGCGCGCTCGCCCGAGCCCGGCCGGATCGAGCTTCGCCTGACCGGCGAAGGCTGGCCGCGGAGGCGGCTGGCCCTCCGCCTCTACGCATGGCAGGTGCGGCCGGGCGGACCGGACCGGCGCCTCGAGTTCGACTGGCAGGACGGGCGCGCGCGCCTCGTCTGCGACGGCTCGGCGAGCGGCCAGCGCCCCGACTGGCGGCTCTCCGGCCGGGAGCTGACGTGGAGCTTCGACGGCGGCGGCGCACCCTGGCAGGTGGCGGCCACCATCGTCGAAAACGAGCGGCCGGTGGGCACGACGCCCTGGCTGGCGGTCTCCGCCGCCTCGGCCCGGCCCGGCACCCTCCTGCAAGTTCATGCGTTCGCAGGCACGAGGGGGCCGCTCCCCCGCCCGTCCGGCAGCGCGGGACGCACCGCGGGAAGAATGGGAGGAGGCGCGCCCTCTCCGCGGTTCCTTCCTGCATATTTGAAGCCGGAATAGATTGCTGCTGAAAGTTTATGCAACACACTCTCCCCGGCAGACCGCGAGACGTGAAGACCGCTCAGATGGCCGTATTGCGGAGACGGGCGGAGGACGGCTAACCTTTCCTCCGGAAGCATCGCAGGGAATTTGCAGCGTATCCTCCCGGGGAAGGGAGTGAGACGATTCATGCGCAGCCCCGTCGTCGCCCGGCACGTCCCGCTCCACGTCACCTCCGAGATCGGCCGGCTGAAGGCGGTCCTCCTCCACCGCCCCGGGCGGGAGATCGAGAACCTGACCCCGGAGCTGATGCGCCGCCTGCTCTTCGACGACATCCCCTACCTGCCGCCCATGCAGGAGGAGCACGACTTCTTCGCCGGCGTCCTGCGCGACCGGGGCGTGGAGGTGCTCTACCTCGAGCGGTTGGCGGCGGAGGCGCTGGCCGACGCCGCCGTGCGCGAGAGCTTCGTCACCCGCCTGCTGGCCGAGAGCCAGGAGAACGTCTACGACTCCTTCGACCGCCTGCGGGAGTACCTGCTGGCGCTTCCGCCGGAGGAGACGGTGGAGCGCGTCATCGCCGGCGTCCGCAAGGAAGAGATCCGGAAGGAGAAGATCCATCTCCACGAGCGGATGTCCGACACCTACCCCTTCTACCTCGACCCCATGCCCAACCTGCTCTTCACGCGCGACCCGGCCGCCGTCATCGGCGACGGCGTCGCCATCCACCGGCTGCGCTACGAAGCCCGGCGGCGCGAGTCGCTCCTCATCGACCTGGTGATCCGCCACCACCCGGCCTTCCGCGACGCGCGGGTGCCGCTCTGGTTCGAACGCTCCGAGCGCTTCCCGCTGGAGGGCGGCGACGTCCACGTCCTCGGCCCGGAGACGGTGGCGGTGGGGATGGGCGAGCGGACGGCGCCCCAGGCGGTCGAGCGGCTGACGCAGCGGCTCTTCGCGGGCGACTCCGGAGTGCGCCGCGTGGTGGCGGTGGAGATCCCGAAGGCGCGGGCCTCCATGCACCTCGACACGGTCTTCGCCATGGTGGACCGCGACAAGTTCGCCGTCCACGCGGGCGTGATCGGCGACGGGCGCCATCTGCGCCACTTCCTCCTCACGCCCGGCGAGCGGCCGGGCCGGATCGCCATCGAGGAGCGGAGCGACTTCGCCGCCACCCTCTCCGAGGTGCTCGGCATCGAGCGGCCGATCCTCATCCCCTGCGGCGGGGGGGATGCCATCGTCTCGGCGCGCGAGCAGTGGAACGAGGGGTCGAACATGCTCACCCTGGCGCCCGGCGTCGTCGTGGCCTACGACCGCAACCGCGTCTCCAACGAGCTCCTGCGCCGGCACGGCGTCGAGGTGGTCGAGATCCCCAGCGCGGAGCTGTCGCGGGGGCGCGGCGGACCGCGCTGCATGAGCATGCCGCTGGCGCGGGAGGAGCCGGGCCCGTGAGCGACGGCGCGGGGAGGCGGCCGCAGGGGTGGAGAAGGCAAGAGCGAGAACGCAGGAGGCGGGACGGATGGCACGGAACCTGAAGGGACGCTCGCTGGTGTCGCTCCAGGACTGGTCGCGCGAGGAGATCGACCTCCTTCTGGACGTGGCCCGCCAGGTGAAGGCGGAGCGGCGGGCCGGGGTGGTGCGGCGCCGCTTCGAGGGGAAGTCGCTGGCGCTCATCTTCGAGAAGCGGTCGACGCGGACGCGCTCCGGACCGTGGGAGGTCTACGGGGGCCTGATGCTGGGTGCCACCGTCCTCCTCTTCGAGGGCGTGCCGGACCATCCGGCGCCGGACCGGCTCTGGAAACTGGCGGAGAGGCACCGCCTCACCCACCTGGGCGTCTCGCCCACCGCCGTGCGGGCGCTGATGACGGCCGGCGACGGCTGGGCCCGCGGCCGCGACCTCTCCAGCCTGCGCGCCTTCGGCTCCACCGGCGAGCCCTGGAACCCCGAGCCGTGGCGCTGGCTCTTCGAGGTGGTGGGGGGAGGGCGCATCCCCATCCTCAACTACTCCGGGGGTACCGAGATCGCCGGGGGGATCCTGGGGTGCTTCCTCTCGGAGCCGATCAAGCCGTGCGCCTTCCACGGGCCGCTCCCCGGCATGGCGGCCGACGTGGTGGACGAGGAGGGGCGGCCGCTCCGCGGCGAGCCGGGCGAGCTGGTGCTGCGCGCTCCGTGGGTGGGGCAGACGCGCGGCTTCTGGGGCGACCCGGAGCGGTACCTGGAGACGTACTGGTCGCGCTGGCCCGGCCTCTGGGTGCACGGCGACCTGGCGGTGATCGACGCCGACGGCTTCTGGGCCATCCAGGGGCGCTCGGACGACACGCTGAAGGTGGGGGGCAAGCGCGTCGGTCCGGCGGAGATCGAGTCGGCGCTGGTGGAACACCCGGCGGTGGCCGAGGCGGTGGCGGTCGGCCTGCCGCACCCGGTGAAGGGCGAGGTGCCGGTCTGCTACGTGGTCCTGCGCCCGGACGCCGAGGCGGGGCCGGGGCTGGCCGAGGAGCTGAAGGAGTGGGTGGCGGCGCGGCTGGGCAGGCCGCTCCGCCCGGAGGAAGTCCGCTTCACCCGCGAGATCCCGCGCACCCGGAACGGCAAGCTGCTGCGGCGGCTGGTGCGGCGGCTGCGCCTGGGCGAGGAACTGGGCGACACCAGCTCGCTGGAGAACCCCTCGGCCGTGGAGGCGATCCGGGAGGCCACGTAAGCGGAGCCCGCAGGGCGGCGCCGGCGAGGGGGGAGGGATGCCCTGCCGCCGGCGCCGTCGCCTTCAGGTTGAGGGGAGCACCTGCCTCCGGAGCGCCTCCGCCACCTCCAGCAGCCGTCCGTCTTGCGACGGGTGGCCCACCACCTGCAGGGCCAGCGGCAGGCCCCCCGGGTCGGTGCCCGCGAAGAGGCTGGCCGCGGGGAAACCCAGGTAGCAGAAGCCGGCCGTCAGGCGGATGAGGCCGTCGGGCACCGGCTCGGGGCGGCCGCCGGGGAACCAGAGGCGCTGGCCGATGCGGGGGAGGCGGAGCGGCAGCGTGGGGGTGAGGAGGGCGTCGAGGTCGCGCATCGCTTCCTGCGCCCAGCGGACCATCTCGCCGCGCAGCCGCTGCGCCAGCAGGTAGTCGCGGGCGGGGATCAGCTGGCCCAGCTCGAGGCGGGCGCGGACGTCGGCGGAGTAGAGGCGCGCCGAGCGCGCCAGGAAGGGCGCGTGGTAGGCGCCCGCCTCGGCCAGCGTGATCACCCGGTTGAGGAGCGCCAGGAGAGGCGCCGGCGGGAAGGCCACCTCGACCAGCTCGGCCCCCGCCGCCTCGGCCCGCCGGCAGAGCGAGCGGAAGCGTTCCGCCACCACCGGGTCCACGCGATCCTCCAGCCAGCCCGCCGGCAGGGCGAGGCGGAGGCCGCGGAGGTCGGGGCGGGCGCTTCCTCGCGCCACGGCGGCGCGGTAGGAGCCGGGCGGCGCCGGCGCGGCCGCGCGGGCGGCGGGGTCGCCGGGGTCGGGGCCCTCCAGGAGTTCCAGGAAGAGCGCCACGTCCTCCAGGCTCCGGGCCAGCAGACCCACGTGGTCCTGCGACCAGCTGAGCGGCACGACGCCGCTCCGCCCGATCCGCCCGAAGGTGGGCTTGAAGCCGGCGACGCCGCAGGCGGCGGCGGGGATGCGGATCGAGCCGGCGGTGTCCGTGCCCAGGGCCACGGGGACGATGCGCGCCGCCACCGCCGCGGCCGAGCCGCCGCTGGAGCCGCCCGGGGTGTGCCCGGGCTCCCAGGGGTTGCGCGTCGGCCCGTGGAACGGGCTGTCGGTGGTCACCCCGAAGGCGAACTCGTGGGTGCTCACCTTGCCCACCAGGACCGCGCCCGCCTCGCGCAGGCGCCGGACCGCCTCCGCGTCCCGGGCGGCCACCCGGCCCGCGCGCACGGCGGAGCCGGCCGTGGTCGGCTGGCCCTCCGCGTCGAAGAGGTCCTTGAGGGCGACCGGCAGGCCCTCCAGGGGGCGGGCCTGGCCCGCGCGTCGCCGGGCTTCGGCGGCCTCCGCCGCCGCGCGCGCCTCCGCCTCGGCGAGATGGACGAAGGCGTGGAGCTCCGGGTCGAGGCGGCGGACCCTCTCCAGCGTCTGCTCGAGAAGCTCCACGGGGGAGAGGCGGCGCCGCGCCATGGCGTCCAGGAGTTCGCTCGCCGACAGCTCCGCCAGGGGATCCCGGGCGCGCAGCGCCGGCCCGCCGTTGCGGGGCCGAGTCGCAGGGCTTCATCGGCTACATGCTGGTCCAGGCGCTCCAGCAGGAGCTGGGCCCGGGGCAGCCGGTGGCCGCCCTGGTCACGCGGGCGGTGGTGCGGGCCGACGATCCTTCCTTCCGGCGGCCGAGCAAGCCGATCGGGCCCTTCTACGGCGAGGAGGAGGCGGCGCGGCTGGCGGTGGAGCGGGGCTACCGCCTCAAGGAAGACGCGGGGCGGGGCTGGCGCCGGGTGGTTCCCTCGCCGGAGCCGCAGCGGATCGTGGAGCGCGAGGCGATCCGCGCCTTGGTGGAGGCGGGGGTGCTGGTGGTGGCCGCGGGCGGCGGCGGCGTCCCGGTGGTGGAGCGACCGGGTCCGGACGGCCGCCTCGTCTACGAGGGGGTGGAGGCCGTCGTCGACAAGGACCTGGGCGCCCAGCGGCTGGCCGTCGACGTGGGCGCCGACCGGCTGGTCATCCTGACCGACGTGCCCCAGGCCTTCCTCCACTACCGGCGGCCGGACGCGCGGCCGCTGGGGCGGGTGGCGCTCTCGGAGGCGCGCCGCTACCTGGAGGCGGGCGAGTTCGCCGAAGGAAGCATGGGGCCGAAGGTGCGGGCGGCGGTCCGCTTCGTCGCCGCCGGCGGCCGGGAGGCCGTCATCGCCTCGCTCGCCGACGCGGAGCAGGCGCTGGCGGGCGAGGCGGGGACGCACATCCTGCCGGACGCCGCGCCGGCCCGCGCCTAGGTCGCCGGGAGGCCCTCCGCCCGGGACTCGGCCCGGGCCTCCGCCTAGGCCTCCGCGGAACTCCCGCCCAGGCGGTGGAGCCAGGCGAGGGGCGTCCGCTGGCTGCCCTGCCCCAGCGGGTTGTCCCGGAAGAGCGAGACGACCAGCGAGGGATCGACGCCGGCGCTGGCGCCCAGCACCTGGACGCCGATGTCGTTGGCGTCCACCACCGCCACCCCCACGCGCACGCCGTAACGCGTCGCGATCCAGCCGGCCAGCTCCTCGGCCACCCGGCCGGGCTCGGCCGGCGGCAGCTTGGCGTGGCCGTTGTACGGGGGGATGGTGCCGGGGGTGGGACCGTCGATGGCCGAGACCCGGCCTCCCGCCACCCGGTAGAAGAGCCCCCGCGCGCCCACCAGGCGGCCGGCGCCGCCAAGGGCCGCGGCGAGGAGGATGCGGGGCGCGCCGGCGGTCCGCAGCGCCAGCTCCATGGTGGCCGGGATGCCCAGGCCGATGCCGGAGGCGGTCCGGCGGACGAAGCGCGAGAGCCAGACGGCCAGCCGGGAGGGGCGGATGCTCTCCACCGGGAAGGAGCGCCCCTGGCTGATGGCCACCACCTTCTCGCTGAGGGCGAGCAGGTCGCCGTCCGCCAGCGGGGGCGCGGCGGCCTCCAGCGCCTCCGCGAGCACTTCCTCCAGCCGGTCGCCGGCCCGCACCAGGCGCGTGGCCAGCGGCACCCGCGCCCAGACGCCGCCGTCCACCGGGGAGAAGGCCAGGAGCTGGCGGCCGGCGTGCGGGCGGTAGCGCTCCAGGAGCTCCAGCGCCGCCTCGGCCGCGGGCGGCTCGAGGCGGCGGGCGGCCTCGCGGTCGCCGAGGGCGAAGGGGTCCGAGGGCGCGGCGGGCGGGCTCTCCGGGTCGATGAACGTGCGCAGCCAGAGCTCCAGGTTGATGGCCCGCCAGAAGAAGAAGGAGTCCTCCAGCCGCCCCTCGCAGGCGGCGGCGAAGGCGTCGGCCACCGCCGGCCCGTCCCACCAGGGGCGGGAGCGGAAGGAAGGCGAGCGCAGGAGGCTCTGGATCGCCGCCCGGCGCGCCTTCAGCCAGCGCATCTCGGGCGTGGTGAAGCCGACCTTCCAGCGGCGCAGCCGGATCCGCTCGGGCAGGACGCCCTTCATCGCCCGGCGGAAGATGGCCCGGCTCCAGCCGCGGTCGATGATCGCCTCCGGCGGCAGCCGGAGGACGTACTCCACCAGCTCCTGGTCGAGGAAAGGCAGACGGGACTCCACGGAGTGGGCCATGGAGTTGCGGTCCTCGTAGCGGAGCAGCGAGGGCAGGCTGAAGACGGTCAGGTCCTCCAGGAGCCGGCGCTTCAGGTCGTCCTGGGTCGGGAGCAGGCGCGGCGGGCGCACCCGCGCCAGGAACTCCGGCCGCAGCAGCCGCCGCACCGGGACGGCGCGCCGCCGCTGCGCCAGGCGCCGGCGAACCAGCGGCGCCAGCACGTCCCGCGCCGCCCAGGCCTCCCGCAGCAGCCGGCCCCAGCGCCGCTCGCGCAGGAGCTGCCTCAGGTAGACGAAGTGGTAGGGCACGTAGCCGGCCAGCAGCTCGTCGCCGCCCTGGCCGTCCAGGGTGACGCGGACGTGCTCGGCCGCCAGGCGCATGACGCACCACTGGGCGTAGGGCCCCGTGCTGACGGTCGGCTCCTCCTGGTGCCAGACCAGCTCGCCCAGCTCTTCCACGAAGCGCGCGGAGTCCGGGCGGACGGCGTGCCCCTCGGCGTCCACGGTCGCCAGCACCTCGTCGATGTAGGCCCGCTCGTCGATGGGGTCGCCGTCGAAGAGGGCGGAGAAGGTCTTCAGCCAGCCGCCCAGCGAGGCTGCGTCGGGCGCGCCCCGCCGCAGGAGGCGCTCCTCCATGCAGACCACGGAGCTGGAGTCGAGGCCGCCGGAGAGGCAGGTGCCCACCGGCACGTCGGCCACCAGCCGCCGTTCCACCGAGCGCTCGAAGAGCTCCAGGAAGCGCCGGGGGTCCGGGTCCGCGTCGCTTCCTGGGCGCGGTGCCCAGTACCGTTCGACGCGGACGCCGCCGCGCTCGACGACCGCGCGGTGGGCGGCCGGGAGCCGGTGGACGCCGGCGAAGAAGGTCCCCTCGTCGTGCTCGTGGAGCCCGTGCACCAGGTACTCGTAGACGTGCTGCTCGTCCGGGCGGCGCTCCACCTCGGGGTTCCGGAGGAGCGCCTTGATCTCCGAGGCGAAGAGGAGGCGACCGGCCGCCTCGGTCCAGTAGAGCGGCTTGATGCCGAAGTGGTCGCGCGCCAGCACCAGCCGCGGCTCCTCGCCGCGCAGGTCGAGGATGGCCACCGCCCACATCCCGTTGAAGCGGAGGAAGCAATCCTCCCCCCACGCCTCGTACCCGTGGACGATCACCTCCGTGTCGGAGGCGGTGCGGAAGCGGTGGCCGGCGGCGGCCAGCTCGGCGCGCAGCTCGCGGAAGTTGTAGATCTCGCCGTTGTAGGCGACCTGGACGCGGCCGTCCTCGTTGCCCATGGGCTGGTGGCCGCCGGCGAGGTCGATGATGGAGAGGCGGCGGAAGCCGAGGCTGGCGGCCGGCGACTCGAAGAAGCCCTCGTCGTCGGGACCGCGGTGACGGAGCACCTCGGTCATCGCCTCGAGCCGGCGCCGGTCGGGCGCGCCCCAGAAACCCGCGATTCCGCACATGATGGATCCCCGGCCTTCCCTGTCCGCGGCGTGGGAACCTGCCGAAGGGCGACAGGACGTCCACCATTATGCCACGCTCCCCGCGCCCCAGGCGGGGCGCGGCAGGCGCCCGACCGCGGAGACGTGTTTGCGTTTTCGAACGTTTCGGCATAGGCTATGGAGTCGTCGACGGGGCGACGCCAGCCGCGGTGCCGCGCTCCGGGCGAGGGGGGCGAGCGATGAGCCGGCGTGCGGGGGGCACGGGCTCCTGGAAGAATCTTTCGACCGCGCAGGGCCGCAGCGAGGCGAACGAGGAGCGGCGCCACCGCGTCCTTCGGAGCCTGGGAGAGCTGCGCAGGCTGGCGGTCATCGCCCAGGGGGCGGACGCGCGGCGCTGGCTGGAGCTGGAGCTCACCATGGGCCAGCTGAAAGGGCTCTTCGCCCTCGCGCAGGGAGGGCCCATGCCGGTAGGGCGCCTGGCCGAGGTGCTGGGCGTCAGCGAGCCCACGGCCAGCGCGCTCGTCGACCGGCTGGCCCGCCTGGGTCTCGTCCGGCGGGAGGAGGACAACCGCGATCGGCGCCGCACGCTCGTCTCGCTCAGCCCGCGCGGCGAGGGGCAGGTGGCCGCGCTCCGCCACGGAGGCGAGCAGTTGCTCGAGCGCGCGCTGGTGCGCCTGGAGGACGGCGAGCTGGAGGCGCTGGCGCACGGGTTGGAGGCGCTGGCGCGGGCGCTGGAGGCCGAGGTGGCGGAGGCGGCTTCGACCGGCAACGTGTCAGGAAGGACGGGTGATCAGGTTGGCGACCGTTGATCGAACGCGGGGAGGCCGCGCGCCAGGCGGTGGCGAGGCCCGGATCGCGGAGGGCCAGAGCCTGCGCAGCTCCTTGAGCCGCGAGCGCCTGGTGCTGGTTGTGGCGGCGGCCATGCTGGGGATGCTCCTGTCCGCGATCGATCAGACGGTGGTCGGGACCGCGATGCCCCGCATCATCGCGGAGCTGAACGGACTGGAGCACTACTCCTGGGTCTTCACGGCCTACATGCTGGCCTCGACGGCGACGGTGCCGCTCTACGGCAAGCTGTCGGACGTCTACGGACGGAGGCCTTTCTTCCTCCTGGGCCTCTTCCTCTTCGTCGCCGGCTCGGCGCTCTCGGGGCAGAGCCACAGCATGACCGAACTGATCCTCTTCCGGGGCGTGCAGGGCCTGGGAGCGGGTGCCATGATGCCCATCGTCATCTCCATCATCGGCGACGTCTTCCCGCCGGCCGAGCGGGGGCGCTGGCAGGGGCTGATGATGGCGGTCTTCGGCTTGGCCACCATCGTCGGGCCGTCGCTGGGCGGCTGGATCACCGACCACTGGACCTGGCGCTGGGTCTTCTACGTCAACCTGCCGGTGGGGATCGTGGCGATGGTGGTGGGTGGCGCCGCGCTGCCTCCCATGGGCGCGCGCTGGCAACACCGGATCGACTATCCCGGGGCGGCGGCGCTGATCGCGGCGGCCGTGCCGATGCTGCTCGGCTTCAGCTGGGCGGGGACGGAGTACGCCTGGGGCTCGGTCCAGATCCTCTCGCTCTTCGCGGTTTCCGCGGTCATGTGGCTGGTCTTCTTCCTGGTCGAGTCGCGGGCCGCCGAGCCGATCATCAGCCCGTCGCTCTTCCGGAACAGCATCTTCACGATCTCGGTGCTGGCCACCTTCCTGGTGGCGGGCGGCCTCTTCGGAGGCGTCATGTACCTGCCGCTCTTCATGCAGGGCGTGATCGGGGACACGGCGACGAACTCGGGGGCGCTGCTGACGCCCATGATGCTGGGCTTCATGGCTTCCAGCGTCATCGGCGGCCAGCTGCTCTCGCGCACCGGCCGGTACAAGCTCATCGCGCTGGCGGGCTTCGTGGTGGCGGCGGTGGGGATGTACCTGAACGCGCGGCTGGACGTGCACGCCACCAACGGCGAGGTCATCCGCAACATGATCGTCATGGGCCTCGGTCTGGGCGTGCAGATGAGCCTCTTCACCATCGTGGTGCAGAACGCCTTCCCCTTCCGGCGCCTGGGCGAGGTGACCGCCAGCCTGCAGTTCTTCCGCTCCATCGGCGGCACCATCGGCGTCGCCGTGCTGGGCACGCTGATGACCAACCGCTTCCAGACGGAGATCCAGAGCCGGATCCCCGCCGTGCTCAGCCACCTGGTCCCGGCCGGGAAGCTGGCGGCGCTGGAGAATCCGCAGGCGCTGCTGGCGCCGCAGGCGACGGCGGAGATGCAGAGGGCCTTCGCCCAGTTCGGCCCGCAGGGCCAGCTCCTCTTCCGCCAGCTGATGCTGGCCATCCGGCAGAGCCTGGCGCTCTCCATCACGGAGCTCTTCGCGGTGGGCGCCGCGGCGCTGGCGGGCGGCTTCCTGGTGACGCTCTTCCTGAAGGAGATCCCGCTCCGCCGCTCCCACGAACCGGCCGAGCCGGCCGGCGCGGCGCCGGGCGCCGGGGAAGGAGCGGGGGAGGCGGCCGGGGGCGGCGAGGAGGCGGGCCTGCGGCGCGCGCGGCTCCTGCTGGGCTCGCTCCTGACCGTGCTGGCGGGCGTCGCCCTCCGCCCCGGGGCGGATCGCGGGCTCCTCCAGGCGCTGGCCGCGCTGGAGCAGCGGCCCGCCGGCGGAAGCGCGGCGGGCGCCGCGGAGGACCCGCCGGACCCGGATCCGGAGGAAGCCGGGCGCCGCGTGGCCCGGGAGCTGCTCCTGCCCGCCGCCCGTGCGCTGCTGGAACCGTGGCTGGCGGCGGCTGACGGACCGCAGGTGACCACCGGGGAGACGGAGGAAGCAGGCGGGGGGCGGGGAGCCCTCCGCGAGGGGAGGGAGAACGGATGGAACGCGGACGCCCCGGCGTCGGGAAAGATCTTTGGGGGATCGGCGCCAGTCTGGCGGCGCTCCTAGCCGGCTTCTGGCTGATGGTGGCGCCCTGGGCGCTGGCCTTCCAGCCCAAGGGGGCCGACTGGACGGACGCCACGCTCGATTCGTTCTGGAGCGGTGTCGGTGTTACGGTAGTAGCGCTGGCAGGCGTCGTCCTCTTCCTGGGCACGCTGGTGGCCCAGCTGCGCCAGGCGGGCATCCTCGGCCGGCCGCGGCCGCAGCGCCGGGAGGAGCCGGAGGAGAGCCGGGTGGCGGCGGCGATGGCGCCGGCCCGCCTCGAGGAAGCGCTGGTGCCGCTGGCGGCCCGGCTCCTGGAGGAGCTGGCCGCCCAGCAGCGCCCGGACGGCTCCGACGCGCGCCAGGAAGCCGGCCGGGCTGGCGCCCTCCACCAGGGAACCGCGAGCGGCGAGCGGGGTGAGCGGTTGTGACGCGGATCTCGGCGGGCTTCTGGGCGCTGCTCCTGCTCTTCCTGGGCGGACTCTGGCTGGTGCTCTCGCCCTTCGTCGTCGTGGCGAGCCAGCCGCCCGGCCAGCCGTGGTCGTCGTCCACCATCTCCGACGTGGCCACCGGCGGCGCCGTCGCGCTGATCGCCCTGGCGGGCATGGTCGGCTACCTGGCTCTCTGGCTGCGGGAGTTGCTGGCGGGGGCGAACAGGGTGAGCGAGGAGCGGACGGCTGGCGGGGCGGCGGAAGCCGACTCGCCGCTCAGCCGGAACTGATTGGAGGCGGGGGCCCAGGGGCTCTCCGGGCGGACTCGCCCGGGTGAGGCGTGGCGGCGAGCCGGATGGATCGTCGCCGCCTGGGCCGGATCGCGGCTGGCGCTCAGCTTCATCGGCTGGGCCGCCAGCCTGCGCATTCCCGGGGGTCGTCCGGCGCAGCCGTGGCCCATGTCGCAGGCGCCGCTCCTCTTCACCATGTGGGATCGCTACGACGCGCAGTGGTATCTGGAGATCGCGCGCTACGGCTACTCCGGCTTCCCCGTCCGCAGCCACTACTCGCCCGAGGCCTTCTTCCCGCTCTACCCGCTCCTGATCGGGGTGGGCGAGCGGCTGACGGGAGTGGACGGCGCGGTCGTCGGCGTCCTCCTCTCCAACCTCTTCCTCCTGCTCGGACTGGTCCTGCTGGAACGGCTGGTGGAGCGGCGCTTCGGCCCACGGGTGGCGCGGCGGGCGGTCCTTCTGCTCCTCCTCTTCCCGACCGCCTTCTATTTCTCCGCCATCTACACGGAGGCGCTCTTCCTCTTCGCCAGCGTGGCCGCCTTCTGGGCGGCGGAGCGGGAGCGCTGGACGTGGGCCGGCCTGGCCGGGGCGGCGGCGGCGCTGACGCGGAACCTGGGCGCGCTTCTGCTCCTGCCGCTGGCCTGGCTCGCCTGGGAGCGCTACGGGGCGGTCGGGCCGGCCGTGCGGCGGGCCGCGCCACTCCTCCTGATCCCCCTGGCCTTCGCCGCCTGGGCGGTCTTCCTCTGGCAGAGCACGGGCGATCCGCTCCGCTTCCTCCACGCCGAGAGCGGCTGGAACCGGCACCTCTCGCCGCCCTGGGCGGGCTTGGCCACGGCCTTCCAGCGGGTCGTGACGCCGCCCCCGCCCTCCCGCTGGCCCGCGGGCGTCTACGTCAGCGCCTGGCGCCCGCAGTTCGCGCCGCTCTACAGCACCATCGACGGGCTCGCGGCGGCAGGAGGGCTCCTCCTCGCGCTGCTGGGAAGGCGCTGGGGGCAGCCCTGGCCCTGGGTGGCCTGGGCGTTGCTCGGCCTCCTCATCCCCATGTCGGCGCCGACGCTCCACTCGATGACGCCGCTGGCCAGCATGTCGCGCTACGTGGTCGTCCTCTTCCCGCTGATGGTGACGCTGGCCCAGGCGGCGGAGCGCCGGCCCTGGCTGGAGACGGCGCTCCTGGCCGGCCTGCCCCTCGTCCAGGCCTTCTTCTTCACCCTCTTCACGACCTGGAACTGGATCGCCTGAAGCCGCCTCGGCCTGGCCGGCCGGACCGGGCCGCCGGCCGGGTCGGCTCACCGGCCGCGTCGGGGCCCGGCGAGCCCCGGAGGCGAGGAAGCCCCCGGGAGCGCACTTCAACGCGGCCGGCCCCGGCGCCGGGGTCCGGCTGCCAGCCTCTCCCGGGGCTGCGCGCGGCGGAGGTCGGCCCAGAGGCGGGCTAGCTCGCGGAAGGCGCGGAGCACCACGCGCGGATCGTTGCCCGTCGCCCGTCCGGCGGTGCGCGGGTAGTGGTGGACGGGCAGCTCGACGAGGCGGCAGCGGAGTCGTCGCACCTGGGCCAGCATCTCCGCGTTGATGGTGGCGCCGCTGGAGGTGAGCGTCAGCCGCCGGAGGACGTCCGCGCGGTAGAGCTTGAAGGCGCAGTCCACGTCGCGCACGCGGACGCCGAGGAGCAGGCGGACGAGGAGGTTCCAGGCGGCGGCGTTGAGGAGGCGGAGCGGGCCGTCCCGGCGGCGGGCGCGGTAGCCGACGAGGACGTCGGCGTTCTCCCGCTGCGCGAGGAAGCGCGCGAGGTCCCGCACGTCGAACTGGCCGTCGGAATCCATGAAGAAGATCCAGCGCCCGCGGGCGGCGGCGAAGCCGGTCCTCAGGGCGGCCCCGTAGCCCAGGTTCCTGGGATGGCGCAGCAGGCGGACGGCCGGGTGCGCCTCGGCCAGCGCGGCGACGACGGCCGCGGTCCGGTCGTGGCTTCCGTCGTCGACCACCAGGATCTCGTGCTCCAGCGCGAGACCTTCCAGGAAGCGGCTCACCTCTTCCAGGGTGTCGCCGATGTTGGCCTCCTCGTCATAGGCGGGCAGGACCACGCTGAGCTCCGGCATCGTGACCCGCCCGGCCGTCTCCCCTCGGGGCTCTTCCATCGCCCGCCTCCCTCTCGCTCCGGCGCGGGAACAGCACCAACCTACCGTACCTTCCGAAGCGGACCAAATCTGGAAGGCACGCCGGCGGACGGAGGGGCTCCGTTCCCCGGGGGAGGCGTGGCAGGAAGGGGTCAAGAGAAGCCGGCCCACGCATCCTTTCCCCGGCGCCGCCCGCCCTTCGCGCAGGATGCCCTGCTCAGTCTTCCCCGTGCTCAAGGGCGGGTGGAGCGGGTAGAGCGGGCGGGGCGGGTGCACCAGGGCACCCGCCCCGCGCGGCCCGGCTCAGGACGGACCCGGCCGGCGGTTCAGTTGCTGCTCTGCGGCGCGGTGCTCTGCGGAGCCGGCAGAGAGCCCGAGGAGTTCGGCCGGCCGGTTCCCGTCCGCGTGAAGTTGGCCTCCAGCCGCTTCTGCAGCTGCGAGAGGATCTGCTGCTCCTGCTGGGCCGTCAGGACGCCCTGCTGGACGCGCACGTCCAACGCCGCCTTGGGCGCGGCCAGGACCGCGTTGATCAGCGTATCGAGCGAGACGCCCTTGGACTGCGCGATCTGGGCGATCGACTGGCCGCTCTGGCGGGCCTGGACGAGCTCCTGCACCGTCATGCCCAGCTCCTTGGCGACGACCGCGGGTCCGCCCGCCGCCCAGCCCATCCTCGCGTAGCGTGCGCCCGCTCCCCGCCTGTGGCCCTGGCCGGGAGCCGGCTGGCCGGGCGTCGACCCGTTCGGCGCCTGCTGGACGACCAGCCCCGGATGGGCGGGAGGAAGCAGGGCGGCGACAGGCGCCGTCGGCGCCGCCGCCTGCGTGGCGCCGGTGAGGAGCGCCCCCGCCAGTGCGCCCGCGCCGAGCGCCAGCACCAGCGCGGCCACGGCAAGGATCTTCATCGATCGGGACATCGTGCTCCCCTCCTTCCGGCCCTAGCCTGCCCCGCTGCCTTCGTATCCCCGTCGTGAGTCTGTCAAGATTTTGTGGAAGCGCCGGTCGCCCCGCCCGCCGCTCGGCCGGTGGTCCGAGAAGTCGATCCCGCGATCCGCGGGGAGGTCGCACGCCGAGCGCCTGGGACTTCCTGGTAATCATGCCGACCGCGGGGCGTGACGGGCGGTGGACGAAGGGAAGCCGGTCGTTTGGCCGGGTTCCGGCGTCTAAAGGTGCAGGAGGAAAGGGGTGGAAGGCCGGCGGAGGGCGGCGGGACGGCGCTGTGAGTTACACTGGTGGCGACCGTAACTCGAGGTGATCCGACGTGTCGAAGGTGGTCAGCATGCGTCTCAAGGAGGGCCAGTGGGAGCGTTTGGAGCGGATGGCGAGGAGGTTGGGGCGGACGCCGAGCGAGACGTCGGTGCTGCTTCTGGAAGAGGCCCTCAGGACGGCGGAGTTCGGCTTCATCCAGTTCCGGGACTCGGCCGCCGGCCGGCAGGCGTATGTCCTCGGCACGAGCCTCGCCGTCTGGGAGGTGGCTCTGCTGGCGCGGTTCTTTGGGGGTGACGCCGAGCGCCTGGCGGAGCACCTGGGCTGGCCGCCTGCCAAGGTGCGGGCCGCGCTCCACTACGCCGAGGCCTACCCGGAGGAGATCGAGGCGGCGATCCGGGATAACGAGCCCGCGCTGGAGCGGCTGCGGCGCATGTTGCCTGGGACGGAGAGCTTCGTCGTGGAACCGCGATGAGGCTTCTGCTGGACGAGCACATCGGCCCGGCCGTGGCCAAGGCGCTGGCGCGGGCAGGGGTGGACGCGGTGGCGCTGCGGGAGTGGCGGTCGGGACGCTTCCTGGAGGCGCCCGACGAGGAGATTCTCTCGGAGGCGGCGGAGGAAGCCCGGGTTCTGGTGACGTTCGATCAACGGACGGTTCCGCCCCTTCTGAAGGCGTGGGCGGAGGCCGGCCGGAGCCATGGAGGCGTCATCTTCGTGGACTACCGGACGCTTCCGCCGAACGACGTCGGAGGGATGGCTCGGGCCCTCTTGCGCCTGAACGAGCGCCTCGGAGAGGCCGAGTGGCGGGACAGGGTGGTCTACCTGGCACGCGCGTGACGGCCGGGGGTTTGGTCAAGTATGAGTGACGCCGGTCAGAGGATGGGCACTGAGGCCCAGGGCAGGTCGCGGAGGCTTCGCCGGGTCCCGTTGCGGCCACGCCGGGAGAGCCGGCCGCAGCCCGGGCAGGCTGACTCCCGGCGCGTGGACCCGACCGCCCCGTAGCGCTCCCAGGCGAGCCAGGCCAGCGGCAGGGAGCAGAGCGCGCCCAGGTTCCGCGTCAGCGCCGCCGCCGCCCACAGCCAGGGGCGGCCCACGTCCAGCGCTCCCGCTCCGCCGCCCAGAAGGCGGCCACGCTGGCAGCGAAGAGGAAGAGCGCCTCCCGTGTAGATGGCGGAGGAAATAGAAGGCGGTCGGGAAGGAGGGCAGAAGGACCGCCCGCCGCGCCACCCGTGGGCCGAAGCGCCGCTCCACCAGCCGTTCCAGCAGGACCAGTCCATTTAGGAGGGATCTTCTCCAGCTCCTCGAAGCTCGTGCGCTCGCGCAGGGTCGCCACGGCCGCTTCCTTGTCCTCCAAGTCCGCCGTGTAGAGAAGCTGCTGGAAGAACAGCCGCGGCGAAAACGCCTGTTCTCCGTCCAGTCGGAACGCCTCCTGGGCCTCGCGCACCAACTCCTCAAGACTCATCCGCCCGGAACGGAGAATCCAGGCGAGGTCGATGTAATCCCGCGCCACCGCCCTGCGCCCGATCGCCAAGGCCTTCTGGAGAGCGATGTCGCGAACGTCGGCCACCGCCACGCCGTCCGGCTCCAGGAACGGGTACCGGTGGGGATACGGAAACGCGAGGAACCTCACCTGGATCCCCCGGATCTCGATCCAGATTTGGTCAGGCTCGCGGAGCACCGTCCTCACCGCGGCTTCTCCGAAGAGCCTGATGCACCGATCCTGGACTCGAGCCGCCGGGATCGTGCGCACCGGCTCCCGGGTGAACAGATCCAGGTCGAGCGAGATCCGATGGTCCAGCTGAACGGCCTGCGCCGTGCCGCCGGTCAGGTAGTAGGCCTCAAGCAGACGCGCGTCCCTGAGCTGTCGGAGTACGTCGGAGGTCGAGCCGGCCAGCTTCTCCAGGAGACCGGCCATCAGGTCAGACCCCCGGCACCAGCCGCGTGGGCACCCACCGGCTGCGGGGCGACGGCGGATCCAGCGCCCTGTTCCAGAACACGACGCTCCAGAAGTTCGCCACCGTGTGCGGGAGCACCCGGTGGCCCCCGAGGTCCCGCTCCACGACCGCCTTCACCCGCTCCCACCCGTACGTCGAGAAGAGCCACTTCCAGTGCTCCAGATCGCCGTACAGCAGCACCGTCAGGATGATCCATTCGGCATCCCTGGTCGGGTCGATGCTATCGGGAGCGTAGTTGTGGAAGAGCGGCCGGAGGATCTCCGGCAGTGGCCACGCCTGCCCGTCCATGGCGATCCCCTCGGCTCCCAGCCTACTACGTCTCGAGAAGCCACCCTGCACCGCCTCATGCTGCACACGGCCGGCTCCTGGTTCGCAGTGCGCGGGTTGCGCTCGAGGGAACCCAGGCGCAGGGCCACATACGAAAGGCGCCGGCCGAGACGAAGGGTAGCGCACGGTTCGCCGGTATGGTCGTCCCCAGGGAGACCGTCGCGGTTGCGGTCGCGGAGGAGGGGCGAGGGCACCCGGTACTGGGGCACGATCGCCAATCCCCCGAAGAGGCGCGCAGGCTGGTGCGGAAGCACGGCCAGCCAGAGGGTTTGATGGTCGCCTGCGAGGCCGGACCGGCTTGACGCTTATCACGGCTGGATCAAGGCTTCCTGCGAGTCGAAGGGGCCGGCACCCGGCCCGCTGGCGGTCGACCCGCGGCCGTCCCCGCAGGTCGAGAGCGCATGCAGCCGCGCGAGGAGCCGGAACCGCCGCCGGCTACGGCCGGGTGGCGAGCACGAGACCGACGAGCAGCCAGAGTGTCCCCGAGAGAGTCTCCTCGAGGCCGAGCCGCTTGAAGTCGGCGCGCGCCCGCGGCCGCCAGGCCGTCCAGGCAAGGTGGAGCAGTTCGGGCGACCAGGCCAGGGCGGCCACGGCAGGCAGGCCGGAGAGCGGCGCCAGCGCGGCCAGGGCGGCAACCCCGAGAGCCGCCCCGCCGCACGCGCCCAGGAAGAGGCGCAGCGCGGAGCGGCGCCGCTCGCCCTCGACGGCGCCGCTCCGCCGCCAGTCGATGAAGCGGTCCACGTGCAGCGCTCCCAGCGTGAAGGGCAGCCATGCCAGCAGCCAGACCGCCAGCTGGAAGGCGAGCGGCGCTCCCAGCGCGGCCGCCGTGGCCGGCGCGCCGGCGGTCAGACCGAGCACGCCCATCAACTCGCGCAGGAGCGTCTGGCGGGGCGAGAGGCGGCCGGCGCGAGCGAAGGCGAGGTCGCCGCCCAGGACGGCCAGCGCCAGGAGGGCCCAGCCGGCCAGCGCGGGGGAACGGGAGAGGAGGAGCGCCGCGAGGCCGGCCGCTCCGGCCAACAGGAGCGGTGCGGTCGCCGCCGCCGGGCTCCCGGCCCGGCGGACGCGCAGGCGGAGCGGTTCGCGGGCGAGGAAGAGCGCCAGGATGGCGAGCAGCGCGGGCCCCGCGGCGGGCTTCCAGGCGCGCAGGGCGAGGAGCGGCAGGAGCGGCGGCAGGGCGAGCATCACCCAGGAGCCGTGTTCGCGCGGCAGCGGGAATCGCGAGTTGCGCAGGTGGACCGCCTCCGCCCCCGATGGTAGCGGTTGTTCCCCGCGCCGCGCAGGCTTCGACGGACGGCCCTCGCCGGTGCTACCCTGGAGCCGTGTCGCCCTTTCGGGTGATCCGCGGGCAGGTCGGGGAGGGAGAGGGAACGGGGGAACGAGTCGCGACCGGCGCCCGGCGCCTCGAACCGCGGCCGGACCGCTGGAGCATCCTGGCTGCCGTCGTCCTCGGCGGGGCGATGGGACCCGTCGACGGCAGCGTCTCCAACGTCATCATGCCCGTCATCGCCCACCAGTACGGGGTCGGCCTGGCCGCCGTCAGCTGGGTGGTGATGGTCTACCTGCTGGTCATCGGCTCGACGCTCCTGGGCTTCGGCCGCCTGGGGGACATGTGGGGCTACCGGCGCATCTTCCGGGCCGGGATCCTGGTCTTCACCGCCGGATCCGCCATGAGCGGCGCGGCGCCCACCTTCTCGCTGCTCCTGGTGGCGCGCGTCATCCAGGCGCTGGGGGCGGCCATGTTCATGGCCGTCGGCCCGGCCATCCTGACCGCCGTCTTCCCCGCGCAGGAGCGAGGAAGGGCGCTCGGCCTCAACGGCATGGCGATCGCCGCCGGCCTCGCGCTCGGCCCGACGCTGGGCGGGACGCTGACCGACCTCTCCAACTGGCGGTCGGTCTTCTACATCAACCTGCCCATCGGCCTCGCCGCGCTCGTCTGGACGGGGCGGGTGCTGCCGGAGGGGGAGCGGGGAGGCGGCGAACGCTTCGACCTGCCCGGCTCCCTCCTGGCCCTGCTCTCGCTGGGCGCGCTCCTCCTCGCGGCCAGCGAGGGCGAGAGCTGGGGATGGGGTTCGCCGGCCATCCTCTCGGCGACGGCGGTCGGGCTCGTGGTGGGGCTGCTCTTCGTCCTCTGGGAGCTGCGGGTTCCGGAGCCGATGCTGGACCTGACGCTCTTCCGCAGCCGGACCTTCAGCGCCGCCTCGGCGGCCGGGCTGCTGAGCTTCATGACGCAGTTCGTCCTCACCTTCCTGATGCCGTTCTACCTGCAGCAGCTTCTCGGCCTCGACCCCCTGCACGCCGGGCTGGTGATGACCGCCCACCCGCTGATGGTGCTGGTCCTGGCGCCGGTGGCGGGGGCGCTGTCGGACCGGATCGGGACCCGCTCGCTGGCCTTCGCGGGGCTGGCGCTCTCCGGGCTCGGGCTGCTCCTGCTGACCGGGCTCGGACCCGGCGCCCCGGCCTGGCAGGTGGCCTGGAGGATGGCCGTCTACGGGCTGGGGACCGGCATCTTCCAGGCGCCCAACAACAGCGCGGTGATGGGGGCGGCGCCCCGCTCCCGGCTCGGGATCGCTTCCTCGGTCCTGGCGGCGGTCCGGAACGTGGGCATGGTGCTGGGGGTGGCCGTGGCCGACCTGGTCTTCACGGCGCGCCGCTCGGCCTGGACGGCGGTCCTCGGGGGCGCGGGCCTCGCCCCCGCCGAGCTGGGGCGGCTGGCCTTCTGGTTCGGGCTGCGCGACGCCTGGCTGGTCGGAGCGCTCCTCGCCGCCCTGGGCGCCGCGCTCTCGCTGCTGCGCGAGGGCCGCTCTCCGGCCGGGCGGGAGGCGGTCCGGGGCGAGCCGGAGGCGGCCGGCGGCGATCCGGGCCGCGTCCCGTCCGCTCGGGCGGCGGGGAGGGGTCTCGAGCTTCCTGGCGGGAGGGACGGATGACGGCTACTCTTGGCGGCGTGGGGGGCGTCGATCGTTGCCCGAGAGGAAGCGTTCCCGACTCCGCACGCCGGCGGGACGGGAGAGCCGCCCCCGGCGGGAGGAGGTCCTGAGGCTCGAGGCGCCGTCCGCGGGGGGCGCGGCCGCCGGCGCCCGCGTCGAGCTGGAGGCGGTGACGCCGCACGTGCTCCGGCTCCGCTGGCGGCGCGGGGGGAGTGAAGCGCCGGCGCCGGCTCTGGACGGCCGGCCGGTCTGGCTCGACCCCGGCTTCCGGCCGAGCGGGCGCTTGCGCCGCCTGGGGAGCCGCGACGGCTGGCTTCGCTTGAGCACGGGCGAGCTGCGGCTGGAGGTGCGGCCGGAGCCCTTCGCGCTCCGTCTCCGCGACCGGCGGGGGCGGCCGGTGGCCGAACTCGGGCCGGGCGCCTTCGAGGAGGCCGAGGGGGAGCTCCGCTGCCGGCTGCGCGCCCTGCCCGGCGAGCGGTACGTGGGTCTCGGGGAGAAGGTGGGCTTCCTCGATCACCGCGGGAGGCGGCTCGTCCAGTGGTGCCGGGACGTCCTTCCGCACCTGCCGGAGACGGATCCGCTCTACCAGGCCATCCCCTTCCTGATGCTGCTGCGGCCGGTGGGGGCCGAGGCGGCGCGGAGCGCCGGCCTCTTCGTGGCCAGCACCTGGCGGACGAGCTTCGACCTGGCGGCGAGCGACCCGCAGGCGGTCCGCGTGGGCGTCGACGCGCGCGCGGGCGAGCTGGAGCTCTACCTGATCGCGGGGCCGGAGCCGGCGGAGGTGCTGGAGCGCTACACGGAGCTGACCGGGCGGCCGCCGCTGCCGCCGCTCTGGGCGCTGGGCTACCACCAGTCGCGCTACAGCTACTACCCCGAGCAGACCGTGCGCGAGCTGGCGGCGGAGTTCCGCCGGCGGGGGATCCCCTGCGACGCGATCCACCTCGACATCCACTACATGGACGGCTACCGCCTCTTCACCTGGGACCGCCGGCGCTTCCCCGACCCGGCCGGGCTGGCGCGGGAGCTCGCCCGCGAGGGCTTCCACCTGGTGACCATCGTCGATCCCGGGGTGAAGGTCGACCCCGCCTACCGCGTCTACCAGGAAGGGCTGGAGCGCGACGCCTTCTGCCGCACGCGCGAGGGCGCGATCTACCGCGGCGAGGTCTGGCCCGGGGAGACGGCCTTCCCCGACTTCGCGCGGGCGGAGGTCCGCCGCTGGTGGGGCGACCTCCACCGGGATCTCCTGGAGCAGGGTGTGGACGGCATCTGGAACGACATGAACGAGCCGGCGGTCTTCGACGGACCCGGCAAGAGCATGCCGGAGGAAGTGACCCACCGCGACGACCGCGGCCGCAGCCTGCCCCACGCCGCGGTCCACAACGCCTACGCGCTGCTGGAGGCGGAGGCGACGCGGGAGGGGATGCTGCGGGTGCGGCCGGAGGAGCGGCCCTTCCTCCTGACGCGGGCGGGCTTCGCCGGGATCCAGCGCTACGCGGCGGTCTGGACGGGCGACAACTCCAGCTGGTGGGAGCACCTGCAGATGGCGACGCCCATGCTCCTGGGCCTCTCCGTCTCCGGGGTGCCCTTCGCCGGGACGGACATCGGCGGCTTCCTGGGCGACGGCTCGCCCGAGCTCTACGCCCGCTGGATCGAGCTGGGCGCCTTCAGCCCCTTCTGCCGCACGCACACCTCGCTGGGCACGCGGCAGCAGGAGCCCTGGTCCTTCGGGCCGGAGGTGGAGGCGATCGCGCGCCGCTACCTCCGCCTCCGCTACCGGCTCCTGCCCTATCTCTACTCGCTCTTCCGCGAGGCCGAGCGGACGGGCCTGCCGCCCATGCGCCCGCTCTGGCTGGTCTTCCCCGAGGACCCGGGCTCGCATGGCGTCTGGGACCAGTTCCTCCTCGGCGAGCAGCTGCTGCTCGCACCGGTCGACCGGCCCGGGGCGCGACACCGGCCGGTCCACCTGCCGCCGGGGCGCTGGCGGGACGCCTGGAGCGGCCGCTGGTACCGGGGTCCGGCCGACATCCTGGCGGAGGCGCCGCTGGACCGGCTGCCGGCCTTCGTCCGCGAGGGCGCGGTCCTCCCGCTGGGGCCCGAGGTGGCGTCCACCGCGCATCTGGCGGAGCCGGCGGCGGGGCCGCTGGAGTTCCACGCCTTCCTCGCGCCGCGGCCGGGCGGGGGGCGGGAGGCGGCGCGGCGGGCGCCCGCCGTCGCGCGGACGGTGGCCGAGCTGCGGCCGGCGCTGCACGAGGACGACGGCCGCTCCTTCGCCTACCTGCGCGGCGCGCGGCGCGAGAGCCGGCTGCGCGTGACGGCGGGGGAGGAGGCGCTGCGGGTCAGCGTCGAATCCGAAGGCGGCTACCGCTCGCCGCGGCGGGAGCGCTGGCTCGTCCTCCACGGCGTCGCCCGGGCGCTGGGCGGCCGCCCGGAGGTGCGGCCGGGCTGGCGCTACGAGGAGGCGGGCGACCGGTTGCGGGTTCCGCTTCCTCCGGCGCCCGAGGCGGGGGAGGCCGAGCGGTGGGAGACGGAGGTGCGGACATGGCGCGCGTCGAGCTGAGGCACGTGACGAAGCGGTTCGGTCCGGTGGAGGCGGTGCGGGACGTCGACCTGCGGGTGGAGGACGGCGAGTTCATGGTCCTGGTCGGCCCCTCGGGCTGCGGCAAGTCGACGCTGCTGCGCATGATCGCGGGGCTGGAGGAAGCGAGCGAGGGCGAGATCTGGATCGGCGACCGCCTGGTCAACGAGCTGCCGCCCAAGGACCGGGACGTGGCCATGGTCTTCCAGAACTACGCGCTCTATCCGCACATGAACGTCTACGAGAACATGGCCTTCGGCCTGCGCATGCGCAAGGTGCCCAGGCAGCAGATCGACCGGCGGGTGCGCGAGGTGGCGGAGAGCCTGGGCCTGGCGGAGCTGCTCCAGCGGCGGCCGCGGGAGCTCTCGGGCGGCCAGCGGCAGCGGGTCGCGCTGGGACGGGCGATCGTGCGGGAGCCGCAGGTCTTCCTGATGGACGAGCCGCTCTCCAACCTGGATGCCCAGCTGCGCGTCCAGACCCGGACCGAGCTGATCCGTCTCCACCAGCGCCTGGGGACGACCACCATCTACGTCACCCACGACCAGGTGGAGGCCATGACCATGGGCAACCGGATCGCGGTCCTCCACCACGGCCGGGTGCAGCAGGTGGCCACCCCGGTGGAGCTGTACGACCACCCGGCCAACATGTTCGTCGCCGGCTTCATCGGCTCGCCGCAGATGAACTTCGTGCGCGGGCGGATCGAGCGCGACGAAGAGGGCGTCCGCTTCCGCTCCAGCGGCCTCGACGTCCGCCTCCCGGCGCGCCTGGCCGAGCTGCCGGGCCTCCGCCACGGCCGCGAGATGGTGCTGGGCGTCCGGCCCGAGCACGTGCTCACCGAGCCCGAGCGGGTGGCGGCGCTGGCGGGCTCCGCCTTCCAGGCGGTGGTGGAGGTGATCGAGCCGCTGGGCGCCGAGAGCTACCTCCACCTGGCGGCGGGCGACGACCGCCTGACGGCCCGCACCCGGCCCGACCTCCGCTACAGGGTGGGCGAGCCGCTGCGCGCCGCCGTCGAGCCGGAGCGGGTCCACCTCTTCGACCCCGACTCCCAGGAAGCGCTGGCGCCCCCGGTCGCCCGCGCCGCCTGACCCTCTCCCCGCTCTCCGAGGGCGGAGGCGCGAAGGGCCGGACCTTTTCGACCGGAACCGCCCGCATCCGGCAGGAAGCGGCGCACGACGCCGTCGAATCCCTCGCGTGGCGAGGGAGAATCGCTGCGGCTCCGGACGCCCCGCCGCTCGAACCGCCCGATCCTCGCCGGCAGGAGGGCTCGCGGATGCCGAGAGCGCTGCGAAGGGGCGCGACATGGGCCGCGCTCGGCCTGGCCATGAGCCTGGGAGTGGCGTGCGGCGTCGTGACGGCCGGCACCGCGCCCTCCCGCCCGCGCTCCGAAGCGTCCCGCCCGGTCTCGCAGCCGCCATCGCCGCGGGCCGCCGGCCGGGAGAGCGGCGCCTCCCCCGGCGCGACGCGCCCGGCGGGCCCTCCCGGACCGCCGGCCCTCGTCCAGCCGAGCCCGGATCATCCCCTCACGATCCTCGTCATCGGCGACTCGCTCGGCATGGACCTCGGTTTCGGGCTGCGCGACGTCGTCGGCAAGCGCCCGGACGTCCGGCTCGTCCTCAAGGCGGTCGGCTCGTCCGGACTGGTGAACAGGTCCTACTACGACTGGCCGGCCGAGCTCCGTCAGGAGCTGGCCGCCTTCCGCCCGCAGGTGGTCGTCGCCATGTTCGGCGGCAACGACGCGGTCAGCTTCATCCAGGACGGCCGTTACGTCAAGTTCGGCGGGGATCTCTGGAAGGAGGCGTACGGAGCCCGGGTCGCCGCCGTCATGGAGGAGGCGACGCAGGCGGGGGCCCACGTGGTCTGGGTCGGCATGCCGATCATGTCGCCCGCCGCGGTCCTCTCCAACACGGCCATGCAGGAGCTGAACGCGGTCTACGAGGCGGAGGCCGCGGCGCATCCCGGCGTGCTCTACGTCTCTTCGTGGGAGCTCTTCCAGGACGCCTCGGGCCGCTATACGCGCTACATCCGGGACGCCTCCGGCGTCCTCCAGGACGTCCGCGCCCCCGACGGGGTGCACATCGCCACGCCTGCGGGCAACGCGCTCCTCGCCTCCGCCGTGGTGGCGGCGCTCGACCGGAGCGAGGGGATCCGGCTCTGCCCGGCCAAGAGCCCCTACTGGAACTGGGCGCAGTTCGACTGCCCCGCGGCGAAGCCGGCCTCCATCGCGCCGAGCTGAGACGGAGCGTCGCTCCCGGGCCGGGCACCGGCGCCGGCGGGCCACACCTCCCGCCGGGCGGGCACCCGCGGCGCCTCCCGGCGGCACCTGCGAAACTTGACGCGGACGGTGGGGACGGCTAGACTCAACCTCCGACTGAACCGAATACCGACGCGAAGCACCTCCCATCCAGAGCAGGCGGAGGGACTGGCCCGATGAAGCCCGGCAACCGGCCACGCGCGTGGCAGCGGTGCTAACTCCTGCGGCGGCATGCCGAGAGATGAGAGTGGCGGACGGATGGTGCCCCTCGCGCGAGGGGCTTTTTTGTGCCTCCGCCGCCCCGCGGGAGGGCGCATGCGGGGGCGCGCGGGCCCGGCGTGGGACGGGCGACGAAAGGGGGAGAGGCGAGTGGCGACCTTCGCCGGCCGGACGGCCGGGCCGGCCGTGCTGGCGATCGAGGGCCTGAGCAAGCGGTACGGCTCCAGGGTCGCCCTGGACGGCGTCAGCCTGGAGCTGGCGGCGGGCGAGGCGCTGGGCGTCGTCGGCCGGAGCGGGGCGGGCAAGAGCACGCTGATCCGCTGCGCCGTGGGGCTGGAGCGGCCCGACGCCGGCCGCGTCCTCCTGGCGGGCGAGGAGGTGGGCCGCCTGCGCGGGCGCGCGCTGCGCGCGCTGCGACGGAAGGTGGGGATGGTCTTCCAGCACTTCAACCTCCTCGCCTCGCGGACCGCGCTGGGGAACGTCCTGCTTCCCATGGAGCTGGCGGGTCTCCCGCGGCGCCGCGCGGAGGCGCGGGCCAGGGAGCTCCTGGCCCGCGTGGGGCTGGAGGGGTGGGAGGAAGCCTACCCCGCCCAGCTGAGCGGCGGGCAGAGGCAGCGTGTCGGCATCGCGCGGGCGCTGGCGCTCACCCCGTCGCTCCTCCTCTGCGACGAGCCGACCTCGGCGCTCGACCCGGCGACGTCCGCCTCGATCCTCGAGCTGCTGGACGCCATCCGGCGCGAGTCGGGCGTGGCGATCCTCCTGGTCAGCCACGACCTGGGCGCCGTCCGCGCCGTCTGCTCGCGGGTGCTGGTGCTGGAGTCGGGCCGGGTGGTCGAGAGCGGAGCGACGGCGCGCCTCCTGGAACGGCCGCAGTCGGCCGCTGTCCGGCAGCTGCTGGGGACGGCGCTGCCCGTGGCGGAGGGAGGGCCGGGCGATGCCTGAGCTGGCGGCCGAGCTCCTCCGGGCGACGCTGGAGACCCTGCAGATGGTGGGCCTCAGCCTGCTGGCGGCCGTGCTGGCCGGGCTGCCGCTGGGCACGCTGCTGGTGGTCCTCGACGAGGGGTTGATCGCGCCCATCCCGCCGCTCCAGCGCGCGCTGGCGGCGGTGGTCAACGTGGGCCGGTCCATCCCCTTCCTGATCCTCATGGTGGCCATCATCCCCTTCACGCGTTGGGTGGTCGGCACCTCCATCGGTACCTCGGCGGCCGTCGTCCCCATGGCCGTCGGCGCCACGCCCTACGTGGCCCGGCTGGTGGAGGGGGCGCTGCGCGCGGTCGACCGGGGCGCGGTGGAGGCGGTGCTGGCCATGGGGGCGAGCAGCTGGCAGGTGGTCTGGAAGGTGCTCTGGCGGGAGGCGCTGCCGGAGCTGGTGCTGGCGGTGACGGTGGCGGCCGTCTCGCTGGTCGAGTACTCGGCCGTCGCCGGCGCCGTCGGCGGCGGGGGGCTGGGCGACCTGGCCTACCGGTACGGCTACCAGCGCTACGAGGTGGGGGTCCTCTTCTGGGCCATCGTGGTGCTGGTCGTGCTGGTGCAGGCGGTCCAGTTCGCCGGCGACCGGCTGGCGCGGCGCCTCGACCATCGCGGCTGAGACGGTTCGGCGATTCTTCGACGCGGCGAGGAGGAAGCGAAGAATGACGGAGAGAGTCGCAGCAGCGGACGGGCTCTGTTCGCGCTTCCGGGAGGCGCTGCCCCGGGCGGGGCGGGCGGTCGGGGCGGGCCGGTGGGCGGCCGGGATCCTTCTGCCCCTGGCCTTGCTGGCCGCCGCCTGCGGCGGGACGGGAGGCACCGGCACGGCCGCGCAGGAGAGCGGGACGAAGGCCGCCGGCCAGGCGACCACGCTCCTCAAGGTCGGAGCGACGGCGGTGCCGCACGCCGAGATCCTGGAGCAGGTGGTCAAGCCGATCCTGGCCAGGCAGGGCATCCGCCTGCAGGTGGTCGAGTTCTCCGACTACACGCAGATCAACCCGGCGCTGAAGGACGGGAGCCTGGACGCCAACTACTTCCAGCACATCCCCTACCTGGACGACTGGAACGCCCACAACGGCGGCGGGCTGGTGGCCATCGCCAAGGTGCACATCGAGCCGATGGGTCTCTACTCGAACCGGATCACCTCGCTCGCCCAGCTGAAGGACGGGGCGACCATCGCCATCCCCGACGACACGACCAACGGCGGCCGGGCGCTCCTCCTGCTCCAGTCGGCGGGTCTGATCCGCCTGCGGCCCGGGGCCGGCTACACGGCGACGCTGGCCGACGTCGCCGCCAACCCGCACCGCTACCAGATCCGCGAGCTGGCCGCGGAGATCATCCCGCGCGCCCTGGACGACGTCGACCTGGCCGCCATCAACACCAACTACGTTCTGGAGGCGCGCAAGGCCGGTCTTCTCAAGCACCCGGCGCCTCTTTACCTTGAAGAGGCGGATTCGCCCTTCGCCAACGTGCTGGTGGTCCGCCGGGACGAGGTGGGGAAGCCGGCCGTCGAGGCGCTGGCGCGGGCGCTGGTCGGGCCCCAGGTGAAGGCCTTCATCGAGTCGCACTACAAGGGGGCGGTCGTGCCCGCCCAGCAGCTCCTGCACTGAGCCGCGCGGCGGCGGGCAGGGCGGCCGTCCCGCCCGCCGCCCCGTTCGGCGCGGCGGCGGCTCGCGGCTCCCGCGAGAGGGGGAGGTCGGCATGGTCGACGGAAGCGGCGGCGCGGAGCAGCTCCGCCTGATCGCGGTGCGCATCGATCCCAAGGGCCGGATCGTCCTGCCGCCCGTGGCGCGACAGGCGCTGCGGGTGAAGCCGAACCAGTCGGTCTTCCTGCTGGTGCGCGAAGGAAGCGTCGTCCTCAGCACGGATCCGGAGCGGCTGAAGGCGATGGGCTGAGCCCGGGCCCGCTGGACCGGCCGCCGGAGCTGGAGTACCATGCCCCGGTGATGCAGAGGTGAGCGCCACGGCGAGCAAGAGGGTGGTCTCCGTCAGCCTGGGCTCCAGCCGGCGCGACCACACCGCCTTCCTGGATCTGCTGGGCGAGCGGATCGAGGTGAGCCGGCGCGGCTTCGACGGCGACGTCGACGCGGCCGAGCGCGCCGTCGCCGAGCTGGACGGAAGGGTCGACGCCATCGGCCTCGGGGGACTCGACGTCTACCTGTACATCGCCGGCGACCGCTACGTCGTCGCCGACGGCGAGCGTCTCCTCCGGGCGGCGCGGCGGACGCCGGTGGTCGACGGTTCGGGCCTCAAGCGCACGCTGGAGCCGCGTGCCGTCCGCTGGCTGGCCGGCCACGGCCCGCTCCCCTTCGCCGGGCTGAAGGTGCTGATGGTCTCCGCGCTCGACCGCTACGGCATGGCGGTGGCGCTGGAGGAAGCCGGCTGCCGGGTCACGTACGGCGACCTGATGTTCGGCCCGGGCATCCCCTACCCCATCCGCTCGCTGGAGGAGCTGCGGACCATCGCCCGGCGGCTCGCCCGCGAGATGGTCAAGCTGCCCATCCGCATGCTCTACCCCACGGGAAGCGCCCAGGAAGCGCCCCCCGAGGCGCGCTTCCCCGAGGCCTACGCCGAGGCCGACCTGGTCGCCGGCGACTTCCACTACATCCGCCGCTACATGCCCGAGCGGCTGGACGGCAAGGCGATCCTGACCAACACGACGACGGCCGATGACCGGCGGGAGCTCCGGCGGCGGGGCGTGCGCTGGCTCTTCACCACGACGCCGCTGGTGGGCGGCCGCTCCTTCGGCACCAACGTGCTGGAGGCGGCGCTGATCGCCGCCAGCGGGCGGCGCCCGGAGGAGCTGGACGAGGCGGGGTACGAGAGCTTCCTGGACCGGATCGGCTACCGTCCGGTCGTCCTGGATCTGGCCGCCGAGGAGGAGGGGGCGGACGCCGATGGTCGGCGCGGATGAGATGGGCCGCATCCTGGAGGCCTTCGTCGACCGTTTCAACGCCAACCCGCAGCTGGCGCAGATGGCCGCGGGCTGGGAGCGGACGATCCTGATCCGGGCGAAGGACGCGGGCTGGCGGCTGGGACTCGAGGTCTCCGGGGGGAGGGTCCGCTTCCTGGACGACGGCGCGCTGCCCGCCTCGGCGCAGATCGTGCTCGAGTCGGAGAGCGAGACGCTGGCCGCCATCTTCCGGGGCGAGCTCTCGCCCACCGACCCCTACCTGGACGGGAGCCTGGTGGTCCGCTCCAGCGAGGCGGACATGATGAAGCTGGACGTCTTCACGCTGATGGTCTGGGGGGAGTAGGGGTGGCCGGCTCCTCGGCGGTCCACGAGGCGGCGGGCGGCGAGCCGGCGCTGCGGCGGGTGCTCCGCCTGCGGACCGTGGTCAGCAGCTCGGCCGGCATCACCTTCGCCACCTCCTCCTTCGTCGCCGCCGCGCAGGTGGCGGCCTCGGTCCGCGGCGACGCCGCCTGGTGGCCGGTCCTCCTGGCCGGGGCGCTCACCTTCCTCGTCGCCCAGACCTTCGCCGAGCTGAACGGCATGATGCCCTCGGCCGCCGCCATCCGGCTCTACTTCCGGCGCGCCTTCCGCGACGACCTGGCCCTCGCCCTGAGCAGCCTCTACATGTTCGTCATGATCCTGGTGCTGGCCGCCGAGGCGTACGTGCTGGCGCAGTCGCTCCACGTCGTCCTGCCCGGCGTGCCGGCGGCGGTCTGGATCGTGGGGCTCCTCCTGGTGGCGCTGGCCGCCAACTACCGGGGTCTCGAGATCGCCGGCGGCCTCCAGGACGTGATCACCTACGGCCTGGTCCTCTCGCTCTTCGTCATGGCCTTCCTGGCGCTCGACCGGGTCCGCTTCGCCCTGCCGGCGCTCCTCCATCCCGGCGGCGGCGCGCAGGTGGCGCAGGCGACGGCGGTGGGCGTCTTCCTCTTCGTCGGCTTCGAGTGGGTGACGCCGCTGGCGGAGGAAGTGACCGACAACGCGCTGATCGCGCGCGGGATGAGCCTGGCGGTGCTCCTCCTCACCTTCGCCTACATGGCCGTGACCACGGCCATGGGACACTTCCTGAGCGCGGCCGAGCTGGCCGCGCCGGCGCCGCAGATGGCCTTCGCCCTGAAGGCGCTGGGCGGGCTCGGCGGGCTCTGGATGGTGGCCGTCTCGCTGGCCGCCACGGGCAGCACCTTCAACGCGGGCCTGACGGCCGCCTCGCGCTTCCTCTACGCCACCGCCCGCGAGGGCTCGCTCCCGGAGTGGCTCGCCGCCGTCCACCCGCGCTTCTTCACCCCGCGCAACGCGCTCCTCCTCCTCTTCGCCCTTGTCCTGGCGGCCTCGCTGGTCGTCGCCGCCACCGCCGGCTTCGCGGCCGTCGTCGACACGGCGGCGGCGCTGGAGGGAGTCGTCTACGCCCTCGCCTCGGTGGCGGTCATCCGGCTCAGGCGGAAGGAGCCCGGGACGGAGCGGCCCTACCGGGCCTGGGCGGTTCCCTGGCTGCCGGCGCTGACCGCGCTGGTCTTCGCCGCCCTGGGGGTCGTGGCCGCGCTGACCGCGGGCTGGCCCGCGCTCCTCATCCTCGGCGGCGGCTTCGCCCTCGCCTGGTGGTACGCCCGCCGCCTCGCCCCGCGCCTGCGGGAGGCGGCCCGGCAGCGGCGCGCGAGGGCGCGCGCCGCCCGCGGCCTCCAGCGGTAGGTCGGCGGGAGGGCGACGGGGCCGCGGACGGCGGTTATGGGAGCGAGCCGATGCCATCCGCGGGGCCCGAGGCCGTGCCGGCAGTCGAGCGCCCGCCGCTCCGGGCCGGCCGGCATGCGTACAGTGGCGAACGCAGCGAAATCCGTCGCGATCAAAAACGGCCTCTCCACCCGGCAGGAGATGCCGGAGGCGCCCGTCGAACCCCTCAGCCGCAAGGCGCCCGCTTCCGGCGGTATTCGGATCTTCCCTCAAAGGCCCGACTCCGTGCCAGAAAGGCACCTTTCTCTCACCGGCGATCCTCACCCACCAGCGTCCATACGACCTGCCGCCGATGGCGGCGGAGGCGGGCTTCGCCGACCAGCCGCCGTCTGACCCGGGCCACCCGGGAGGAACAGGGGGAATCGCGGTCCGCCGGCGCCGCCCGCTCGCGCTGGCCGTCGATCCCGGGCACGAGGAGGGACGCTCGTGAGGCGGGACGCGTTCTGGTCGTCCGTCCGCTGGCTGGGTCTGGAGCACCTCGACCTCCGGTGCGGGGCGGGCGAGACCGTGATGAACGGCCTGGTGATCGCCCGCCTGGAGGACGAGACCCTCCGCGTCCGCTACGAGATCCGGTGCCAGCCGGACTGGGCCGCCGGCGGCCGACTGCCAGGCCACCCGCTCCTTCAGCTCGGCGACCTCCGCCTCGGAGGCGGCCACGCGCAGGAGGCCGGCCGTGACCAGGCCGAGCCGGCGGCCGCTCGCCTCCTCGAGCTCGTCGCGCCACTCCAGGAGGAGGCGGCGCGAGAGAAGGCCCGCCTCGAACATGGGACCCGGGTGCGGCTGCTCGGCCTGGGCGGCGAGCATGCCCGCCGCCGCGCCGGAGGCGCCGGAGGCGAGGGAGGCGGCCTCGAGGAGCGCCACCCGCCGGCCCCGGCGGGCGAGGCGCCAGGCGATGGCGGCGCCGATGACGCCGCCGCCGACGACCAGCACCTCGGGTGCCGGCTCCAGGGGGGCGGGGTGGTTCACGGCGTCGCACCCCGCAGCGAGGCGGGCAGGCCCGACGGGGTGGGGAGCCCCTCCGTGGGGCTGGAGGGGACCGCTTCCTCCCGCACCGGCATGCGACCGGCGAGGAAGGCGCGGCGCCCGGCCTCCACCGCCAGCCGGAAGGCGGCCGCCATGGCGGGCGGGTCGCCGGCGTAGGCGATGGCGCTGTTGACGAGGACGGCGTCGGCGCCCATCTCCAGGGCGCGCGCGGCCTCGGAGGGGACGCCGAGCCCGGCGTCGATCACCACCGGAACCTGGACGCGCTCGATGATGCGGCGCAGCCCGGCCCAGTCCTGGAAGCCCTGGCCGGTGCCGATGGGTGAGGCCAGCGGCATGACGGCGGCCGCGCCCGCCTCCTCCAGGCGGAGGGCGGCGACCAGGTCGGGGCTCGTGTAGGCGAGGACGACGAAGCCCTGCCTCACCAGCTCGCGCGTCGCCTCCACCGTGGCGGCGACGTCCGGCCAGAGCGTGCGCGCGTCGCCGACGATCTCGAGCTTGATCCACTCGGTGCCCGTCGCCACCCGCGCCAGCTCGGCCATGTGGACCGCCTGGGCGACGCCGGTGGAACCGGCCGTGTTGGGCAGGAGCTTGTAGCGGCCCAGGTCGATCGCTTCGAGCAGGCCGCGCTCGCCCGCCTCGAGGTTCATGGCGCGGACGGCGACGGTGACCAGGCCGGGCTCGGCCGCCTCCAGCGCCCGGCGCATGCTCTCCTCGTCGGGGTACTTGCCGGTGCCGACGAAGAGCCGGCTGCGGAGCGGCACGCCGGCGATGTGCAGGGTCTCCCCGGCGTCGCCCGAGCCGCCGGCCACGGCGCGCACCAGCTCCAGGCGGTCGCCGTCGCGGAGCTCGGGGTTTTCGTCCGGGCGGAGGACGCGGCCGTTGAGCGCGATCGCCAGGCCGGGGCGCGCGATCTTCCGCGCGGCGAGGAAGGCCTCCAGCCGGAGACCGTCGTCGACGTTGTCGGGCTTCCCGTTGACCCAAAGTTGCAAGGGGGTCACCTCCCGAACGGCATCGAGGCAGGCGCGGGGGGCGGAGTCGCGGGGAGGCGGAAGCGGGGGCGGCCCGGGGCGCGGTCGATGGCGTCGAGGAGCCGCCGCGCCGCCGCGCCCGGCTCGGCCGACTCCAGGATGGCCCCGATGGCGGCGACGCCGGCCGCCCCGGTGGCCAGGACGTCGGCCACGTTCTCCGGCGTGATGCCGCCGATGGCGAGGACCGGCCGGCGGACGACGTCCACCACTGCGGCCAGGGCGGCCAGACCCTGCGCGCGCCGGCCGGGATGGGAGCGGGTGGGGAAGACGGGACCGAAGGTGACGTAGTCGGCGCCCGCCTCCGCCGCCTCCAGCGCCTCCTCGCGCGAGTGGACGCTGGCGCCGAGCAGCATCCCCCGCGGGAGGAAGCGCCGCACCGCCGCCACCGGGAGGCTCTTCCTGGCGAGGTGGACGCCCGCGGCGCCCAGCGCCATCGCCACGTCCGCGCGGTCGTTGACGATCAGCGCCGCCTGCCGCGTGCGCGGGTCGGCCTGGAGCTCGCGCCCGAAGCGGTAGAGCGCCTCGGCCGGCGCGGTCTTCTCGCGGATCTGGATCCAGCGGACGCCGGCCGCCACCGCCTCGGCCAGGGCGGCGAGGAGGTCGCCGGAGCTCCGCTCGCGGTCGGTGATCAGGTGGAAGACCGCCTCCGACACCGCTCCCCCTCCGTGACGAAAAAGCCACCGGCCCCGATCCGGGGCGCGGTGGCAGTCCACTCTCTGCCTCCCAGTCGACCTGCTCCCTGCGATGTCCGCTTGTGCACCGAATCATAACGCCGCCGGCGGGTGGCGACAACCGCGGGCGGGGCGCCGGGGGCGGAGCGCTATGCTAAGGCTGAACGCAGGAAGCCCGGCGGCCGACCTGCGGTGGGAGGCGGGAAGCGATGGCGACGCGCACCGGTGCGGCCGACCTGCCCCTTCACGGCGGCCACTGCCCGCCCTGGCTCTTCGAAAGGATGGTCCAGCTTTCCGGCGCCGTCCTGGAGGCCATCGTGCTCGAGTACGGCCCCCGGGAGGTCCTGCGCCGCTTCGCCGACCCCTTCTGGTTCCAGGCCTTCGGCTGCCTCCTCGGCTTCGACTGGCACTCCTCGGGCCTGACCACCACCGTCACCGGCGCCGTCAAGATCGCCCTCGGCCAGCGCGGCCGCGAGATCGGCCTCTTCGCCGCGGGCGGCAAGGGCGCCACCTCGCGCCGGACGCCCGGGGAGATCGAGGCGGCCGCCGACCGCTACGCGCTCGGCTTCGAGCCGGAGACCCTGGTCGCGGCCAGCCGGCTGGCGGCCAAGGTCGACTCGGTGGCGCTGCAGGACGGCTTCGAGCTCTACCACCACACCTTCCTGTTCACGTCGGAGGGCGCCTGGGCGGTCGTCCAGCAAGGGATGGAGCGGGGCGGACGATGGGCCAGGCGCTACCACTGGCTGGGCGATCAGGTCGGGAGCTTCGTCGACGAGCCGCACAGCGCCATCTGCTCCGACCGGCGCGGTCCCGCCCTCAACCTGGTCGACCGCGCCAGCGCTGCCGCGCGCACGACCATCGTCGCGCTGGTGCGGGAGGAGCGGCCCGAGCGGGTGGTGCGCGACTACCGCCGCCTGCTGGAGTGGCTCGACTCGGGCCCCGGCCGGGAGGTGCACCGGGCCGCGCGCGAGGCCGCCCGGCGGCGGGCCGGCCGCGGCCGCGCCGCCGGAGGGCGCCTGCCCGGCCAGCTGAGCCTGCTCGACGACCCCGGAGAGGGCGGGACGGCGGGGTGGGAGACCGCGGGGGAGAGCCCGGCGAGCGGATCCCCGGACGGGGCGGCGCCGGCAGGAAGTGACGTTCCGGGGAGCGGCGCGGCACTCCTCCCGGGCGCCGGCGCGCTCACCCGCTACCTCAGCCTGCCGGCTCCGCACGCCGTGCCCGACGCCGAGCGGCTGGACCGGCTCCTGCGCGGGATCTACGAGCGGCAGGTGCCGACCTTCGAGGCGCTGATCGGCCTGCCCGGCGTGGGGGCGCAGACGGTGCGCGCCCTCAGCATGGTGGCCGAGATGGTCCACGGCGTGCCGGCCAGCTTCCGCGACCCCGTCCGCTACAGCTTCGCCCACGGCGGCAAGGACGGCCACCCCTACCCCGTCGACCGGAGCGCCTACGACCGCTCCATCCAGATGCTGGAGGAGGCGGTGGAGCGGGCGCGCCTCGGCGACCGGGCGAAGCTGGAGGCGGTGCGGCGGCTGGCGCGCCTCGCCGGCTGAGCGGCCCGGGAGGCTGGCGAAGATCTCCCGGAAGGTGGGGAGGCGACCGGGGGTTGGTCGAGCGGTACCGTTCTCTTCGAGACGCTCATCCGGTCCCCCGGGATGTCGATGGCGTCGTCGGCCCGTCCGCCTGGCCTGCCGCTGACTCCTCCCGCCCCCGGAGCCCCAGTCCCTGGCGCACGAGCATCCGGATGAGGGTCGACCGGCCGACGCCGAGCGCCCGCGCTTCGCGGTCGACGGCGCGCATCTCCTCCTCGCTGAGCCGGATCGTCACTCGCTCCGCTCGAAGAGCCACGCGTACCTCCGAGGCTTCGCCTTCCGGCTCCACCTCGCCGGCTTCGATGCGACGCCGGAGTTCCTTCATTGCGGTTCACCTCTCACCTGTCGCCAGAGCTGCATTCCCGGCCGCTCCGGCCTCCGTTGCGGTGTTGGCGCTCCGCCAGGCTCTCCTCGGGCGGGTGCGCGAAACGGCCGCCCCCGGCTTCCGGGAACCGGTCCTGCGGCGCGGGCCCCGCGACGAGGAGAGGGTCGGGATCCCCTTCCGGAACGGAGTGAAAGAGCGGGGGAACCTAGGCGCTGTCCGACGACGTCTGACAACTGAATGCTATACCCGCTTCCCTGAGAGGATCCAGGGCTCTCGCCAGCAGTCCCGTCCCGAGAGCCGGGCGAAGCTTCCGGCGGCGAAGGCGGCCGGAAGCCCTTCCCGCCGGCGCCTGCAGGGAGCAATCCCCCGCGCGGGCGGTCGCCGTCGCCGAGCGGGCACGCGAGCTCCTCCGCGGCCGGGCGCTTGGGAGAGGGAATCGTTCGCGGTCCTCGCGAATTCCCCGGACGGGTGACCGGGTGGCCCGGGAGCTGAAAGGGCTCGCGGGTGCCTGACAGCCTGCTGAACGTTTCCGGGAGGTGGGCCTGTTGCGGAATCTGTTCCAACGCCTGTTCCGGTGCGGTGACGAGTGGTACTGGCTGTACGCGGCCGTCGGGGCTGCCATCCTTCTCCTGCTCTCCTGACCCAGGACGGAGGAAGCGCTCTGTTCCATCCATTCGACGACTTTCATCGTTCCGCGCTCCGGCATGACGGCGCCGGGCCGGGCGCCAGCTGCGGCGGAGGCTTGCAAACTCCTGCACGGAGGTCGTCGCGAGAGCTTAACCTTCTGCTAACCTGCCCTGCGTGCCGGAAAGGTTAGAGTGGCCGCGAAAAGGTGAACGGAGGGAGCCGGGTCTCCGGATAAGCCGGACGGAACTTGCCATACCCCGCGAAGCTTGGCGCGGGTCCCCGATTCTTCCTGGACACGCGCGCCTTTGGAGGTGGTCCCGTGAAGAACCTCTCCGGGATTCTCAGAAGGCTGCCGGCCTGGGGATGGTTCTTCGAATTCGCGGCGGCCGCAGGCGTGATCGCGGCCGCCGCCTGGTTCGTCATGGGCTGGAAGGGGTTGCCCGCAGGGGGCCCGGGGCGGTCCGTGCTGCTGGCGTGGGGCGCGGCGGTCGCCCTGGCCTACGCCTGGTACAGCTTCGTCGAGTTTCATCCCGGCCTCTACGCGTACCCGCGGCCTCTCCCGGAGCGGGAGGCGAGGCGGCGCCTGCGGCTTGAGCGGACGCTGGTGGGCGCCCTCAAGGCGGAGTTGACGTGGGGCGTGGCGTACATGGAGCACGTGGCGGCCGAGGCCGCCGCGGGCCGGAGCGCGGCACCCCCCGAGTGGGCCAACGCGGCCGGCGCAGCCGTCATTGCGCTGACCGTCGCCCTCTGGTGGGCCGTGGCCCGGCCGGCGGAGGGGCACGGTGAAGGCCGCGAGGTGACCGGCGCCTCGCGGTGAGGCTGGCGCCGTGCATGAGGAGGTCGCGGCCGGAGCCGCGGGCTCCCCGGCGCAAGGGAGGTCTCGTGGGATGGATCGCTCCTGTTTCCGCTGCCATGAGCCCATGAAACGGGCGTGGGTCAACACCGGAGCCGGAACCCTGGTCCTGGAGGAACCTGCCAAGGGCGGGCCCTTCGCTTCCAGGAAGGTCTCGCCGGTCACCGCCTTCGTCTGCCCGAAGTGCGGCTACGTGGAGTGGGTGGCGGAGCATCCGGAAGCGTTCGCCGGCGGCGCCGAGTAGCGGGCGATGCCGCCGAACGCGAGAAAGGGGAGTCCGATGGGAAGCGATCGGCGGTCTGGCTGCCCGCCCGCGTGGCGGGGGACGGAAGCCGGGAAGCCGTGCCGGCTCTCCTGAGGGAGTTCGTCGCCCGGCAGCCGGTCGCCGCTGCGGCGGCGCTCTTCCT
>JASBVS010000026.1 GCA_029960955.1 Bacillota bacterium
CGTGCTCCTCGGCCAGCGCAGCGCCACCTCCAGCCCTCCCCGGAGCGGATCGCTCACCAGCATCCACGTCGAGCCCTGCGCGGAGCGCCCCCGGCGCAGGCGGAGCCGGGCGCCCCCCGCCTCCACCACCGGCTGCACCTCGGGCCCGAGACCGGGCGGCGGAGCGAGGCGAAGGCAGAGCCGCAGAGGCGGGCCGTCGCGCTCGAGCCGGAGGCGCTGCCGGGGACCCTCCCGCTCCAGCTCCAGGCTGAGCCGGCCGCCGCCGGCCCGGAGGCCGCGCAGGCCCATGCTCCGCCAGCCGCTGGGCCAGCGGGGCGCGAGGCTCAGCCGCCCGCGCAGGGCGTCCAGCTCCAGGCCGAGAAGCCCCCGCACGAAGGGGACGACCAGCGCGTAGGCCGTCCAGGCCTGGACGAAGCAGCCCGCCTCGGGCGAGATCTCCGAGGGGAAGCCGGGCGTGCGCAGGCCCGCCGTCTGCCAGACCTGCTCCATCAGGCCGAGCGCCGGGTCGGCAAGGCCGTAGCGGGCCAGCGCCAGGGCGAGGATGCCCGAGGTGAGCGTCATGGTCTGGCGGCGGTCGAAGGCGTTGAGCGCCCCGCCCCAGCGCGTGGCGAAGCGGCGGTAGAGCCCGGGCAGGCGTCGCCGCGCCTCGGGCCACGGTGCCAGGCCGAGCTCGTAGGGGACCAGCTCGATCCAGTGGCCCAGCCGGAGCCCGAGCCAGGAGGGACCGGCGGCCCCCGTGGCCCGGCGCCCCACACCCGGCCCCGTCTGCGCCTCGTCCAGGAGACGCCGCAGCTGCTCGGCCAGCCGCGGCTCGGCGTCCGCCTCCGCCCGCGCCAGCGAGGCACCCAGGAGAGGCGCTGCCTCCTCCGGCCTGACCAGCACGTCGGCGTAGCCCTCGGGGCCGTCGAAGAGGCGGACGACCGCCTCCTCCAGGCTCCGCCCGCGCTCGCGCCAGCGGCGGGCGAGGGCGCGCAGCCGCTCCTCCCCGGCACCGGGGAGCCTGGCCGCCGACCAAGCCGCCAGGGCCGCCCCTTCCTGGAAGGCGCGCGCGGCGTAGGCGGCGCTGTCCAGGAGCGCCGCGTCCAGCCCCGCCACCTCCACCATGCCGTAGCCGCGGGGGAGGCCGCCGGAGGCGCACTGTGCCTCCAGCCAACCCAGCGCCGCCTCGAGCGTGGGGGCTTCCTGGCGGAGCAGCTCGACGTCGCCCGTGGCGCGCACCAGCTCGGCCAGAGCCAGCACCCACTGGGCCGTCTCCTGGACGTTGCCGGGATGGTCGACGCGGCCGTCCTGGACCACCTCGTGGGGAACCCGCCCGCCCGCCGAGCGGGCCAGCCGCCCCAGGAAGGCCAGGGCGCGGCGCGCCTCTCCTGCCCGCCCCAGCGGCCAGGCCGCCCGGACCGTGTAGGCGGTGTCGGCGCCGAACCACCAGGCGTACTCGGGCAGGCCGGCAGCCCACCCTTCGCCGGCCCGATTCTCCAGCCAGAGCAGGCGGAGTGCCTCCCGCGCCCAACACCAGGGCTCCTCGAGCCAGGCCGCGTCGCCGGTCGGTACTCCCTCGCGGCAGGCGGCGGCCAGCGTCTTCCGGGCTCGGAACGTCTGGCCGCCCGCCTCGTGGAGGAGCCGAAGCGCCGTCGCTGCCGCCGACTCCGGCTGCGGGCCGAGGGCGACCGCCAGCCGGAGGCGCGCCCGGCCGCCCGCGGGCAGCTCCAGCCGCCCGACCAGGAGCCCCGGTTGCCCGCGGCCGCGCGCTTCCTCGGGCAAGTCGAGCTCCGCCGGCTCTCCCACCTCCGCCAGACCTGCCGCGGGCAGGACCGCGGCGGCCGCCGTCGCACGCTCGCCGCAGCGCCGGAAGAGGACCGCGCTGGCGGGCCGGCCTCCGCCCGCGGCGGCGCCGGGCCCCCCCTCGGACCACCTGCCCTCGCCGGAGGCCTCGGCGACCCCGGCGCCCGGGAGCGCCGCCGCCGTCCGCCAGCCCGGCCGCAGGCTGCCCGCCAGGAGCAGGAAGAATCGCAGGCGCCTCTCCTTTCCCGCCCGCTCCTGCAAGAGCCACCTGATCACGCCGCCGGGCTCGCCGGGCGGCACGTGATGCAGGCGAAGAACCCGCGTGCCGGCCAGCGGTCCGTCCGCCAGCGAGGCCTCCCAGACCATGCGCGGCACGACGGGCGCCGCCTCGAAGAGGTCGGCGGGAGGAAGCCACCAGGGCGCCCTGACGGCTGTCCGCCCGTCCTCCTCCCCGGGGAGACGGGGCGTCTCCTCCGCGAAAGCCAGCCAGAAACCCGCCAGGAGCTGGAGCGGAGGCACCCAGAGCCCGCCCATCCACCCCGGGTCGTGCTCACCCAGGGGCGGGAAGCCGCCGTCCTGGGCGCCGATCAGCCAAGCGCGACCCCCGCCGGCCGCGAACGGGTCGTCCAGGCGCGCCCGCTTCCTCCAGACAGGAAGCAACTTCACACCCCTCCGGCGCCGCCGGCGGTCACGAGCGCGGCGGCGCGGTGCTCTCGCGCAGCACCAGGCGCGGCGGCAGGATGACGCCCGAGGGATCCGGCCTCCGGCCGCGGAGCACCTCCGCCAGCATGGCAGTCAGCCGCCGCCCGATCTCGTAGACCGGCTGCGACATGGTGGTCAGCGGCGGGATGACCAGCGAGGCCAGGCGGATGTCGTCGAAGCCGGCCACGGAGAGGTCCTCGGGCACCTGGAGGCCCAGCTCGGCCGCGGCCTGCAGCGCCCCGATGGCCATCAGGTCGCTGGCGACGAAGAGCGCCGTCGGCCGGGACTCCTGCCGCAGGATGTCCAGGGTGGCCTGGCGCCCGCCCTCGCTGGTCCAGTCCGCCTCCCGGATCCACCTCGGCTCGGGCCGGATCCCCCGCTCGGCCAAGGCGGCCTGGAAGCCCTGCAGCCGGTGGAGGCTGTAGAACGTCGTCCGGCCGCCGCCCACGTACCCGATGCGGTGGTGGCCCATCTCGATCAGGGCGTGGACCAGCTCGCGCGCCCCGCCGAAGTTGTCCACGTCGAGGAAGGGCACCTCGGGGTGCTCGAGGCTCCGCCCGAAGAGGACGAAGGGTATCTGCACCTCCTCCAGGAAGGGGATGCGCGGATCCCCGACACGCGCCTCCATGAGGATCAGACCGTCGACGCGCCCGCTCTCGACCAGGGTGCGGTAGAACTCCAGGTCGGCGTCCGAGCCGCGGCTCGGCGAGAGCAGGAGGCTGTAGCCGCGCTCGGTGGCCGCGTCGCCCACCCCGGCGATGAAATCGAGCACGAAGGGGTCGCTCATGTACCGGTCCGGGGGGATGACGAGTCCCAGCGTGCCGGTACCGGCACCCGCCCCGGCCCGGAGCGCCGGCGCCGCCCTGTAGCCCAGCTCGCGCACCGCCTCCAGCACGCGCTGCCGGGTTTCCGCGCTCACTTTGGCCGACTGGTTCAACACGTAGGAGACGGTCGCCGCCGAGACGCCCGCCCTTCTCGCCACGTCCCGGATCGTCGGCCGTCTCGCCGTCTCGCCGCCCGCACGCTTGCCCGCCTCTTCCACACCATCGCCCCTCGTTGACGGCGGCTTCGCTCCACCGTCGCTCCGCTCTCGCGAATCCTTTCATTCGAAGAATCGGCCGGTCTTCCCGTCTCACTTCAGTCCCGTCGTCGCGATGCCGCGCACGAAGTACCGCTGCAAGGCCACGTACAGGACCACGATCGGCAGGGTCGCCAGCATGGAGGCGGCCATCACGTCGTTCCAGAACACGTAGTACTGCGTGTGGAAGCTCTGCAGGCCCACCGTCAGCGTGAACATGTCCTCGCTGTTCGTCATGACGAAGGGCCACATGAAGCTGTTCCACTGTCCCATGAAGGTGAGCAGCGCCTGGGTGGCCAGAGCCGGCCTGGCCAGGGGAAGGGCGATCCTCCAGAAGATGCCCAACCGGCTGAGACCGTCGATTCTCGCCGCCTCCTCCAATTCATGGGGCAGGCTCAGGAAGTACTGGCGCATCCAGAAGGTCCCGAAGCTGGTCGCCGCGAACGGCACCGTCAGCGCCCAGTAGCTGTCGATCCAGCGGAGCCGGCTCAGGAGCAGGTAGTCGGGCACCAGCGTGATGATGCCGGGGATCATCATCGTGGCCAGGACGAACAGGAAGACCGCCTCCCTCCCCGGGAAACGGAGCCGCGCCAAGGCGTAGCCGCCCAGCGAGTTGAAGAAGAGCGAGAGCAGCGTGACGCTCCCCGCCACGAGAAGGCTGTTCAGGAACCAGCGGGCGAAGGGCGCGTTTCGGAAGATGTAGGCATAGTTCTGCAGCGTCGCATGGGGCGGCAGCAGGTGGACGTTCGCTGCGTCCTGCGCCGTCTGCAGGGAAAGGGAGAGCGACCAGAGGAACGGAAGCAGCGTCAACACCGCGTAGGCGACCAGGACCGTATAGAAGAAGAGCTTTCCGCCGGGCGTCAGCGCCAGGCGCAGCCCCGCCTCCGTCCTCCGGCTGCCCGCCCCCGTCCGGGCGCTCATGCCGCTTCCTCCCGGAAGAGACGCCGCTGGACGATCACGATGACCAGGATCATGGCGAAGAGCGCGAAGGAGATGGCGGCCGCGTAGCCCATGGCGTTGTAACCGCCGAAGGCGTTCTTGTAGATGTAGAGCATCAACGTCATCGTGCTGTTCAGCGGTCCGCCGTTGCCGTCGGTCATGATGAACATCTGGTCAAAGACCTGGAAGCAACCGATGATGCCGTTGGTCACGACGAAGAAGGTCGCGTTCCGAAGCTGCGGGACCGTCACGTGCCAGAGCTGCTGCCAGGGCGAGGCGCCGTCGATCTCGGCCGCCTCGTACAGCTCCGTCGGGATGTTCTGCAGCGCGGCCAGGTAGAGGATCATCATCGTGCCCACCGTCGTCCAGACGTTGACGGCCATGATCGAGGGCAGCGCCAGCGCGGTGTTCTGCAGCCAGTTGGGCGGGTGGAAACCCAGGGCGCGGAGGGCGGCGTTGAGCAGGCCCTGTTCGGACAGGATCTGCAGGAAGAGCAGCGAGATGACCACTGACGAGGTGACCGAGGGCAGGTAGTAGAGCGTCCGGAAGACCGAACGCCCCCGCAGTTCCATGTTCAAGACGACCGCCATCACCAGGGCGATGAAGGTCTGGGTGGGCACCACGCCTAGGACGTAGTAGACGGTGTTGAGGAGCGCCTTGACGAAGACCGGATCCCGCAGCATCCGCACGTAGTTTCCCGCCCCGACCCAGCCGCGGAAGCCGCCGATCAGGTTGTAGTCCTGGAAGGAGAGGATGGCGGCCCAGACCGCCGGGCCCACCGTGAAGACGGCGTAGACCGCCAGCACCGGCAGGACGAACAGGTAGCCCGTGGCCGTCTCCTGCAGCCGGTCGGCGTTCCAGGGCGAGGCCGCGGCGTACGCTCGCTGCGCGCGCAGCCGCGCACCCGTCGCCGGTCTTCCTTCCATGCCGCCATCCCCCCTCCCGCCTTCAGCCTCGCCCGCACACCGGCCCTCGGCCGGCGCGCCGTCCTGCGCCTACTGGTGGATCGACGCCTGCGCCTGTTGCAGCGCCTGCTTGGGATCGGCCCCTTGCAGGTAGATCGACTGAAGTGCCTTGTTCACGGCGTCGATGACCGTCTGGCCGTTGGGGCCCAGCTGCCAGGGCAGGGCATACGAGGCCGCCTCGGCGAAGGCCTTCTGTTCTGGATAGTCCTGGCTGAAGGTCGAGAGCATCGACTCGACCGACGGCATCTCGAGGCCGCCCTGCTCGGTGAACTTCTCCCCCTGGGGTCCCGTCAGAAAGTCGATCAGCTGGTAGGCGGCCTCCGGGTGCTTCGTATCCTTGCCCATCACGTAGGCGACCGTGAAGGCGAGGCTGCCGGCCTGCTTCCCCTGGGGAAGCGGAGCCACCGACCATCTCAGATCCGGGGACTCCTGGCGGAGGGCGGCCACCACCCAGTTCCCCTCGAAGACCATGGCCGCCTTCCCTTTGGCCAGGGCGTCGCCCGCCCACTGGGCGCCCACGTCCTTGGACTGCTTGAGCACGCCCTCGCGGACCAGCTTCTGGTAGAAGGCAGCTGCCTCAATCGCGGACGGGCTGTCCAGCTGCGCCTTCCCCTGGCTGTCGACGAGCGTGCCGCCTGCCTGCTCCACGAGGGCACCCAGACGCGCGAAGTCGGGGTCCATGACGAGGCCCTCCACGCCGTTCCGCGTCAGCTGGCGGGCATCGGCCTCCAGCTCCGCCCAGCTCTTCGGCGGTTGGCCGATCCCGGCCTGCTGGAAGAGCCGGGTGTTGTAGACCAGGGCCAAGGTGGAGAAGCCCTTGGGAAAGCCGTAGGTCTTGCCCTGGTACTGGAAGGCCTTCAGGAGGTTGGGCACGAACCGCGAGAGGTCCGTCTTGTACTTGGCGACGTACGGGTCGAGAGGCTGGATGGCTCCCTGGGACATCAGGTCGTAGGCCACCGAGCTGTCCAGGTAGAAGACGTCGGGCTCCGTGTGCGACGCGATCTCCGTCTGGATCTTCTGCATGTAGTCACCCGGAACCGGCTGCCACTGCACCTTGATGTCCGGGTGGAGCTTCTCGAACGCGGCGATCTGGTCCTGAACGATCTTCAATTCAGCCGGGCTGGACGACCAGCCGGAGAGCGTCAGCGTGACGGTCGTCTGCTCCTGCGCGCCCGAGGCGCCCGGCGCCGTCGAACCGCTCTTCGAGGAGCTCGCCGGGCTGCCGCCGCAGGCCGCCAGCGCCGTCATCAAGCCAGCCAGAAGCACGGCTCCCATCGCGCGTCGCGACCGGGAAGGCATGGACCAGGACACCCCCCTTCGCATCGGGGAACCCCTCCTTTCGGAGGGCTTAATTCGTTCATTGAACGAGTTCTTCCTTCTGGTGCGACGCGCTTTCACCAAGTGCGCGCCCCGGCGCACAGGCGCGTCGCCCGGGTCGCCGCAGGCCCAGGCCACATGCTCTATCCTGACTGACGGGGGGATGCCCATGGCCGGTCGAGAGCCGAACCGGCACCGGAGCGTCCGGCCTCGCGGAGTCCTGGCCGCACTCGTCGCCGCAGCCGCCCTGCTCCTGGCCGGCTGCGGGGCGGGCGCCGGCGCTGGCCGTGGCGCGGCGGGCGCCGGCACCGGCACCGCTTCGGAAAGCCGCCCGGCCCGGCGGGCCGAGGCGATCCGGGCGGCGGAGGAGCTCTTCCGCGCCAAGCTGGCCGAAGGCGTCGACATGTCGAACGGGCCCTGCCTGGCCCAGGAAGTGGTCCCGGACTGGGCGGTCGACGTCGCCCACGATCCCCGCCAGCCCGTCGACGACCTGCCGCAGAACCAGTGCGCCTCCTACCGGCAGGGGCACGTCCACCACTTCGTCGAACTCGATCCGCAGGGTCGCCTGATCCGCGCCGAGTGACCCCGAACAAGCCGTACGACTCCGCCGCCCGGAGCGGTTGGGATGCGAGGAGGCCGATGAGCGAAAGGGCGAGAGGCGAGCCCGAACACCCGCAGCCAGGCGCGCGCCCGGCGGCGCTGCGGGCGGCCGCCTGGATCTCGGCCGTCTTCAACCCCTACACCGACCTGACGCTCTGGCTCGCGGCCACGGCCTGGCTGACTCCCTCCGGCCGCCCGGCCGCCCTGGCCGGCTGGCTGGCCGCCGTCCTGCTGCCGCTCTCCGTCCTCGCCGCCGGGCGCGCCCGGGGCTGGTGGAGCCATCCGGACCTGATCGACCGCGGCGAGCGCTCCCTCTTCCTCCCGGTGGCCTGGGCGGGCTCGGGGCTCGCCTGGCTGGCAGCGCACCGCTGGGCGCCGGAGAGCTGGCTGCCCAGCGGCTTCGCGGTCGTCCTGACCTGGCTGGCGGGCGTCTGGCTCGTCACCCTGCGCTGGAAGATCAGCCTGCACACGGGCGCGATCGGGGCGATGGCCGGCTCCCTCGCCTTCCTCTTCGCGCGCGCCGGCCGGCCGGAGGCGGCGCTGCTGGTGCTCGCCGCCGGCACGGTCCTGGGCGCCGCCGTCGGCTGGAGCCGGCTGCTGCTGGGACGTCACACGCCGGCCCAGGTCGTGGCCGGCTTCCTCTTCGGGGCCGCCTGCGCCGGCGCCGCGCTCGCCTGGATTCTTCCCCCGCCGTTCTGAGGGCGGGCGGCCGGGAGCGTCGACCGGCGGGGGCGAAGCTCGTCAAGACGGGTCTTCCGGCGGCGGCTCCCCGCCTCTCCGCGCGAGGAAGCCCGCCTGCTCCCCGACAGGCTTTGCGACCGATCCCCCCGGCGCTCCCCCTATCCTCTTCCGCGTCGGGAGAGGGGATGGGGAATGGAACCGATCTTCGAGCCTCGGGGCAGGCTGCGGCTTGCGCCCGGCCGCCGGGGGCGCGCGCTGGCCGGCGCGATCCTTCTCGCCCTGGCGTCGCTCCTGGTCCCGCTGCTGACGCAGGCCCGCGCCCGGCCGGCGGCGACGCCCCGGCTGCGGCCGGCCGGCTCGCTCCGCCTGGGCGGCGCCGTGGACGGAGCGCTCGTGCCGGACGGCGCCAGTCTCTGGGCGGTGGCGGCCGGACCGGCGGGGCTGCAGGCCGCCCGCTGGTCGGCTTCCTCCGGCTGGCGCTGGGCGCCGCGGCTCCCCTGGCCGGCGACGCTCCCGGCGGGCGGCGTCGAGGCGGTGACCGCGGCCGTCGACCGGGCGGGCGGGCTTCACGTGCTCCTCACCACCGCTCCCGCCACCGTCCCGGCGCAGGGGGCCGACCCGGCCACCGGAACCACCTGGTACGCGCTGCTGGCGGGCGACCGCTGGCAGGGGCCGGAACGCGTGGGCCAGGGGAGCCTTCTCGGCCTGGAGCTGCGCGACGCCGCCGGGGGCGCGGTCCCGGTCGTCACGCTGGCGGCGGGCTTCGACGCCGGAGGTCGGCCGGTCGAGCGGAGGCTGGTGCGGGAGAAGGATGGCTGGCAGGCGGAGAGCGGGCCGGCGGAGCCGCCGCCCCCGCCGCCCCGGGGCTGGAGCTACGTGTGGGAGGCGGTCCAGGCGGGCGACGGTCCGGACTGGATCGAGCTGGTCAGCCGCGAGGGGGAGGGCTTTCTCGAAGTGGTGCGCGTGGCGCCGGACGGCCGCCTCCTCGACGACCTGGGGCGAATCCAGCCGCCCGTGGCCACCGACATGCCGGTCTTCCACCTCCTGGCGGCAGGGCCGCGCTGGTGGGTGGTCTACAGCAACACCGTCGGCCAGCCGCTCTCCGCGGGCCAGCCGGCGCTCCGTCTCTCGGAAGAGCTCCAGCTCTTCGCGCAGCCGGCCCGGCCGGGATCCGGCCAGATCTGGCCGCGCGCGGCAACCTTCGGCACGGAGGGGACGCCCGTACCCGGCATGGCGCCGGTGCCCGGCGGCACGCGGGCGCTGGCCGGGACCGCGGACGGGCGGCTCTTTCTCCTCTGGCGGCTCGCGCCCGCAGGCTCGGCGGGCCCGGCTGACCTCTGGCTGACGGAGCTCGACCCGGCCTGCGGGTAGCGAGGAGGGGCGGGAGCTGCGGAGGAAGTCGGTCACGCGACCTCTCTCCCCCCGTCCTTCCACTTCCTGCCGTTCACGTTCCGGGAAGGGCTTTTGCCCCTGCTGTCGAACTTACCTTTCGTGCAGGCATGGAACCGTTTTCATCAGCGATGAAACGTGTTTCATGCCCTGCGGAAGCGGTCGCTGAGCGGCGGGGGGCGATCCTTCTGGCGACGATCCGCGAGGTGGCGCGCATGGCCGGCGTCAGCCCGGCCACCGTCTCCAGGGTGCTCAACGGCCAGGGACCGGTGCGCGAGGCGACGCGCCGGCGCGTGCTCGAGGCCGTGGAGGCGCTCGGCTTCACGCCCAACGGCCTGGCGCGGGGGCTGGCCAAGGGCGTGACGCGGACCATCGGCCTCGTCCTGCCCGACATCGCCAACCCCTACTTCCCCGCCCTGGCGCGGGGCGTGGAGGACGCGGCCCGGGCGGCCGGCTTCGCCGTCATCCTGGGCAACAGCGACAACGACCCGGAGCAGGAGGCGGCGCACATCCGCGTGATGCGCGAGCGGCTGGTGGACGGGCTGATCATCGCTTCGAGCGGCCAGCCGCAGCGGCTGCCGGCGCTGGTGGGCGAGGTGCCCACGGTGCTGATCGACCGCCGGGTGGAAGGCTGGCCGGCCGACTCGGTCTCCACCGACAACCGCCTGGGGGGGCGGCTGGCGGTCGCCCACCTGCTCGCCCGCGGGCGGCGGCGGATCGCGCACCTGGGCGGACCGGCGGGCGTCGCCTCCGCCGCCGACCGCGCCCTGGGCTTCTCCGACGCGCTGCGCGAGGCGGGCCTCGAGCCCGACCCGCGCCTGGTCAGCCAGGGGCCCTTCGACTTCGCCAGCGGCTACGAGCGGACGCGCGCGCTCCTCGAGAGCGGCGTCGACTTCGACGCCATCTTCGCGGCCAACGACCTCCTGGCGGTGGGCGCCGTGCAGGCCTGCCAGGACGCGGGGCTGGAAGTGCCCGGCCGGGTGGCCGTGGTCGGTTTCGACGACATCCTGCTGGCGCGGCTGGTCCGCCCGCGCCTGACGACGGTCCTGCAGCCCGCCTACCGCGTGGGCGCGCTCGCCTGGGAGCGGCTGGCGTCGCGCATCGCCGCGCGCGCGGCCGGCGGGGGAGCGGCGGCGCCGGTGGACGTGCAGCTGACGCCGCGGCTGGTGGTCCGCGAGTCGGCCTGACGGCGGCCCATCGCAGCAAGGGGGTACCGGCAATAGCTCGCATCGTGGTGGTCGGCAGCTTGAACATGGACCTGGTCGTGCAGGTGCCCCGCTGGCCCGGCCCGGGCGAGACCGTCCCGGGCGAGCGCTTCCTCCAGGTGCCCGGCGGCAAGGGCGCCAACCAGGCGGCCGCGGCCGCGGCGCTGGGCGGGGAGGTGGCGATGGTCGGCCGCGTCGGCCGCGACGCCTTCGGGGAGGCGCTCCTGGCGAACCTCCGCCGCTTCGGCGTCGACGTGAGCGGGGTGGCGGCCGACGCGGGGGCTCCCACCGGCGTCGCCGTCATCGGCGTCGAGCCGGACGGCGAGAACCGGATCGTCGTCGTCCCCGGGGCCAACGGCCGGCTGCGCCCGGAGGACCTCGCAGCCCCGGCCTGCGCCGACCTCTGGGGGCAGGCCGAGGTCCTCCTCCTCCAGTGCGAGATCCCGGTGGAGACGATCGTCGCCGCCGCCCGCCTCGGGCGGCGGCACGGGCTGGCGGTCCTCCTCGACCCGGCGCCGCCGGTGCCGCTCCCCGAGGAGATCTGGTCCTCCGTCGACGCCTGCCTGCCCAACCAGCTCGAAGCCGGCGTCCTGACCGGGCGCCCCGTCGGCGACCTCACCTCGGCCCGGCTGGCCGCGGCCGACCTGCTCGCCCGCGGCCTCCGCTGGGTGGCCGTCAAGCTCGGCGCGCAGGGCGTGCTGCTGGGCGAAGGAAGCGACTTCCTCCACATCGCCGGGCTGAAGGTGCCGGCGGTGGACACCACCGCCGCCGGCGACGTCTTCGCGGGCGCGCTGGCGGTGGGGCTGACCGAAGGGCTGGCCTTCGCGGCGGCGGCCAGCTTCGCCAACCGGGCGGCCGCCCTCTCCACCACCCGCCCCGGCGCGCAGAGCTCCATCCCGCGGCGGGAGGAAGTGGACGCGCTCCTTCGTCCGCCGGCCGGACCAGCGACCTCTCCCGACGACTTCCGAAACGAGGTGGAAGCGTGAGACGCGACGGCCTTCTGCACGCCGACCTGGTCGGCCTCCTGGCCGCGCTCGGCCACGGCCAGACGGTCGTGGTGGCGGACGCCGGCCTACCGATCCCTCCGGGCGTCCGCAGGATCGATCTCGCGGTGATGCCGGGGCTGCCCGGCTTCCTGCCCGTCCTGGAAGCGGTGGCGGGCGCCATGGTCGTCGAGGGCGCCACCGTGGCCGAGGAGCTGGCCGCGGGCAACCCCTCCCTTCTCGGCGAGATCCGCAAGCTTCTGGGCCCGGACGTCCCGCTCGAGCGGGTGCCCCACGAGGAGCTGAAGCGCCAGAGCGGCCAGGCGGCCGCCGTGGTCCGCACGGGCGAGTTCACGCCCTACGCCAACGTGATCCTGCGCGCCGGAGTCGCCTTCGGCCCGGCCGGGAGATGAGGTCGTCGATGGACGGTGCGCTTCTTCGGGTGCGCGGCCTGCGCAAGTCCTTTCCCGGCGTCCAGGCGCTGGGAGGGGTCGACCTGGAGGTCCGGGCCGGCACCGTACACGGCCTGGTGGGCGAGAACGGCGCCGGCAAGTCGACGCTGCTCAAGGTGCTGGCGGGCGTCCTCCGCCCTGACGCAGGCGAGGTCGACTTCGCCGGCCGGCCGCTCCCCTTCGGCTCCCCGCGCGCCTGCCAGGCGCTGGGAATCCGGGTGATCCACCAGGAGTTCAGCCTCGTCCCCGGCCTGAGCGTGGCCGAGAACATCCTCCTCGACCACCTTCCCGCCCACGGTCTCCTCCTTGACGGCCGCCGGCTCCGCACGCTGGCCCGGGAGACTCTGGAACGGCTGGGCGTCGACCTGCCGCTGGAGGAGCCGGTCGCCCGCTTGAGCGTCGCCGAGCAGCAGCTGGTCGAGATCGCCAGGGCGCTCTCCGCCCGGGCCCGGCTGCTGGTCATGGACGAGCCCACCGCCGCCCTGAGCGAGCGCGAGATCGAGGCCCTCTTCGGCATCGTCCGGCGCCTCCAGGCCGAGGGCGTCGCCGTCCTCTTCGTCTCCCACCGCCTGGAGGAAGTCCTCTCGCTCGCCGACCCGGTCACCGTCATGCGCGACGGGCGCGTCGTCGCCACCCTCCCGGGGAGCCAGGCCGAGGCGGACCGGCTGATCGCCCTGATGGTGGGCCGCCAGCTGGGCGAGATGTTCCCCGAGGGCGAGCGTCGACCCGGTCCGGTCGTCCTGGAGGCCGAGGGTCTGGAGAGCCGGGGCCGTTTCGCCGGCGTCGACCTCCGTCTGCAGCAGGGCGAGGTCCTCGCCCTCGCCGGGCTCGTCGGCTCGGGGCGGAGCAGCGTCGCGCGTGCGCTCTTCGGGCTCGTGCCGCTGACCGCCGGCCGCATCCGCATCGACGGGCGCGAGGTGCACATCGCCTCCCCGCGCGACGCCATGCGCCTCGGCATCGCCTACGTGCCCGAGGATCGTCATCGCGAAGGCCTGGTCCTGAACCTCTCCGTGCGGGAGAACGTCGCCCACGCCGCCCTGGCCCTCGGCGGCCGCTGGGGTCGGGTCGACGTCCGGCGCGAACGCGCGGCGGCGGAGGCCGCCATCCGCGAGCTCGCCATCCGCACGTCTTCCAGCGAGGCGCGCGTCGAGGGGCTTTCCGGCGGCAACCAGCAGAAGGTCGTTCTCGCCAAGTGGCTCGGCATCCGGCCGCGTCTCCTCCTGCTGGACGAGCCGACGCGCGGCATCGACGTGGGGGCCAAGCGCGAGATCTACCGGCTGATCCACCGCCTGGCGTCCGAGGGCGTGGCCATCCTTCTCATCTCCTCCGACCTTCCCGAGCTGCTCGGCCTGGCCGACCGCCTGCTCGTCCTGCGGGAGGGTCGTCCGATGGGCCTTCTCCGGCGGGAGGAAGCCACCCACGAGCGGGTGCTCCGGCTGGCCATGGGGGGTGCAGCCTGATGAAGGCGTGGGGCCAGCGCTTGACGGTGGCGGACTACGGGCTGGTGGCCGGCTTTCTGCTGCTCTGCGCCTTCCTCGCGGTCCTTTCGCCCACCTTTCTGACGGCCTCCAACGTGCTCAACGTCGCCCGCCAGGTCGCCGTCAACGCGCTGCTGGCCGCCGGGCAGACCTTCGTCATCCTGACGGCGGGAATCGACCTCTCCGTCGGCTCGACACTCGCACTGGCCGGCGCGGTCACGGCAGGCACCATGGTCCACCACGGTATCGCGGCCGGCCTCCTTGCGGGCCTGGCCACCGGCCTGCTGGTCGGGGCGCTCAACGGCCTGGTCGCGACGCGGCTGGGCATCCCGGACTTCATTGTGACGCTGGCCATGCTCAGCGCCGCACGGGGGCTGACGCTCATCTACACCAACGGGCTGCCCATCGGCGACTTGCCGCCCGCCTTCCTCGCCATCGGCGGGGGCTACCTGGGGCCCATCCCGCTCCCGGTCGTCCTGATGCTCCTGGTCTACCTGCTGGCCCACCTGGTCCTTCGCTCGACCGTCTTCGGCCGGTACGTCTACGCCGTCGGCGGCAACCGGAAGGCGGCCGCCTACGCGGGCATCCCGGTCCGCCGGGTGCGGGTGGCCGCCTATCTGATCTCGGGCTTCCTCGCCGCCCTGGCCGGAATCGTCCTCACCAGCCGCCTGGCCACCGCGGACCCCCAGGCCGGCGCGGGGTATGAGCTGGACGCCATCGCCGCCGTCGTGCTGGGCGGTACCAGCCTCTTCGGGGGCGAGGGACAGGTTCTCAAGACGCTCCTGGGCGCGCTCATCCTCGGTGTCCTCGGCAACGGCATGAATCTTCTCAACGTCTCGCCGTTCTACCAGGAGGTGGTAAAGGGCGTCGTCATCCTGTTGGCCGTCACACTCGGCAACTTGAGGGAACTCCGGCGGCTGCTCTCGAGCGGGGAGGCGGGCTGACTCGCGCCGTCGCGTCCCCGGCTTCACTTCCTTGGGAGGGATGTAAGAATGCAAGGAAGTCGCCCAGGTCTTCTGGCCGCTCTTCTGCTCTCTTTGGCGCTAGGGCTCTCCGCCTGCGGCGGCGGCCAGGCGCCGGCCAGCCAGCAGGGATCTTCCAACACGTCCGGCGCGTCCGGGAGCTCGGGCTCCTCGGGGTCGAAGGTCACTGTCGCCCTGGTGCTCTCGACGCTCAACAACCCTTATTTCGTCACGCTCCGTGACGGGGCGCAGAAGGAGGCCGACGCCAAGGGCGCCCATCTCGTCGTCTACGACGCGCAGAACGACCTGGCGAAACAGACGAGCCAGATCGAAGACGCGATCACCAAGAAGGTCGACGCCATCATCGTCAACCCCGTCGACTCCTCGGGCATCGTCCCGGCCGTCGAGGAGGCCGACAAGGCCGGCATCCCGGTGATCGCGGTCGACCGTGGAGTCAGCGGCGGCAAGCTGGCCGCATTCATCGCCTCGGACAACGTGGAGGCCGGCAAGCTGGCGAGCGAGGCGCTCTTCAAGGCGCTGGGCGGCCGCGGGAAGGTGGCGCTGCTGATGGGCGTCCCCGGCGCTTCGGCCACCAACGACCGTACGCGCGGCTTCGACCAGGCGCTCGGGCAGTACGGCGGCATCCAGGTGGTCGCCCGGCAGACCGCCAACTTCGACCGCGCCCAGGGGCTCTCCGTGATGGAGAACATCCTCCAGGCCCACCCCGACCTGAACGGCCTCTTCGCCGAGAACGACGAGATGGCCCTGGGCGCCATCCAGGCGCTGAAGGCCGCCGGAAAGAACGGCAAGATCCTCGTCACCTCCATCGACGGCACCGCCGACGGCGTGGCGGCGGTCAAGGCAGGCGACCTCCTGGTGACCGTCGCGCAGCAGCCGAGCTGGATGGGCTCCAAGGCGGTGGAATACGCCGTGGACCTGAAGGAAGGCCAGAACGTCCCCAGCGGCTTCACGCCCGCGCCCTTGACGGTCATCGACAAGGCGCACGCGGGCCAGTAACGGCTCCGCTCCTCCTGCCGGGCGCCGCCCGCGCCCGGCAGGAGCTCGGCGGGGCGCATGGAATGGTGCCAGGGGAGATCTCTCCCGCCATTGGTAGGTGGCAGGTGCCCGGCGCCGACCGCTCGAGGCGGCCGGCGGCCGGGAGAATAGGGAAGTCCGGTGAGCCCGCGGCCGTCTTCGCGGCCGGGCGATTCCGGCGCGGTCCCGCCACTGTGACCGGGAGCCGGGGCGGAGGCCACTGTCGACCGAGGTCGACGGGAAGGCGCCCACGGCGAGGAACGGAAGCCAGGAGACCTGCCTGCCACACGATCCAGGTCCGCCTTCGGAGGAAAGGGGGCTGGAACGATGTGGTATGCCGCCTCGCCTTGACGACCCGGCGCCCCGGCGCCGGGTCGAGCCGTCTCCCGGGCGACGGTCGCGCGACCCCCGGGGCGCCTCGCCTCGCTACATTCGCCTGATTGGCCTCGATTCGCCTTGACTTGGAAGGAAGGAGCGGATCCCGTGAAACTTCCCGACAGGCGGCGGCCCGTGCGGACCGCCCTGGCGGCGCTCGGCCTGGCGCTCGCCCTGCTCGCCGGCGCCTGCGGCGGGCAGGGCCCGCAGGCGGGCAAGGCGGCCGGCGCCGGCGGCGCCTCCAGCCAGCCGGCGGCCGCGGCCGCGCACTTCCCCGTGACGCTGACGGACTACGCGGGCCAGCGGGTGACCATCGCGAAGGAGCCGCGACGCATCGTCTCCTTCGCCCCCTCGAACACCGAGATCCTCTTCGCCCTGGGGCTGGGGAGGCGGGTGGTGGGCGTCGACGCGTACAGCGACTACCCGCCCCAGGCCAGGTCGCTGCCCAAGGTGAGCGCGCCGGGGCCGCAGCTCGACTACAGCGTGGAGAAGGTCGTGGCGCTCAAGCCGGACCTGGTGCTCACCATCAGCGGCACCGGGAAGGTGGACGCGCAGCTGCGCCAGCTGGGCATCCCGGTCCTCGTCATCCAGCCGGCCGACCTGGAGCAGGTGCTCGACTCCATCCGGCTGATCGGACGGGCGACGGGCGCCTCGGCGCAGGCCGGCCGCCTCGTCGCCTCCATGCAGCGGCGGATCCAGGCGGTCGAGGCCGGGGCGCGCGCGATCCCCTCCTCGCAGCGGCTGCGGGTCTTCTACGAGGTCTGGAACAAGCCTCTGATGACGGCCGGGCCGGGAAGCTTCATCGACGACCTGATCACCCGCGCCGGCGGGATCAACGTGGCCCACGACGCCAAGACCGCCTGGCCGCAGTTCAGCGAGGAGGAGCTCCTGGCGCGCAACCCGCAGGTGATCCTCATCCCCAGCAGCAACGCGGCCGAGCGAGAGGCCATCCTGGGCGGGCAGCGGCCGACCTGGGCGCGGCTGGAGGCGGTCAGGAACCGGCGGGTCTACGTCGTCGACGAGAACCTGGTCTCCCGTCCGGGGCCGCGCATCGTGGACGGGCTGGAGACCCTCTTCCATCTGCTCTATCCGCAGGCCGGCAAGACGAGCCGGACGGCCCCCGCACCGGCGGTGGCGGCGGAGACCGCCGCCCGGCGACCGGCGGCCTGAGGCGAGCCGCGCGGGGCGAGGGCGCGCCGGATGACGCCCTCGCCCCTTCCCGGCCGGGAGGGCCGCGAAGCGGAGCCCGCCCGCCCCCTCCCGCCCGGGTTCAGGCGGACCTGCGCCGGTGGAGCAGGATCACCCGCCCGGGGGTACGGCTTCCTCGCGCCTCGCCGTCGCCCGTCTCCAGCCAGGCGGCCACCTCCACCAGGAAGGCGGAGACGTAGAGGATGGAGATGACCAGCAGGCCCGCGCCCGCCACCTGCTGGTCCATCAGGGCGGTGAAGCCCAGCGGCAGGACCTCGCCCCTCTGCGCGTAGAGCACCTCGCCGCCGAAGAGGAGGACGACCGAGGCGATCCAGAGCACCGGCACGAAGCCGCCGATGTAGGCCATGCCCGCCGCCGGCCTCAGCCGCCGCCCGTGCAGCGAGTAGCCGATGACCGGCCCCCAGAAGGCGAGGCCGCTGGCCAGGAAGAGCGCCAGCGTCACCTCCTGGCCCAGCGCTCCCGCGCGCGCCCAGCGCTCGACGGGAGGAAGCAGGCCGACCGCGAAGATCCAGACGAAGCCGAGCCAGCCCACCGGCACCCGGAGGAGCGCGCGTGCCGCCGTCCGCAGCGGCCGCCAGTGGACCAGGCGGGGCAGCCAGCGACGCCGCCAGGCGGCCGGCAACCCCCAGGCCCAGGCCGGAGCCGGCAGGCCCAGGAGCAGCAGCGGCGCCGCCACCAGCCCCAGCAGCTCGTGCTCCAGCACGTAGAAGCTGACCAGCCGCAGGCTGAACGCCTGCGCCGGCGAGTCGAAGGCGAGGAGGACGGTCAGCAGGCCGGCCGCGAAGGCGAGCGCCCGCCAGACCGCCGCGCTCCGCGCCAGGCCCCGCCGCCGCATCCGCAGCCAGCCGGCCAGGTAGGCGGCGAGGAGGAGCGCGGTCACGGCCAGAAGCGCCGGGCTGAGACGCCATCCTACCCCTGCCCATGAGCCGACACCGCCAGGAAGCACGACCGCCCACCTCACACGTCCCACTGCCCCCAGTCTATCCCGCGCGGTCTATGATCAGGCGCAGGGGGGATGCCCGTTGTCGACGCCGACGGGGCCGGCGGCCGATCCGGCCGTCAAGGCCATCCGCGTAGCGCTGGAAGAGGTGCCGGCCCACGTCCGCCCCGAGGTCGCCCTGGAGGCGCTCGGGTCGGAGGCGGCCGGCCGGCGCCCGGACGGGGCGCCCTACACCGTCCACCAGCTCCTCGGCCACCTCATCTACTGGCTGGACTTCACCCTGGCGCAGCTCCGCGGCGAGGAGCCCCGGGAGCCCGCCCACGCCGAAGAGGGGTGGCCCTTTCCCCCCGCTCCCCCGAGCCAGGAGGAGCTGGACGGAGCCGTCGCCCACTTCCTGGCCACGCTGGGCGAGGTGGGCCGCTATCTCCCCCGCTGGCAGGAGCCGGTCCGGGGCAGCCGCCGTTCGGTGGGCGAGCTCCTGACCGACATCGCCATCCACAACTCCTACCACCTGGGGCAGATCGTCCTGCTCCGCCGCCAGGTCGGCGACTGGCCGCCCCCCTCGGGCGGCGCGACCTGGTAGCCGTTCAGTGGTCGACGGGCCGGCCGCGGAGGAGGGCGACCGCGTGCTCGACGATCGGCTCGAGGACGGCCAGGCCGTCGCGGACGCCGGCCGGGCTGCCGGGAAGGTTGACGATCAGGCTGCCGCGGCGGGTGCCGGCGACGCCGCGGGAGAGGATCGCCCGGGGCGTCGCCTGCGCCCCCTGCCGGCGGAGCGCCTCGGCGAGGCCCGGCACCTCCCGCTCCAGCACGGAACGGGTCGCCTCGGGGGTCACGTCGCGGGGGCCGAGGCCGGTCCCGCCTGTGGTCAGGACGAGCTCGAGATCCAGCTCGTCGACGCAGTGGAGGAGCGCCTCCCGGATCGCTGGCTCCTCGTCGGGGACCAGCGTCCGGTAGGCGACCTCGTGGCCGTGCTCCCGGAGCCAGCTCTCGATCAGGTCGCCCGAGCGGTCCTGGCGCTCGCCCCGCGCCCCGGAGTCGCTGGCCGTGACGAGGCCGCAGCGCATGGCGCCCGCCCTCACCCGGCCGCCCGCGCCGGGGCGCGCAGCCGGCCGGCCGCGTCCGCCACGGCCTCGACGATCGGCTGGTAGCCCGTGCAGCGGCAGATGTTCCCCGAGAGCGCCTCGCGGATGGAGGGCTCGTCGGGCTCGGGGTTCTCCTCCAGGAAGGCGACGGCGGTCATCAGGAAGCCCGGCGTGCAGAAGCCGCACTGGAGCGCGTGGTGCTCCAGGAAGGCCTGCTGCACCGGGTGGAGCTGCCCCTCCGGCCCGGCCAGGCCCTCCACCGTCCGCACCTCGGTCCCGTCGGCCTGGACCGCCAGCATCAGGCAGGAGCGGACCGCCTGGCCGTCGACCAGGACCGTGCAGGCCCCGCAGACGCCGTGCTCGCAGCCCAGGTGCGTGCCGGTCAGCCCCAGCCCCTCGCGCAGCCAGTCGGCCAGGGTGGTGCGGACCTCCACCTCGTCCTCCACCTCGCGCCCGTTGACGCGGACCGTGATGCGCTTCCGCTCCAGCAGTTCGGCCAAGCCACTCCCTCCCTTGCGGCCGCTCTCAGGCCGCCTCCAGGCCCGCGCGGCGCCAGGCCGCCTCCAGGGCGCGCCGCGTCAGCACCTGCGCCAGGTGGCGGCGGTACTCCGCCGAGGCGTGGATGTCCGCCTCGGGGTCGACTTCCTCGCGCACGCGCTCCGCAGCCTCGGCGAAGAGCCGGGCGGAGGGCGCCTGCCCGCGGAGGAGCGCCTCCGCCGAGGCCGCCTTGAAGGGCGTCCCGCCCACGCCCGTCAGCGCCAGGCCGGCGGCGGCGATGCGGCCGGCGGCGTCGAAGGCCAGCTGCGCCGCCACCCCGACCAGGGCGAAGTCGCCCGCGCGCCGGCTGAATTCCAGGAAGGCCGCGCCCGTGCGCGGGGGCGCCACGGGGAGGCGGAGCTCCTCGACCACTTCCTCGGGCTCGAGCGCGGTGGTCAGGAAGCCCAGGAAGAACTGGTCGGCCGGCAGGACGCGCCGCCCGCCGGCGCTCCGCAAGACCACCTGGCCGCCCAGCGCCGCCAGCACCGCCGGCAGCTCGGCGGCGGGGTCGGCGTGCGCCACGCTGCCGCAGAGCGTGCCGCGGTTCCGGATCTGCGGGTGGCCGATCTGCCGGACGGCCTCGGCCAGGAGCGGCAGGCTCTGGCGCACCAGCGGGGAGCGCTCCGCCTGGCGGTGGCGGACCAGCAGCCCGACGCGCAGCATGCCCTCCGCCTCGTCGATCCGGTCCCGGCCGGGCAGCCGGTTGATGTCGACCAGGATCGCCGGCTTGAGCAGCCGCAGGTTGAGCATGGGCATCAGGCTCTGGCCGCCGGCCAGCACCTTCGCCTCGCTCCCGTGCTCCTTCAGCAGCTCCAGCGCCTCTTCCAGGCTCTCGGGCGCCGCGTAGGCGAAGCGGGGCGGCTTCACGGGGCGCTCGCCTCGCCCTGCTCCGCCCGCGCCTCCACCTCGCGGGTGAGCGCGGAGAAGAACTGTCCCGTGATCAACTTGGCCACGCCTCCCAGCATCCGCTGACCTACGCCGGCGATGGTGCCGCCCGCCTGGGCCTCGCCTTCGTAGCTCAGGCGGGTGCCGCCGTCCGCCTCCTCGAGGGAGAAACGGAGTTCGGCGTTGACGAAGCCGGGACCTCCCTGGCCCGAGAGGACCAGCGTGTACCGCTCCGGTCGCCGGGCATCGCGGATCTCCACGTGGCCCGTGTAGCGGCCCTTGACGGAGGCGATGCCGAGCTCCAGCTCGGCGTCGTAGGCACCGTCGCCGGCCTGGCGCAGCGCCTTGCACCCCGGGATGCAGCGCGAGAGCACCTCCGGGTCCATGAGAAGATCGTAGACGACCGGGCGCGGAGCCCGGAGAACCTGCTCGCCCTTGACCTGCACCTCTCGCCCTCCTCCCGGCGTCCAGCGGGACCCGGGCATCCTTCGACACCAGGAAGCGGGCGCCCTCCTCGCCTTCCTCCGCTCCCCGGCTCCTCCCCCCTCTCCGCCGGGCGGCTCCCCGCGCGGGCGTTTGAGGGGAAGCCTTTGGTTCCCATACTTTGCGCTGTAATTAGTTATCATATCCAGAACCGGATTGTCATGGAAAGAGTGGGGTCACATACTTAAGTGCAATCCAACGAAACCACCGGCCCCCGCGCCGATGGCCTGGTCGACTGGGAAAGGAGGCTGCTCCCACCGTGGCCACCGCCGAACGTGCGCTTCGCCGCGTCCAGGTCGAAGCCCCCTCCGAGCGGGGTCTCCTCAGCTGGCTGGCGACCGTCGATCATAAGCGCATCGGCATCCTCTACCTGGTCACTTCCTTCGTATTCTTCGCCATCGCAGGTCTGGAAGCGCTCCTCATGCGGACGCAGCTGATGCAACCCGGAAACCAGCTGATCGGTCCCGCACTCTTCAACCAGCTCCTGACCATGCACGGCACCACCATGCTCTTCTTCGCCGTGCTGCCCATGGAGACCGCCTACTTCAACTATGTGATGCCGATCATGATCGGCGCCCGCGACGTCGCCTTCCCGCGCCTCAACGCCCTCAGCTACTGGCTCTACCTGGCCGGCGGCATCCTTCTCTACTCCAGCTGGTTCCTGGGCGGCGCGCCGGACGCGGGCTGGTTCAACTACGCGCCGCTGGCCGGCGCCTACGCCGGCGTCGGCGAGGACTTCTACCTCCTCGGCCTTCTGATCTCCGGCCTCTCCTCCATCGTCTCCTCCGTCAACCTGATGGTGACCGTCCTCGGGATGCGCGCGCCCGGCATGTCGCTGCTGCGCATCCCGATCTTCGCCTGGGCCAGCCTGATCACCGGCGCGCTCATCCTCTTCGCCATGCCTCCCTTCACCGTCGCGCTCGTGCTGCTCCTGCTCGACCGCTGGGCGGGAACCGGCTTCTTCGCGCCGGCCATGGGCGGCAACGCGCTGATGTGGCAGCACCTCTTCTGGATCATGGGCCACCCGGAGGTCTACATCCTGGCGGTCCCCGCCTGGGGAATCATCTCCGAGGTGATCCCCGCCTTCGCCCGCAAGCCGCTCTTCGGCTACCGCGGCGCGGTGATCGCGCTCTTTGCCATCACCTCGCTCTCCTTCACGGTCTGGTCGCACCACATGTTCGCGACCGGCATGGGGCCGGTGGTCAACGACGCCTTCATGGTGACCACCAAGCTGATCTCGCTGCCGACGGGCGCGCTGGTCTTCACCTGGCTGCTGACGCTCTGGGGGGGCCGGATCCGCTACACCACGGCCATGCTCTACGCGGTCGGCTTCCTGCCGGTCTTCATCGTCGGCGGCCTGACCGGGCTGATGCTGGCGACGGCGCCGGCCGACCTGCAGCTGACCGACACCTACTTCGTCGTCGGCCACTTCCACTATGTCGCCGTCGGCGGCATCCTCTTCAGCATGCTGGCCGCCGCCTACTACTGGCTGCCCAAGATGACGGGGCGGCTCCTGGACGAGCGGACGGGGCGCTGGTCCTTCTGGGTCACCTTCGTCGGCTTCAACCTGACCTTCTTCCCGATGCTGCTCAGCGGGCTCCTGGGCATGTCCCGGCGGATCTACACCTACTCGCCCGAGCTGGGCGTCGGCACCTTCAACCTGCTCTCCACCATCGGCGCCTACATCCTGGGGGCGGGCGTCCTGATGACCGTCGCCAACATGCTCTGGAGCCTCTACCGCGGGCGGGAGGCGGGCGCCGACCCCTGGGACGGCCGCACCCTGGAGTGGTCCGTCCCCTCGCCCGTTCCCGCCTACAACTTCGCGCGCATCCCCGTCGTCCGCGCCCGCGAGGCCTTCTGGCACGCCAAGCAGGCGGCCGGTCTCGACGACCGCGCGGGGACGGGGGAGCGGGAGGCCGCCGGCGCCATCCGCCTGCCCTCGCCCACGATCCTGCCGCTCCTCCTGGCGGCGGGCGTGCTGGTCCTGGCCTACGGCGGTCTCTTCCGCCAGCTCTGGCTGGCGGCGGCGGGCGCACTGCTCACGTTCTACGCGCTCTTCCGGCAGATGTTCGAGGCGGACCACGGCTACCTGGTCGAGCCGGGTGGCGGGGAGGAGCGGGCGGCCTCCCGGAGCTGAGCGGAGGCGGAGCCGCCCGGAACGGCAACGGGGGCGGCCCGCCCGCGGCGCGGCCGCCCCCGCCTCCTTCCCCTCGGGCGCCCGCGGGTCAGGTCGCAAGGGTGGCGGAGAGCGCCGCCAGCTCCGCCTCGGGAAGGCGCCGTTCGGCGGCGGCGAGCGCTTCCTCCCACTGGGCGAGGGTGCGGGGACCGACCAGCGCCGAGCTGACCTCCTCGTGCTCCAGCAGCCAGGCGAGCGCCACCTGCCCGGGCGTCCAGCCCAGCCGCCCGGCCGCCTCGCGCACCGCCCGCGCGGCCGCCTGCGCGCGGGGGGTGAGGCGGCGTTCCTGCCAGGCGGGGTTCTGCCAGCCGCGTGAGCCTTCCGGCACCCCCTCGAGGTACTTGCCCGTGAGGACGCCGCCGGCCAGCGGGCTGTAGGCGAGGAGGCCGATACCCTCGCGGGCGCAGAGCGGCAGGAGCTCCGCTTCGGCGTCGCGGTAGGCCAGGTTGTAGCGCGCCTGGACGGCCACCGGGCGGCTCCAGCCGCGCGCCTCCGCCCGGCCCAGGCCCAGCGCCAGCTGCCAGGCGGCCCAGTTGGAGACGCCCGCGTAGCGGATCTTCCCCTGGCGGACGAGCGCGTCCAGGGCCTCCAGCGTCTCCTCCAGCGGCGTCGACGGGTCCCAGTAGTGCACCTGGTAGAGGTCGATCCAGTCGGTGCGGAGCCGGCGGAGGCTGGCCTCCACCGCCAGGAAGAGATACCGGCGGCTCAGCCCCTCCCCCAGTTCCGTCGGGCGCCCGCCCTTGCTGGCGAGGATCACGCGCTGGCGCCGCCCCTGCAGGATCTCGCCCAGCATCCGCTCCGACTCGCCGCCGGCGTAGACGTCGGCCGTGTCGATCAGGTCGACCCCCGCCTCCAGCGCCCGGTCGACGATCCGCCGCGCCTCCTCGCGGTCCGTCTTCTCGCCGAACATCATCGTGCCGAGGCCGATGACCGGCACCGTCAGCCCGCTTCGTCCCAAGCGCCGACGCAGCATGCCGCCCGCCACCTCCCGCCCGCTCAGATCTCCTCGCCCCGCTCCGCGGCCGGCGCCGGCCCGCCCACGGGCGTCGGCGCCTCTGCGCCCGCCCGCGCCCCGCCCGCCCCGGCCGCCAGGCTGACGCCGCCCACCACCAGGAGGCCGCCGCCCAGCGACCACGGGTCCGGCGGCTCGTGCAGCAGGAGGGCTCCCCAGAGCGCGCTGAAGGCGGGCAGGAGGTTGTTGAAGCTGATGGCGCGCGCAGAGCCGATGCGGCGTACGCCGCCGTTCCAGGCCCACATCGCCAGGACCGAGGCGCCCAGGGCGACGTAGAGGATCCCCGCGACCGCCGCCAGGCCCGGGAGGAGGCGCGGCCCGGCCCCGTAGGCCGCCTTCCAGGCGCCGCCCCAGGCCCACTCGAGCACGGTCAGAAGCGCCAGCGGCGGCAGGCCCGCCAGGGAGGACCAGGCGGTGACGCCCAGCGCGACGCCCATGTCGCCGCGGCTCCCGCGGCCCCCGCCGGCCGGGCCGGCCTCCCCGCTGCCAGCGGCACCCGACCCCGGCTGCCACGCTTCCGCCGCCCGCTGCGCGTAGAGGGTGTAGACCGCCCACAGGAAGGCGGCCAGCAGCATCAGCCCGTCGCCCAGCTCCACGCCGCCGGCGCCGCCCGCCCTCGCCGCCGCCCCGCCTCTCGCCCAGGCGGGGCCGAGGAGGATGAGCGCCACGCCCGCCACCGTCGCCAGCGCGCCGGCCACCTGGCGCCAGCCCGGGCGCATCCCGGCCAGGGCGGCCAGGACGACGCCGAAGATGGGCGTTGTCGACTGGAGAAGCGAGGCCTTGAGGACGGCGGTGGTGTGGAGCGCCAGGTAGACCGCCGGCGTGAAGAGCGCTACGCCGCTCAGGCCCATGGCGGCCAGCGCCGGCCAGGCCGCCCGCGGCGGGCGGCCCAGGCCGTTCCGGCGCGCCATCCAGAGAAGGAGCGGCGTCGCCACCAGCCAGCGCACCAGGCTGAGCGTCACCGGCGGCAGGCTGCCCGCCAGCAGCCTCCCCGCCAGGAAGTTGCCGCTCCAGAGGAGCGGCGCCAACACCAGAAGGAAGTAGGCACTCCCCGGCCCGGCCTCCCGCCGCCCGGCTCCCCTCCCGTTCACCCAGCCACCCCTCCCGAGGGCAGCCACACCGGCCCCGGGCTGCGGGGCCGCCCGCGGCCCGGCGGCCCCGCAGCTTGGCGGCTCAGCAGGAGCTGAAGCCGCACTCCAGGCACTTGACGCAGCCGTCCTGGTGGACGGCGATGGCGCCGCAGACGGGGCAGAGGTCGATGTCCTTCGGGCTTCGCGGCCGCCGGCCGTTCTCCCTTCCGCCCGCCTCGGGCGCGGAGGGCGACGGGGCGCGAAGCGGCGCCTCCGGGGAGGAGGAGCCCGCTTCCTGGTCGCCGGCGTGGCCGTCCGGCCAGGTGCCCGCCAGGATCCTTCCCAGCGCGTCGGGCACCGAGCGGATCCGGTAGGGCCCGAAGCCGACCGACTGGCTGCCGCCGATGCCGATCAGCTGCTCGGCCACCGCGTCGGGGTCGACGCCGGAGCGGAGCGCCAACGAGATCAGGCGCGCCAGCGCCTCCGTCAGGGCGCTCACGTCGGAGCCGGCCTTGCCGATCTGGGTGAAGAGCTCGAAGGGGCGACCGTTCAGCTCGTTGACGGTCACGTAGAGGTTCCCCAGCGGCGTCCGGATGCGGGTGGTCCGGCCGGTCAGCACCTCCGGCCGCGCCTCGGGCCGGAGCCGCGGCTCGGCGGCGGCCGGGGCGGCGGTGGTCGCCTTCTGCCCGGCCTCCTCGGTCGTCGTCGCCAGCACCTGCTCGCGGCGCGAGCGGTCGCGGTAGACCGTCACGCCCTTGCAACCGAGGTCGTAGGCGAACATGTAGAGGTCGGCCACCTGCTCCTCGGTGTAGCCGGCGGGCGCGTTGGCGGTCTTGGAGATGGAGGAGTCGGTCCACCTCTGCACCGCCGCCTGCATCTGTACGTGCTCCTCCGGCGTCAGGTCCATGGCCCCGACGAAGTAGTCGGGGAGCTCCTCGCCCGGATGCGCCTCCATCCACTCCCGGG
>JASBVS010000027.1 GCA_029960955.1 Bacillota bacterium
CCCGGTGGTAGTTGGCGCCGTAAAGGAGCCAGCCGGTCAGCGCGATCAGCACCAGGAGCACGTAGAAGACCAGATAGGTGACGAACTGGAGCGGCCCGTAGCGGCCCGCCTCGTTCCGCTCCTCCCCCTGCAGGAGCAGGTAGTACTTGATCTGCGAGGCCCAGCTCCGCCCGGAGAGGACCACCCGGCCGTCGCGCCACTCCCGCGCCAGGATGAAGGTGTAGATGCGGACCAGCGTGACGGCGATCAGCGCGAAGCCGACCATCTCGTGCGCGCCGCGCACCAGTCCCACCAGGAAGTTGTCCCGCGTCGGGATCCCCAGGTTGCTCTGGAGGTACGGGTTGGCGATCTCGAAGCCGCTCAGGAGCAGGTAGGTGATGAACAGCGCGCGCAGCCAGTGCATCCAGCGCGTGCTGGCGGAGAACTCCTCCCTGGGACGCTCCCCCGCCCGGGCGGGTGCACCGCTCGAGGCGGGGCGCGGCGCGCTCTTGACCGCTTGCGACTGCACGCCCCTCACCCCCGAACCTCGTACTGGGCCAGCTCCTGGCCGCGGGCGTCGACGACGTGGACGGCGCAGGAGAGGCAGGGGTCGAAGGAGTGGATGGTGCGCAGCACCTCCAGCGGCTGGTCGGGCTTGGCCAGCCTGGTGTTCATCAGCGCCGCCTCGTACGGGCCGACCTGACCTTGCGCGTCGCGCGGGCTGGCGTTCCAGGTGGTGGGCACGATCACCTGGTAGTTGGCGATCTTGCCGTCCTTGATCTCCACCCAGTGGCCCAGCGCTCCGCGCGGTGCGGCGCCCAGGGCGAACCCCCGGCCGTCCTTCATCTGGTAGGAGCTGAAGGTCTGCGTCTGGCCCTTGCTGACGTTCTCCACCAGCTCGTCCACCCAGCCCGGCACGGCCTGGGTGAGCGCCAGCGTCTCGATCATGCGGGCGGCCGTCCGGCCGAGGGTGGAGAACCAGTAGGAGGGCTGCCAGCCCACCTCGCGCTCGAACTGCTGCTTCAGGTCCAGGAAGGGTTGCGCGCCGGCGGCCGAAGCGATCAGCAGGCGGGCCAGCGGGCCGGTCTCCATGGGCTTGCCGTCATAGCGCGGCGCCTTGATCCAGCTGTACTTCCCGCTCCGCTGGAGCGAGCCGTCGGACTCGAGCCCCGTGTAGTGGGGGAGCGTCTCCTCGTCGAAGGGCGGCACGCCGTTCCCCGGCCCCTCGTACCAGGAGCGGGTGACGTCCTCGGTGATCCGCTTCTCGTCGACGGGATAGACGCGGCTCAGATCGCGGTCCAGGATGACGCCCTTGACGAAGAACTCCTTCCCCTGCGGCCAGGGCTGGTCGTCCAGCGGGAAGCCGCCGTAGTCCAGGAAGTTGGGCACGCCGTTGCCGACCCCGGCGGCCGCCTCGTCCTTGTAAGCCTGGGCCAGCATGCGCATGTCCGCCAGGTACGCCTGGTTGACGAACTGGATGCCGCTCTTGACCTTGAAGAGGTACTCCCCCACCCGGGAAGGGTCTTCCATGTCCATGACGGAGGTGACCCCGCCCACCACCACCGTCTGCGGGTGCGGGTTCTTGCCGCCGAAGACGGCCTGCGCCTGGGCCAGCGTGCGCTGGACCCCCAGGGCGTCCAGGTAGTGGGAGAGCAGGATCAGGTTCTGCTCGGGCGTCAGCTTGTAGGCGGGATGGCCCCAGAAGCCGTTGGCGAAGGGGCCGAGCTGGCCGGACTCCACCAGCTGCTTGACCCGGGCCTGGACGGCCGCGTACGTCCCCTGGCTCGCGTTGAAGGGCGTGCTCGCGTACTTGAGCGCCTCCGCCTCCGCCTTGGCGGGATCGGCCTGGAGGGCGGCCACCGGGTCGAACCAGTCCATGCCGTGCAGATGGTAGAAGTGGACCACATGGTCGTGGATGAAGAGCGCCGCGTTCATCAGGTTCCGCACGATGCGGGCGTTGGCGGGCACCTGCACTCCCAGCGCGGCCTCCACGGCCTGGGTGGCCCGCTCCAGGTGGACGTAGGTGCAGACGCCGCAGATCCGCTGCGCGAAGAGGCCGGCGTCGCGAGGGTCGCGACCCCTCAGGATCAGCTCGATGCCGCGGAAGAGCGTGGAGGCGCTGTAGGCGTCGCGGACCACGTTGTCCGCGTCCAGGTCGACCTCGATGCGCAGGTGGCCTTCGATGCGGGTGATGGGGTCGATGGTGACTCGCTTGAGGGCTGGCACGCCCGCTCACTCCCCTTCCTGCGAGTGCGTCGGCGCCTTGGGCTGGCCGTCCGGGCCGGCCCCGCTTCCGGCCCACGCCGGCGAGAGCCGGTTGCGGAGCGAGGTGGCGACGGCGTGCGCCGCGATGCCGGCGGCGGCGATGCCCAGCGCCCACTCGCCGACGGTGTTGGCCTTGGCGTCGATGCCGATGCCCGCCGCGGAGCCGTAGACCTTCTCGCCCAGCGGCTGCTCGAAGGGGGTCATGGAGTCCCAGAAGGCGGGCTCGCTGCAGCCGATGCAGCCGTGACCCGCGCGGACCGGCCACGAGGTCCCCTGGTTCCAGCGGATCAGGGAGCAGTTGTTGAAGGTGTACGGGCCCTTGCAGCCCATCTTGAACAGGCACCAGCCCTGCTCGGCGCCGGCGTCCCCCCACTGGAGCACGTACTCGCCAGCGTCGAAGTGGCCGCGCCGCTCGCAATTGTCGTGGATGCGCCGGCCGTAGGCCCAGAGCGGGCGGCTGTACTGGTCCAGTGCCGGCATGCGGCCGAACATCACGACGTCCAGGAGGGTGCCCACGATGTTGGTGGCGTTGGCCGGGCAGCCGGAGATGTTGATCACCGGGATGCCCAGCGCCTCACCGACGCCCTTGGCGCCGGTGGGGTTGGGGCCGGCGGCGGGGATGCCGCCGAAGGTGGCGCAGGTGCCCACGGCCACGACGGCCTTGGCCCCGGAGGCGACGCGGCGCGCCAGCGAGAGCCCCGTCTCGCCCTTGGAGCCCAGCGTCAGGAAGGCGCCGTTCAGACCGGTGGGGAGGGCGCCTTCGAACATGGCGATGTAGTTCCCGCGCTCCTTCTGCAGGACTTCCTCCAGGCGCGCCTCGGCCGCGGCGCCCGCCGGCGCCATCACCGTCTCGTTGTAGTCCAGCGAGATGGTGTCCAGGATGACCGTGGCGAAGTCCGGGTCGCCGGTGCGGAGAAGAGACTCGGTGTTCCCGTCGCAGTCGGCCAGGTTGATCCAGACCACCGGCACCCGCGTGCTCAGCGCCGCCGCCCGCGCCACGCGCGGCTCGAAGAGCGGCGGCAGCATCAGGGTGGCCGTCATCATCGAGCTCCAGCGGATGAAGTCGCGCCGGGTCAACCCGGTCGAGAAGAGGCGGTCCAGCAGCGAACTGTCTCCCGCCCGGGCTTCGGTGCGCTCCAGGAGATCGAGCCGCCGGTCGACCTGTTCGGCGATCTCCTGCCAGCGGGCCGGGTCGTCCGCACCCGGCTCGCCTTCCAGCGGCCGGTCGGCGACCACCGGCAGGTCGTCCAGCCTGACTTTGCCCTTCTGCCCTGACACCCTCGTTGCCCCCTTGGTGCCCCGCCCTGCTCGGTCGGGCCGCGGCGGGGCCGGCGTTCGGAGCGGTCGCCAAGCGGGGTCTGAAGCGCGCCGATCGGCTCCCCAGCCTGCTCCCCGCCCCTCCCCGGCGAAGGCGGGCCCGGCCTCCCCCGAAGCGCGGCGACGCTTCCCGGGGCCCGTGCGACTTCCGGTCGGGTCGTGGCGGCGGTCGAGATGGCGAGGAAGGTGGCAGACCCCGTCGCCCTCCGGCGCGGGCCCGCGCCCGAGGACGACCCCATGCTGCGAGAGATGGCGACCGGTTGAACGACTCCTTCCTCACACTATGGAGGCCGTAAGAAGCATCGGGCGATCACCCGATAGGGTGATCGTAACTCACTAGGGTGAGGTAGCCCCGCGGCCGGAAGGAGCAGTCGGTGGGGAGCCGGAGTCGCCCGGGCGGCTGATACCCCATGGGGCATGGGAGCCGGCAGGAAAATCGATCCTGGTCACCGGAAGGAAACTCGATCCACATCGTGAACTTCCTGGCAGGGGGAGGGCGCCCCCGGTCTGTCTCCGTCTCCAATCGCAGCCGATCCCGCGAACGGAGCACACGAATCGCCCGCCGACAGGGCGAGAAGGAAGGATGATCCCACCATGGAAACCCCGACGCCGGCCGCCGAGGGTTCAGGGCCGGGCTCCGCCAACGAGACCTCGCTCGAGCTGAGCATCCGGATCATCGCCGACCGGGCGCGCCTCCTGACCCTGGAGGGGAGGCGGCTCCACCTGCACTACGCGCTGGCTCGCCTCAGCCAACCCGGGACGGGCCCCGAGCGGTACTTCGTGGGCGCTCTCATGTGGTCGCGCCCCGCCGCCCACGGCCACCACATGCTCGAGCAGCCCGAACAGGCGACCTGGTCCGACGCCTTTGTGCTCGAGCCCGCCGCGGCCCGAGCCCTCTTCGACTTCCTCGCGGGGGCGCAGGATCCCGTCCTGCCCGTCCACGTCCCGGACGTCGTGGCCGACGTGCTTTCCGACGACGAGCTGCTGAGCCGCCTGAACGCCGGGGCGGCGAAGACGGCCGCCGCCTGACCCGCCGACCGTTCCCGGGCTCGCCCTCCCCCGGATGGAGGGCCCGAGCCGCCGCCCGCCTGGACGGCTCGTCCAGGAACCCCTTTCTTCCCGTCCACCCCGGGACCGCACCCGCCCCCTGCACCTTCGGTGACCCGAATGGACCGCGTTGAGGGTACCGAAGATCATCCTACCGGGCTATCGACGCTTGTCCTGAGAACCAATATCGTTCTAGGCACAGCGGTAATGCGAGTCGTTCTCAAAGCACCCGGCGGCGCCGGCCGCGGGAGCGACAGGGGCGAGGCGCGAGGAAGGGAGGGCGCCGGGAGGATGGACGCTCTCATCGACGGGACGCAGGCGAGCGGCGGAGCGCTGCCCTCACCGCGCGCGGGGGGCGGAGAGCCCGGGAGGGAGCTCCCTTCCTTGACGGATCTGCGCGACGGGCAGTCGGCCCGCGTCGCGGCCGTCGTGGGCGGCTCCGGCCTGCGCCGCCGCCTGGCCGCCCTGGGCGTCCTGCCCGGCGCCGTCGTCTGCCGACGCGGGAGCATGCCGGCCGGCGGGCCCCTCCTGCTCGAGGTGCGAGGCGCCCTGATGGCGCTGCGGCGCCGCGACGCCGAGGCGGTCCGGGTCGAGGGGGCGGGAGGGCGATGAACGGGCCCGCCTGCTGCGCCGGGGAGCCGCCCGCCCCGGCGCGTGGGGCGCGGACGGCGAAAGTCGCGCCGGGCGCCGCCGGAAGCCGGCGGGCCGAACGCTGGCTCCTGGTGGGCAACCCCAACGCGGGCAAGACGACGCTCTTCAACCTTCTGACCGGCGGCCGCCGCGAGGTGGCCAACTGGCCCGGCAGCACCGTGGAACGCGCGACGGGGCGGATGCGGGCAGGCGGCCGGGAGGTGGAGGTGGTCGACCTCCCCGGCATCTACTCGCTGGACGCGCTCTCCGAGGAGGAGCGGATCGCCCGCCAGGCCCTGCTCGACGAGGCGGGGCGGGCGCTGGTGATCGTCGTCGCCGACGCCTCGCGGCTGGAGCGGAGCCTCTCGCTGGTGCTCGAGGTGGCCGAGGTGGCACCGGCCGTGGTCGTGGCGCTCAACATGCTGGACGTGGCGCGCGCCGAGGGGCAGGAAGTCGACGCGGAGGCGCTGGCCCGCGAGCTCGGGTTGCCCGTCGTCCCCCTGGTCGCGCGCCGCGGCGAGGGCGTCGACCGGCTGGTCCAGCGGGCGGCCGCCTCCCTGGACGAGCTCCGGCGGCGGGAGGGCTTCGCCGGGCGCCGGGACGGGGGAGGAAGCGGGGCTTCGAGCGGGTCGCCGCAGGCGCCGGAGGAAGAGGCCTTCGCCCGGGCGGAGGCGCGCTTCCTGCGGGTGCAGGCGATCGTCGCGGCGGCCGTGCGCCGCCGGCGCCGGCGGGCCACGCCGAGCGAGCGGATCGACCGCTGGGCGCTCCACCCGCTCCTCGGCTACCCGATCCTGGCGGCCGTCCTCGCCGCCGTCTTCGAGCTGGCCTTCGCGGCCTCGGCGCCGCTCTCGGACGAGGTGGGCCGCCTGCTGGACGTGGCCGGCAGCGCGCTGGCCCGCGGCCTCGCGGCCGCCGGGGCGCCCGTCTGGCTGGGCAGCCTCGTGCGCGACGGGCTGCTGGCCGGGGCCGGCGCCGTCCTCGCCTTCGTCCCCTACCTGGCGATCTTCTACCTCCTCCAGGAAGCGCTGCAGGACTCGGGCTACATGGCGCGCGCGGCCGTGCTGGTCGACCGGCTGATGGAGGCGGTGGGGCTGCACGGGAAGGGCTTCTTCGCGCTGGCGACGGCGTACGGCTGCAACGTGCCGGCGCTCAGCGCCACGCGCGTCCTGGAGAACCCGCGCGACCGGATCGCGCACGAGCTGGTCATCCCCTTCCTGCCCTGCAACGCGCGGCTCGGCGTCCTCCTGGTGCTGACGGCCGCCTTCTTCCCGCGCGGCGGGGGCGCCCTCGCCTTCGGGGGGCTGATGCTCCTCAGCCTGGGCGTGGTGGCGGGGCTGACCGCGCTCCTGCGCCGCACCCTCCTCCCGCGCGAGGAAGCGCCGCTGGTGATGGAGCTTCCTCCGTACCACGTGCCCACCTGGCGCAACGTGGTCCTGCCGGCGCTCCACCACGTGCGCGCCTTCGTCAGCCGCATCTGGCGCTACCTGCTCTGGGCGACGCTGGCGCTCTGGGCCCTGAGCGCGCTGCCGGCGGGGGCGGCGCCCGCGCAGAGTTACGCCGCCCGGCTGGCCGGGGCGGTCGGCATCCTGGGCGCGCCCTGGCACCTGGACGGGCGGCTGGTGCTGGCGCTGCTCTCGGGCTTCGTGGCCAAGGAGACGACGCTGGGGACGCTGGCCATCCTCTACGGGAGCGCGGGGGCGGGCGGCCCGGTGGCGGCGCTGGCTTCCTCGGTCAGCCCGCTGGTCGGCTTCGCCTTTCTGGCCATGTACATGCTGTACACGCCCTGCCTGGCGACGGTGGTGACGCTCCGGGAGGAGACGGGGAGTGCCCGCTGGGCCGCCTTTTCGGTCCTGCTCTCGCTGGGCGTGGCCGGGCTGACCGGCGCGCTGATCGAGCAGCTCGGCGCACTGGCGGGGTGGGCGCTGTGAGCTTCGACGCGACCGCCGCCCGACCGGGCCCTCGCCTGACGCTGCGCGAAGTGGCCCAGGCGGCTGCCGCCTGGCCGGGCCTCACCCCGCCCGAGCTGGCCGCGCGCCTGGGCGCCGAGACGGCCTGGGTGGAACTGGCCCTGCGGGAGCTGGAGCGCCTTCACCTCCGCTCCCAGCGGCAGCGGCAAGGTCATGACGAGGCCGGGAGAGAGAGCCGCCCGGCCGTCTGCCGGGGTTGCCCCCTGCGCCCCGCCTGCACCCGGCCGGCCGGAGAGGGATGCACGCGGCGGGAGCAGGAAGGGTATACCGCCCCCGGGAGCGGCGCTTCCGGGCCTTCGGGTTCAGCGAGAGGGCCCCGGGCGGCGCTTCTTGCGCGGCCGCCCCGTCCAGGCCGTCCGTCCGGCCCCGACCGGGCGCAGGGAATCGTCGGGCTGGCCCCCCCGGGTGCGGGCGGGCGCGCCGCTGGGGCGGGGGCGCGGTCGCGGCTGCGGTCGCGGCATCTGGGTCTGGATGATGCCGTAGGCCAGGCCGAAGGCGAGCGCCGGTCCGAACATGGACGCCCACTTCTGCCCCAGCGGGGGCAGGGCCATGGTGATGCCCAGGACGATGGCCCAGAGGCCGATGGCGATGACGGCCAGGTTGAGGTACCACGACTGGAACAGGTACCGCTCCGGCGGGAAGCGCCTCGCCAGGCGGAAGCCGGCGGCGTAGAAGCCGTAGGTGAGGATGAGCAGCAGGACGATCTGGATCCAGAACGGCCACTTCGTGGGGTCGGCAGGCAGGGTCGAGGGCAACCTGTCCCCTCCTCACAGTCCGGAGCGATGGCGACGGGACACTGCGTCACGACTGCCCGCGAAGCGGAGGCGGAGCGGTCGCGGCAGCCGGCACCGGCGTCCGCTGGGCTGGGTGCTTGCTGCGCCTCGCGGGGCTGCGCTATACTACCACACACCGGGCGAGAGTAGTTCAGTTGGTAGAACATCGGCTTCCCAAGCCGAGGGTCGCGGGTTCGAGTCCCGTCTCTCGCTCCAGCTTTTCCAGACGGTACAGCCGTCAACGGTTTTCCGCCTGGCCCGGTCCGGCGACAGCGCGCCTGTCACCGGACACATTCGTGTAAGGGCCGGCGGACCCGTGGGATTTGCTGGAGTAGCTCAGCCGGCAGAGCAGCGGTTTCGTAAACCGCAGGCCGTGGGTTCGAGCCCCACCTCCAGCTCCAGCAGATCAAGGCTTTCGGGCTTCGGCCCGGCGGCGGGGACGGCGGATTGCAAACCGAATGCAAACCTCCCTCCCGCCCGGCGTAGCCCGTGCAGGAGCCGCCAGGTGGCGGCCCGTCGGCTGACCGAACCGGCGCAGCCTCCGGCGGCTGCGTCGTTTCGAGGGAGCGGCCCGCAGCACCGGGTCCACGAGGCGGGCCGCCTCTTCGTCTCTTCCCGGCACAGCGTGGGTGCAAAGGGTGACAGGCCGGCCCGCGGGGGGAGAGCCGCGCACGGTCGCCTTCTCGGCGACTCCCGGGCGGTTCCTTTGACGATCCAGATATAATGGCGATCGGCGGCGATCGCCCCGGCCGGAGACTCGGCAACGTCAGGACCCCTCTCTCTTCCCAGGAAGCGGTGAATCCGGCGGCTGATCCCATCGGGAGCCGACCGGCCCACCCGTCGCCCCGCGCCGCCGAACCGGCGCGGTCGTCGCCCGCTCCCCGGCTCGGCGAGCCGGGAGCCTGCACCGCATGCGCAGGTGGTAGCAACTGGAGGAAGGAGGGACGCCCGGTTGGCACAGACCGTCCGCTCTGCGGAACATCGGGGACCGCTACGGGGTGTGGCCTACAAGTGGGTGGCCCTCTCCAACACCACCCTCGGCGTCTTGATGGCCAGCATCAACGCGACCATCGTGATGATCTCGCTGCCGATGATCTTCCGCGGGATCGACGTCAACCCCATGGCGCCGGGGCAGACGGGGATGCTGCTCTGGGTGCTGATGGGGTATCAGCTGGCGACCACGATCCTGCTGGTCACCTTCGGTCGCATCTCCGACGGGTACGGTCGGGTCCGGCTCTACAACCTGGGCTTCGTCATCTTCACGCTCGGCTCGATCCTCGCCTCGCTCACCTGGGGAAGGGGCGCGGCGGGCGAGATCCAGCTGATCGCCTTCCGCATGATCCAGGGGATCGGGGGCGCCTTCCTCTTCGCCAACAGCGCCGCCATCCTGACCGACGCCTTCCCGCCCGACCAGCGGGGTTTGGCGCTGGGGATCAACCAGATCGCCGGCACGGTGGGCTCCATCGCCGGCCTGGTGCTGGGCGGCGTCCTGGCGGCCGTCAACTGGCGCTGGGTCTTCCTGGTCAGCGTGCCCATCGGCCTGGCCGGCACGGTCTGGGCGTACGTCGCCCTGCGGGAGATCGGCGAGCGGAAGCCGCAGCCGCTCGACCTCTGGGGCAACGTCACCTTCGCCGCCGGCCTGACGGCGATCCTGGTGGCGCTGACCGAGGGGCTGATGCCGTACGGCGGCGCCTCCATGGGTTGGGGGAACCCCCTGATCCGCGCCGGCCTCGCGGCCGGGGTGCTCCTGCTGGCCCTCTTCGTCTGGATCGAGGGCCGCGTCCCCCATCCCATGTTCCGGCTCGACCTCTTCCGCAACCGCGCCTTCGCCGCCGGGAACGTGTCGGGCTTCCTCGCCTCGCTGGCGCGGGGCGGGCTCCAGTTCATGCTGATCATCTGGCTGCAGGGCGTCTGGCTGCCGCTCCACGGCGTCCCGTTCGACCAGACGCCGCTCCGGGCGGGCATCGACACGATCCCCATGATGCTCGGCTTCGTGCTGGCCGGGCCGCTGAGCGGCGCCCTCTCCGACCGCCACGGGGCGCGCCTGTTCGCCACCGGAGGGATGTTGCTCAGCGCCCTCGGCTTCTGGCTCCTGACCACGCTGCCGGCCGACTTCAGCTACCCGCTCTTCGCCTTCTACATCTTCCTGATGGGCGTGGGCATGGGGCTCTTCGCCTCGCCCAACTCGAGCTCGATCATGAACGCCGTGCCCCCCGAGCACCGGGGCGTCGCCTCGGGGATGCGCTCCACCTTCCAGAACGCGGGCCAGATGATGAGCATGGCGGTCTTCTTCACCATCGTCATCTCCGGCCTCAGCGTCCACCTGCCCGCGGCGATGGCGGAGGGCCTCCGCCCGCTCCACCTGGCCGGGCCGCTGGTGGCGCAGATGGCCGGGATCCCGCCGCTGGCCGCGATCTTCTCGGCCATCCTGGGCTACAACCCGCTGGGCATGCTGCTGCCGGCGGCGCTCCTGGGCGCGCTGCCGCAGGAGGTGGCGCGGACGCTGCTGAGCGAGCGCTTCTTCGCCCACCTGGTGGCGCCGCCCTTCCTGACCAGCCTGCGCGCGGCCTTCGCGATCTCCATCGGCCTCTCGCTGGTGGCGGCCGTCGCCTCGCTGCTGCGCGGGGAACGCTACGTCTGGGAGGAAGCGGGCTCCGGGGAGCCGGCCCCGCTCGCCGGCGCCACGCCCGCCGCGGAGCCGCTCGGCGGCGAGCAGGGCGCGCCGTGACCGGAGCCAGCGCGCAAGAAGGGGTGGAGCCCGCCACCGGGTTCCACCCCTTCCTCGTCTCCGCCGGGAGGCCGGGGACGCCGGAACCTCCGGCTCAGCCGCCGCCCACCACCGTCATGGGGTTGACGAAGCGGCCGTCGATGATCACCTCGAAGTGGATGTGCGGTCCCGTGGCCACGCCCGACTCGCCCACGCGACCGATCGGCTGGCCCGCGCTCACCTGCTGCCCCACGTGGACGAGGATGCGGCTGGCGTGGGCGTAGCGGGTGACGACGCCGTTGGGGTGGCGGATGGCGATCAGGCGGCCGTAACCTGCGTCCCAGCCGGCGTAGGTGACCACGCCCGGCCCTGCCGCGCGGATGACCGCGCCGTAGGGTGCGCCGATGTCGACGCCCGTGTGGAAGTCCCGCGCCCGCGGCCCGAAGGGCGACGTGATCGGCCCGGGGTAGGGCAGCTGCAGGACGAAGCCGGCGGCGCTGCGCACCGCTCCGGCGGCCGCGGAGGCGACGCTCCGCGCCGCGCTCTGGACGCTGGCGCGCTGCGCCGCGGCGGCGACGAAGGTGGCGCGGCCGCCGGGGACGAGCAGGCGCATGCCGGGCTGCAACCCTTGCGCGACTTCGGGATTGGCCGAGGTGATGGTGGCGACGCTCACCTGGTAGCGGGCGGCCAGACCGCTCAGCGTGTCACCGGCGCGAACAGTGACCACCGCGCCCGCGAAGTTGGGCAGGAGAAGTGCCTCTCCCGGGTGGAGGACGGTCTCCTCGGAGATGCCGTTGGCTGCGGCGATGCTGGCCACGTCGGTGCCGACCTTGGCAGCCAGCTGCCAGAGGGTGTCCCCTTGTTGCACGACGTAGCGGATCAACTGCGGCCGAACCTTCGCCGGTGCCACGGCAGGGCTCTCTTGCTTGGCGACGCTGCTCGCGGACGACTGGATCGTGGCGGGCCGGGGCTTGAGGACGCCGGCCTCGATCCGCTCCGTGGCACTGGCGACGGTTTCGACCGCCCGCGGTGCTGCCGCTTCCGCGGCGTAGGGCGGCTGCAGGTGGATGACGGTGGTGGTCAACACGCCCACCACGGCCACGGAAAGCGCAGACTGGGCGATCCGCGCCTTCCAGCCGCCGCCCTCACTGGGCGACCGGACCATGGACGATGCCTCCTGATACGTGGAGTGGCCGTCTGCTCTGCTTCGATCCCTTCCTCCTGGCGGCCAAGCGCGCTCGGGCCGGGACGACTCCCCGCAGCGCAAGGAGATCACATTACCAGTTACTAGGTGATCCCCCTTGACCGCACGAGACGAACTATTTGACACGTCCCGCCTTTTCCCTTCCGAGCGGTAGGGAGCCCGGCGAACTCGCCCGGCCCCGACCCGCGCGGGCGTCTTCGGGACCTCCGCCGTCGCTGCGCGAAGAAGCGCTCCCTCGCCCATCGTCCTTCCCCCCTCGCAGGCGGTGCGATTTGTGACTAAGCCTATGCGCCGACCCGGGCCGTCGGACGGAGCGGCGGGCGGCAATGGATGGCAACGGGGCCGACCCTTCCGGCCCTTCCGGCAGGAAGGGATCGTCCCACGGGCGAAGCAGCCAGGGCGGAGGTGACGGGGTTGGCCTCCATCCTCGTGGTGGAGGATGAGACGGCGATCGCCGACATCATCCGGTTCAACCTGGAGGAGGCGGGCTACACCGTACGCGTCGCGGCGGACGGCGAGCAGGCGCTGCGGGAGGTGGAGGCGGCGCGGCCCGACCTCCTCGTGCTCGACCTGATGCTTCCGCTCGTGGACGGCTACGCGGTCTGCAAGGCCGTTCGCGCCCGCAGCGGGATCCCGATCCTGATGCTGACCGCCAAGGACTCGGAGGAAGACAAGGTCCGCGGCCTGGAGATGGGCGCGGACGACTACGTGACCAAACCCTTCAGCCCGAGGGAGCTGGTGGCCCGGGTGCGGGCCATCCTCCGGCGCCGCCGGGCGCCGGCGGAACCCCTGCCGGACGAGCCGCTGCGTGTGGGGGAACTGGAGATCCACATGGCGCGCCGGGAGGTGCTGCGCGACGGCCGGCCCGTCCCGCTGACGGCGCGCGAGTACGAACTGCTGGAGTACCTGGCGCTCCGGCCGGGGCGCCTCTTCCAGCGGGACGAGCTCCTGCGCGACGTCTGGGGCTACGAGTATCCCGGCGACCTGCGCACGGTGGACGTGACGGTCCGCCGGCTGCGGGAGAAGATCGAGCCCGACCCCTCGCGGCCGCGCTACCTGCTGACGCGGCGGGGAGCGGGCTACATGCTCCAGGTGCCCGACCAGGCGCCCGGTCCGGCGCCGGCCGAGCGGCTTTCCGAACGACCATGAGCACGCGCCTGGGAGAGCGGCTGCGCCGGTTCACCGATTCGCTCCAGTTCCGCATGGTGGTCATCTTCCTGGCGCTGATCGCGCTCTCCATGCTCTTCATCAGCGCCTACCTGCTCCGCACGCTGGAGAACTACAGCATCGACGCCTACGAGCGCCGCCTGAGCGGCACGGCCGAGACGCTGGCGCGGCTGGCGGCGCCGGTGCTGGGCTCCGGCGCGCCCGAGGCGCTCGACGCCATCCTCGCCCAGTGGCAGGAGCGCGGGTTGGAGATGGCCGTGGTCGACCGCTCGGGCAGGGTCGTCTCCGCCAGCTCGCCGGCGCCCTCCGGAGCCGAGGTGGGGACGAGCCTCGCGGCCGCGCCCGAGGTGCACGAAGCGCTGGCCGGCCGCCAGGTGATCCGCATCCATCTCGACCCGCAGAGCGGGACGCGGAAGGTGTACGTGGCCTGGCCGGTGGCGCAGGCCCGGGGCCGCCAGCCGCTCGGCGCCGTCTACCTGACGGGCTCGCTGGGCGACGTGGACGCGACGCTGGGGCGGGTCCGCGCGGCGCTGATGTGGGCGAGCGCGCTGGCGGCGGCCGTGGCCGCCTTCGTCAGCGCGCTGCTGGCCAGGCCGATCACCGGACCGATCCGGGAGCTGACGGCCCACGCGCGCAGGCTGGCGCGCGGCCGCTTCGAGGAGCGGATCCGGGTCCGCTCGCGCGACGAGGTGGGTGAGCTGGCGGAAACCTTCAACCGCATGGCCGAACAGCTGGCCGCCAGCATCGACGAGCTCGCCCGGCAGAAGGAGCAGGCGGAGGCCATCCTCAGCCATATGGCCGACGGGGTCGTGGTCCTCGACCGGCGGGGGAGGACGCTGCTGGTCAACCCGGCCGCCGAGGAGGCGCTGGCGGGGAGGAGCGCGGCGGACGCGCTGCGCGAGGTGCTGGGCGAGCGCGAGGGGGGCGGCGTGCGCGAGGTCGCGCTGGTCGAGCTGGGCTCGCGCCAGTACGAGGCGCGCCTGGCCGTCCTGCGCGGGCCCGGCGGGCAGCCGGGCGGCGTGGTGGCGGTGCTGCACGACGTGACGGAGCGGCAGCGGCTGGACGCGATGCGGAAGGAGTTCGTGGCCAACGCCTCGCACGAGCTGAAGACGCCCCTGACGACGATCAAGAGCTACGTGGAGACGCTCCTGGACGGCGCCTGGCGCAATGCCGAGGTGACGCCGCGCTTCCTGGCGGTCGTCCACGACGAGACCGAGCGCATGATCCGGCTGGTCAACGAGCTCCTCGACCTCTCCCAGCTGGAGGCGGGCGCGCCGCTGGGGCCGGCCGAGACCGTCTACCCGGAGGACCTGCTGGCGGCCGTCCGCCAGCGCTTCCTGCCGGTGGCCCGCTCGCGCGGGATCGCGCTGGAGGTGCGCGACGAGGGTGCCCCGCCCGTCCTCGCCAACCCGGACCGCCTGGAGCAGGTGCTGGCCAACCTGGTCGAAAACGCGCTCAACTACACGCCGGGCGGCGGCCGGGTGGAGGTCGTGGCCTCGGCGGCCGGCGGCGAGGGGCTGCCGGAGGAAGCGTTCCCGCCGGGCGAGACGTCCCGCTCCGGCGAGGCGGCCCTCCCCTCCGCGGCGTGCGGAGCCGCGCCCCCGGCGGCTTCCGGCGCGAGGCTCCGCCTGACGGTCCGCGACACCGGCGCCGGCATCCCGGAGAAGGACCTGCCGCGCGTCTTCGAGCGCTTCTACCGCGTCGACAAGGCCCGCTCGCGCAAGATGGGCGGCACGGGGCTGGGCCTCGCCATCGTTCGCGAGATCGTCGAGAGCTACGGCGGGCGGGTCTCCATCCGGAGCCGCGTCGGCGCGGGGACGACGGTGGAGGTGGAGCTCCCGGCCGGCGACCGCCTGCCGGAGGGCCAGGGAGCGCTCCGATGAGCCGCCGGCTGGGCGGGCTGGCGACGGACCTCCTCCTCGTCGCGCTGGTGGCGCTCGCCTTCTGGCTGAACGCGCAGCTCTGGCGGCTGCCCGCCGCCGGCGAGGGCCCGCGGCCGCTCTACACGGCGCCGGGCGCCGTCTCCAACCTGCGCCCGGGCGAGGTGCTCCGCCCCGTCCGGCTGCTGGTGCGAGGGCCCGACGGGCTCTGGCGCCGCCTGCCCGATCCCCAGTCGCAGGCGGCCGTCACCCTCTGGCGCGCCACGGTCCAGCTGGCTGCGGGGGCGCGGGTGACCGAGCTGGAGCACGCCCCGGCGGGGAGGCCGGCCGCGATGCTCGGCCAGCTCCAGGGGCCCGCCGTGGAGATCCTCCTGCCGGCGCCGCTCCCCTGGGCGAGCTGGCTCGCCGTCTGGCGGAGCGAGGAAGCGGGCGCCGCCCCGCTCGCCTCCCTCCCCGGCGGGGGCCCCGCGGTCGACCGCCTCCTCCTCTTCGCCTCCGGCCCGGGCACGGAGGGGGAGGCGCCGCAGCTGCAGCTGGCGGCGGGTGACGCGTCGGGATGGCGGCGGGTCGGGCTTCCTGGCGGCGAGGCCGCGGTCGCCTGGCTGGCGGCGCTGAAGGCGGCGCAGGGGGAGGCGATGGCGCTGGAGCCGGTGGCCGCGCCGGCCGGTCTCGCGGTGGAGGCCGACTTCCTGGGAACGGCGGCGCCTGCGGCGGCGAGCGTGGCGGCGCCGCGGCTGGCGGAGGTCCGCCCCGACCAGGAAGGGCTGGGTCACGCGGTCTTCGGCGACATGGCGCTGGTCCGCCGCGTCGAGCTGGTGGACGGCGAGGTGCTCTTCACCGACGGGCGGGCGACGCTCCGCTTCCCGCCCGAGGGCGGCTTCGTGCTGGAGCGGCAGGCCTCTCCCGGCGGCCCCGACCGCGGGCTGGGGCGGGCGCTCCTGGCCGCCGTCGACGAGGTGAACCATCTGGGCGGCTGGCCGGCCGGCAGCCGGCTGCTGGCGGTGGAGCCGCTGCCCCGGGGCGGGGGCTGGCAGCTGGACTTCGCCGCCGGCTTCCGCGGCCTGCCGCTGGTGGCGCCCGCCGAGAAGGCGCCGTCGGGCCCGCCCCCGGCCGAGTTCCAGCCGGTGCCGCCGGCGGCCGCCATCGACGTCCAGGTCAGCCCGGCGGGGGTGGTGCAGCGCATCGCCTGGCACCTCGAGCAGGTGGAGGGCAGGAGTGCGGCGGTGCGGCTCGCGCCGCTCCCGGCGGCGCTGGCGGCCGCGAAGGCGGCGGGCGGCCTCCCGGCCGGAGCGGCGCTGGCCGACGCCACCCTGGCCTGGGAGGCCGCCGGTGCCGCCGGCGCGAGCGCCCGGCCGCTCTGGCTGCTCACGCTCTCCGACGGCCGGCTCCTCCGCCTGCCGGCGGCGGGGGCGGAGGGGGGATGAGCCCTTGGACTGGGCCAAGGCGCGGCTCTGGCTGATCCTCCTCTTCGCCGCCCTCGACGTCTATCTCCTGGTGCAGGTTCGTGCCGAGCAGGCGGCCTGGCGGTCGTGGGCCTGGGTGCCGCCGGGCGTGGCCAACTCGGCTTCCTCCGGGCAGGCCGCCGTCCGCCAGCTGGCCGAGGCCGGCGTCCTGCTGGAGACGGACCTGCCGGCCAGTGCGCCCTCCCTGCCGCTCTGGACCGTCCGCGCCCAGCCTGCCGACGGCACCACCCTCGCGCGGCGGCTCTTCGGCGCTGACGGCTGGACGGCCGAGCCCTGGCCCGGCAGCCCGGGCAGCTACACCTACGTCGACAGGAAGGCGCCGCAGGTGCGGCTGAGCGTCCTGCGGGAGGGTCCCGTGGACTACCAGGAGCCCGCCGGAAGCGGCGGGGCCCCCGCTCCGGAGGCGGCACGCCAGCTGGCCGACGCCTTCCTGAGGAGGCTGGGGTGGCCGCCGGGCGGCGAGCTGGCCTACGACGGCCTCGACCCGGCGCCCCGGGAGGGCTCCGGGCTGGTGGTACACTATGTCGAGATGTTCCAGGGGCGCCCGCTCTTCGGCGGCTATGCGGCCGTGGAGGTACGGGCGGGCGAGGTGACGCACCTGGAGGGCGTCTGGCTCGAGGTGAGCGGGCGAGGCGGCAGCTCCCGGCCCGTCATGCCGGCCGAGGAAGCGCTCTTGCGGCTCGCCGCCGACCGGGGGGCCAATCCGGCCCAGCCGCTCCGCGTGCGCGAGGTGCGGTTGGGTTACTACAGCCCGTTCTACCGCGTCTACGAGGCCAACCGCTGGGACGTGGCGCCGGTCTGGCGCGTCCGCCTGGCGGACGGCTCGGTCTTCTACGTCAACGCCTACACCGGTCTCCTGGAGAAGTGAGCGGCCCCGGTGCCGCCTCCGACCCGGAGCGAGGAAGTCGGACGAAGGTGGGTTGCGCGTGAGCCGACTGGTGATCCATGGGGGCCGCCCGCTGACCGGAAGCCTCCCGGTCTCCGGGCGGAAGAACTCGGCGGTCGCCGTCATCCCCGCGGCCGTCATGGCCACCGGGCCGAGCACGCTGGGCAACATCCCGGACATCGCCGACGTCCGGACCTCCCTCCAGATCCTGGAGGCGCTCGGGGTCCGCTGGGAGTGGACGGCGCCGCACACGCTGCGCATCGACCCGCGCCCGCTCCGCTCGCAGCGCGTGCCCGCGGCGCTGGGCAAGCGGATGCGCGCTTCCTACTACATCCTCGGCGCCCTCCTGGGGCGGATCGGCGAGGCGATCGCGCCGCTGCCCGGCGGCGACGACATCGGGCAGCGGCCCATCGACCAGCACCTGAAGGGGTTCACCGCCCTGGGGGCGGAGGTGTCGGTGGCCCGCGGCGACGTCCACGTGGCGGCCACCCGCCTCCAGGGGGCGCGCATCTACCTCGACGTGGTCAGCGTCGGCGCCACCATCAACCTGATGCTGGCGGCCGCGCTGACGCCCGGGGTGACGATCCTGGAGAACGCGGCGCGGGAGCCGCACGTGGTGGACGTGGCCAACTTCCTGAACGCCATGGGCGGCTACGTCACCGGCGCGGGCAGCGACGTGATCAAGATCCGCGGCGTGGAGGAGCTCCACGGAGCCGAGCACGCCATCATCCCCGACGAGATCGAGGCCGCCACCTACATGATCGCCGCGGCGGGAACCGGCGGCGACCTGCAGGTGGAGAACGTGGTCCCGCAGCACCTGGAGCCCGTGACGGCCAAGCTGCGCGAGGCCGGCTGCGAGATCCGCGAGGAGGACGAGGCGGTCCGCATCCGCGCCGAGGGCCGGCCGCGGGCGATCCACGTCAAGACGCTCCCCTACCCGGGCTTCCCCACCGACGCGCAGCCGCCCATGACGGCGCTTCTGACCGTGGCCGAGGGGACGAGCGTGGTGACCGAGACCATCTGGGAGAACCGCTTCCACCACGCCGCCGAGCTGCAGCGGATGGGCGCGCGCATCCGCGTGGAGGAGCGGACGGCCGTCATCCAGGGGACGGAGCGGCTGGAGGGCGCCGACCTGCGCGGGGTGAGCGACCTCCGCTCCTGCGCCGCCCTGGTGGTGGGCGGGCTGATCGCGCGGGGCACCACCCGCATCTTCGGCCTCGACTACCTCGACCGCGGCTACGAGGCGATGGCGGAGAAGCTGGCGGGCGTGGGCGCCTTCGTGGAGCGCTTCGACGACGACAACGTCCGCCTCGAGCCGGAGGACATCCTGCCGGACTCCCTGGAGGGGCGGCCCGGCGCCTGATCCCCGAGCCTGATGCGGGCGCCTGATGCGGGTGCCTGATGCGGGCTCCGGGACGCCCGCCCTCGAGGCGGCTCCTCAAGGCAGGTGGATCGCGGGCAGGCGGAGGGGCGGCCAGCCCGGCGCCCGGCCCGGGCCACCGGTGCCCGGCGCGGCTGCGGACGGCTGGCGCGGCGGGTTCGGGCCGGCTTTCCTCGTCCCGCCGGCGGCGCCCGGGGGTCCGGCCAGGCGCGGCGGCCTGCCGGCGCCGGGAAGACGGGCGGAGGGCGGCAGGCCGACGGCTCCGCCTCCCCAGGCCGGGCTGACCGTCTTCGGCTCGGTGCCTCTCAGGAACCACTCCTCGGTCACCGGCGAGGTGGGATTGGGCAGAAGACCGTCGACGGCGGAGATGGCCACCCGTTCGACGTCGGGAGGCGGAGTGAAGTCGCCGGGCGGGGGCTCGAGCGACAGCGCTCTCTGCATGAAGTCCGCCCAGATCGGGCCGGCCAGCGTCGCGCCCACGCCTTGCATCGGCGCCGGCCGGTCGTAGCCGACCCAGCTGACCGCCACCAGGTTGGGCGAATAGCCGGCGAACCAGGCGTCGACGCTCCCGTCCGTGGTGCCGGTCTTGCCGGCCACGGGCAGCCCGGCCACCCAGCGCTGGAGGCCGGCGCCCGTGCCGTTCCGGAGGACGTCCTCCATGGCCTGGGTCAGGAGGAAGGCGACGCCGGCATCGAGGACGGGCACGGGCTGCGGCTTGACGTCCAGGAGCGCCCGCCCGTCGGGGCCGACGATGCGGCGGACGGCGAAGGGCTCTACCCGCCGGCCGCCGTTGGCCAGCGCGGCGTAGACGCGGGCCACCTCCAGCGGCGTCAGCGCCGAGCTGCCGAGCGCGATGGTCAGGTCGTCGCCGAGCGGGCTCGTCACGCCCAGCCTCCGGGCCATGGCCTGGATCCGCGCCACCCCTTCCACGGCTGCCCAGCGGACCGCCACCACGTTGTCCGACTGGGCGATGGCCTCGCGGATGGTCAGGGGACGGTTCTGGTAGGGGGGCTCGCCTTCGCCCGTGTAGTTCCGGGGCACATAGAGCTGGCCCGGCGTACGCCCGGGAAAGGCGACGTAGCTCGACATCTGCCGGTCGGCCAGCGTATAGCCCGACTCCAGCACGGCGGCGTAGAGGATGGGCTTGAAGGCGGAGCCCGTCTGCCGGAGGGCGAAGAGATGGTCGAGCGTGCCCGCCGGGCCCGCACCGCCCACTGCGGCGCGGATGGCGCCCGACGCCGGGTCCAGGGCGACCAGCGCCGCCTCGGGCGGCCCGCTCACCCCGCGCCCCACCTCGCCCGGGCGCTCCGCCTGCACCGCCGCCTCGGCGGCCTTCTGCAGGCCCGGGTCGAAGGTGGTGTAGATGCGGTAGCCGCCGCCGTCGATCACCCGCGCCAGCTGCGGGTAGCGCCGGCTGATCTCCTCCATCGCCAGCTGGTCGAACCAGGCGCCCGTCTCGGTGCGGCCGAGGCCGCGGAGGCGGAGCGGTTCGGAGGCCAGCCGGTCCGCTTCCTGGGGGTCGAGGTGGCCGGCCGCGACCATCCGCTCGAGCACCTCGCGCCGCCGCGCGAGCGCCCGCGCCACGTCGGAATAGGGGGAGTCGAGCTCGGGCGCGCGGATCAGGCCTGCGATCAGCGCCGACTCGGCCGTCGTCAGCCGCCAGACCGGCTTCCCGAAGTAGAGCTGGGCTGCCGCGCCCACGCCGCGGGCGCCGTAGCCGAGGTAGACGCGGTTGAGGTACATCTCCAGGATCTGCCGCCGCGGGTACCAGCGGGCCAGCTGGAGCGCCAGGACCAGCTCGTGCAGCTTCCGCCCGAACGTCCGCCGGGGCGTCAGGTAGAGGTTCTTGGCCAGCTGCTGCGTGATGGTGCTGCCGCCCTCCACGATGCGCCCCGCCCGGATGTCGGTCCAGGCGGCGCGCACCAGACCGACGGGGTCGACGCCGAACTCGTGCCAGAAGCGGCTGTCCTCGGTGTCGACGACCGCCTTGATCAGCGAGCTCGGGATGCGCGAGTAGGGCACGTAGGCGGGCGCCCAGGGGGGAGAGGGCATGGCCCGGCCGCTGGCGTCGAAGAGGAGCGGTGCGCGCAGGATCTGGGGCGAAGGCGGCGGGACCAGCGCCACGTAGGCGGCCAGCGCCGCCAGCGCCGAGAGGACGATGAGGACGAAGGCGCCCAGGATCCGCCGCAGGAAGCGTCCCCCCTCACCCCTTCACGGGGGAGTTTCCCCGTGGGGTGCGGGAGGGATGCGGTCAAGGGTACCGAAATGCCCCAACGACTGGAAGCAGGGAGGTGCCCGACTGTGCTGCTCTTCCGACGTCTCCGCCGGAGTGCTCCGGAACCGGCCCCGCCGGCCGAGCCCGAGCGACCGCCGGAGCCGGCCGCGCCACCGCTGGCGCTCAAGCTCTGGGCCACCGTCATCCGCGGCCTCGACCGCGGCGACCAGTCCGTCATCCTGCTTCCCGGGGGCCGGCCGGAAGAGCCGGAGCGGGTCGAGGCCGACCGCTTCTACCTCTACCCGCTCTTCGAGGGCCAGCGGCACGAGCTCCTGGCTCCGCAGTACCGCGACCTCCTCGTTTCCCAGGCTTCCATGGAGGACGCGGGCCCGGGCCGCGTCTCGATGCGCCATTGGGTGCGCGTCAGCGACATCCGCCGCATCGACGGCGAGCCGGCGCTGGAGGCGCTGGCGCCCTTCCTGGTGGTCGATCCGCTCCGCTACCCGCGCGAAGCGCTGGGCTGGCAGCCGGGCGAGACGCTCTGGGTTCTGGTGGTGCGCGTCTTCCGCATGCGCCAGGCGCGGAGCGTCCCCTGGCGGGAAGCTTACGACGCGCCGGGCCGCTGGGTGACGCTGGACGCCACCGACGCCCGCGAACTGCCCCCGGAGCCGCCGGCCGGCTTCGAGATCTGCATCTCGGACACCGCCTTCTCGCACGACCGCGGAGAGATTCTGAAGGCTCTGGCACCCTACGCGTGAAGGCGGCCGGCGCGGGCCGGGAAGGCCGCCGCCGGCCGGCGGGAGAGTACGCCGGTCCGCCGCGGAGCGTTATAATGGCGCGGACCCGGACAGGACTGGCTCTTGCCCGCTCTTTTTCTTTATCCAGGCTGCGCAAGCGCCGGGGCGTTCACCGGGTCACTCTCCCGCATCGGGGGTCGATCGCTTGCTGCCCACGCCCAAGCGGGTCAAGCTGACCGCCGGCGCCGCCGAGGGTGACCATCCCCTCACCGCCTTCGACAAGGCGCTGCTCCAGGCGGGCATCGGCAACCTCAACCTGATCAAGGTTTCGAGCATCCTTCCTCCCCAGTGCGTCTACGAGGAGGATTTCCCGGTCCCGCCCGGCTCGTTGACGCCCACCGCCTACGGCCAGCTGGTCTCGAGCGAGCCGGGGCGCGAGATCTCGGCCGCCGTCGGGCTGGGCTTCTCGCGGGACGACTACGGCGTGATCATGGAGTTCTCCGGATACTGCAGCGAAGAGGAAGCCCGCGCCCGGGTCGAGGCGATGGTGCGCGAGGCCTTCGAGGTCCGCGGCAAGGAGCTCGTCGACCTCCGCACCGTTGCCGTCTCGCACCGGGTGCGGAAGACGGGTGCGGTCGTGGCCGCCGCGGTCCTCTGGTACTGATCCTCTGGTACGGATACGGAAGGCGCGGATCGACCCCCCGCCCGCGCGCTCCGCGAACCGCCGCGAGAAGCCCGCGCCCGCCGGACCGGGGCGCGGGTTTTCCGTTCCCGCCTGCGCCGCCGGCGGGCCGGGCCCGCCGGGCGCGGCCGGCCCTCGTACCGGCCCTCGTACTGGATCAGCTACTCGATCTACTCGATCGGACGGGTGAGCGAGCATGATGGAGCTAACTCGATCATGCTCGATAAGGCGGTGATCGAGCTGACCGGGCAAGAGCTGATCGAGTTGCTCGAGGATCTCCGGGCGCGCGGCAGCGAGCTGGAAGACGTCGAGGCCAAGAGCGCCAGCCAGGGCACGCCCGGCAACATCTGGACAACGATCTGCGCCTTCGCCAACCGGCCTGGCGGCGGGACGATCCTCTTCGGCGTAGACCCGTCCTTCGAGCCGGTAGGCGTGGGTGACCCGGACCGGCTGCAGCGGGAGCTCAGCGAAGCGGCAAGCCAGCTGGAACCTCCGGTACGCCTTCTGCTCTCGGCGCACCAGAGCCCCCGCCCAGACGACCGCGGCCGGCCGGCCGCTGGAACCTCCGGTACGCCTTCTGCTCTCGGCGCACGTGATCGAGAAGAAGGTCATCCTCGCAGTCCAGGTTCCCGAGGTCGAACCCCAGTTCAAACCCTGTTACTATCGCCCGCGCGGTCTCTACCACGGGGCGTACGTTCGCGTGGGCGACAGCGAGCGCCCGATGACCGAATACGAGGTCTATCTGGCCGTCAGCTCCCGGACACAGCCTGCCGAAGACCGGCGACCCGTGGCGGAGGCCACCCTGGACGACCTGGACCCCGATCGGCTCGAGGCTTTCCTGCAGCATTTCGTGGGAGAGCATCCAGCGCTGCAGGGGCTGGCTAACGATCGCATGCGCCTGTTGCGCGCGTTGAACATCCTGACGGAGGACCGGGAGGAGCTCCGGCCCACTCTGGCGGGCTTCCTCGTCTTCGGACGCTACCCCCAGGCGGTCTACCCGTCCCTCGTCATCACGGTCTCGGCGTACGGTTCCGACCGGCCCGATCCGGCAGCTCGAGCCGGTGCCGACGTCCGCTGTGAGGGACCTCTCATTCAGATGCTGGAGGAAGCCATGCAGGCTTCGCAGCGTTTCATGCGTTCCCGGATCCTGGTGACAGGCCTGCTCCACGAGAGCGTTCCCGAATACCCGCTGGAGGCCCTGCGAGAAGCCCTCGTCAATGCGGTCGTGCACCGCGATTACAGCCGCTACGCACTGGGGACCCAGGTCCAGGTTCGATTCTTCCCCGACAGGGTCGAGATCCAGAACCCGGGCGGTCTCTACGGTCCCGTCACTGTGGAACTGCTGGGGGAATTGGGCATCCAGAGCACCCGCAACGCCGCGCTCGCACGAATGTTGGAAGAACTGGGCGCAATGGAGAATCGCGGAACCGGCGTTGCCGCCATGGCTGCGGCTCTGCGTCGCGCGCATCTCTCGCCCCCCGAGTTTTACGACGGGCGGACTTATTTCCGCGTCACATTCCGAAACGTCTCGCTCCTGTCGGACCAGACCGTCCGATGGCTGAACCGCTTCGCGGACCGCCCCCTCGTCGACAGGCAGCGGTTGGCGTTGGCCTACGCGCGCCACTTCGGCCGTATCACGAACCGCGAATACCGTCTGCTCGGGCAGGTCGACAGCCGGCAGGCCGCGCGCGAACTGAAGGAGCTGGTGGCGGAAGGACTTCTCGAGACCGTAGGCCGTCGCGGAGGCACCTACTACGTGCTCTCGCAGTTCGTCACTCGGGAGGACTTGCAGGGCGCGCTCCTCGGTGAAATCGAGGAACGGGTTCTCGGCCTCCTCCGCCGGTTGGGCCCCCTGCGTACCGGCGAGCTGGCGGAGCAGACCGGGCTCTCCCGTCCGACGGTGGCACGTGCGCTGCGTCGTCTCATGTCGGAAGGCCTCGTCGAGCCGACGCAGTCCGATCCGCATGCCCCCAACCGCCGCTATCGCCTGCGGGGAGGGACCTAGCCCCGGCGCCGGGTGTGGAGCTGTGACATACCTGGATCTCGTGAAGAAGCCGGCGGGCGTCGAGCGGCCGCGAGTGCAGATGGGCCGGACGCAGCCTCACGCTGCATGGTACCATCCTTCGGCGGGCGTCCCGCGCGACGGAGCCCTTCTGGGGGAGTGTGCCATGAACACCTGGTTCGCCTGGAGCGAGGCTCAAAAGCCCCACCAAGCGCCAGACGCGTTCGGGAGAGCGGGATTCACGCGTTGAGCAGCGCGTAGAGCAGCGCCCAGGAGATCGTCGTCTACGAGACGGCGGAGGTGGGACGGCTCCTGGTGCTGGACGACGTGATCATGACGAGCGAGAAGGACGAGTTCGGCTACCACGAGATGATCAGCCACGTCGCGCTCTGCACGCACCCGGCGCCGCGGCGCGTCCTCATCATCGGCGGCGGCGACGGCGGCACGCTGCGCGAGGTGGCGCGCCACCGCGAGGTCGAGGAGATCCACATGGTGGAGATCGACGAGCGGGTGATCGAGGTCTCGCGCCGCTTCCTTCCTTCGATCGCATCCGCCTTCGACGATCCGCGCCTCCGGCTGCACGTCGACGACGGCATCGAGTATGTGCGCACGGCCGCCGAGAGGGGCGACCGCTACGACGTCATCCTCTGCGACTCCACGGACCCGGTCGGCCCGGCGGTCGGCCTCTTCAGCGCCGACTTCTACCGGAACGCCGCCGCGGCGCTGGGCGAGGAAGGGCTCTTCGCCGCGCAGAGCGAGTCGCCGTACTACAACCGGGAGCTCCTGAGCGGGATCCAGCGCGACCTGCGCGAGGCGTTCGGGCGGAGCTACCTCTACCTGAGCGCCGTCCCCACCTATCCCGGGGGCCTCTGGAGCTTCTCCCTGGGCTCCAAGGGGCCGGACCCGCTGGGGCCGGAGGTCCACTTCGAGCGCGTGGAGGGCATGCCGCTCCGTTTCTACTCGCCGGAGGTGCACCGCGCGGCCTTCGCGCTGCCGCCCTTCGTGCGCGAACTTCTGCCGGGGGAGGCCGGGTCGGCGCGGTGAAGGGGCGGTTCGTGCGGCGGGGGCGCTTCCTGGGCGCGGTGGAGCCGGAGCGGGCGCGCGCCGTCCTGGTCGGCATGCCGCTCGACGCCACCACCAGCTTCCGCGGCGGCACGCGCGAGGCGCCCGGCCGCGTGCGCGAGGTCTCCGAGGTGCTGGAGGAGTACAGCCTCGAGCTCGACCGGAGCCTGGAGGAGCACCCGCTGGCGGACGCGGGCGACGTCGAGGTGGTCCCCGGCAACGTGGCGCTCTCGCTGGAACGGATCGAGGAAGCGGTGGAGGGGCTGCTCGAGGAGGGGAAGCTTCCTCTCGCCGTGGGGGGCGAGCACCTGGCCAGCCTCGGCACCTTCCGCGCGCTGCTCAGGCGCCACCCGGACCTGCACGTGATCCAGCTGGACGCCCACGCCGACCTGCGCGACCGCTACGAGGGGGAGGCGCTCTCGCACGCCACGGTGCTGCGGCGCATGGCGGAGCTCCTGCCCCCGGGTCGTGTCCACCAGTTCGGCGTCCGCTCCGCCGTCCCGGAGGAGATGGCCTTCGCGCGCGAGCGGACGGAGCTGGTGCCGGTGGAGGTGCTGGAGCCGGTGCGGCGCCTGGTCGGCTCCGGGCGGCTGGACGGGCTGCCGGTCTTCCTGACGGTCGACGTCGACGTGGTCGACCCGGCCTTCGCGCCCGGGACGGGGACGCCCGAGCCGGGCGGCATCGACTCGCGGGAGCTTCTCCGGGCGCTCCATGCCATGGCGCCGCTCCGCGTCGTCGCCTTCGACGTGATGGAGATCTCGCCGCCGCGCGACCTCTCCGAGCGGACGGCCATCCTGGGCGCCAAGCTGGTGCGGGATGCGGCGCTCCTCTGGGGCTGAGCCGGGCGGCGGGCGGGGCGGCGCGGGGCCGGCGCTTGCGACCATCTCGAGCGAGAAAGGGTGCGGACGATGGGTGTGATCGAGCGGACGGTGGAGGACCTGCGCGGGCGCCTGGCGGGCGCCTGGCGGGCGGCGGCGGAGGCGGGGGAGCTGCCCGGCGGCGAGCTGCCCGACTTCACTCTGGGGCGGCCCAGCGAGGCCGGGCACGGCGACTTCACCTCCAACCTGGCCTTGCTGCTGGCGCGGACCGCCAGGAAGTCCCCCCGCGCCGTCGGCGAGGCGCTGGTCCGCCGCTTCCCCGCGGGGGCGACGCCGGTGCGCGAGGTGGAGGTGGCCGGGCCGGGCTTCCTCAACTTCCACCTGGAGCCGGGCTGGATCCAGCCTGTGGTCGAGGAGGTGCTCCGCGCCGGCGCCGGCTACGGCCAGGCGCCCGCCAGGGGGATCAAGGTCAACGTCGAGTTCGTCTCGGCCAACCCCACCGGGCCGCTCAACGTGGTCAACGCGCGCGCCGCCGCCTTCGGCGACGCGCTGGCGGCGGTGCTGCAGGCGGCCGGCTACGACGCCTGCCGCGAGTTCTACGTCAACGACGCCGGCGGCCAGTTCGAGAAGCTGGCCCTGGCGATGGAGGTGCGCGCCCGCCAGGAGCTGGGCGAGGAAGTGGAGCTGCCCGAGGGCGCCTACCCCGGCGAGTACGTGCGCGACCTGGCCCGCCTCTGGCTCCGGCAGTGGGACGCGCCGGCCGAGCCCGCGCTGCGCCTCGACCTCCTCCGCAGGGAGGACCCCGCCTTGCGCGAGGCGATGGGCCGTTTCGCCGTGGAGAGCGTCGTCGAGGAGCAGCGCCGGGTCCTCGAGCGTTACGGCGTCCGCTTCGACCGCTGGTCGCGCGAGTCGGAGATCCGCGCGCGCGGTCTCGACGGCGGGCCGGAGTGGGTGGTGGAGGAGCTCCGGCGGCGCGGGGCCGTGGAGGAGCGCGAGGGCGCGCTCTGGTTCCTCTCCGACCGCTACGGCGACGAGAAGCCGCGCGTCCTGCGCCGCTCCAACGGCGAACTGACCTACTTCGTCCCCGACGTCGCCTACCACGTGGACAAGTTCCGGCGCGGCTTCGACCGCGTGATCGACATCTGGGGGCAGGACCACCACGGCTACGTGGCGCGCATGCGCGCGGCGCTGGCGGCGCTCGGCTACGACACCGGCCGCTTCGAGGTGCTGATCAACCAGATGGTGCGGCTGGTGCGCGGCGGCGAGGTCGTGCGCATGTCGAAGCGGCGCGGCGAGTACGTCACCATGGAGGAGCTGCTGGACGAGGTGGGGACCGACGCCGCCCGCTTCTTCTTCCTGATGCGGACGGTCAACAGCCACATGGACTTCGACCTCGACCTGGCGAAGCTCCAGGGCGAGGCCAACCCGGTCTACTACGTCCAGTACGCCCACGCGCGCATCGCCAGCATCCTGCGGCAGGGCGCGGGCGAGGGGCTGACGCCGCCGGGACCGGGCGAGGTGCCGGCGGAGCGGCTGACCGACCCCGCCGAGCTGGAACTCATGAGGAAGCTGGGCGAGTTCCCGGAGGAGATCCGCCTCGCCGCGGAGGAGCGGGCGCCGCACCGCATCGCCGTCTACGCGCGCGAGCTGGCCGCCGCCTTCCACGCCTTCTACACGCGCTGCCGCGTGCTCGACGCGGCGGAGCCGGAGTTGACGCGCGCACGCCTGGGCCTGACCGACGCGACGCGGATCGTCCTGGCACGGGCGCTGGGGTTGCTGGGGGTGAGCGCGCCGGAGCGGATGTGAGAGCCGGCTCTTCTTCTCCCGTCACGCCCTCCTCGCCCGGCCGGCGTCGCGCGCGGCCGGAAGGCGGCGAACAGCGGCACGGCCAGGCAGGTGACCTGCCCCCCGAAGAGCGAGGCGGTCGGCCCGCCCCGGAGGAGCAGGAAGTCCGCCTGCCGCCGGAGGCCGCCCGGTCGCCTTGCCCCTTCACCCCTCCCGGCCGCGCAGGAATCGAAGAAAACCTTGCCGTAACCGACGGCTTTAATAAACTGCGAGCCCCTTCGCGCGAGGAGGAAGCGACGATGCATCCCAACGTCCGGCGGGTCCAGGCGGCGCTGGAGGCGGCCGGCCTGAAGTCCGAGGTGCGGGAGATGCCGCAGTCGACCGCCACCGCCCGCGAGGCGGCGGAGGCCCTGGGCACCACGCTCGACCGCATCGTCAAGAGCCTCCTCTGGCTGGCCGACGGCGAGCCGGTGCTGGTCCTGGTCTCCGGCGCCCGGCGCGTGGACGAGGCGAAGCTGGCGCGGGCGCTCTCCGGCTTCCTCGGGCGGGAGCCGGGAGAGCTGCGGCGCGCGGACGCCGCGACGGTCAAGGAGACGACCGGCTTCCCCGTCGGCGGGGTGCCGCCCGCGGGCCATCTGCGGCCGCTCCCCACGCTGGTCGACCGGAACCTGCTCGACGGCGGCGAGGCCGTCCTCTGGGCGGCCGCCGGGACGCCGCGCACGCTCTTCCCCGTGACGGCGGCGGAGCTTCTGCGGCTGACGGGGGGCGAACCGGTGGACGTCGCCGAGTAGCGCGCGAACCGCTAGGATCGAGTGAGATACGCGCGGGAAGGTGAGCAGGGTGGGGATGGGCGGGATGGGCCTGGGCGGCGGCGCCATGCACGCCGTCTGGCGGCAGCGGCGCACCCTCCGCTACCTGGAGGCGGGAGGCCGTCCCACGAAGGAGACGGCGCGCAGGCTTCTCGGGGTGCTCCGCCCCCACGCGGGCCAGCTGGCCCTGGCCCTCGCGCTCACGTCGCTGGGCGTGATCCTGGGCCTCGTCCCGCCGCTGCTCATGCGCGAGATCATCGACCGGGCCGTGCCGCAGCACGACGTGCGGCAGCTTCTCCTCCTGGCCGCGGGGCTTCTCCTCTTTCCCGCGGCCGCGGCGCTGGTCTCCATGGGGCAGAGCTACATCAACGCGGTGGTCGGCCAGGGCGTCATCCACGACCTGCGCACCCGCATGTACGAGCACGGGCAGCAACTCGGCATCGACTTCTTCACTCGGACGCCGGGCGGCGAGATCCACGCGCGCCTGGTCAACGACCTGAACGCGGTGCAGGGGGTTCTCAACCAGATCCTGGGAGGCCTCTTCGTCAACGCGCTCACCGTCCTCCTCACCCTCGCCACCATGTTCGGCCTCGACGTACGGCTCGCCCTGGCCTCGACGCTGCTGCTCCCGACCTTCGCCCTGCCGGTCCTCCGCTTCGGCCGGCGGAGCTACGACGCCGTCACCGAGACCCAGGAAGCGCTGGCGCGGGTGACGGCGCACCTGGAGGAGACGCTCACCCTCTCCGGCATCATCGTGGTGAAGAGCTTCGGCGCGAAGCGCCGCGAGGCGCGACGCTTCCGGGAGCTGAGCGAAGGGGTGCGCCGCGCGGCCGTCCGCCAGAGCATGGTGGGGCAGGGGCTGGGCGTCGCGGTGCAGATCCTCTCCGCGCTGGGGCCGGCCGTCGTCTACGGGTACGGCGGGTACCTGGTCATGAGCGGGAAGGTCCAGCTGGGCACGGTGGTGGCCTTCGCCACCTACCTCGTGCGCCTCTACCAGCCCGCCTCCTCCCTGGCGGGGATGAACACCACCCTCCTCGGGGGACTGGCCCTCTTCGACCGCGTCTTCCAGTTCCTGGACCTGCCGGTGGACGTTCCCGAGCCTTCCCGGCCCCGCGAGGTTCCCTTCCGGCCGGGGTCGACGCCGGCCGGGCTCGCCTTCCGCGACGTCCGCTTCGCCTACCCCGCCGCCTCCGGGCGCGCCAAGGGCGAGGAAGTCCTGCACGGCATCTCCTTCGAGGCCCGCCCGGGCGAGCTGACCGCCATCGTGGGACCGTCGGGCGCGGGCAAGTCGACCATCCTCTCCCTGGCCGCCCGCTTCTACGACCCGGACGCGGGGGAGGTCTGCCTGGCGGGCGTCCCCCTGCGGGAGGTCGCCGACGGGACGCTGCGCCGTGCCGTCTCCGTGGTGACCCAGGAGCTCTTCCTCTTCCACGCCTCGCTCCGCGAGAACATCCGCTACGGCCGTCCCGAGGCGAGCGAGGAAGAGCTGGAAGAGGCCGTGGAGGCGGCGCAGCTGGCGGAGCTGGTCGCCCGCCTCCCCCGGGGGCTGGAGACGGTGGTGGGCGAGCGGGGCTACCGCCTCTCGGGCGGCGAGAAGCAGCGGGTGGCCATCGCCCGCGCCATCCTGCGCAACCCCAGCATCCTCCTGCTCGACGAGGCCACCAGCTCGCTGGACAGCCACGCCGAGCGCCTCCTCCAGGAAGCGCTGACCCGCCTCTTCCGCGGGCGGACGGTCATCGCCATCGCGCACCGCCTCTCCACCATCCTGGCGGCGGACCAGATCCTGGTGGTGCAGGCCGGCCGGATCGTGGAGCGCGGCCGCCACGAGGAGCTGCTGGCGCGGGGCGGGCTCTACGCCCGCCTCTACCACGAGCAGTTCGATCCGCTGGCCAGGCGCAGGAGCCGGCAGAACGTCCGACCGGGCGGGGCGGCCGCGGGCGGGGAGTAGCGCCGCGAACGTCGCAGCCGATGACGAACTGGCGCGCACTCTGGGCCTATGAAATGCCTGTGAAAGGGCGCATCATATGGACTCGCCCGGCCCTCGAACGTCTCTCGCACCTGGATCCGTCCGTTGCGCGTCGCATTCATGCCGCCGCTCTGCTCGGGATAGGCGCCGCAACTGGCGGGAGGCACTGATCCTCCACCGCAACGGCCTCCGAGAGGCTGGGCCGCCATGGCCCCGGCCTGCTGTTGGGTCGGAGCACGTGGAGACGCCGGTCGGCGAGTCCAATCGAGGGGAGCAAGCGCTTTGGACTCTGTGACGCAGGCGCTGACCGACCTGGATAGGCGCAAGCGGGCGTTGGATGGACGCAGGCCGCTGCCGCCCGAAACGGCCCGGAGCCTGAAGGAAGCTCTCCGGGTGGAACAGACCTACGCTTCCAACGCCATCGAGGGCAACACGCTTACCCTC
>JASBVS010000028.1 GCA_029960955.1 Bacillota bacterium
ACAGCCCTTTCCGGCTGGCCGCATCCAGTCGCTCGGTCGAGGGCATGCCCGTCCGGTCCCTTCCCGACCTGGCGGCCGACAAGACCCTCGCACTCTTCGGCCGTGCCGCGCTCCGGGACTTCGTCGACGTCTACATGCTGACGCGAACCCGCTACGACTTCGAGAGGCTCATGGACCTCGCCGCCAGGAAGGACCCGGGGTTCGACCGGTCGCTCTTCGCCAAGGCGCTCGCTCAGGTGACGAAGCTCCCCTTCCGGGGGATCGACATGCTCGTGCCGTTCGATCACCGGCGCATGCAGGAGGACCTCGTGGCGGCCGCCCGCAGGATCCTCCGGCAGGAGCTCGACCGGGGTGACGAGCTTGACCGGTAAGCGCCCGACTCCGGCGCCGAGCGGGCCCCTGCGACGCTGCAACGCCCTCTGCCGCAAGGGTGGGTCCGGAGAGGAGACCCGTCTTAACGTTCCCTTAACACTTCGCCCGGACGGCCCGCGGCCCGTTCTGCTAGGTTTGAGGTGTATGCGGGGAACCTGAAGCCGGGGGCGATACCGGTGCAGACGGAAGCACCCGTAGCGATGGAGGAGCGGGTCCAGCCGCTCGCCGGGATCGCGATCTCGACCGGAGGCGCGGCGGACGCCGTGGCGGCCACCCAGCCCAAGATCGTGGTCCGGAACCTGAACACCTACTACGGCGCGAAGCAGGCGTTGAAAGGCGTCAGCCTGGAGGCGCCTGCGCATCGTGTGACGGCGCTGATCGGGCCGTCGGGGTGCGGCAAGTCGACCTTCCTGAGGACGCTCAACCGCATGAACGACACGATACCGGGCTTCCGCATGGAGGGCCAGGTCCTGCTCGACCAGGAAGACATCTACGCCCCCAACGTGGACGCGGTGGCGCTGCGGCGGAGGGTGGGGATGGTCTTCCAGCGGCCCAACCCCTTCCCCCGCTCCATCTACGACAACGTCGCCTTCGGCCCGCGGCTCCACGGGCTGCGCAAGAAAGCCGACCTGGACGAGGTGGTGGAGTGGAGCCTGCGGGCGGCCAACCTCTGGGACGAGGTGAAGGACCGCCTGCGCGAGTCGGCCTTCTCGCTCTCGGGGGGGCAGCAGCAGCGCCTCTGCATCGCGCGGGCGCTGGCGGTGCAGCCGGAGGTCCTGCTCATGGACGAGCCGGCCAGCGCCCTGGATCCGACCTCCACGAGCCGCATCGAGGATCTGATCACCTACCTCAAGCACGACTACACGATCGTCATCGTCACCCACAACATGCAGCAGGCCGCGCGCATCTCGGACCTCACCGCCTTCTTCCTGAACGGCGAGCTGATCGAAGCGGGGCCGACCAGCGAGATCTTCACGCGGCCGAAGGAGAAGCGGACGGAGGAGTACATCACCGGCCGGTTCGGCTAGCCGGGCTGGCGGGGGCCGTCTGGAGGAAGGATCGTGAGTCGCAGGGGTGACCTGGTCTTCAGGGTGCTGACCGCGTTCGGCGGCACCCTCATCTTCCTTGTCGTCGTGCTCATGCTGCTGCAGATGCTGGAGGGCTCGCTGCCCATCCTCGGCAAGGCCGGGCTCGGGTTCTTCGCCGGGGCGACGTGGGATCCGGTCCGTTCGGTCTTCCACGCGCTTCCTTCCATCTGGGGGACGCTGGTCAGCTCGTTCATCGGCCTAGTGATCGCGGTCCCCTTCGGCCTGGGGGTCGCCATCTTCCTCTCGCAGGTGGCGCCGCGCTGGCTGGCGGGCACCGCCTCGGTCGCGGTGGAGCTGCTCGCCGCCATCCCCAGCGTCATCTACGGCTACTGGGGCATCTTCGTGCTGGCGCCGCTGCTGCGGCAGGTGATCGAGCCGGGGCTGGCCGGGGCGCTGGGCTGGCTGCCCTTCTTCCAGGGACCGGCCTTCGGCGTCGGCATGCTGGCGGCGGGCCTGATCCTCTCGATCATGGTGCTGCCCACCATCGCCGCCATCTCGCGCGACGTGCTGGCGGCGGTGCCGGTGGAGCAGCGCGACGCCGCGCTGGCGCTGGGGGCGACGCGCTGGGAGGCGATCACCGGCGCCCTTCTTCCTTATGCGAGGACGGGGCTGGTCGGGGCCGTGGTGCTGGCGCTGGGACGCGCGGTGGGCGAGACGATGGCGGTCACCATGCTGATCGGGAACCAGCCGACGCTCTCGCTCTCGCTCTTCTCGCCGGCCTACTCGATGGCCAGCATCATCGCCAACGAGTTCACGGAGGCGACGACCGTCCCGCACATCTCGGCGCTGATCGCCATCGGCCTGATCCTCTTCGTCCTCGGCTTCCTGCTCAACGCGGGGGCGCGGCTGCTGGTCTGGCAGATGGACCGGCGGCTGGGCGGTGAGCGGGCGTGAGCCGGCCGCTGGCCGTCGAGCAGGAGAGCGCGGGGCGGGCGCCCTACCCGCGGCCGCTTCCTCCGCCGGAGACGGGCTGGCGGCGGTGGAAGGACCGGCTGATGATCGGCCTGACCGGTCTCGCCTTCCTGCTGGCCCTGGTACCGCTGGCCCACATCCTGGGCTACACGCTCTGGCGCGGCCTGCCGACGCTCAACTGGGACTTCTTCACGCAGCTGCCGGCGCCGGTGGGCGAGCCGGGAGGCGGGATCGTCCAGGCGCTGGTGGGCACGCTCCTCATCGTCGCCATGGCCACGGCGATGGGCGTTCCCGTCGGGCTGCTGGCGGGCATCTACCTGGCCGAGTTCGGTCGCGGGCGCTTCGCCACCTGGCTCGGCTTCCTGAGCGACGTCCTCACCGGCATCCCCTCGATCACGGTCGGGATCTTCGCCTACACGCTGATCGTCGTGCCCATGCAGACCTTCTCCGCCTTCTCCGGGGCGGTGGCGCTGGCCATCCTCATGGTGCCGACCGTCACCCGGACGACCGCCGACATGCTGCGCCTGGTGCCGGTCGAGATGCGCGACGGGGCGTTGGCGCTGGGCGCCCCCCTCTGGTACGCGGTGCTCAGCGTCGAGATGCGCCAGGCGCTGCCGGGCATCGTCACCGGCATCATGCTGGCGGTGGCGCGCGTCTCCGGCGAGACGGCGCCGCTCCTCTTCACCGCCTTCGGCGCCAACGTCCTGGTCTGGAACGTCTTCCGGCCCATGGCCACCATGACGCTGCAGATCTTCCAGTACTCGATCTCGCCGTGGCCGACGCAGCAGCAGCTGGCCTGGGGCGCGGCCCTGGTCCTCATCGTGCTCGTCCTGGCGCTCAACCTGGGCGCGCGGGCGCTGGCCAAGTACATGTCCCGCTACAACGCCGGCCGCTGATCGGCCTCGCCCGCGGCGGGAGTCTTCCCGGAGGAAGCGACCTCCCCCGAGGAGGTGTTCTTCGCGGAGGAGGCGGGCTGCCCGGGGGAGACGCTCTCCCCCGACGGGCCCTCTTCCGCCACCGCGCCCAGCGGCTTGAGGCGGAGGCTCTGGCGCCGGGGCCGGACGTGGGCCACCTGGACGCGGATGCGCCCCCGGGCCGGAGCGGTCAGCCGTCCCTCCAGGCCACCGAGCGCGGGCAGCGTGCAGCCGCCCGTCTCGCCGGCCTGGCCCTCGAAGCTCTCCCCGCGGTGCAGCTCCAGGTAGCGCAGGAGCCAGTAGCGCTGGCGCGTCTGCAGCGCGTGGCGCACCTCGCTCATGCCGCGCTCGATGTGGCCGATCAGCTCGCCCATGGCCAGCTCGTCGTAAGGGAGGGAGGCGTCCCGCGCCAGCGCGATCAGCTGGCGCTGCGCCACCAGGTCGCCGAAGCGGCGCAGCGGCGAGGTGGCCTGGATGTATGGATTGAGCGCCAGCACCTCGTGCGGGCCGGGCTCCACGCTGACGCGCGCGCCCTCGCCCTTGCGCGAGGTGCGGAAGGGGGCCGGGACGCGCGCCCGTGCCAGGAAGCCGGCGAAGCCGTGGTTGCCCCAGACCATCGCCTCGGCGACCAGGCGGCGCGCCGGCGTATCGTAGAGGGGCTCGACCAGGATGCGGCCGTCGCGGACGCGCACCTCCACCTCGCTGCGGTCGAAGCGGTGCGCGCCGGCGGCGGCACGCCCCTCCTCCAGCCGCTCGGTGAAGGCGCGGAGCTCGCCCAGCAGCGTCCGGAAGCGCGCGCCCGCCGCCGGCCGGCCGTCGGCCGGGGCGCCGCCGGGGAAGCCCGCCGCGCCGGCGATGGCCAGGTCGGCTTCCTCGTAGGTGAGGCGCGCGGTCAGGCGCAGAAGCGCCACCTCCAGCTCCTGGTCGAGGAGCTCGCCCCGCTCGGCGTCGAAGCGGAGGTAGACCGAGACCGCCGGCCGCGCCTCCGTCTCGCTCAGCGAGAGCCAGCCGTCCACCAGCTCCTCGGGGAACATGGGGACGACCCCCTCGGGGAAGTAGAAGGTCTCGCCGCGCCGCATCGCTTCCTGGTCGAGGGCGCCGCCGGCGGGGACGGTCAGGGCGGGCGCGGCGATGTGGACGCCCAGCCAGAGCCGCTCGCCCTCCCGCCAGAAGGAGACGGCGTCGTCCACCTCGCGGGTCTCCGCCGAGTCGATGGCGAGGACGGCGGCGCCCACCGCCTCGGCGCGGGCGCGGGGGAGGGCGGCGCCGGGCCGTTCCTCCAGCAGGCGGCGCGCCTCCTCCACCGCCTGCGGCGAGCGCGCCCGCGGCAGCTCGTGGCGCTCGAAGGTCTCGTTCACGTCCTGGTCGAGGATGCCCGCCGCCTCGAAGAGCTCCAGCGCCTCGTCCGGCCCCTCCAGGCCGCTCGCCTCCACCAGCTCGGAGGAAGGGGTGCGCGCCTCGCCGTGGAGCGCCCAGAGCGCCAGCGCCCGCGCCTCGTCGCGCGCCTCCGCGCAGAGGCGCTCCTCGTGGATCCAGGCCGGTGCCGCGGGGTCGGGCGGCGCCGGCGGCGGCGCCTCGCCCTCCAGGCGCCTGGCCAGCGCCGGGCGGAGGCTCTCCACCCAGGCGGCGAGGGCCGAGAGGCGGCGGCTGCGCGCCTCCATGGCGGAGGCCTCCCGCCGGGCCGTCTCCACCCGCTCGGCGCTGCGCGGCAGGAGGCGGCCGTCGGCCGCCTCGAAGAAGATCGCCTCGCGCGCCAGCTGCGCGGCCAGCGCCAGAAGCGCCTCCGGCGGCGCTTCCTGCCCGAGGTAGAGGCGGGCCAGCTCCTCCAGGGTGAAGCCGGCCGAGGCCGGCGCCCTGCCGGCGGGGACCTCGGGGGAGGCGGCCTGCCCGCCTCCGGCGGCCTGCGCGCTGCCGGCGCCCCGGCTCGCCGCCTCGTCGAGCGCGGCGGACCAGAGCAGCTCCAGGTCGACCGGCCAGCGGCCGGCCAGCGCGTCGATGGCGGTCGCCACCTCCAGGCGGGAGGAAGGCTCCTCTGCGCCCGGCGCCCGCTCGACCAGCCAGGCCCGCTCCGGGGCGAGCTCCGCGCGCTCGCCGTCCGGGGCGAGGAGGAGCCAGCGCCCGCGGGGCCCGCCGCTCAGCCGGGCCGCCACCTGGAGGCGGCGCCGCCGCTCCCAGACCACCATCCACATGGCTCCAGTCTAGCGGCTGGGCGGGCCGGACGCACGGGGAGGCGGGCTCCGGGAGCGAGCCCGCCTCCCTTGCGGTTCGGGCGCGGCGGCGCCTCAGCTCGCCGCCGAGGCCGTCGCCCCGCGCGCCTCGCCCTTGCGGCCGAAGAGGAGCGGCCAGAGCCAGCGGTCGACGCCCAGGTAGCCGGCGTTGGTCCAGGCGAGCAGGATGAGGATCGCGAGGGTGTAGAGCCAGCCGTTGGAGCTGGCCGAGCCGGCCAGCATGAAGTTGAGGTTCATCAGGGCGCCGCCCGCGGCCGCGATGGGCGTGAGGAAGCCGAAGATCAGGCCGAGACCGACGAGCAGCTCCGCCGCGACGATGAAGTAGGAGAAGGCAGGACCTGCGTGGATGTTGATCAGGAAGTGGAGGAAGTCGCGATACCACCAGTAGGCCGAGCCGGGGAGCGGCTTCCCGTCGGGTCCGGTCGCGAGGCCGGCGCCCTTCGTCCAGAAGCCGGTGATCGCCGTGCCGGCCTTGGCGCCCACCCAGACGTCCTCCTGCATCTTCTCCCAGGCGGCCTGGAGCCACTGCCAGCCGACGTAGACGCGGATCAGCAGCCAGATCCAGCTGAACGCGCGGTCGCGGAAGAGCCTCATGACGGTCGCGTTCACGATGCACCCCTCCTTCGGACCGGACCCGTCGCCGGTCCTTGGGACTTCGGAGGGCGGCGTGGCGGCCGCTCCCGGGTCGCCGCCGCTTCCTCGTGCTGCCGGAGCCTAGCGAGGCCGGGGCGCGCGCGTTCATCGGCCGGGAAGAGTAAGTTGGGCCGGCCGGTCTACCGCTACTGCCCCGTTCATCCATTGGCGCATCGGTCAGGAGCCTTACAATGGACCTAGGTTGATCGACTTACACGACGGCCGCCAGCCGGCAGGCTCGGGGATGCGGGACGACGAATAGGATCCCGGGCGCCGGGGCCCGAGGCGTGACGGATGGGCGGGCCCGCCGGCGCAGCCGCGTGCGATGGGGGGATCGAGATGCCCAACGAGACGCCGAAGGCGGGACTGGAAGACGTCGTGGCCGGGATGTCCGAGATCTGTTTCATCGACGGCCTGGAGGGCCGCCTGCTCTACCGGGGCTACGACATCCACGACCTGGCGGAGCACGCGTCCTTCGAGGAAGTGGTCTACCTCCTCTGGTACGGTTCGCTGCCCACCCGCGCGGAGCTCGAGCGCCTGGAGGCCGAGCTCGCCAGCCACACCCTCCCCGGCGACGTGATGGAGTACCTGAGGCGGGCCCCGAAGAACGCCAACCCCATGTCCGTCCTCCGCACCGCGGTCAGCATGCTCTCGGACAGCGACGAGCGGGCCGACGACAACTCCCGCGAGGCCAACCTGGCCAAGGCGGCGCGCATGACCGCCCTGATCCCGGCGATCGTGGCCGCCTACGCCCGCCTGCGCCAGGGCAAGGAGCCCGTCGCGCCCGACCCCGAGCTGGGGCTGGCGCGGAACTTCCTTTACATGCTCGACGGCCAGCGGCCCGGGGAGCCGCTGGGGCGCATCTTCGACGTCTGCCTGGTGCTCCACGCGGACCACGAGCTGAACGCCTCGACCTTCGCCGCCCGCGAGACCGTCAGCACGCTCTCCGACCTCTACTCGGCCATCACCTCGGCCATCGGCACACTGAAGGGCCCGGCCCACGGCGGCGCCAACACGGCCGTGATGAAGATGCTGCTGGAGATCGGCGAGCCGGAGCGGGTCGACGCCTGGGTCCACGAGGCGCTGGACAGCAAGAAGAAGATCATGGGCTTCGGCCACCGCGTCTACCGGACGGAGGACCCGCGTGCCACCCACCTGCGCGAGTTCGCGCGGCAGCTCTGCGAGCAGAGCGGGAACACGAAGTACTTCCTGATGCAGCGGCGCATCGAGGAGATCATGCTCCAGGAGAAGGGCCTCTATCCGAACGTCGACTTCTACTCGGCGACCACCTACTACTCGATGGGCATCCCCGTCGACCTCTTCACGCCCATCTTCGCAATCAGCCGCATCTCCGGCTGGACGGCCCACGCCCTGGAGCAGTACGCCAACAACCGCCTGATCCGGCCGCGCGCCGAGTACGTCGGGCCGACGCGCGAGACGTACGTGCCCATCGCCCAGCGCTGAGGGAGCCTCTCCCTCAGGAAGCCTCACCCTTCCCGGACCGGACCCGGCGCCCCGGGCGGCCGCCCTCCCCGGCGCCGCCGGGCGCGGGTCCGGCCGGTGCGCCGCTTCCCGCTGCGCCGCGGGCGAGGAGGGCGAGGAGCGTGCAGATCTGGTCGACGACGGCGGGCTCGAAGAGCGCCGCCGTCTGCACCAGCCGGCGCAGGTCGGGCCTGTCGAGGAGGAGACCGGCGGTCTCGCGCAGGTCGCGCGGCAGGTAGGAGACGAGCGAGGCGGCGTCGCCCAGGATCTCGGCCATGCTGACGCCGTACGTGCTGGCCAGCTCGCGCAGCGTCTCCAGGTCCGGCTGCCGTTCGCCCCGCTCGTAGCGGCCGATGGTGGAGAAGTGCTTGCCCGTCAGCCGTTCCACGTCGTAGAGGCTGAGGTTCCGCTCCAGGCGGAAGCGCCGGAGCCTCTCGCCCAGCCTGCGCGCCACGGGCTCGCCCGAAGCGTCGGGCTGCGACCTTGCTGGATCGGCTGCTTCGCGCTCTCCGCGCTCTCCCGCCGGCATCCTGGCGGCCTCGCCTCCAAAGCCAGCTTTGGCGGGAGGCCGCCGCTCACCTATAGCCGGTTTGTCATGCCCGGCGGCGGAGGGCGTCCAGATGCGCGCCGCCCGGCCGCCGGGCGCAGCCGGCGGTCAGTGCGCCGGCACGGCGTCGAAGACGACGTCGACGGTGGCGGTGACGGTCAGCTGGCCCGGCTGGACGGGAACCGGCACGGCGGCACTCGCGGCCTCGACCGCGCGCACCCCGAAGGGTATCGGCACGCCGCCGCTGGCCAGCTGGAGCGAGCGGATGCCCGTCAGGCGGAGGCCCGCCTGCTGGGCCGCGGCCTCGGCGCGCCCGCGCGCGTCGTCGATGGCCAGGTTGGTGGCCTGGCGCTCCAGCGAGGTCCGGTCGCGAACGTCGAAGACGACGCCGCCCGCCTGGTTGGCTCCGGCCTGCGTGGCGGCGTCCAGGACGGCCCCGGCCCGGTCGGCCGGCACGCCCACGGAGAGCGTGTGGACCGCTTCGTAGCCCGAGGGTGCGGGCGACGGGCCGCCCGTGCCGTAGACGGGACCGAGCGAATACTCCGACGTGCGGATCTCCTTGGCGTCGACGCCGGCCTGGCGCAGCGCCTGGATCAGCTTCTGGACCGCGCCGGCGTTGGCCTCGGCAGCCGCCTGCGCGCTGGCGGCCCGGGTCCGCACGCCGACCTGGAGGGTCGCCCAGTCGGGCGTCGCCTGGACGCTGCCGCTGCCGCTGGCCGAGACGGTGGCCGCTCCGGCTCCGCCCGCGCTCGAGCCGGTCGCCGCGGCCAGCGCCGCCGGCTGGGAGTGCGGGGTGACGCCCGGCAGGCCGGGAAGGCCCGCGATGGCCGCGAGAACGGCGAGGGCCAGCGCGGCGGCGGCCAGCGCGGCGGCGAGCGGGCGCCGCCGGATCCTCTGCAAGAGCCCGCCTTCGGGAGACATGTGAACACCTCCGCCCGCTCTGACGCCTCGATCGGAAGGAAGTTCCGGGGATGCCAGCTTCCTCTCCGCGCGCCAGCTTTCCGCTCCTCTTCTTGCGCTTGACGCGCCGAGGCGGAACTCCCAGCTTCGCAGGCGCGGCCGGCCGGCAAGCTACTCCCGGACCGGCGGCTTCCACCCGGGAAGCCCGGTCGGGTGAGGCGATGGTCCGATGGTCCGAGGAAGCCCCGTCCTGACGTTGGTTCTTGCGCTGGCGACCGTTTTCGCCGGCTGTCTCCCCGCCGCTCCCGCGCGCCCCCCCGGCGCCGGCCGGACGGGCGGCGCCATGACCCGCCCGGCGCCCCGGGCCGAGGCGCAGGCGAAAGCCCCGGCCGCGCCCGAGGCCGGGGGGCAGGCGAAGGGAGCTCCGCCCGGCGACGACGAGAGCCGCCGCACGGGCGTGGCGGGCGGCGCGCCGGCGGGGGCCGGGGATCCCCGCGTGCAGGCCCTGCTGGAGCAGTACCGGTTGAAGGTCCCCATGGGGACCTTCCGCACCCACTACGGTCATGCCAGCGCCTCCCAGGCCGGCAACATCGAGCTGACGGCGCGGCGGCTGAACGGCCAGGTGGTCCCCCCGGGCCAGGTCTTCTCGATGAACGGCCGGCTGGGACCCTACGACCGCGCCCACGGCTACGGCGAAGGCCGCATGTTCCTCGGCGACCGGATCGTGCCCAGCATCGGCGGCGGCGTATGCCAGGTGGCCAGCACCCTCTTCAACGCGGTGATGCTGGCCGGCCTGCCGGTCGTGGAGCGGCACCTCCACGGGCTTCTGGTGCCCTACCTGCCGCCCGGGCAGGACGCCACCGTCGCCGAGGAAGCGGGGTTGGACTTCCGCTTCCGCAACGACCGCGCCTATCCGGTCGTGATCGCGGCCGACGCGCTTCCCGGTCGCTGGCTGCGCGTCACGATCTGGGGCCGTGAGGCGCCGCCGCAGCTGCTCTGGGAGCACCAGGTCCTCGGCGAGAAGCCCGCGCCGGTGGAGCGCGTGCCAGCCGGGTCGGAGCCGGCCGGCGGGGAGCCGCTCCCGGACGGGAGCCGGCTGCTGGCGCCCGGCCAGCCGGGCCTGACGGTCCACAGCTGGGTCGTCCGCACCGGACCTCAGGGACGGCAGCGGATCGACCTCGGCGTCCACACCTACCAGCCCAGCCCGCGGATCATCCAGCTTCCGCACGGCTCCCGGGGGAGAGACGGCGGCGGGCCAGGCGTAGGCCGACCCCGGGCCGCATAGAGGAGATAGGCGGTGGGGATGGCTTCTTGCCGCCGGCTCTCCTCCTGGCTGCGCGGATCCTCTTCCTGGCCGGCGAGCAGGTTCTGGTCAAGCGCCTGGCCGGGCGGGCGGCGGGCGAGCTCGCGGTCGCCTTCCTCTTCTTCGCCTGGGCGACGGCGGCGCTCCTCCCGTTCGCGCTCTGGGCGGCGACCGGCCCGGGGGCCGCCGGCGGGCCAGCGGAGCTGGCGCGGCTGGCGCGGCGGCTGCCGGACCTCGTCGCGGCCGGCCTGGTCTACACGGCCGCCTTCACGCTCTACGTGGCCGGGCTGGTCAGGGGCGAGCTGAGCCGTGTCGCCCCTCTCGGCACGGTCAACCAGCTGATGCTCCTGGTGCTGGCGGTCGGCTTCGGCGGCGAGCGGCCCGGCGCCGGCCGGCTGGCCGGGATGGCGCTGATGGCGGCGGGGACGGCGGCGCTGCTGCGTCCCGGCCGGGGAGCCGGTCGCCCGGCGGGCCGGGACGAAGGCTGGGCCGCCTGGGCGACGGTCGGCTACGGCGTGCTGGCGGCGGCGGCGCGTCTGATGGACCGCGAGGCGGCCGCCGGCCTGGACCCCGTCCTCTACGCGACCGCCGTCGACGCCCAGGTCGCCTTCTGGACGGGGTTGGCCGTCACCCTCCGGCGGGAGTGGGGCGAGGCGGGGAGGCTCCTGCGCGAGCGCAGCCGGGAGACGGTGGGGGCCGGGCTGGCCAACGCCTACTCGTATCTCTTCCTGGTGCTCCTCCTGCCGCGGCTCCCCCTGACGGTCCTCGAGCCGGCCAGCTCGCTCGCCTCGCTGGTGGCCGCCTTGGGCGGCGTCCTGCTGGGCGGCGAGAGCTGGCAGGGGAAGGCGCTCCCCGCTTGCCTGATGCTGGCCGGCTCCTGGTTTCTCGCGGCGTAGCGGCCGGCGGCCGGCCGCTCCTTCCCGCCCCGCGCGCGGGGGTCGGTTCGAAGGGGGAGGGACGCCGTGAAGACGGTCTTCTTCAGCACGGGTGGCCGCGCCTGGTGGAAGCTCCTGCTGGCTTGCACGGGCGCCGTGGTGGCGCTGGCCGCCTTGGGCTCGCTGGCCCGCGGCCCGGTGCCGGAGAGGGCGACGCTGGCGCCCGCTTCGCCCGGTCCCGGAGCGCCGCCCCCGCCGCGCCTCCCGGCTCCCCGGCAGGCACCCCCGGTGGTGACCGTCGCCCGCCCCGGCGACCACCTGGTCGCGCTCACCTTCGACGACGGGCCGGACCCGCGCTTCACGCCCCAGATCCTCGCGTTGCTGGGCCGCTACCGCGCCCACGCCACCTTCTTCGTCATCGGCAAGGAGGCCGAGCAGCATCCCGACCTGGTCCGCGCCGTGGCAGCCGCCGGCAACGAGCTGGCGGTCCACGGCTGGAGCCACACCAGCTTCCAGCGCATGAGCGCCGCCGCCATGGAGCGGGAGCTGGTGCAGTCGAGCCGGCTCATCCAGCGCCTGACCGGCCGGCGGCCGCGCCTCTTCCGGCCGCCGTACGGCCGGTTCAACCCCACCGTCCTGCGCGTCGCCTCCGGCCTCGGCCTGACCGTGGTCCTCTGGACGCCCGGCCACGACCCCTTCGACTGGGCGGGCGCCCTGCCGGGCCTGATCGTGCAGCGCTGCTGCAGCCGGATCCAGGGCGGCGAGATCATCCTTCTCCACGACGGGGGCGGCGACCGGCGGAACACGGTGCGCGCGCTGGGCACGATCCTGGAACGGCTGCGCGCGGGACACTACGACGTCGTCACCGTCAGCGAGATGCTGGCGCGGGCGGCCGGGCCGGAGGCGGGGGCGGGGGCGGGGCCGGCGCCCGCGCCGCCACGGGCGACGGGTTCCGGCTCGCGTTGACACCCTTTGCGGCGCATAGCTAGACTGGGGGTCGGCCGGCAGGCCCGGGAGACCCCGGGCGGTCCCGCCTCGTTCTGACCCGCTTGTTCTCGTGGCATGCCGCATGCTTCCTTTCCGGGAGGTACCCGCATGGGGCCGCAGCGCCCGACCAAGTTCGTCTTCATCACCGGAGGCGTGGTCTCCGGGCTGGGCAAGGGCATCACCGCCGCCTCGCTGGGACGGCTTCTCAAGGAAGCGGGCTTCACGGTCTCGCTGCAGAAGGTCGATCCCTACATCAACGTTGACGCCGGGACCATGAACCCGCTCCAGCACGGAGAGGTCTTCGTCACCGTCGACGGCGCCGAGACCGACCTCGACCTCGGCCACTACGAGCGCTTCACCGACACCACCGTCAGCCGCGCCCACAACGTCACCACCGGGCAGATCTACCTGAGCGTGATCGAAAAGGAACGGCGGGGCGACTACCTGGGCGGCACCGTGCAGGTGATCCCCCACCTGACCAACGAGATCAAGCACCGCATCCGCTCCGCCGGCGCGGGCGCCGACATCGCCATCGTCGAGGTCGGCGGCACGGTGGGGGACATCGAGAGCCTCCCCTTCCTGGAGGCGATCCGCCAGCTGCGCATCGACCTCGGGCGCGACGACGTGCTCTACATCCACGTCACCCTGGTCCCGTACATCGAAGCCTCGGGCGAGCAGAAGACGAAGCCCACGCAGCACAGCGTCAAGGAGCTCCGCTCCATCGGCATCCAGCCCGACGTCATCGTCTGCCGCTCGGAGCGCTCGCTCTCGCCCGAGATGCGCGAGAAGATCGCGCTCTTCTGCGACGTGCCCACCGAGGCGGTCGTCGAGAACGTGGACGCCTCCAGCATCTACGAGGTCCCGCTCCTCCTCCACCAGGAAGGGCTGGACCGCATCGTCCTCGACCGCCTGCGCCTCACCCCGCGCAGGAGCGTCGACCTCCGCCCCTGGCGGGAGATGGTGGAGCGGATCCGCAGCCCGCGGCGGCGCGTGCGCATCGGCTTCGTCGGCAAGTACGTCCGCCTCCAGGACGCCTACCTGAGCATCGTCGAGGCGCTCCACCACGCCGGCGCGGCCCATGACGCCCGCGTCGAGATCGAGTGGATCGAGTCGGAGGCGCTGGAGTCGCCCGACGCCGATCCGGAGGCGCTCCTGGCCGGCCTGGACGGCCTCCTGGTCGGCCCCGGCTTCGGCTCGCGCGGCATCCAGGGCAAGATGGTGGCCGCCCGCTTCGCCCGCCACCGCCGCATCCCCTACTTCGGCGTCTGCCTGGGCATGCAGGTGGCCGTCATCGACTTCGCCCGCGAGGTGCTGGGCCTGGAGCAGGCCAACAGCACGGAGTTCGACCCCGACACCCCCGACCCGGTCTTCGACCTGATGCCCGACCAGAAGAACCTGACCAAGCTGGGCGGCACCATGCGCCTGGGCGGCTACCCCTGCCGCCTGGCGCCGGGCACGCTCGCCTGGGAGGCCTACGGGCGGGTCGAGCAGGTGCTGGAGCGCCACCGCCACCGCTTCGAGCTGAACAACGCCTACCGCGAGACGCTTCGGCGCGCGGGCCTGGAGGTTTCGGGCCTCTGGGAGGAAGGGGACCTGGTGGAGATCATGGAGCTCGACCGCCGTCTCCACCCCTGGTTCCTCGGAACGCAGTTCCACCCCGAGTTCGGTTCGCGGCCGACGCGGCCGCACCCGCTCTTCGCGGCCTTCGTCGGCGCCGCCCTGAGGCGGCGCGAGACCGCCGGCCGCCCGGTGAGCGTCGGTCTGGAGGAGGTCGAGAGGGATGGATGAGCTGCGGGCCGGCCCCGGCGACGCTTCCCCCTTCGCCGGCCCAGGGGGCGCCGGCGCTTCCCCCGCCGGCGGCGGAGGGGGCGCCCCCGTCGCCGCCGCCCTCCTGGTCGCCGTCGTCGTCATCGCCCTCGTCCTGGCGATCCTGCCCGTGCGGCCGGCGGCGCCCAGCCAGGCCTCCTCGCCCTGGTCCGGGCTGGCCGGCCTGGGGGCCGCGCCGGTCGGCCTGACCGCCGGACCGCCGGGCGTCGCCCTGCTGGAGATCACGGGACCGCTCGCCACCACCTCCGGCGTCAGCCTCCTCGGCCAGCCGAGCACCGGCGCGGACCAGATCGTCCAGCTTCTCCAGCAGGTGGCCGCCTCGCCGGCGGCCAAGGCGCTGGTGGTCCGCCTGGACACCCCCGGCGGCAGCGCGGTCGCCGCCTCCGAGATCGGCAGCGCGCTGCAGGAGGTTCGCAAGGCCGGAAAGCCGGTGGTCGTCTCCATGGGTGACGTGGCCGCCTCCGGCGGCTACTGGATCGCCGCCAACGCCGACACCATCGTCGCCAATCCCGCCACGCTCACCGGCAGCATCGGCGTCATCCTCGACTACACCACCTACTACGGCCTCTATCAGAAGCTGGGCCTCGGCGAGGAGACCGTCAAATCCGGGCCCTACAAGGACATCGGCTCGCCCCTGCGCCCGCTGACGGCGGCCGAGCGCCAGATCCTGCAGGGGATCGTCGACGACACCTACCAGCAGTTCCTGCAGATGGTGGCCGACGGCCGGCACATGCCCGTCGCCAAGGTGCGCCAGCTGGCCGACGGCCGCGTCTTCACCGGCCGGCAGGCGCAGGCCCTGGGCCTGGTCGACCGTCTGGGGACGCTGAAGACCGCCCTCGACCTGGCGGCCGCCAGGGCGCACCTGCCCGCCGGCTACCGGGTGATCCGCGTCGCCCCCAACCCGCTGCAGAACCTCTTCGCCGCCTTCGGCCTGGGCGGCCAGTCGGCGGCGCGCTGGCTGGCGCCCCTGCTCCAGGCCGCGGGGGGCGGACCGGGCGTGGTCCCGGCGCCGGCGCCCGCCGCCCCCGGCGATCTCGGACCGCTTCTCCTCTACACGGGCGGTTCCGGCCTGGGTGAGCAGCCGTGAGCGGGCGGCTCCCGCGGGAGGAGCGGACGGCCTCGGCCCGGCAGGCGCTCGAGCGGCTCGGTGCGATGCTGATCCGGCCCCGTCGCCTCCTGGCCGCGCTGGGCGAGGAAGAGACCGCCGAGCGGGCGGCGGTGCGGGCGCTCGGCTACGAGGTGGGCGTCGCCGCCGCCATCCTCGGCGGGCTCAGCCGGGCGGCCGCGAGCACGGGCGGCCGCTCGCTCCCCGGCGGCGTCGCCCGGATCTTCCCTCCGGCGCCTCGATCGCCGGAGCCGCCGGGGACGAGGATGCCGGCGACGCCGGCCAAGGCCTCCCCTCGCCGCCCGCCTCGAGGGGCCTTCCGCCGCCACCCAGCGCAGCCGGACCTCGGCGCCGAGGGCGCTCCCGGCGTGCTTCACCAGCGCTTCGACGAACCGGCGGCGGTCGCACAAGAGGTGCCCGCATGCAGATCTTCCTGGATACGGCCAACATCGACGAGATCCGGCGCGCCGCGGAGTGGGGCATACTGGACGGCGTTACGACCAATCCTACCCTCGTGGCGCGCGAGGGCGTCCCGTTCTTCGAGCGCCTGCGCGAGATCGCGGCCATCGTCGACGGCCCGGTGAGCGCCGAGGTGACGGCGACCGACGCGGCCGGCATGATCGAACAGGGCCGCGAGCTCGCGGGCTTGGCCGGGAACATCGTGGTCAAGATTCCGATCGGCGAGGAAGGGCTGCGCGCCGTCCGGGCGCTGAGCCGGGAAGGGATCCGGGTCAACGTCACCCTGATCTTCAACGCGAATCAGGCCCTGCTGGCGGCCAAGGCGGGGGCGACCTTCGTCTCGCCCTTCGCGGGCCGGCTGGACGACATCGGGCATGATGGAATGGCCGTCGTGCGGCAGATCCGGGAAATCTTCCGACTGCATAACATCGACACGAAAGTTCTTGCGGCCAGCATTCGACACCCGCTTCACGTCACGGAGGCGGCTCTGGCCGGCGCGGACGTGGCGACGGTGCCGTTCGCCGTGCTGCAGGCGATGCTGGCGCATCCGCTGACGGATCGGGGATTGGAGCGCTTCCTGCGCGACTGGGAGAAGGTCTACGGGACGCAGGTCCAGGAGACGGCGGGCAGGGCGTAGCGAGGCGACGCATGCACGCGCGGCACCCGTGTATGCTACACTAGGCTAGGCGAAAACGGACCCCCTGTCCCGTTCTGTACCGTGATTCACCTACGTATTCCCAATCATGGCCCCAGCCGGAACGACGCGAGCCGGCAGCGAGGCGGCGACGCCCCGGCGGCTCGCCCGGTACGATCGGCGATCGTGGCCGACGGATCACCACCTCACGGGAGAAGGCAGTGAAAACCAGAACGATGACCACCAAGACCAAGCCCGCCGCGGGCTCCAACCTTGCCCTCGAGGACCTCGAGGCCATGACTCTCCCGCAGCTCTACCATCTCGCCAAGGAACTCGAGCTCAGCGGCTACTCCAGCCTGAGGAAGCGCGAGCTGATCTTCGAGATCCTCAAGGCGAAGACGGAGAAGGACGGGCTCATCTTCGCCCGCGGGATCCTCGACATCATGCCGGAGGGTTTCGGCTTCCTGAGGGCCATGAGCTACCTGCCGAGCGACGAGGACATCTACGTCTCGCCCTCGCAGATCCGCCGCTTCAACCTGCGGACGGGCGACGAGGTCCAGGGCCAGGCGCGGAAGCCGAAGGAAGGCGAGCGGTACTTCGGCCTGTTGCGGGTGGAGGCGGTCAACGGGGTCAGCCCGGAGGTGGCGGCCGACCGGATCTTCTTCGACAACCTGACCCCCGTCCATCCCAACCAGCGTTACAAGCTGGAGACGACGACCCACGAGCTCTCGACCCGCATCATCGACCTCGTCGCGCCGGTCGGGAAGGGACAGAGGGGCCTCATCGTCTCCCCGCCCAAGGGCGGCAAGACGGTCCTTCTCAAGAAGATCGCCAACGCGATCGCGACGAACTACCCGGAAGTCGTGCTCATCGTCCTCCTCATCGACGAGCGACCCGAGGAAGTGACCGACATGGAACGGTCGGTCCGCGCCGAGGTGCTCGCCTCCACCTTCGACAACCCGCCCGAGACGCACATCAAGCTGGCCGACATGGTGCTGGAGCGGGCCAAGCGGCTGGTCGAACACAAGCGGGACGTGGTCATCCTCCTGGACAGCATCACCCGCCTGGCGCGCGCCAACAACGTGGTGGTCGCGCCCAGCGGGCGGACGCTCTCGGGCGGGTTGGACCCGGCCGCGCTCATCCGGCCGAAGCGCTTCTTCGGTGCCGCGCGCAACGTGGAGGAGGGCGGCAGCCTGACCATCATCGGCACGTCGCTGGTGGAGACGGGCAGCCGCCTCGACGACGTGATCTACGAGGAGTTCAAGGGCACGGGCAACATGGAGCTGATCCTGGACCGGAGCCTGGCCGAACGCCGCCTCTTCCCCGCCATCGACATCAAGCGCTCGGGGACCCGCCGCGAGGAGCTCCTTCTCAGCAAGGAGGAGCTCGAGGTGATGTGGGCCTTCCGGCGGACCACCCACGCCATGGATGCGGGCAAGGTGCTGGAGATCCTGAAGGACAGGCTCGCCAAGACGCGGAGCAACGCCGAGTTCTTCGAGCTCCTGCGCCGCGAGACCGCCTGAACTCCGAGACAGCCGCGCTTCCTTGTGCTAGACTACGTCCCGTCCGCCCGGGAGAGGGCGGAAGGCTGTGCCGCGCGGCACGCCTGGCAGCCGGAAAAGGGTGGTAGGACCATGAAGCCGGAGATCCATCCGACGTGGTACGAGAAGGCACGCATCGTCTGCTCCTGCGGCGCCGTCTACGAAGTCGGATCGACCAAGCGGGAGATGCGCGTGGAAGTCTGCCGCCGCTGCCACCCCTTCTTCACCGGACAGCAGCGGATCGTGGACACCGGCGGGCGGGTGGAGCGGTTCCGCAGGAAGTACGCCGGCACCGGCGCGGCGCGCTAGCGGGGGCGAGGCGGGCAGAGCGGGGGCTCTGCCCTTTTTGTCGCCTTCGCGAGCCGTCGCGGGCGCCGGGCCCGCCGGCGTCCAGGAAGGGGGTGCGACATGGAGACGCAGAACCTCGAGAGCATCCGCGCCCGCTACGCCGAACTGCAGGCGGCGCTGACCGATTCCGCCGTCCTCGCCGACCCGCGGCGGCTCCAGGAAGTGATGCGCGAGCGCGGCCGCCTCGAGCGCATCCTGGAGGAGGCGGCGCGCCTGGAGGGCCTCCGCTCCGAACTGGCGACGGCCGAGGGACTCCTGGCGGCCGAGGAGGAGCCGGGCGAGCGGGCCTGGCTGGAGGCGGAGAGGGAGCGGCTGCGCGGCGAGGTGGAGGGGGCGGAGCGGGAGCTGCAACGGATGCTGCTTCCTCCCGATCCGCGCGACGCGCGGAACGTCATCGTCGAGATCCGCGCCGGCACCGGCGGCGAGGAGGCGGCGCTCTTCGCGGCCGACCTCCTGCGCATGTACCTGCGCTACGCGGAGCGCCGGGGCTGGCGGGCGCAGATGCTCTCCAGCAACGAGACGGGGATCGGCGGCTACAAGGAGGCCATCCTCTCCGTCGAGGGCGAGGGCGCGTACAGCCGCCTGAAGTTCGAGAGCGGGGTGCACCGCGTGCAGCGCGTGCCCGCCACCGAGTCGGCGGGCCGGATCCACACCTCGACCGCCACGGTCGCCGTGCTGGCCGAGGCCGACGAGGTCGAGGTGGAGATCGCCCCCGAAGACCTGGAGATCGACACGTTCCGGGCCGGCGGCCACGGCGGCCAGAACGTCAACAAGGTGGAGACCGCCATCCGCATCGTCCACAAGCCGACGGGGATCGTCGTCACCTGCCAGGACGAGCGTTCGCAGTACAAGAACAAGCAGCGCGCGCTGCGCATCCTGCGCGCGCGGCTCCTCGAGATGGCGGAGTCGGAGAAGGCGGGGCGGGAGGCGGCCGAGCGGCGGGCGCAGGTGGGAAGCGGCGAACGGAGCGAGAAGATCCGGACGTACAACTTCCCCCAGTCGCGGGTGACCGACCACCGCATCAACCTGACGCTCTACCGGCTGGAGGAAGTCCTCGACGGCGACCTCGACCCGCTCATCGAGCCGCTCATCGAGCATTTCACGGCGGCGCGCCTGCGGGCGCTCGGCTGAACCCGCGGAGCGAGGCGCGGAGGAGCGGATGACGACGGCGGGTGCCCTGCTCGAGGAGGCGCGGCGGCGCCTGGACGCGGCCGGCGTGGGAAGGCCGGCCCTGGAGGCGCGGCTCCTGCTCCAGGCGGTCAGCGGCTGGCCGCCCGAGCGGCTGCTGGCCCACCCGGAGGCGGAGGTCCGGCCCGCCTGGGCGGCGGCCTTCCGGCGCCGGGTCGAGCGGAGGCTGGCCGGGGAGCCGCTCCAGCTGCTGGTCGGAGGGCGCGAGTGGGCGGGCTTCCTGGTGCGCGTCAACCGGCGCGTGCTGGTGCCGCGCCCGGAGACGGAGCTCCTGCTGGAGCGCGCCCTGGAGCTCCTGGCTGCGGCGCCGCCCGCGGAGCGGGGGCTGCGCTGGGCGGCCGACCTCGGCACCGGCAGCGGGGCGCTGGCCGTGGGACTGGCGCTGCGCGGCGGGCCGCGGCTGCGCGTGCTGGCGCTGGAGGCGGAGGCGGGCGCCCTGGCCGTGGCGCGGTGGAACGCGGAACGCGCCGGGGTGGCGCGGCGGGTGCGCTTCCTGAGGGGGGACGCGGCCCGCGGCCTGGCGGGGCTGGCGACGGGGCGGCGCGGCGGCCGGCGGGCGCGCTTCCTCGCCCTGGTGGTGGCCAATCCGCCCTACGTGCCGCCCGAAGAGACGGGGGAGCTGCCGGCGGAGGTCCGTCGCGAGCCGCGGCGCGCGCTCCTGGCGGGCGAGGGCGGGATCGGCCCCGCCCGGCGCTGGGCGGGCGCCGTCCGGCCGTGGCTCCTGCCGGGCGCCTGGCTGCTCCTGGAGTCCGGCGAGGCCGCGGCCGGGCGTCTCGCCGGGGCGCTCGACCGCCTGGGCTACCGGGTGACGCGGGTGGGCGCCGACCTGGCGGGGCGCCCGCGCTGGGTCGAGGCGCGCTGGCCGGGTGGTCGAGAGCTGCCGGCACGCGGCGGATCGGGGTGACGGGCGTTGGAGACGCGGCGGCTTTCCGGCCGGCGTGAGGAAGAGATCCGGCTTGCGGCGGCCATCCTGCGCGACGGCGGCCTGGTCGCCTTCCCCACCGAGACCGTCTACGGCCTGGGGGCGGACGCGACCAACCCGCAGGCGGTGCGCGGCATCTTCGCCGCCAAGGGTCGGCCGGCGGACAACCCCCTGATCGTGCACGTCACGGGGGCCGAGGCGCTGGACCAGGCGGCGGAGCCGACGACGCTGGCGCTGGAGCTGGCGCGCCGTTTCTGGCCGGGGCCGCTCACCCTGGTCCTGCCGAAGAGGCCCGGCGTGGCCGACGAGGTGACGGCCGGGTTGAAGACCGTCGGTGTCCGCGTGCCGGACCACCCGGTGGCGCTGGCGCTCCTGCGCGCCACCGGCCGGCCCGTGGCGGCGCCCAGCGCCAACCGCTCGGGCCGGCCGAGCCCCACCACGGCCGAGGACGTCCTGGCCGACCTCGACGGCCGCATCGACGCCGTCCTGGACGGCGGCCCCTGCCGGGTGGGCGTCGAGTCGACCGTGGTCGACCTGACGGTCCGGCCGGCGGTCGTCCTGCGCGTGGGCGGCCTGCCGCTGGAGGAGCTGCGGCCGTGGCTGCCCGGGCTGGAGATCGACCCGGCCATCCTCGGGCAGCTGGCGCCGCGGCCGGAGGGGGCGGGGCGGGCGACGGGCGGGGCCGGGGCGGGCGAGGCGACTCCGGCGGGCGCCGCCGCGGGCGCCGGCGAGGGGAGCTTCCGCCCGCGCGCGCCGGGCATGAAGTACCGGCACTACGCGCCGCGCGTGCCGCTCTTCCTCGTGCGCGGCGAGGCCGGGCGGGTGCGCGAGCGGGCGGCCGAGATCGTGCGCGAGCTGCGCGCGGGCGGCCGGCGGGTGGCCGTCATCGCCCCGCGGGAGAGCTTGGGATACTATGATGCCGACTTTCGCCTCGACCTCGGCCCGCGCGCGGAACCGGCCGCCTGGGCCGCCCGCCTCTTCCGGGCGCTGCGGGAGGCGGAGCGGAGCGGGGCGTCGGCCATCGTCGCCGAGGCGCCCCCCGCGGAGGGCCTGGGGCTGGCGGTGGCCGAACGGCTGAGCCGCGCGGCCAGCCGGATCGTCGACTGCTGAAGGCCTGGCGCGGGGGCGGGCGAGCGCCGGGCGGGAGGTGGGCACGGCATGGTCGATCTGGAGCCGGTGGCGGGGCTTCCTCTGCGCCTGGACGAGGCGACGGGCCGGCTGCACTTCGGTCCGGGGGTGGAGCCCGTCGCGCCGGACGTCCGGCGCCTGGAGGCGATGCGACCGGTCCTCTACGAGCCGGAAGCCGGCGGCCCGGCGGAGCTCTACTTCATGTACCGCGGCGTGGCCCGCGCCGGCGACGCCGCGCGGATCCGGGCGGCCGGGCTCCGCTACGACGTCACCGTGCTGGTCGACGGGCGCGTGGGGCCGGAGCCGGTCAAGACCTACGGGCACTACCATCCGGTGCGGCCGGGCGGCCGGCTGGCCTACCCGGAGGTCTACCAGGTGCTCTGCGGCCGCGCGCACTTCCTTCTGCAGAAGCGGGGCGCCGGCGAGGCGGAGCTGGAGGACGTGATCATCGTCGACGCCGGCCCGGGCGACATCGTCGTCATGCCGCCCGGCTACGGCCACGTGACCATCAATCCGGGTCCCGGCGCGCTGGCCATGGCCAACTGGGTGGACGCCTCCTTCGCCTCGGAGTACGAGCCCTACACCCGCACGCGCGGGGGCGCCTACTACGAGCTGGAGAGGGACGGCGAGACGGAGTGGGTGGAGAACCCGCGCTACGCCCGCCTTCCCGATCCGCGAGCCCTGCCGCCGGGGGAGCTGGAGGCGCTGGGCCTCGAGCAGGGCCGGCCCATGTACCCGGCGGGGGCGGCGGAGCCCGGGCGGCTGGCCTGGCTGAGCCGGCCCGACAGCCGCGGCGAGGCGCTCCTGGCGCTCAGCCGCGCAACGGAGTGAGATGGCGACGACGCATCCTCGCGGGGAGGCGCCCCTGCGCCTGCTCCTCCTCTGCGACGGCAACACCTGCCGGAGCCCCATGGCCGAGGCGCTGGTCCGCCTCCGCTCGGCCGGGATGGCCGGCATGGGGGTGGAGGTGCGCTCGGCGGGCCTCTACGCGGTGGAGGGGGCTCCGGCGGCGCGCATGGCGCGCGAGGCGCTGCCCGAGGCCCGGGAGGAGCTGGAGCGCCACCGTTCCCGGCCGGTGGACGCGGGGCTGGCGGCCTGGGCCGACCTGGTGCTGACCATGACGCGGCGACAGCGGGACGAGTTCCGCCGCCGCTTCCCGGAGGCGGCGGAGCGGTGCCTGGTGCTGGCCGAGTACGCCACGCCGGACGGCTGGCGCGCCGCGGAGGAAGAGGGCGTGACGGAGACGCTGGAGGTGGCCGACCCGGTCGGATCCGACGCCGCCGGCTACCGGGCGGTCGCCGACCAGCTGCGGCGGCTGGTCGACCGCCTGCTGGAACGCTGGCTTCGCGAGAGGGGGAGCGGCGGATGAGAGTGGCCCTGGGCGCCGATCACGGCGGCTTCCGCCTCAAGCAGGCGATCCGGACCTGGCTGGAGCAGGCGGGTCACGAGGTGCTCGACTTCGGCACCGACTCGGAGGAAGCGTGCGACTACCCCGACGTCGCTCGCCCGGCGGCGGAGGCGGTGGCGCGCGGCGAGGCGGAGCGCGCGATCCTGGTCTGCGGCACGGGCATCGGCATGAGCATCACGGCCAACAAGGTGCCCGGCGTGCGCGCGGCCCTCTGCCACGACGCCTACACGGCCCGCCTGGCCCGGGAGCACAACGACGCCAACGTCCTCTGCCTGGGCGGGCGCGTGCTGGGGCCCGGCGTGGCGCAGGAGGTCGTGGAGATCTGGATGTCCACGGCCTTCGCGGGCGGGCGCCACGCCCGTCGCGTCGCCAAGGTGGACGAGCTGGACGCCGGCCGGGAGGCGCGCTGAGATGGAGACGAAGACCATCGCCCTGCCGCGGTTGAACAACCTCCGTCCCACGCTGGAGTCGACCGCGCTCAAGCTGATGGAGGAAGCGGGCGAGCTGAGCCAGGCGATCGGCAAGTTCCGCGCGCTGAGCGGCGAGCGGGAGCGCCACGACGCGGCGGAGATCGCCAGCGCGATCAGCGAGGAGCTGCTCGACGTGGCGCAGACGGCGGTCACCATGATGTTCGTCCTCGAGGACGAGATGGGCGTCGACATCGACCGGTCGCTGGCGCGCCACGTGGAGAAGCTGATCCGCAAGGGCTACCTTCGCCTGGATGATCCTCCAACAGCCCGAACCTGACGGCGGCCCCACGGCTGGGCTAGAATGGGCCGTGTGCCGGAGGTGCGAGCCGTGCCGCTCCGCGAGCTGTTGAACCAGCCCTTCTGGGTCGTCCTCTTCCTGGCGTTCGCCATCAGCCTGGGCGCGACGCCGCTGATGCGCCGTCTCGCACTGGCGGCGGGCGCCCTCGACCGGCCCAACCGGCGGAGCGTCCACACGCGGCCCGTCCCCTACCTGGGGGGCCTGGCGATCGGCCTCGCCGTCATTCTCTCCCTGGCGGCCGCGGGCCATGCGGAGGACCCGCTCTTCCGCGGCTTCCTGGCCGGGGGACTGCTCATCCTCCTGGTGGGGCTGGCCGACGACGTCTACCGCATGCCGGCCTGGCTGAAGCTCCTCTGCCAGGTGGCGGTGGCGCTGGTCACCGTCGTCTGGGGCGGACTCCGCATCACGTACCTGAAGGACCCCTTCGCCGGCACCTTCTGGCACCTCGGCTGGTGGGGCGCCCCGCTCACGGTCATCTGGCTGGTGGCGGTGATGAACGTGATCAACCTGGCCGACGGCCTGGACGGGCTGGCGGCCGGCATCACCGCGATCGTGGCGGGGACCATGCTGCTCGGCGCCATGCAGTCGGGGCAGGGTCCGGTCGCGATGATCGGCGCGGCGGCGCTGATGGGCGCCACGCTGGGCTTCCTTCCTTACAACTTTCCGCCCGCGAAGATCTTCATGGGCGACGCGGGGGCGCTCTTCCTCGGTTTCACGCTGGCCACCACGGCCATCCAGGGCATGGCGAAGGGCGCGGCCGCGGTGGCGCTGGCCGTCCCGGCGCTGGCGCTGGGCGTGCCCATCCTGGACACGGCCTTCGCCATCGTGCGGCGGGCGCGCAACCACCAGTCCATCGGCACCGCCGACCGCGACCACCTGCACCACCGGCTCCTGGCCATGGGGCTGAGCCAGCGGGAGGCGGTCCTCCTCATCTACATGGTGACCGGCTGGCTGGGCGTGGGCGCCATCGCCATCAGCGAGGCGAGCATCTGGGTGGGCTTCTTCATCTTCGCCTTCCTGGCGCTCTCGCTGGTCTACGCGGCGCGGACCTTCGGCCTGCTGGAGACGACGGCGCGCGACGACGCCGCCAAGCGGGCGCCGGGCGCAGCGACCGGGCGGGCCCGGAGCAGGGCGGAGACCGGGGCGGGGACGCCGCCCAACCAGCAGGCGGGGCTCTGAGATTGAGCGCGGTGCCGGCCGGGAGGAAGCGCTCGCTCCCGCGCGTCGTCTGCATCTTCGGCACGCGGCCCGAGGCCATCAAGATGGCGCCGGTCGTGCGGGCGCTGAAGGCGCGCCGGAACCTCGACGTGCGCGTCGTCCTGACGGCGCAGCACCGGGAGCTGCTCGACCAGGTGATGGAGCAGTTCGGGCTGGCGGCCGACGCCGACCTGGACCTGATGCGCCCCGGGCAGCCGCTGGAGGAGCTGACCGCCCGCGCCCTGCTGGCGCTGCACGCCGAGCTCGGCCGCTGGTCGCCCGACCTCGTGCTGGTCCACGGCGACACCACGACCACCCTGGCCGGCGCGCTGGCGGCCTTCTACCGGCAGATCCCCGTGGGGCACGTGGAGGCGGGGCTGCGCAGCTTCCGCCTCGACGCCCCCTTCCCCGAGGAAGCCAACCGCCTCCTCACCGACCACCTCTGCGCGCTCCACTTCCCGCCCACCCCGCGCGCCAAGGAGAACCTGCTGCGCGAGGGGATCCCGCCCGACGGGATCCTGGTCACGGGGAACACCGCCATCGACGCGCTCCTCTGGACGGTGGAGCACCCCGACCCGGGCGACGTCCGGGCGGCGGAGGCGCTCGTGGCGGGCTGGAAGGGGCGGCTGGTCCTGGCCGAGACGCACCGGCGCGAGAGCTGGGACGGCGCCATCGAGGAGGTGGCGCGGGCCGTGGCCGACTCGGCGCAGGCCCACCCGGACGTGCTGGTGCTCTACTCCGTCCACCCCAATCCCGTCGTCCAGGAAGCGGTGCGGAAGGCGGCGGCCGGCCGGGAGCGCGTCCGCCTGATCGAGCCGCAGCCGTACGGGATCTGGGCGCAGCTGATGCTGCGCGCCCACCTCATCGTCACCGACTCCGGCGGCATCCAGGAGGAAGCCCCCTCGCTCCACACCCCCGTGGTGCTGGCGCGGCAGGTGAGCGAGCGCCCGGAGGGCGTGGAGGCCGGCACGGTCCACCTGGCCGGCAACGGCTACGAGGGCATCCGCCACGCCCTCGACCGCCTGCTGGCCGACCCGGACGCCTGGCGGCGCTCGGCCGAGGCGCCCAACCCCTTCGGCGACGGCCGCGCGGCCGAGCGGATCGCCCGGGCCGTGCAATGGAAGCTGGCGGGCGAGGAGGTGGCGAGGCCGGAAGAGTTTCAGCCCCGCTGAACGCCGCGCCCCGCCCGTAACCCTTCCGCCTCCCGTTTCGTCGTAAAGGGCGAAGCGACAGGCTGCGAGGCCGTGAGGCCGGTCCGGGAGGCGGGGGCGTGATCGAGATCCGCGGTCTCTCCAGGCGGTACGGGAGGCGCTGGGCGCTCAAGGGGCTGGACCTGACCGTCGAGGCCGGCATGTTCGGCCTCCTGGGGCCCAACGGTGCCGGCAAGACGACCCTCATGAGGATCCTGGCCACCCTGCTGCCGCCGACGTCGGGCGACGCCCTGGTGGAAGGGGTGCCGCTGCGCAGTCGCCCCGACGAGATCCGCAAGCTCATCGGCTACCTGCCGCAGCTCTTCCAGGTCTACCCGCAGATGACCGGCGGGGAGTTCCTGGAGTACGTCGCCCTGATGAAGGGCGTCGACGACCCGCGCGCCCGGCGGCGGTCGGTCGAGGAGGTCGTGGAGCAGGTCCACCTGGGGGAGTGGATCGACCGGAAGGCCGGGACCTACTCCGGGGGGACGCGGCGGCGGCTGGGGATCGCCCAGGCGCTGATCGGCGATCCGCGCGTCCTCATCGTCGACGAGCCGACGGCGGGGCTCGACCCGGAGGAGCGGGTGCGCTTCCGCAACCTTCTCGCCACCTTGAGCCTGCGCAAGACGGTCCTCCTCTCGACCCACATCGTCAGCGACATCGAGAGCAGCTGCCGCCGGGTGGCGGTGCTCGACCGGGGCGAGCTGGCCATGGCGGGGACGACCGCCGAGCTGGCGGACCGCGCGCGCGGGAAGGTGTGGGAGGTCCGCCTGGCGGAGAGCGAGCTTCCGGAGGCCGCTTCCTGGCAGCTGGTGGCCACCCGCCAGGAAGGGAGCGAGGTGGTCTGCCGGGTGATCGCCGCCGAACGGCCCGCGCCGGAGGCGAAACCGCTGGAGCCCACCCTGGAGGACGGCTATCTGGCACTCCTCCGCGCGCGGGGAGGCGAGCCCGCTTGAGGAAGTGGCTTCGCCTCTGGGAGCAGGAGTGCGGCTGGCTCTGGCGGAACCCGGTTCTCCTCCTTCTCCCGCCGCTCTACGGCTTTCTGCTCTTCCTCCGCCTCGCGCGACTCGGCCCGCCCTCCTCGGAGGACCTGTACTCGGCCGTCTTCGACTTCCACGGGACGATGGAGACGCTCAGCCTCGGCCTGGCCATCTGGCTCGGCCTGGCTCTCCTGCGCCGGGACGTCCTCCGGCAGGGGTACGAGTGGCTGGGAACGCTGCCCGTCTCGCGGGTCGCCCTGGTCACCGCCAAGTACGCCGCCGGCTTCGCCTATCTCTCGCAGTTCGCCCTGCTGGCGGCCGCCGTCTTCGCCGGCTTCGCCGTCCGGCGCGGCCTGCCGGGGGATCTCCTCCTGCGCCACCTCGGCTTCTTCGCGCTTCAGGACGAGTGGTCGTACGGGGTGACGCTGGCGCTGGGGATGGTGCTGGCCCTGCTGATCCCCGGCCGGCTCGCCTATCTGGTCGCTTTCTGCGCCTGGATCTTCGGGACGTACTTTCTCCAGCACTTCGTCATCGCGCGGTACCACTGGTACTTCCTGGACACGTTCCTCCTCGACCCGCTCCTCGGGGACCGCATCCTCGCCATCGAGGCGTGGGGGTACTCCCTCCTTTCCCGGGACCTCTTCCTCTCGCGGATCTTCGTCGCGGCCTTCACGCTCTGGCTCCTCGCCTGCACGACGGCGCTGCTGATGTTCCGCTGGCCGGCGGCGGCGCGGAGGAAGGCGGTGCTCGCGGCGGCCGCGGCCCTCGCCCTGGCGGCGGTCGCCTACGTGCCCTACGGGCTGCTCTGGCAGGAGCGCTACCGGATCGAGGCCTCCGCCCTGCGGGCCGACGGGGGCGACCCCGAGAAGCGCGCTCCCGCCGTCCAGTTCCCGGTGGAGGCCTACCGGATCACCCTGGCCCGCGGCCCGAACGACGTGCTGAGCGGCACCGCCGAGCTGACGCTGCCCGCCTCCGGCCTGCCGCGGGGCGGCCCGGTCACCTTCACGCTCAACCGGCTCCTCACCGTCACCCGCGTGCAGGTCGACGGGAAGCCCGTACCCTGGGAGCGGAGCGGCGATCACCTCTTCCTGGCGCGTTCGAGCCTTCCCGCACGCGCCGGCACCGTGACGGTGCGGGTGGAGTACCGGGGCCGGCTCTTCGACTGGCTTTCGATGCCCTCGTCCCAAAGGCTGGCCGCCTTCGTGCAGGGAGGCGACGTCTACCTTCCGGCCAGCCAGGCGTGGTACCCGCTGCCTGGGCGCTTCTACCTGAAGAGCCTCTACCCGGGATACTGGGTGGTCAGCACGCCGGGTGGTCCGAACCTGCCGGCCATGCCGCCGGCCGCCTTCCGGCTGCTCCTCCGCGGCTTTCCCGGGCGGGTCTACGCCACCGTACCCGGCCGCCCGGGTCCGGGCCGGACGCAGATCTTCACCGCCGATCAGGTCGACGGCCTCTCGCTCTTCGGCGGCAACCTGACGGAGGTCCGCCTCGACCCCGGGGGCGAGACGGTGATCTGCAGCCCCTCCAACGTCCCGGAGGCGCGACGCTTCGTGGCGCAGGTCGACCGGGCGCGCCGCTACTTCGCCTCCTGGCTCGACGCGCCGCGGGACCGTGCCCGCCGGGTGATCTACCTCCCGCTTCCGCCCTACGGCGCCGTGGGGGACTACCCGTTGAGCGGCTCCTACGGCCTGAGCGGGCAGAGCCTCCTGGCCACCGAAAGCACACACCTGAACCTCGACTCCTACCGGCTGGTCGACGTGGTCCACGCCTGGCTCTTCGGCGGCAACGATCTGCCGGGATGGGTCGTTCCCCTGCGCGGCCTTCCACCCGATCAAATTCCCCTGGCCCAGCAGATCCGGCGGGCCTTCGTTTACCTCTATTTGCGGGACGGGCTCGGCATGGCGCCGGATCAGGCCCTCAAGCTCGCGGGCACGATCGGTGACGCCGTGCGGCGTCCGATCGACGAGGCGCTCCGGCGCGGGGAGGCCGAGCGGGTGAAGGGCGTCCTCAAGGCCTTCTACGAGCGGTACGACCTGTCGCGCGGCCTGGGCGACGGCCGCTCCCTGCCGGCCATCCCGCTCCAGGAGTGGCAGAAGGCGTGGGAGGTGAGACCGTGAGGCTCTGGCTGGCGGAGTGGAGGGCTCTCCGCTCGGGCATGTTCGCCATCATGGCCGTCTACGGCGGCCTGCTCGTCACCTATCTCCTTCTGGCCCCGCGGCCGCCGTCCGTCGCCCTTTACAATGAAGTGGCCATGGCGCCGCTCGCGGTCATGGCGGTGGGCGTCCTCTTCCACCGCGACCTCGCCGGCAATCAGATGGAGCTCTTCGCCAGCTACCCGCTGTCGCTGGCGGCGATGATCGTGCGAAAGTGGGCCAGCGCCCTGGGGTTGGTGCTCGCCTTCCACCTGCTCTGGAGCCGGGTCTATCTCTGGCGGTTCAGGGAGATCGTCGCCCCCCTCTATTCGTGGAGCGGCCGGGCGTGGGCGTGGAAGCCGGCCTCCGAGCTCTCCCTCCTGGCTCTGGCCCTCCCCGAGTACATGGCGGTCGCGGGGCTGACGCTCCTCGTCACCATCGTGGCCAAGCGCGTGGACGTCGGGCTTCTCGCGGGCTTCGCCCTCTTCTTGCTGGAGAGCCTGAACGCGGGCAGCGGGGCCTCGGGAGCCGGCGCCCTCTTCACCATGAACCTCCCGGCTCAGGCGCTGCTTCCGAACCGCATTCTCTGGACGGGAGCCGGTCTCGCCGCGCTTGCGCTGGCTGCGCTCTGGACCGAGCGGCGCACCCGCTGGATCGAGGAGGGAGGCGAGTGATGCCCAGCGACGAGGATCTGGCGCGGGCCTTCGCCCGCGGCGAGGACGGCGCCTTCGAGGCGCTCGTCTACCGCTACCACCGCGCGCTCTCGGCCTACTTCCAGCGCCAGCTGGGCGGGGAGGAGGGGGTGGAGGACCTGGTCCAGGAGACCTTCCTCCGCTTCGTCCGCCAGGTGCGGGAGCGCGGGGTGCCGGACCGGGTCCGGCCATGGCTCTACCGGGTGGCGACGAACCTCTGCCGCGACCGCTGGAGGACGGCGGCGCGCCGCCATGAGCGGGGCGAGGAGCCGCCCGATGGCTGGTCGGAGCGGGCGGAGGCGCGCCCCTCGGTGGCCGAGATCAGCGACCGCCTGCAGGCGCGGGCGGCGATCGTCCAGGCCCTGCGGGAGCTGTCCGAGCGGCAGCGGCAGATGGTGATCCTGCGCTTCTACCACGACTTGACCTATCGCGAGATCGCCGGCGTCCTCGACCTGCCCGAGGGGACGGTCAAGGCCTCGCTCTTCCGCGCGCTCGGGCGGCTTCGCGAGCGCATGGACGGCCCCGGCGGGCGCGCGCGCTCGCAAGCCCCCGACGAGGCGCCGGATGCCTCGCTCCCCAAGAGAGGGGGTCACCTCGCCCATGGAGAGATCTGACGGCGGGCTGCCAGGCGATCGCCAGCTGGCCGAGCTGGAGCAGGCGCTGCGCCCGTGGCTGGCGCGCTACCTGGTCCGGGAGCCGTCGCCCGAGGCGAGCCGGCGCCTGGCCGAGGAAGTGCTCCTCCGGGCCCGGGCGGAGCGGGAGCGAGATCCGGCGCAGGCGCGGAGACCCAGCCTGCCGAGGCTGGTGCGCCTGGAGCTGGCGGGCTACGGGCGGGCCTTCTGGATCGCCAGCCTGGCGCTCGGCGTCCTCCTGGTCCTGGCATCCGCCGATCTCCTCGCCCAGCCCGGGCCGGCGCCGGTCAACCTGTTCGCCGCCGTGCTCCCGGGTTACTTCCTGGCGGCCATGGCGTTGGGGAACGGCTGGGGCAACCGGGCGATGCGCCTGGTGGAGAGCGTGACGCCGTTCCCGCCGGCACTCCTCTGGCTGATCCGCCTGCTGATCGCGACCGCCGTCGACGTCCTGATCGGGCTGGCCGGGACCGGCGTGCTCGCGGCCACCGTGGGCGTGGTCCAGCCGCTCGCCTTCCTCCTGCAGTGGCTGGCCGGGGTGCTGGCGGTGGGCGGCCTCCTGGCCTGGCTGCTCTTCTCCAGGGGCTTCCTCTGGTCGCTGGGGGCGGGCGTCGTCTTCTGGGCCGTGCTGGCGGCGGGCCAGGAAGGCCTGATCCGTGCCGGCTCCGCATGGAGTCTCGGCGGCGACGCCCTGCTGCTGGTGCTGGGAGCGGCCTCGACGGCGGCGGCCTGGCATCGGAGCCGCGCCGCCTGGCTTGCAGGGGCGGGGAGCAGCGGGTGATCGTCGTCGAGGATCTCCGCTGCGCGCGGGGGTCGTTCCAGCTCTGCATCGAGGGCCGGCTCGTGCTGGAGCCCGGGATCTGTCTGGTCGTCGGCGCCAACGGCGCCGGGAAGTCGACCTTTCTCGAACTGCTGGCGACGGCGACGCCCCCCGACCGGGGCCGCATTCTCTACGACGGCCGCAGGCTGGAGGAGGACGTACCGGGGATCCGGCGCCGCATCGGCTATCTGCCGGCCGACCTGGAGCCGTACGGCCGGATGACGCCGCGCCGCTTCCTGGTCTACATGGCCCATCTCAAGGGGCTCGAGCCGGAGGGCGAGGCCGAGCTGGCGCTCGAGCGTCTGGGGCTCCGGGCGGTCGCGGACGTCCGGATCGCCCGGCTCTCGGAGGGCATGCGGAAGCGGGTGGGGCTCGCCCAGGCGCTTCTCGGCTCGCCGAGCCTCCTCTTCCTGGACGAGCCCCTGAGCCAGCTGGAGACGCCCCGGCGGCAGGAAGTGATCCGCTTCCTGACGCGCTACGCCCGACCCGGCTCCGGCAGGAGCCTGGTCGTCGTGAGCCACGAGCCGGACGAGTGGGAGGCCGCCGGGCAGATCGTCTGGCTGGAGGCGGGCCGCGTGGCCTTTTCCGGTCCCCCGGCGCTCTGGACGGCGGGCCTGGGCTCCCGCGTCTGGTGCGGCACGGCGGACGCCGCATTCGTCCAGCGGCTCGATCCGGAGCGGCTGCTGCGCTGCGCCTGGCTGCCCGGCCGAGCGCGGGCCGAGGTGCGACTCTTCGCCCCCGAGCCTCCGGGGGAAGGCTTTCAACCGGCGGAACCCACCCGGGAGGAAGCCTACGTCATCCGCCGGGCGGCGCTGCGCCGGCGACGCCGAGAGGAGCGTCGGTGACCCCGCGGGGCTGGTCCGTGGTCGTGCAACGTCTGGAAGGAAGCCATATGAGCCGGTCGCTGGCCAGGGCCGGGGTCTTTCAGGTATACTGACCGCGTGAACGGCCGCCCAAGCGGCGTGCGTGCCCGCCTTGCTACACCTTTCACAAGGTCGAGCCCGGGCGCGAAGGAGAGTCTCCTCGCTTGGGTGGCCTGAACCTGAAGGAGATGCCGGTGGCAAACCGCAGGAACGCACCCAATCGCCTCCTGGCGATGGCACTCTCGGACGCCATCACCGTGGGCGTTGCGGTGTGGGCTGCCTATGCCGGCGGAACCTGGCTGGACGCCAGGTTCCACACGTATCCTGTCTTCCTCGCAGTCCTGGTCTTGCTGGCGGTGGGCGGCTCCTTGCAGATGGTCGTCAAGGACGTTCTGCGCGAGACCGGCGACCGCGCGGAGCCGGGAAGGGCGCGCGAGAGCCGGAAACCGAAGGGCGGTCCGGGGGAGGTGCCCCCGGAGCAACCCGGGAAGGATACGGACGACGATTGATTCCGACACCGTTCTTCGCGGCCTTCGCAGGGGTCGCGGGCGGATGGTTGAACAGCTGGCTTCTCTGGTACGCCCTGCAGAGGGCGACGTCGGAGAACCGGCGCGATCTCCGCTGGATCTTCGGCGGCTTCGCCGCGCGGTTCTCGGTGGACGCCCTCTTCTTGCTGGCAACTTGGCTGGTCACGAAAGGTGACGCGTGGTCGCTGGTCGCGGTGGCCGCGGGTCTCCTCGCGGGCAGCGCGCTGGGGATCTGGCGCATGGCCCGGCGGGCGACGGCACGGGAGGCGATGCTCGCTCGATGAGCGGAATCGTTCTGGCGTTGGGAACGCCCGAGATCGGGCAGGAGAGCACGCAGGTCTTCTTCCATCTCTTCGGACTGGCGGTCACTTCGCAGATCCTCACGGAATGGGGCCTCATGCTGGTGGTGCTGCTGGTGGTCGTCCTGGCCACCCGGCGACTCCAGCTGGTGCCGCGCGGCGGCCAGAACGCGCTCGAGCTCGGGGTCGAGATGATCATGGACGGCATCCTCATCCCCGCGCTGGGCAGCAAGGAGAAGGCGCGCCGCTACTTCCCCTTCCTGGCCAGCCTCTTCGTCTTCATCCTGGCCTCCAACTATTCCGAGCTGCTCCCGGGGGCCAACCTCGTCCCCGGTTTCAAGACGCCGACCAGCACCTTGAGCGTCACGGCGGCGCTGGCCATCATCGCCTTCCTGACGACGCACGTCTCCGGCTTCGTGGCGCACGGGCCGGGCTACCTCAAGCACTTCGTGCGGCCGTCGTTCTTCATGCTGCCGCTCAACATCGTCGAGGAGCTGATCCGGCCTCTCTCGCTGGCGCTCCGACTTTTCGGCAACATCTTCGGCGAGGACTCCGTGCTGCTGGTCATGCTCTCCTTCTTGCCGTGGATCGTGCCGGTCCCGTTCATGGTCCTGTTCACGCTCTTCGGCCTGCTGCAGGCTTTCATCTTCACCATGCTGACCGGCGTCTACATCGCCGGAGCGACGGAGGAAGCGGAGTAGCGGGCCGGGCGCGCAGGGCCCTGATCAGGCCGATCGGTTTCCTCCCACCGGGAGGGATCACGCGCTCCGCCAACGGGGGCAGGCGAAAGGAGGGAATTGGGTGACCGCACTGGCTGTAGCCATCGCTATCGCGCTGCCGGCCCTCGGGGCCGCGCTGGCGCAGGGGCAGATCGTCTCCGCAACCATCGACGCGGCTTGGCGCCAGCCGGAGGCTTTGGGTGACGCCCGGGGGGTCATGATCTTGGGCCTCGCGTTCACCGAGGCGCTTGCCATTTATGGTTTGTTGATAGCCTTCTTGCTATACGGCAAGGTGTAAGAAGGGGAGGAAACCGGTGGGGCGCCGCGTCGCGGTTTCGCGGGGAGGGCGGCGCTCCCGCCGGTTCCCGGTGGGAGCCTTTGGGGTCCGGGAACGGGCCGCTTTTGGGGTTTGCGCGCAGGCACCGCCGACGACGCACAGGAAGGGGGGATCCCGGTGCCCAATGGGATCGTCTCCATCGACTGGAATCTGGTCGTCTGGAGCATCGTCAACTTCGTGGTCTTCTTCGGCCTGCTCACGTATTTCGGCTGGAAACCGCTGCTGCGCATGCTGGAGGAACGCGAGAAGAGGATCGCCGGCGACCTGGCCCACGCCGAGAACGAGCGCGAGGCCGCGGCCAAGGCTCGCCACGAATACGAGCAGCGGCTGCGCGACGCCCAGGCGAAGGTGGAGGAGATGCTCAACCAGGCCCAGGCGACGGCGGCGCAGCTGCGCGAGCAGCAGCTGCGCCAGACGCAGGAGGAGGCGGCCGCCATCCTGGCCCGGGCCGAACAGGCCATCGCCCGCGAGCGGGACGAGGCGCTGGCGCAGCTGCGCCGCGAGGTGGCCGACCTGGCGGTGGAGGTGGCGCGGCGCGTGATCGAGCGGGACTTCGGCGAAGAGGACCAGCGCCGGCTGGCCCGCGAGTTCGTCGAGGAGATCGGGGCAACGCGCCATGGCACATGAGACCGTGGCGCGCCGCTACGCGCAGGCGCTCTTCGAGCTGGCGCGGGAGCGGGGCGAACTGGAGCCGGTCCGGCGGGAGCTGGAAGGCCTGGCGGCCCGGGCCGCGGAGGACCGTCGCTGGCGATGGGTGATGGAGAGCCCCGCGCTGCCCGCTTCGGCGCGGGAGGCGGCGCTGGACCATCTCCTCGAGGAGGAGCCCTCCCCGCTGGTGCAGCGCTTCCTCCACGTGCTCGTCCGCAAGGGGCGCGGCGCGCTGCTGCAGGCGATCGCCGGCGAGTACGGCCGCCTGGCCGACGAGGCCGAGGGCGTCCGCGAGGCCTCGGTGACCACGGCCATGCCGCTGGACGAGGCGAACCGGGAGGCGTTGAGACGGCGGCTCGAGGAATGGACGGGAGGACGCGTGCGCCTGCGCGAGCAGGTCGACCCGGCCATCCTGGGCGGGTTGATCGTGCGCGTCGGCGACCGGCGCGTCGACGGCTCGGTCCGCACGCGGCTCGAGGAGATGCGCCGTCACCTGGCCAGCGTTCCGGCCGGGCCAGGTCCGAACAGCGGAGGGGCGGATGAGAAGGGAGTGAGCGGCCGGTGAGCATTCGGCCCGAAGAGATCTCCAGCGTCATTCGCCAGCAGATCGAGTCCTTCGACTCTTCCGTCAAGCTGGACGAAGTCGGCACCGTCATCCAGGTGGCCGACGGGGTCGCCCGCGTCTACGGGCTCGAATCCGTCCTGGCGAACGAGCTGGTGGAGTTTCCGAACGGCGTCTACGGACTGGCCATGAACCTGGAGGAAGAGAACGTCGGCGTGGTCGTCCTCGGCCCCTTCGACGCGATCAAGGAAGGGGACGAGGTCCGGCGGACCGGCCGCGTCATCGAGGTGCCCGCCGGACCGGAGCTGCTCGGTCGCGTCGTCAACCCGCTGGGGCAGCCGCTCGACGGCAAGGGCGAGATCCGCGCGCGGACCCGGCGCCCCGTCGAGTGGCACGCGCCCGGCATCATCGACCGGCAGCCGGTCAACGTGCCGCTGCAGACCGGGCTCAAGGCCATCGACTCGATGATCCCCATCGGCCGCGGCCAGCGCGAGCTGATCATCGGCGACCGCCAGACCGGGAAGACGTCGATTGCCGTGGACACCATCCTCAACCAGAAGGGGCAGGACGTCGTCTGCGTCTACGTCGCCGTCGGCCAGAAGGCGTCGACGGTGGCGGGGGTGGTCGACACCCTCACCAGGGGCGGCGCCATGGAGTACACCATCGTCGTCTCCGCGACCGCCAGCCAGCCGGCCCCGCTCCTCTACCTGGCGCCCTACGCGGGCTGCGCCATGGGCGAGTACTTCATGTACGAGGAGCACCGGGACGTCCTGGTGATCTACGACGACCTGACCAAGCACGCCTGGGCCTACCGCGAGCTCTCGCTGCTGCTGCGGCGTCCGCCCGGGCGCGAGGCCTACCCGGGCGACGTCTTCTACCTGCACTCGCGCCTGCTGGAGCGCGCCGCCAGGCTCAACGACGCCATCGGCGGCGGCTCGCTGACGGCCCTGCCGATCATCGAGACGCAGGCCGGCGACATCCACGCCTACATCCCGACCAACGTGATCTCGATCACGGACGGCCAGATCTTCATGGACACCGACCAGTTCTACGCGGGCCAGCGGCCGGCCATCGACGTGGGCCGCTCCGTCTCGCGCGTCGGCTCCGCCGCCCAGGTGAAGGCGATGCGCCAGGTAGCCGGCCGCCTGCGCCTCGACCTGGCGCAGTACCGGGAGCTGGCCGCCTTCGCCCAGTTCGGCTCCGACCTCGACAAGGTGACCCAGGCCCGCCTGGCCCGCGGCCAGAGGCTGGAGCAGACGCTCAAGCAGGGCGAGCGCCAGCCGCTGCCGGTGGAGGACCAGGTGATCCAGATCTACGCGGCCGTCCACGGCTTCTGCGACGAGATCCCGGTCGAGCGCGTGGTCGACTTCCAGAACCGGCTTCTGGAGCGGATCCACGCGCTTCATCCGGAGATCCCGCGGCGCATCGCCGAGACGAAGATCCTCGACGACGAGCTGACCAAGGCGCTGGAGAGCGCGATCCGCGAGGTCCGCGACGCCTTCCTCGGGCGGACGGGCGAGGAAGAAGAGCCGGTCGAGGCTCAGGCGTCATGACGGGCGGGCTCGACGGGAGGCGGTGCCATGCCTGACCTGCAGATCATCCGCAGGCGCATGCGCGCCATCGAGAGCACCCGCAAGATGACGCGGGCGATGGAGATGGTGGCGGCGGCCAAGCTGCGCCGCGCGCAGGAGCAGGCCCAGGCAGGCAGGGTCTACGCCGCCAAGCTGAACGAGGTCCTGCGCCGCCTGGCGGCCAGCGGCACCCAGGTCGAGCATCCCCTCCTGGCCCCGCCGCAGGGGAGCGAGCGCCTCCTGGTCGCCTTCACCGCCGATCGCGGCCTGGCTGGCCCGTTCAACGCCAACATCATCCGGGAGACCGCGCTGGCCATGCGGGAGGAGGAGCCCACGCAGCTCTTCGTCCTCGGCCGCCGCGGCGACGCCGCCTTCCGCCATCGCGGCTGGCCGGTGCGGCACAGCTGGCTGGGCATCGGCGAGGAGGCTCGCATCGAGCTGGCCCAGGAAGTGGCGGACCTGGCGATGGAATGGTACATCCAGGGGAAGGCCGGGCGCGTGGAGTTGATCTACACGGAGTTCGTCTCCACGCTCCGCCTCGTTCCGCGGCGGCTGCAGCTTCTGCCGGTGGTGACGCCGGCGCCCGGGGAGTCCGGCCGCCAGGCTGCGGTCGAGTACATCTTCGTCCCCTCCGCCGAGGGGCTCCTGGTCCACCTTCTGCCCGCCATGGTCCGCACCACGGTCTACCAGGCGCTCCTGGACTCCAAGGCCTCGGAGCACGCCGCGCGCATGACGGCCATGCGCTCGGCCACCGACAACGCCTCCGACCTCCTGGAGGAGCTGCGCCTGGAGTACAACCGCGAGCGGCAGACCTCCATCACCACCGAGATCGTCGAGGTGGTCAGCGGCGCCGAGGCGCTGAGAGGGTAGCCGCCGCTCGAGTCTCAGCAGACGGGAGGAATCCCTTGTGGCCGGAGTCGGTCGCGTCACGCAGGTGATCGGTGCCGTGGTGGACGTCGTCTTCCCGGACGGCGAACTCCCGGCGATCTACAACGCCCTGACCACGCCCGTGGGCGACGGGGAGCTCACCCTCGAGGTGGCGCAGCACCTGGGCAACAACACGGTGCGCTGCATCGCCATGGCCTCGACGGACGGGCTCCAGCGCGGAGCGCCCGCCCGCGACACGGGCGGCCCCATCCGCGTCCCGGTCGGCCGTCCCACCCTGGGGCGGATGTTCAACGTGCTCGGCGAACCCATCGACGGCCTCGGGCCCGTGGAGACGGAGGAGCGCTGGCCGATCCACCACCCCGCGCCGGACGTCTCGGAGGTCAGCCCGGCCACCGAGATGCTCGAGACCGGGATCAAGGTGATCGACCTGCTCGAGCCCTACGCCCGGGGCGGCAAGGTCGGCCTCTTCGGCGGCGCCGGCGTCGGCAAGACCGTCATCATCATGGAGCTCATCCACAACGTCGCCATGCAGCACGGCGGCTTCTCGGTCTTCGCCGGGGTGGGCGAGCGGACGCGCGAGGGGAACGAGCTCTACAAGGAGCTGAAGGAGTCCGGCGTTCTGGACAAGACCACCCTGGTCTACGGCCAGATGAACGAGCCGCCCGGGGCGCGCCTGCGCGTGGCTCTCTCGGGCCTGACCATGGCCGAGTATTTCCGCGAGACGGAAGGGCAGGACCTGCTCCTCTTCATCGACAACATCTTCCGCTTCACCCAGGCCGGTTCCGAGGTCTCGGCGCTCCTGGGCCGGATGCCGTCGGCGGTGGGCTACCAGCCGACCCTGGCCACCGAGATGGGCAACCTGCAGGAGCGGATCACGACCACCAGGAGGGGTTCCATCACCTCCATCCAGGCGATCTTCGTGCCGGCCGACGACTACACGGACCCGGCGCCGGTCACCACCTTCGCCCACCTCGACGCCACCACGCGGCTGGAGCGCTCCATCGCGGAGCGGGGCATCTACCCCGCGGTCGACCCGCTGGCCTCCACCTCGCGCATCCTCGACCCGGCGGTGGTGGGCGAGGAGCACTACCGGGTGGCGCGCGGCGTCCAGGCCGTGCTGCAGCGGTACCGGGAGCTGCAGGACATCATCGCCATCCTGGGCATGGAGGAGCTCTCCGAGGAAGACAAGCTGACCGTGCAGCGGGCGCGCAAGATCGAGCGCTTCCTCTCGCAGCCCTTCCACGTGGCCGAGGTCTTCACCGGCGTCCCGGGCGCGTACGTCCCGGTCCAGGAGACCGTGCGCGGCTTCCAGGAGATCCTGGAGGGCCGGCACGACGACCTCCCCGAGGAAGCCTTCTACATGGTGGGCACCATCGACGAGGCGGTCGAGAAGGGCAAGAAGCTCCTGGCGGAGGCGGTCTGATGTCCGAGCGGCGGATCCGCATGTCCGTGGTGACGCCGAAGGGCACGCTCTTCGACGGCGCGGTGGAGTACCTGACGCTGCCCAGCGTCGAGGGGATCTACGGCGTCCTTCCCGGGCACGCGCCGATGGTGGTCGCCCTCAGGCCGGGCGTCGTCCACTACGGCATGGCCGGCCGCCACGGCATCGCCGTCGGCTCGGGCCTCTGCGAGATCCTCCAGGACCGGGCGACGCTCCTCGTCGAGGAGGCCTACCTGCCCGGGCAGCTGGACATCGCCGCCCTGCACGAGCAGCGCGCCGCGCTGGCCGCGCAGATCGAGGCCGGCGGCACTCCCGAGGAGATCGCCCAGGCCCGGCAGAAGCTGCGGCAGGTGCTGGCGCTGCTGGAGCTGGGCGAGGAGGCGGCGGAGGCGCGGCGGCGGCCGGGCGTCTGAGCGGGCGCCCGGTCGCCCGGGCATATCCCCGCGGCTCGCGCCATAGGGATCCCCCGTCGGAGGGATCTCATGGCGCGGATCGCGATCCTGGTGGTCCTCTTCGCCCTCGTGTCGGTCCTGCTTGTCCCCTCGACCGTCGCCCTCCTGGCGGGCGAAAGACTGCCGGCCCCCAGCGTGGAGCTCCCGCCCACGCCGGGCGCCCCGCCCGGGGGCTGGCCCGGGGTCGGCCCCGCCGGAAGCGGCGGGGGTGAAGCGGGTCTCCCGGCGGCGGGCGCGGAGCCCTCCACGCCCCTGCAACCGGGCGGCCCGGCCGGCGCGGCACAGCTGCCCGGCGAGCAGACCCTGGTGACGGTCTACGACGAGGAAGCCCACCGGCTCCTCCAGATGCCGCTGGAGACGTACGTCGAGGGCGTGGTGGCGGCCGAGATGCCCGCCGGCTTCGCCCCGGCGGCGCTGCAGGCGCAGGCGGTGGCGGCGCGGACCTTCGCCGTCGCCAGGCTGGTCGCGGGCGCCGCCAGCTGCCCGCTCCAGCCCCGGGCGGACTTCTGCTCCGACGGCGAGCACGGCCAGGCATGGGCTTCGCCCGCCCAGCGGCAGCGCTTCTGGGGCGTGCTCGCCCCGGTCTACGAAGCCAAGATCCGCCAGGCCGTGGAGGCGACCGCCGGCCAGATCCTCCTCTGGCAGGGACGGCCCATCGAGGCCTTCTACACCGCCTCCGCGGGTGGCCGGACGGCCAGCGCGAAGGAAGTCTTCGGCCTCGACCTGCCCTACCTGCCCAGCCTTCCCTCGCCCGACGCCGACCGGCCGGCGGGCCTCGGCGTCACCCGCCTCCCGCTGGCGAAGGCCGCGCAGAAGCTGGGGCTCGGCGCCGGGGACCTGCAGGCGGGCGCGCCGGCGGCGGACGGCGGCAGCAACGCCCAGCCTGCCCTGGCGGTGATCGCCCGAACCCCCTCCGGGCGGGCGGCAGAGGTCCGGGTCGGTGACCGCACGGTCAGCGGCGAGCAGTTCCGCCAGCTGCTGGGCCTTCCTTCGACGCTCATCGAGTCGATCGGCGTCCAGGACGGGAACCTGGTCGTGCAGACGCGCGGCTACGGCCACGGGGTGGGGCTCAGCCAGTACGGCGCGGGCGCCATGGCCCGGCAAGGCTACTCGGCCGAAGCGATCCTCGCCTACTACTATCCGGGGACCCGCATCGCCCACCTTCCTCCAGGGCCTGTATAGAAGCGCCACGGATAGCAAAGCCTACCGCCGGGAGGTGAACCTCTCGGCATGGACGAGCAGCAGGGTCCCAACCCTGGCAAGACGGGCGAAGCCGGCGGGCCGAGCCCCTGGTGGCCGCCGCGGTGGAGCCGGTCGTTGGGAGCGCTCCTGGCTGCGCCCGCGCGGCGGCTGATCGCACTGGGCCTACTCGTCTTCGTGGTCGCCTTCGGAGCCTACTACGCGGTTCTCGCCCACCCCTCGATCTGGAGGGGCCTGGGAACGGAGCTGCGCCGGGTCGAGCTGGCCGGCAACGCGGCGCTGCACCGCCTGCGCTCGCCGGCGCGACCGGGCGGGCCGGCCGCGACCAGCCCGGCGCGCGGGCGCGGGGTGGCGCAGCCGCCGGCGCAGGCGTCGACTCCGGGCACGCGGGCGCGGACGGGGACGGAGGGCGCTTCCTCCGGCGTCGCGGGCGGAGCGGGCGGCGGCGCGGGGACGGCCGGCGGGCCGGCAGCCGCGGCGGCGCAGCAGGGGACGGCCTCGGCCACCGGCCAGGCGGCGCAGGAAGCGGCCGCCCAGCCGGCCGGAGCGGCCAACCCGGCGCAGAGGAAGCTCCTCTGGCCCGTGAGCGGACCGGTCATCGCCGGCTTCGGCTGGGGGTACTCCGTCACCATGCACGACTGGCGCTGGCATGACGGGATCGACATCGCGGCCAAGGTGGGCACGCCGGTGCGCGCGGCGGCCGCCGGTCGCGTGAGCGCGGTCAGCGGCGACGACCAGGACGGCTGGACGGTCCGCATCGCCCACGTGGCCAACGTGCAGACCGTCTACGGCGGGCTGGAGCGACCCCTGGTCAAGCCGGGCCAGGCGGTGGAGAAGGGCCAGCTCCTGGGCGACCTGGGCGGAGGGCCGCTGGACGAGGCGGCGGAGGCGCCGCACCTCCACTTCGCCATCCTGGCGTCGGGAGAGGCGACGGATCCGATCAACTTCCTGCCGCCGTTGCCGTAGCCAGGCCGTCCGGAAGGGGCTCGAAGCAGGAAGAAGAGAGGGCGGGCGACGCTCGCGCGAGCGCGCCCGCGCGCGTCATGTTCCCCCTCGCCCGGCACATATAGATGGCTCGAGTCCGCCGGGCCGAGGGGGTCTATTTCATGAAGGACCACATTTGGAAGCGCGTCCTCGAGGTGAGCCTGTACATCGCGGAGACCAAGGCCACCGTCAGGGACGCGGCCCGCGTCTTCGGCGTCAGCAAGAGCACCATTCACAAAGATGTGACGGAAAGACTTCCTCGCATAAACGAGAAGCTTTCCGAACAAGTGAAACAGGTGCTCGAATTCAACAAGGCGGAACGCCACCTCCGCGGCGGCGAAGCCACCCGGAGGAAGTACGCGGAGCGCCACCGCAACGCCGCCGCCCCCGCCACCCGCGAGCGGACTTCCTGAAGGCCCGCCGGCAGGCCAGCCTCCGCCTCGCCGCAGGATTCGGCAGGAAATGCGCCGCCCCCGGCGAACCACGAGGCAGCGTGGGACGGGCCCCGGAGCGACGGAGCGACCGGGGCCGGCGGAGGCGAGACCGGTGCTGCGAGGCATCTACATGGCCGGTTCGGGCATGGTGGCCCAGCAGGCGTGGCTGGACGCGCTGGCAGGCGACTTGGCCAACGTCAACACGCCCGGCTACCGGCGGACCGCCGACTCCTTCGAAAGCTACCTCGAGCCCCAGCTGGCGCGGAGCCAGAACGGTCTGGTCGCGGCCGCGCTGGGACCCGTTTCGTATGGGAGCGCCTTCCTGACCGACGGCACCGTCGACCTCCCCGGACCGATGATCCCGACGGGCCGCCCCCTCGACCTCGCGCTCCGCCAGGCCGGCTGGTGGTTCGCCGTCGGCCGCCCGGACGGCACGACCGGCTACGTCAGGACGCTGGCGCTGCGGCCGGACGCCGACGGCCGGCTGGTGACGCCCGACGGACTGCCGGCGCTGACGGTGACCGGCCAGCCGCTGCAGCTGCCGCCGGGGACGCCCGCCGACCAGGTGCGCGTCGACGCCGACGGCCGGGTGGAGGCGGGAGGGCGTCTCCTCGGCCAACTGGCCGTCGTGCAGCTGGCGGGGCCGGTCACTCCGGCGGCGGACGGCACCTACACCGGCACGCCCGTCCGGACCGCGGCCGCCGCCGCCAACCCGGCGCAGCAGGGGCTGGTCGAGACGGGCGTGCTGGAGGGCTCCAACGTCGACCTGGCCACGTCCATGGTCGATCTGATCCGCGCCCAGCGCGCCTACCAGCTGAGCGCCTCCACGCTCCGCACCGAGGACCAGCTGCTCGGTCGCCTCTTCCAGCTGCCGCCGGCGACCGCCTGATCGGGACCTTGCGGGTGTCGCGGAGAGGGCGTGGAGCCGAGCCGGTTTGACTGCCGGCACGCCGGGATGGTAGCATGACCGCGACATTTCGCCACCGGCCGTCGAGCCGGCGGGAAGTTGGCCGAGGCGAGCGGGCGACGGAGAACCCCTCCCGGTGGAGGGGGGATTTTTTTGCGCCGGGCCTCGGACGGGCCGTGGAGAGTCGGGAGCGCTCCCGGCAAGGCTGCGGCCCCTTCGACCGGGCCAAGGCCGGGCGCCGGCGCCGCTCCCGGTCGAGGCGACGAAGTGGAACTCCAGGTTGGGGGGGTGGATTGGATGACCCATCGCCTCTTCACGTCCGAGTCGGTGACCGAGGGCCATCCGGACAAGGTGGCCGACCAGATCTCCGATGCGATCCTGGACGCCATCCTCGAGCAGGACCCCGAGGCGCGCGTGGCGGCCGAGACGCTGGTCACCACCGGACTCGTCTTCGTCACGGGCGAGATCAGCACGGACTGCTACGTCGACATCCCCGCGGTGGTCCGGCGGACGGTGCGCGAGATCGGTTACACGCGCGCCAAGTTCGGTTTCGACGCCGACACCTGCGCCGTCCTCACCTCCATCAGCGAGCAGTCCCCCGACATCGCCGCCGGCGTCAACCAGTCGCTGGAGGTCCGCCTGGGGATCGGACAGGATCCGCTCGACGCGGAAGGTGCCGGCGACCAGGGCATGGTCTTCGGCTACGCAACCGACGAGACGCCCGAGGCGATGCCCCTCCCCATCCAGCTGGCGCACGCGCTGGCCCGGCGGCTGGCCCAGGTGCGGAAGACCGGACTCCTCCCCTACCTGCGGCCCGACGGCAAGACCCAGGTGACCATCGAGTACGAGGAAGAACGGCCGGTCCGCGTCCACACCCTGCTCATCTCCGCCCAGCACCACCCGGACGTGGACCTGCGGACGCTGGAACGCGACCTGCGCGATCACGTCATCCGGCCGGTGGTCCCGCCGGATCTCCTGGACGAGCAGACCCGCGTCCTGGTCAACCCGACCGGCCGCTTCGTGGTCGGCGGCCCCCAGGGCGACTCCGGCCTCTCCGGCAGGAAGATCATCGTCGACACCTACGGAGGCGCCGCACACCACGGCGGCGGCTCCTTCTCCGGCAAGGACCCCACCAAGGTGGACCGCTCCGCCGCCTACGCGGCCCGCTGGGTGGCCAGGAACCTGGTGGCCGCGGGCGTGGCGCGCCGCTGCGAGATCCAGGTCGCCTACGCCATCGGCGTGGCCCGGCCGCTCTCGATCCGCGTCGACAGCTTCGGGACGGGCCTCCTCCCCGACGCGGAGCTGAGCGAGGTGGTGCGGCGCGTCTTCGACCTTCGGCCGGCGGCCATCATCCGCGACCTCGACCTCCTCCGCCCCATCTACCGGCCCACGGCCGCCTACGGCGCCTTCGGCCGCACGGACCTGGACCTGCCCTGGGAGCGGACGAACCGGACGGCGGAAGTGCGCGCCGCGATCCGCTGAAGAGCTCCGGCGGGTGGGCGGGGCTTCCTCGGCGTCCGGGAGGAGACCCGTCCACCCCGCCCCGCCGGGAGCCGCCAGAAACTGGGCGCCACTGGAAGGAAAGCAAAGCTCGATGTCGAAATCGAAACCAACTGGCGGGCGGATGCGGGCGAAACCGGGGTGTACGCGCGCGACGGAGAGATAGACGGCCAAAATGCGACTCCGTGACGTTCCGTCATGATCAAGGGCCGAGGGGGCCGGCAGACTTGAGCCGACCGGCCTGGGGTCGGGTGGTGGCGTGGGCGGTCTTCGCCGCCGGCGTGGGGAGCACGCTTTTGGCTCTGCGCCACTGGCGGCCCGAGCCGGACGCCACCGCGCTGGGGCTCGTCCTCTTCTGCCTGGCCGTGGCCAGCGACGCGCTCTCCGTTCCGCTGCCCGACACGGGCAACCTCTGGTTCGGTTTCGCCATTTCGGTGGCCTCGCTCTTCCTGCTCGGCGTCGGCCCCGCCATGCTCATCGACGGGGTCAGCATGGCCCTCTGGAACATCTTCGACACCTGGCGCTCGCGGCGCCGCCCGTGGTACGCGGTCGCCTTCAACGCCGGGCAGGCGGCGCTCGACGTCGGCGTGGGCGCGCTCCTCGCGGCCGCCTGGCTTCCGGGGACCTTCCCCGGCGGCCATCTCTGGGCGAACGTCCGGGTCACCGGCTACCTGGGCGCCTTCGCCGTCGGCTACCTGCTGGCCAACTACGCGCTGGTCGGAACCGTCCTCTGGTTCGAGCGCGGCGAGGACATCCTGAGCGACCGGCGGCGGCTCTTCTTCGACGCCTCGCTGACGCTGGTCAGCGCCATCTTCGGCCTGATCCTCATCCAGATGTACGCGGACGGCGGTCTGGCGGGCCTGCTCCTCGCCTCCCTGACGACGCTCTTCCCGCTTCTCGCGCTGGCCCACCTGTACATGGTCCTGCTCGAAACGCACCGGGAGCTGGACCTCTATCACCAGACCGCCCTGGAACTCTCGCGCGCGCTGGACGTGCGCTCGATCTTCCGGCACTTCGCGGCCGCCGCCCGCCGCCTGATCCCGGCCGAATGGGCGGCGCTCTGGCTCCGGCACGACGACCAGGAAGGGCGTTTCGTCTGCGAGGTGGCGACGGCGGGGCGGTGGGAGGGGCACGCCCTGGACCCCGAGCTTCCCTGGCTCCAGGAGCTCCTGGAGACGCAGAGGGCGCTCCTCCTCCAGGCGGCCGACCTGCGGGCCGCACTCCTTCCTCTCGAGGACCGCGCCACGGCGCACGGCGCGGTGGTTGCGCCGCTCTCGGCCAGCAACACCGTCTTCGGCCTGGTCATGCTGGGCGGCGATCCGCCCGCCGGTTTCCGGCTCGCCCACGGTCACCAGCTGGAGGTGCTGGCGAGCCAGGCGGCCGGCGCGGTCCACAACGCCATCCTCTACCGCCAGCTGCTCGACGCGGCCCAGACCGACGCCATGACGGGCCTCTACAACTACCGGTACTTCACCCGCCGCCTGCAGGAAGAGCTGGACAGGTCGGCGGCGAGCGGCCAGCCCGTCGCACTCCTCTTCATCGACATGGACCGTTTCAAGTCGTACAACGACAGCTTCGGCCACCTGGTGGGCGACGACCTCCTGCGCGCCGTCGCCCAGGTCATCCGCTCCTCCGTCCGGGAGAGCGACGTTCCCGCCCGTTATGCGGGCGACGAGTTCGCCGTCATCCTGCCGGGGGCGGACGAACGCGCCGCCCGGGAGGCCGCCGAGCGGATCCAGCGCGCCCTCGCGGGCTACGCCTTCTCGGCCGGAGAGCGCACGCTGGTCCGCGTCACGGCCAGCATCGGCGTGGCGGTCTGCCCGCGGGACGGCCGCTCCGTGGACGAGCTCCTTCGCGTCGCCGACAGGAAGATGTACCAGGAGAAGGGACCCGAGACGGGCGACGCCGGGCTCTCATGAGCTCGCCCTGGCGGGCGGCCGGCGAGGAGATCCTGGCGCTGCTCTACCCGGAGGAGGGCAGCTGCCAGCTCTGCGGCCGCGCGCTCGCCGGTCGCGAGCCGGGCGCTGCGGCGCTCCGGCGCCTGGCGGCGGTCCTTCCCGACCCGCCGCGCCTCTGCCGGGACTGCCTGGCCTCGGTCCCCGAGGAAGCGGCCGTCTGCCCGCGCTGCGGCCGCCCCGCATCCGTCCCCTCCGCTCCGGGCCGCGCCTGCCCCGAGTGCGTCGCCCACCCGCCCGTGGCGGCGCGCCTCCGTTGCATCGGCGTCTACCAGGGTGCGCTGCGGGAGGCGGTGCTGGCCCTGAAGCACGGCGGCCGCACCGACCTGGCGCGCGTGCTCGGAGGGCTGATGGCGCTTCGCCTGCGCGAGGGACTGGGCGCCCCCGACCTGCTGGTGCCGCTGCCGGCCAGCCGCAGGGGCCGCCTCCGCCGGGGCTATGACCAGGCCGAACTGCTCGCCCGCCAGGTCGCTGCTCCGTGGCGCCTGCCAGTGCGCTCGCTCCTGCGCGCGCTCGACCCCGCCGGCCAGGAAGGGCGGGCTCGGGAGGCGCGCCGCTTCGGGCGGGCGGGGCGCTTCCTCGTCGGGGAGGGCGTCGCCGGCGCCCGCCTTCTCCTGGTCGACGACCTCTACGCCACGCGGGCGACCATCGACGCCGCCGCGGAGGCGCTCTACGCGGCCGGCGCGGCCCGCGTGGAGGTGCTCGTGGCGGCGGCGCCCCTTTACACCGGCAGCCGCTGAACGATAGGCGGATCGGGAGGCCACGCCCTGTGGGGCAGCTTGTCAACTGCAGACGCTGCGGACGGCTCTTCGCCTCGGCCGGCGCCGCGCTCTGCCCGGAGTGCATCGAGGCGCGCGAGAGGGACTTCGAGCGCGTGCGCGAATGGCTCGACCGCCACCCGCGTGGCACGGCGTCGCAGGCGGCGGAGGCCACCGGCGTGCCGCTGGCCGAGGTGACCGGCTTCATCCGCGAAGGCCGCCTCCGCCTGGCCGGCGGCGAGCTTCGCTGCGAGCGGTGCGGCACGGCCATCCCGAACGGGCGCCTCTGCGCGAGCTGCGCCGAGGAGCTGGAACGCGCCGTGACCGGTAGCGCCCGGGGCCCGGCATCCCAGGGCCAGGCGTCCACGGGGGCGCGGCGCGCGGAACGCCTCCGCTTCCACACGCGCCGCAGCCCGGACGGCTAGCGGGCGGCTAAAGGGGCGCAGCCGGCGGACGATCCTCCTTCCGGCGGGCCCCGCATACGGCTCCCCGCAGGGAGCACCCGACCTTGATCCGCGAGGTGGTTCAGGTGCGCATCTCCAGCCAGCAGCTCGAGCGCCTCCTGCGCGAGTACCAGGCCCAGCAGGCGCGGATGGCAGGCCAGGCCGCCGCGAACCGGGCAGGTACGACGCAGGAAGCCGGCGCCTCCTCCGCCTCCGCGGCGCCAGGAAGCGCCCCGGCCGGCGCCGGCGGCCGCGACACCGTGGAGTTCTCCCCCGCGGCCCAGGAGCTGCTCCGCACCCGTGCCACCTCCACCGATCCCGCGCGGGCCGCCCAGATCGACTCCATCCGCCGGCGCCTCCAGGCGGGTACCTACCAGGTGCCGGGCGAGGACGTGGCCAGGGCCTGGCTGCGCAGGCTGGTGGCCGACCGGCTGGCGCAGCGCCTCGGTCCGCCGAGCCAGGGCGCCGGCTCCTCCGGAGGCGGGGTCGGATCGAGCCCCGGTCCCCAGTCATGAACGACGGGGAGCTCGCACGGGCTGTGACCGCACTCTGCGCGGCCATGGAGGAGGAGCGCGAGGCCTGCCGCCGCCTGTACGCCGGCGGACGGAAGGTGCAGGCGGCGCTGGCGGAAGGCCGGACCGACGGCGTGCAGGCCGCTCTGCGCCGCCAGGATGCGGCGCTCCAGCAGCTGGAGAGGGCCCGGCGCCGCCGGCGGGTCGCCCAGGAGGGCGTGGCCGGGGCACTGGGCATGGCGCCGGCCACGCCCTTCGCGACGCTTCTCCAGCGACTGCCGCCGGGGGAGGCGGAGCGCCTGGGGGCGCTGAAGCAGGCGCTCGAGGATGAGGTGGAGCGCGTCAGCCGGGTCAACGAGACGACGATGCGACTCATCGAAGCGTTCGGCCGCTACGTGGACTTCCTGCGCGATCTGGTCCAGCGGCACGAGACCGTCTCCGCCTATGCGCCGGACGGCCGGCCGGCTGCGCCGAAGAAGATCTCGGCGGCGCGGTCGCTCTCACGCTACCGCTGAACCGTCCGTTCCCGGCGGTCCAGCCGAAGGGAGCCGCCGGCGAGTGCCGGGGCGCAGGCGACGGAGGAGGCAGGAAGGGTGTCCTCGAGCTTCTACGGCCTGGAGATCATGAAGCGGGCGCTGGCGGCCGAACGGCTGGCCCTGGAGTTGACGGGTCACAACGTGGCCAACGCCACGACGCCCGGCTACAGCGTCCAGCGCGCGGATCTGGTCGACGTGCCGGGAGTTCCGGCGCAGCCGGGCGTCGTCGGCGGCGGCGTCGACGTCGCCCAGATCACGCGCCAGCGCGACCTCTACCTGGACGGGGAGTGGCGGCAGAGCAACGCCCAGCTGGCCGACTGGCAGATCCGCCAGCAGGTCTACCAGGAGATGGAGGTGGCGCTCAACGAGCCTGCCGGCCAGGGGCTGACGGGACCGCTGGACGCCTTCTGGACCGCCTGGAACGACCTGGCCAACAACCCCTCGGACGGGGCGACGCGCCAGGCGGTCCTCGACGCGGCCAACAACCTGGTCCAGGCCCTGCAGCAGACCGCCAGCCGCCTCTCCGACCTCCAGGACGGCATCGTCTCGGCCGTCCAGAGCCGGGTCGACCAGGCCAACACGATCCTCGGCCAGCTCGCGCAGCTCGTGCCCCAGATCCGGCTCTTCCAGGCGCGCGGCATGACGCCCAACGACCTCCTCGACCAGCGGGACCGGCTGTTGGACCAGCTGAGCCAGCTGACCGGCGCGACGGCCTCCGTCCAGGCGAACGGCGACCTGACGGTCAGCATCGGGAGCGGGAGCGGGAGCGTGACCGTCCTGGACACCACCGGCCAGGCGGCGCCTGCACCCTGGCAGCTGAAGTTCGACGCCGCCACGAACACGCTCTCCGCCACCGACGGAAGCACGTCTCAGGCGGTCAGCCCCCCGGCCGGCGAGATCGCGGGCTACCTGACCATGCTGACCGACACCAGCCAGGGGCTGCCTGCGCTGCAGCAGCGCCTGGCTTCGTTCGCCTACAACCTGGCTACGCAGGTCAATGACCAGCACGGGAAGGGCTACACCGCCGACGGTAGCCCGGGAGCTGCGTTCTTCTCGGACGGAAGCGGCGGCTGGCCTGCCACCCTGAGCGGCTTCGACCTTTCGCAGCTCCAGGTGGCCGTCACCCAGCCGGGTGACCTGGCCGCTTCCTCCATCCAGACGGCCTCGGACGACGGGCAGAACGCCGCCGCCATCGCCGCGATCGCCAACGGAGCGATCGACTTCGACCTGCCGGGCGGCGGGACGCTCAGGGTGACGCCCGACGGCTTCCTCCAGACGACGGTGGCGACGCTGGGGAACCAGGCCCAGGCCGCGCAGGGGGAGGTGCAGAGCGCCCAGGCGCTGACCCAGCAGCTGGACAGCCAGCGGCAATCCGTATCGGGGGTCTCGCTGGACGAGGAGATGGTCCACATGGTCCAGTACCAGAGCGCCTACGCCGCCGCGGCCAAGATGGTCTCCAGCATCGACGCGATGCTGGGCGTCATCGTCAACGAGCTGGGCTCGGCCGGCCACTGAAGGCGGGCCGCGGGTCGCGCGCCGCCCGCCGGGCTCCGCGTCGACCGTTCTTGCCGCATCCGGCCGGAGAGGGTAGCGAGTACGCCGCGGCGCCGCGACGGCGGCCTGCGAGAAAGGCTTGAAACCGCCAAGCTATCCCTGCTTTTGGGGCTTTTTGTAGTTCTCCCTGCCAGTCGTAGTCTATTCCCCGGAACAGCTGCGGCCCTTCGGCCGGATGAAGCCCATGCTCTCTCCCGTCAAGGCGGGGATCCTCTGTCGCGAGGTGGGGTTGGCCATGCGCAGGCGGGGAATCCTGGCGGCTGGCGCCATCGCCCTCTCGGCTGCTTTGGCCGCGCTGGGCTTCGGCGGCATGCCGGCGCAGGCACAGGCGCGGAGTTCCATGCTCCCGGCGGCCGCACCGGAACCGGGGTACCGGCTCGTGGTGGCGGCGCGGGCGTCCGGGCTCGACGTCCAGGCCTTCTTCGGCGGGCTCTCCCGCTTCCTGGAGGTCTACGAGGGGGTCGCCGGCTGGCAGGCCGGGTGGGGCGGAACCGCGGGTCGCCTCCGCCTTCGCGCGGAGCAGAGGCCGGCCGGGGCGCCCGTGGTCTTCCTGGTCAGCCCGGCGAGCGGTTCCGCGGGGGACCGTGTGGCGATCAGCGGCTCGGGCCTCCGCGGCGTGACGAGCGTCCGCTTCGGAGCGGAGCCTGCGGAGTTCAGGGTCGTCTCGGACCGCTTGATCGTCGCCCTCGTGCCGCAGGGGACGGGCACCGTCGACGTGGTGGTGAGCGGGCCGGCGGGGACGAGTCCAAGGACGGCGTCGGACCGCTTCACCTACTTCGACTTGACAGCCATCCAGAGCGCGGTCTCGGCGACGGTGCGCCTCGACGTCTCCGGTGGCGGGCAGGACGCTTCCTGCTCGGGCGTGCTCGTCTCTTCCTCGCCCGCCGTCGTGCTGACCGCCCGGCACTGCGTCGACTGGCTGGCGGCTCCGCAGGAAGCGTCCTACACGGCGACCTTCTACCCGCCTGCGGGCAGCGGCGTCACCCTGCCGGCGCGGCTTCTCCTCACCGACGAGCCCCACGACTTGGCCGCCCTCCTGCTGCAGTCCGAACCGCCCGTCGAACCGGTGGCCGTCCGGTCCGACGCGCCCGCTGCCGGGGAGACGGTCTACGACGTGGGCTACCCCGGTGGCGTCGCAACCCCGGTCGTGAAGGCGGGCCAAGTCCTTCTTCCGCACGTTCCGCAAGTCCCGGTGAGCGGGTCCTCCGTGCCGGACATGACGGTCACCGACGTGGCCGTCCAGGCGGGCGACAGCGGCGGCCCGCTGGTGGACGCGAAGGGGCGGCTGGTCGGGATCCTGACGGGTGGCACCTTCTATCGAAGCCGCGGCCTCCGAGCGGCGGGCACGTCGGTCTTCACCTGGGCACCCGAGGTCGCCAGCTTCGCGGTGAAGGCGGAGGCGGCCGCCCGGGAGGCCCGGGTCGCCGCGGGGACGTAGGAGAGAGGCGGGCATGTCGCGGGTCACGCGGCGCGGTGACGTGCCGGCGGGTCCCTCAGGCGCCTCGCGGCCGTAAAGTCCCGGCCCCGGGGTTCGATGCGGTGAGCGGAAGGGACGCCAGGAAGCGAGGGATGCGCCGGCCATGCGCGTGACCGAGACGCTCCGCGGGAGCCAGCTCCTCCTCGACCTCCAGCAGGCCGAGGAGCGGTTGATACGTTCGCAGAACCAGATCGCCTCCGGGAAGCGGGTCTCGCTTCCCGAGGACGACCCGGTGGCGGCCGCCGACGGGATGCGCTTCCAATCCCAGCTGGCGCTGGACGGGCGCGTCGGGCGGACGGCCCAGAGCGCCAGCGGCTGGCTCCAGGCGACGGACACCGCCCTCGGCTCGATCAGCGACATCCTGCTGCGGGCGCGCGAGCTGGCGCTGCAGGGGGCGAGCGACTCGCTTCCTGCCGAGAGCCGGCAGGCGCTGGCCAAGGAGGTCGAGCAGCTGCGCCAGCAGCTGATCCAGGTGGGCAACAGCCAGTACGCCGGGCGCTACCTCTTCGGGGGCGTGCAGGCCAGCGGCGACGTGGCACCCTTCGACGCGAACGGAACTTACAATGGGTCCGGCACCGCCATCAAGATCGACATCACCGGCTCCGGCAAGCCCGACTTCGAGCTGAGCGTCACCGGCGACAAGCTCTTCGACACGGGAACGGCCTCAGACGTTCCAACTGTACTGGGGGACCTGGAAGCCAGCCTCAACAGCGGTGCCGGCGCCTCGGCGGTGGCCGGCTACATCCCCGCCATCGAAGGGGCGCTGAACAACGTCCTCGAGCTGCGGGCGACGGTCGGCTCGCGGCTCAATCGCGTGCAGGACGTGCAGAGCCGGCTGCAGAGCGACCAGCTCCTCCTCCAGCAGGAGCAGGCCAAGGCGACCGACGTGGACATGACGAAGGCGGCGGTCGACTTCAACGTGGCCCAGTACGCCTACCAGGCCGCCCTGGCCGTGGGGGCGCGCGTCGTCCAACCCTCCCTGGTCGACTACCTGCGCTGAGAGCCGCCGGCGGGTGGCGCGCCACGCGCCAAGGCAGGAGAGCCGCCGGCGATGGGGGAACCTCTTCCTGTCTCTTCGCCGGCGCGGCGCGGCCGGCGACCTTTGCGAGACGGGAGGAGTACGTGTTGCCGATCCAGTTCGGTACGGACGGCTGGCGCGCCGTCATCGCGGAAGAGTACACCTTCGAGAACGTCCGGCACGTGGCCCAGGCGTACAGCGACGTCCTGCACGAGCGCGGCGAGGCGGGGAAGGGGATCGTGGTCGGATACGACACCCGCTTCCTCTCCGAGCGCTTCGCCCTGGCCGCCGCCGAGGTGCTGGCCGGCAACGGCGTGCGCGTGCTGCTGGCCGACGCGCCCGTCCCGACGCCCGCCGTCTCCTGGGCGGTGCGGGAGCTGGCCACGGCGGGGGCGGTCATGATCACCGCCAGCCACAACCCGCCCGAGTACAACGGTTTCAAGATCAAGGCGGCTTACGCCGGTTCGGCGCTGCCGGAGCTGACCGCCCAGGTGGAGGGCCGCCTGAACGAGAATCTCGAGCGCGGGCGGCAGCCGGCGCGCGCCAAGGGCGCGGCCGCCGTCGAGCGGGTCGACCTGACGGCGCCGTACGTCGCCCAGCTCCGGCGGCTCGTCGACCTGGAGGCCATCCGCAGGGCACGCCTCCGCCTGGCCGTCGACCCGATGCACGGAGCCGGCCGGGGGATCCTCCGCCGCCTTCTCGAGGAGCTGGGGCTGGAGGTGCTGGAGCTCCACGGCGACCTCAACCCGGGCTTCGGGGGCATCGCGCCCGAGCCGATCCGCCGCAACCTGGCCGAGCTGATGGCGGCGGTGCCGGCGGGCGGCTGGGACCTGGGCGTGGCCACCGACGGCGACGCCGACCGCGTGGGCGCCGTCGACGAGAAGGGCGAGATGGTCGACGCCCAGCGCTGCTTCGCGCTCCTCCTCCAGCACGTGGTGGAGGAGAAGCGCTGGCAGGGCTCCGTCGTCAAGACCTTCGCCGTCACCCGCATGGTCGACCGGCTGGCGGAGCGGTACGGTCTGCGCTTCCACAAGCGGCCGGTCGGCTTCAAGTACGTCTGCGAGCTGGCCCTGGAGGAGCCGGTCCTGATCGGCGGCGAGGAGAGCGGCGGCGTCGGCTTCCCGAACGCGCACATCCCCGAGCGCGACGGCCTCCTCTCCGGCCTGATGCTGGCCGAGATGGTGGCGCAGCGCGGGAGGCCGCTGAGCCGGATCGTCCGCGAGCTGATGGAGACCGTCGGATACCACGTCTACGACCGGGTCGACCTCCACCTTCCTCCCGGGCGGCGGGAGGCGCTGATGGAGGAGCTGGCCCAGCGGCCGCCGCGCGACTTCGCGGGCCTGGCGGTGAGCGACGTCGACCCGCTGGACGGGTACAAGTACGAGCTGGGCGAGCACGGCTGGATCCTGATCCGGCTCTCCGGCACCGAGCCCATCGTCCGCGTCTACGCCGAGCTGGACGACCCCGAACGCCTCCGGGCCGTGCTGGAGGCGGGGAAGCGGTTGGCGCTGGGCGCCTAGGACGGCGGACGGGGCGGGCCGGCCGGGCGTGGGGGAAGGACGTCATGCGCCGCACGCGCGTCGAGACGAGTCGCTTCGGCACGGTCGAGGTCGAGGAGGAGCGGGTGATCCGCTTCCCCGACGGGCTGGTGGGCATGCCCCTGGACCGCCGGTGGACGCTCCTCGACGTCGCGCCGCGCGCCCCGCGGGAGGAAGCGAACCCGGGGAGCCCGCCCCCGCTCCGCTGGCTGCAGAGCCTCGACCACGGCGACGTGGCGCTGGTGGTGGTCGACCCGCTCGCCTTCTGGCCCGGCTACGGCGAGGCGCTGGCCGAGGCGGCCGAAGAGGCCGGGGGCGGGCCGGCCGGCGGCTGCCTCCTGCTCTGCGTGGCGGTGGTGCCGCCCGAGCGGCCGCTGGAGACCACCGTCAACCTGCGCGCGCCGCTGGTGGTCGACCCCGTGCGCCGGCTGGGCCGGCAGGTGATCCTGGACGACGAGCGCTGGCCGCTCCGGCAGCCGCTCTTCCGCCCGCTGGCCGAGGCCGGCGGCGCCGGGCCGGGCGAGCGCCGATGCTGATCATCCGCAGGAAGCAGGGCGAGGCGATCCTCCTCGACATCGGCCAGGGGCGCCAGATCCGCGTGGTGGTGGCGGAGGCGGGCTCCGCGGTGGCGCTGGGCGTCGAGGCGCCGCGCGAGGTGGCGGTCTGGCGCGAGGAGATCGCGCGCCAGGTGGCGGAGGCGAACCAGGAAGCGAAGCGCGCTTCCTCCGAGGCGGTGCAGCGCCTTCTCGACCGCGGCCTGCCCGGAGGCCAGGCGCCGCGAGGGAGGCTGGACTGATGCCGGCGGCAGGCGACGCGTACAGGCGGCCTCTGGTCGCCTTCGTGCCCAACTTCAGCGAGGGGCGTCGCCCGGAGGTGATCGAGGAGCTGACCGCGGCCTGCCTGGTCCCGGGCGTGCAGCTCCTCGACCGCCACGCGGACCCCGACCACAACCGCCTGGTGCTGACGCTGGTGGGCGAACCCGAGGCCGTCCGCCGGAGCGCCCTGGCGGGCGCCGAGGCGGCGATGCGCCTCATCGACATGGATCGCCACCAGGGCAGCCACCCGCGCATCGGCGCCCTGGACGTCGCGCCCTTCGTCCCCGTCCGCGGCGTCTCGCTGGAGGAGTGCGTCCAGCTGGCGCGGGAGGTGGGCCGCGCGCTGGGCGAGCTCGGGCTTCCCGTCTACCTCTACGACCGGGCGGCGCTCCGCCCCGAGCGCCAGGAGCTGGCGGAGGTGCGCCGCGGCCAGTACGAGGGGCTGCGGCAGGAGGTGGCCGAGGGCCGCCGGCTGCCCGACTTCGGCCCGCCCGCCATCGGCAAGGCGGGCGCGACGGCGGTCGGCGCGCGCGGCCCCATCGTCGCCTTCAATGCCTACCTCGCGGGCGGCGACGAGCGGGTGGCCAGGCAGCTGGCGCGCCGCATCCGCGCCTCCTCGGGCGGCCTGCGCAACGTGCGCGCCATCGGCTTCGCCCTCCCCGAGCGCGGGCGGATCGAGGTCTCCATGGACCTGACCGATCCCGAGGCGACGCCGCTCTACCGGGCGCTGGAGCTCCTCCGGCTGGAGGCGGCGCGCTACGCCCTGGACGTGGCCGCCACCGAGATCGTCGGCCTGGTGCCGGCGGCGGCGCTGGAGGCGAGCGCCGCCTACTACCTCCGGGTCGAGGGCTTCGACCCGGAGCGGCAGGTGCTGGAGCGGGCGGTGGCGCGTGCCGACGCGGAGGAGGCGGAGCGGCGGGCACGGGAGCGCGAGGAAGCGGAGCGGCGCGGCGACCTCCGCACGCGGCGCCTGGAGGACTTCCTCGTCGACCTGGCCTCCGACGCGCCCGCGCCCGGGGGCGGGGCGGCGGCGGCGCTGGCCGGGGCGCTGGGCGCGGCGCTGGTCGGCATGGTGGCCGCGCTCACCCGGGGCCGCAGGAAGTACGCGGATGTGGAGCAGCGCATGGCCGCCGTCGAACGCGAGGCGGCCGCGCGGCGGGAAGCCTTCCTGGCGCTGGCGGACCGCGACGCCCACGCCTTCGACGCGGTCATCGCGGCGCGGCGGCTCCCTCGCGAGACGGAGGAGGAGCGGGTCGCCCGCGAGGCGGCCATCCAGCAGGCGCTGCGCGAGGCCTGCCAGGTCCCGCTGGAGGTGGCGCGGCGGGCGGTCGAGCTGATGCTGCTGGCGCGCGAGGTGACCGACTCGGGCAACGCCCAGGCCATCTCCGACGGGGCGGCGGCGGGCGCGCTCCTCTGGAGCGCCTGCCACGCGGCTCTGCTCAACGTGGAGATCAACCTGGCCGGTCTGCGCGACGGCCCGGACGTGATCGACCTCCGCGCCGAGGTCGAGGCGCTGCGCAAGCGGAGCGACGAGCTCTGGCAGGCGGTCCGCGTCGCCTTCCGCCACCGTCTCTGAAGCCGGGAAGTCCGAAGGAAGCGGCCGCGGGGCGGAGCGGCGCCGCCGCGGGCGGGAGGTGGAAGGGCTGCGCTTCCGGCTCTTCGAGCTCGAACGGGTCGGCTCCACCAGCGACCTGCTCCGCGCCATGGCGGCGCGCGGGGCGCCGGAGGGGACGGTGGTGGTGGCGGCCGAGCAGGACGAGGGACGCGGGCGCCTGGGCCGGCGCTGGAGCTCGCCCCGCGGCGGTCTCTGGCTCTCCCTCCTCCTCCGGCCGGCGGCCGCGCTTGCTCCCGAGCGGCTCAGCTCGCTGGCGCCGGCGCTGGGCCTGGCGGTGGTGGAGGCGGTCGAGCCCTGGTCGGGCGGGCGGCCCCTCGGCCTCAAGTGGCCGAACGACGTGGTCGCCGGCGAGCCCGCGCCGGGCGGCGAGGGGGAGGCGGACGGCGCGCCGCGACGCTCTCGGGACGGAAGCGCCTGGAAGAAGGTGGCCGGCCTCCTCTGCGAGGCGGTCCCGGGCGGCGAGGCGGGCCGGGCCGGCGCCGCCGTCATCGCCGGCATCGGCGTCAACGCGGACCTCGAGCCCGAGGCGCTTCCCGCCGAGCTGCGCGGGCAGGCCACCACCCTGCGGCGGCTGTCGGGCGGCCCCGTGCCGCTGGCCGAGCTGCGCCGGCGGCTGCTCGAGGCCGTCGACCGGACCTGGAGCCTCTGGCAGGCGAGCGGCTTCGCCGCGCTGCGCCAGGAGTGGCTCGCCCGCGCCATCTGGCTGGGGGAGCGCGTCCAGCTGCAGGGCGCGCCGCTCCGGCCGGGCGACGCCGAGCAACGGGTGGTCTCCGGCACCTTCCTGGGCGTCGACGAGGAGGCGGCGCTCCTCCTGCAGCTTCCCGGCGGGCGCGTCGAGCGCTTCCTGGCCGGCGAGCTCTCGCTCCGGCGCGAGCGGGCGCAGGCCTGATCCCCGGCGGCGGTGCCGTGGGCGGGTGACGGCTCAAGGCGGGGCGCTCGGGGCCGATACCCCTGGACGAGAGAGGAAGGACGGGGGGATCGGCCATGCCCAGCGAGATCCGGCTGAGCGCGACCCAGGGAAGCCTCCCGGCCCCGCCGGTCCAGCTGCAGGCGCCGGCGGGCGCCGTCCGCCCCGACGAGGCGGTCGAGGCCTCCAGCGACTCCCGCGGCACCGGGCAGGAAGGGCGCGGGCGCGGCCAGCACGACCTGACGACCGCCCAGTCGCTGGTGGACGAGGCGGTGCAGCGCATCCGCCAGAAGCTGGAGGCGACCGCCCGGCTCTCCATCGGCGTCGATCCGGCGACGGGCAAGGTGCAGGTCCGGGACGGCCAGGGCCAGCTGCTCGGCGAGCTTCCTCCGGAGCGGCTGATCGAGGCGGCGCGGCTGATGGACCAGGTGGTCGGCCTCCTCCTCGACGAGTTCTGGTGAGGTCTCGCCTCGTCGGCTCCCAGTCTCCCCCGCCAGGAAGGAGCGTGGTGCCATGCCCGGGGGCTATCCCGTCCCCGGCTACGGGGCCGCCGGCGCCGACCGCGGCCGCGCCTACGAGCGGGCGGAGGTGCTGACCGCCTCCCCCGTGCAACTGGTGGCCATCATCTACCGCATCCTGGAGCGCGAGGTGACCGCCGCCCGGCTCGCCCGCGAGCGGCAGGCGCCGGACGAGCTCCGCCGCCACACCGGCAAGGCGAAAGAGGCGCTCCAGCTCCTCCGCCAGAGCCTCGACTTCCGTCGCGGCGGCGAGGTCGCCGTCCAGCTCGAGGCGCTCTACGCCTTCCTCTACGAACGGCTGGTGCGCGCCGAGCTGCGCCCGGCCTCCGACGCCCTGGACGGGCTGGTCGAGGTGATCGCGCCGCTGCGCGAGGCCTGGGAGCGGCTCGGCAGCGGGGGCGCGCAGGCGGCCGCGACCGCGGAGGGCGCGTCGGCGGCCGGAGCGGCGCGGATTTCGTAGGAATTCGTCGAGACAGGTCGATCCCGGGGGTTGCGCACAGCTGTGTCCACAGCCCCCGGGCTTTCTGGCGCGCTTATTCACAGGGATACGCACAGTATCCACAAGATGTCGGATCCCGTTGTCCACACTCTCCACAGGCCTCCCCGCCGACGGAGGAGATCCTCCGGCCGCCCGGGAATAGGGAGTCTGGGGCCGCTCCGGTCGGAACGCGCGGCCCCGGGCGAGCCGCGGTGACGTCCGCTGAGGCGGCCCGCCGTCGCGCCAACGGGCGGACGCTGGAGGTGCAGCAGTTGGAGATCACGTTCACGGGACGGAACGTCGAGGTCACGCGCCCCCTGCGGCAGTACGCCACAAAGCGCCTGGGCAAGCTCGACAAGTACTTCGACCGGCCGATCGACGCCCAGGTCCGCATGAGCGTCGTGCGCAAGCGCCACATCGTCGAGGTGACCATCCCCCTCGGCGGCATGATCCTTCGCGGCGAGGAAGCGAGCGCCGACATGTACGCCTCGATCGATCTCGTCGTGGACAAGCTCGAGCGCCAGATCCACAAATTCAAGACGCGCATCAACCGTAAGTTGCGGAAGGACAGTACGCTGCACGCGGCCGCGGCGGCGACGGCGGCCGCAGGGGCCCTGCCGCTTGAAGCGACGTCCACCCCCGAGGAAGCGCCCTCCTCCCCGGAGGAAGCACCCCCCTCCCCGGCCGCTTCCCCCGCCCCCGCGGAGGGCGGCGCCGCCACGCCGGGCGAGCCTTCCGAGGAGTTCCCGGTGGTCCGCAGGAAGCGCTTCCCGGTCAAGCCGCTCCCCGTCGACGAGGCGATCCTGCAGATGAACCTCCTCGGCCACGACTTCTTCGTCTTCCGCAACGCCGCGAGCGACGAGGTGAACGTCGTCTACCGACGCCAGGACGGGACCTACGGTCTGATCGAACCCGAGACGTGAGGAAGCGCGCAGCCGCGCCCTCGCGAGCCGGCCCCCTCCCGTCACCCTGACCCCCGGGTGGCGGAAGGGGGCCGAGTCCTGACAGGGTGTGGCGGTCTTCATCAACTTTTCCCGCTTGCTGGAAGGACGTTGGCGGATCATGTGGAACTTTGGAGAGCGACTCGATGCAGGAGGGCAGAATCGCTGTCCTGCGGGCTGTCCTGCGACGAACGGGTGAGATCGCATGGCGGTGGGAACGCTCTCCAGGGCCGAGGCAGCCGAGGCGGAGCTGAGATTGCTCCCCGGGGTGATCGCTGCTCGCTGTATCTGGCCGGAGACGGCGCCCGCTCCCGAGCTGGTCCGGCTGCTGGCCGAAGCCGAGAGCGGGGGTCACCAGCTGGTCGATGCCGCGCGGACTCTGCTCTCGGTCCGCTTCGAAACCGATTTGCCTGAAGAGCGCGTTCTCCTCTTACCGGTTGCGGCTACGCCCGAGCGTAGCCGCTTTCGTCTTGACGGCATCGAGCTTGTAGAAGAGCGCCGTAGGCCCCGGGTGAAGGTCACGCTCACCATGCCTATCCTTGACCAGCCAGCAGAGGCTACGCGCGAGTTTCCTCAGACACCGCGTGCGCTGCTCGGTGCGGCCAGCCAAGCGGTCGTCGACGCGATCAATGAATACCTCGGACACACCTTCGACTTGGAGGCCATTGCCAACGCCAGCCTAGGTCCCGACAGCGTAGTACTCTGCGCCCTGCGCGCTCGGGTGAGGATCGCAGGAGAACCAAGGTTACTCAGACTTTACGGCGTTGCCTCAGACGCCGACGAACCAGCGGAGGCGGTTGCCAGAGCGACACTGGACGCTGCCAACAGGATATTCCGATAGCCAGTCCCACTTCCTGATTTCGGCAGTCGACGGCGGTTCCAAGCGGTATCCTCTCCCAGGAATAGCGGAAGCCTGGGGTGGGACAGGGGGGCTTCACGATGCGGTTTAACATTAACCGTGTGCTCAGTCTAGCTGTCTCGCTCGGGCTGCTTCTTGTTGCGGCCCAAGCGGCGCTTCTGTGGAGCGAATGAAATACCGTAGCCCCAACCGTCGGCTGCCGATACTTGTTTGTTAGAGGTGGCTCGCTATGAAGACAGAGACCAAGCGTGACCTCTTAATCTGGTCGTTGCTTGCAATAACGATCACTCTGTTGCTAGCCACGTTTGACGCAAGGTCTCTACACATGTGGCCAACAGGGCTTCTCTTCATGGCGATCGCTACTGTTACGCAACGGCTCTCTATCCAAATTAGTCCGAAGGTGAGCGCGTCCCTAACCCTTCCAGTCCTGTACGCTGCAGGTATTATCCTCGGTCCATTCCTTGGGAGCGTAGTCTCCCTACTGGCGCCCATGTTTCTGAACCCGGAAGCACGCAAATGGTCTTGGCGTGTCTATGTGTTCAACCATGCTCAAGTCGGCCTTGCCACCATGCTTGGAACGCTGACGTACGTGACGTTACGGGCACGCCCTGCAGCGTTCGGATGGCAGGATATCGCTGCCATGGCGGTAGGAGCGTCGGTGGCATGGCTCTCAAATGTGCTCGCCGTTAGCATGATAATATCGACTACCCAGAAGACGCGACTGTTGAGCACATTTAATTATTATGTCAAGGGAGTATCGACAGATTACCTCGCCATTACATCCATGGCCATTCTTGTAGCTGGGATATACTTTGAGGTCGGCTGGATTGGGCTGTTGCTGTTCCTGATCCCGCTACTTGTGGCACGCCATGCTATCGTTATGTATACCGAGATGAAGAGTGCCTACGCTGATACGATCGCGTCCCTGTCAGTAGCGTTGGAGGCGCGCGACGCGTACACGGCGGGACACTCTAGGCGTGTGGCCGGGATCGCGGTGAGGATTGGCGAGGAGCTGGGCATGGGCCAGGTGGAGCTGGAGACGTTGCGGTACGCAGGGCTGTTGCACGACGTCGGCAAAATCGGCGTAGAGGACAGGCTCTTGAAGAAGCCGGCGAGATTTACGCCGAGAGAGTACGAGGAAATACAGGTGCACGCCAGCGTCACCGGATCTATCCTGGAGGGTGTAAAAGGCTTCGAAACGGTCAACGAGTGGGCAAAGCACCACCACGAGCGATATGACGGGTCGGGTTATCCAGACGGCTTGCAGGGAGAGGAGATCCCGATCGGGGCGCGCATCCTAGCCGTGGCAGATGCGTTCGACGCGATGGCGTCGCGGCGCGTGTACAAACCGTCAATCCCGTTCGAGGAAATCCTGGACGAGCTTCTGGCGCATCGAGGTACGCAGTTCGATCCGAAAGTCCTGGATGCATTTCTAAGGGTCATGGAGAAACCGGGCTTCAAGGAGTGGGTGGAAGAGGAGCTGCCGTACTTCAAAATGCCGGGGCCCGAGCGGGTGATGGCCATGGTGGCGGCGGGACGGACGCGCCGCGATAGCAGGACGGAGGAGGGCACTGGTCGCAGGCCGGACGATGCGCCGGGTGGGCAGCGGGTCTGATGGGCATCGTGGGGTTAGCGGGGGCCGTGGCGGGGCTGATCGTGGGCGAGGCGCGCGGGGGTAAGCTCGCTCGACTGGGCGGGCTGCAGCTCAGGTGGGTTGCGATCCTCGTGTTGGGCTTCCTGGTCCAGATGGGCACGCCGGTCGTGGTGCGGCGGTCGCTTCTTGCAGGGTCCTGGGTGGGAGTGTCCAACGTCCTGGCGTTCGGGCTCTACGCGGTGTTCGCCTTTGCGAACATCGGGCTTCCGGGACTGGCGTGGTTCTTTGCGGGAGCCGGGCTTAATCTGGTCGTGATAGCCGCCAACGGCGGCAAGATGCCTGTCGTGGTCTGGGCGTGGGTTCATTTCCGTCCAGAATTGCTGGAGACGCTGCGCGCAGGCCTGGATCCGTTGCACGTATTGGCGGGACCTTCCACGCATTTAGCTTGGCTTGCGGATTATCTCGTCATTCCTGGGATTCCTTCGCCTGTTTTCAGCCCCGGCGACCTTCTCATCGCCATCGGGGCCTTCCTGCTGCTGGAACGAGGTGTGCGGGGAGTCGGACTGCCCGGTCAGAAGGAGAACGGGTCCGCGACGTAGCCCGATCGGGCGATCGACCCTTCCTTCCCCCGATGCTAGATTGCGTGCGGCGGGGAGGGAGGGCGAATCATGGGCGAGAATCGCTGGATCCGAACCCCGATGCGCACCTTGCCGCCCGAACAGAGTCGTCATACATTCGACGAAGTGGCGCTGGGTTACGACGAAAAAGAAGTCCTGGATGAGTCCTATCGCTGTATTCAGTGTCTGAACCCGCTCTGCATCGACGGTTGCCCCAACCACAACCCCATTCCCGACTTCATCGCTCTGGTCCAGGAAGGCCGCTACCTCGAGGCTGCTCTGGTCGACTACACGAACAACGCCCTCCCCTCCTGCACAGGGCGCGTCTGCGCCTGGGAACGGCAGTGCGAAGGCTGGTGCGTGCTCAACGCCCGCGGGGACGGGGTGCGCATCGGCGCCATCGAACGCTTCATCGCGGATTACGCGCTCCGCCATCGCGAGGAGTTCGAGGCGCTGCGCGCGGAGCGCCAGGGAAGGAGCGCCGAGAGCGCCGGGGGGCGCGGGGAGAGGCGCAGGGTGGCGGTGGTCGGCGCCGGGCCGGCCGGGCTGTCGGCGGCGCACTTCCTGGTGCGGGAAGGCATCGACGTGACCGTCTTCGAGGCGCAGGAGCGCGCGGGAGGGCTCCTGGCCGACGGGATCCCGCAGTTCGTCCTGCCCATGGGCACGGTGGAGGAGGAGGTGGCGCGGCTCCGCGAGGAGGGCGTCGACTTCCGCTTCGGCGTGACCGTGGGGCGGGACGTCGCGCTGGAGGAACTGGAAAGCGAGTACGACGCCGTCTTCCTCGGCGTCGGCGCGCAGGTGGCGCGCGGGCTCGGGGTGCCGGGGGAGGATCTGGCCGGCGTCTGGAGCGCGCAGGCCTTCCTGCACCGGGCCAAGCTGGCGCTCGATCCCGGCGCCGGCGTCGAGGCGCCGCGGGTCGGGCGACGGGTGCTGGTGGTCGGGGCGGGGAACACCGCCATGGACGCGGCGCGGACGGCGCTGCGGCTGGGCGCCGAGCAGGTGCGCGTCGTCTACCGGCGCACGCAGGCCGAGAGCCCCTCGCGGCCGGTGGAGGTCGAGCATGCGCAGCAGGAAGGCGTCGAGTTCGAGTACCTGGTCAACCCGGTCGCCTTCCTCGGCGACGAGGACGCCCGCGTCCGCGCGGCACGGCTCGTCCGCATGCGGCTGGGGGAGCCGGACCGGAGCGGCCGGCCACGGCCGGAGCCGATCCCGGGCAGCGAGTTCGAGCTGCCCTGCGAGACGGTCGTCCTCGCCGTCGGCTACGAGGCGGACGCCTCGGTGCTGGGCGAGCCCAGGCTGGTGGAGCGGCACGGGCGGATCGCGGTGCGCGACGCCTCCGGCCGGACGCCGGTGGAGGGCGTCTTCGCCGGCGGCGACGCCGTCCTGGGCCCGGCCACCGTGGTCGAAGCGGTGCGGGACGGGCGGCTCGCCGCGCGCGCCATCGTGGAGTGGCTGAAGGAGCCGAGCCACTCCTTGCGGAAAGCGGTCAGGACCTAGGCCCGCCCGCCGCCGGTCCCGCCCGCGCGGGCGGGCAGACGGACGGTGGTGACGGCGGTGGTCGAGCGAGAGCCAGGCGGGGCAGGGCACCGGCAGGAGGCGCCCGCTGAGCCCCGCCTTTCTTGCGCGCTGGTGGTCGGCGCGGACGGCGCGCTGGGTCGCGCCGTGGCCGCCTGGTTCCTCGGGCACGGCTGGGCGGTGGTGGGGACCTACCGGAACGAGGCGCGGCGGCAGGAAGCGGCCGCGGTTCTGGACGTGCGCTCCTCCGGCGCGGCCGGGCGCCGCCTCCGCTGGGTGAAGGCCGACCTGCGGCGAGCGGCGGGGGCCGAGCGGGCGGTGGCGGCCGGCCTGCGCTGGCAGGGCCGGATCGACGCGGCCGTCCACACGGCGGGCCTCTTCGCCACCGAGGCGGTGGTGGGCGGCTCGTGGGCGACCTGGGAGTCGATGCTGGAGACCAACGTGCGCACGGCCTTCGAGCTGGCGCAGGCGGTCGTCCCGCCCATGCGGGAGGCGGGCGGGGGCTCGCTGGTGCTGGTGGCGGCGCGCGCCGCCGCCCGCGCGGGGCGCGGGATGGGCGCCTACGCGGCGGCCAAGTCGGCGCTGATCCGGCTGGGCGAGGCGCTGGCGGACGAGCTGGCAGGAAGCGGCGTCCGCGTCAACGTCCTCGCCCCCTCCGTCATCGACACGCCGGCCAACCGGGCGGCGATGCCCGGCGCCTCCCGCGAGGGCTGGCGGACGCCCGAGGAGCTGGCGGCGATGATCGGCTGGCTGGCGCTGCCGGAGGCGGCCTCCGTCCACGGGCAGCTCCTCCTGGCCTGAAAGGCGGACGGTCGGGCGGCGGCCGGCGGCGGGCGGTCAGGCGGTGCTCAGGCGCCGGGGCAGGGAGCGGAGGCGGAGAGGGCGAGGTAGCGGCCGCGGAAGTAGAGGAGCGGCTCCGCTTCCTCCGGCGCCAGCGCCGCCTCCTCCAGCTCGCCGACGAAGATGGTGTGGTCGCCGCCCGGGAAGCTGCGGGTGCGGCGGCAGACCAGGGTGGCCAGGGCGCCGGCGACCAGCGGCAGGCCGTAGGGGCCGGGTTCCAGGTCGCCGGGACGGAGGATGCCGCCCGGCTGGGAGGCGAAGTGGCGCGAGATCGCTTCCTGCTCGTGGCGGAGGATGCTGAGGGCGAAGCGCTCGCTCTCCGCGAGCGCCCGGTTGAGCGGGCTGCGCAGGTCGATGGCGACCAGCAGCAGCGGCGGGTCGAGCGAGAGCGAGGTGAGCGAGTTGACCGTGATCCCTCGCGGCTCCTCGAGCGGGGAAGGGACGGTCAGGACGGCGACGCCCGTGGCGAACTGGCCCATGGCTCGACGCTGGATTTCCGGCGAGATCCGCATCGCTTGGCCCCCTCGCCCACCCATTCTAACGACTATCCCCGCCCGGTGAGCCTGGCCCGCCTTCGGCGGCGGGCGCGCGGCGGCCGGACGGGCGGCGGCCTTTGCCCGGTGGCGCGAGGGCGGTCTGTATAATACAGAGAGTGGATGCCCGCGGCATGCACCGGGTCCGGCCGGTCCGCCGGGAGCGGCCGGGGCCCGGCTTTGGTGTCGCAAGGGGAGTGCGCGCGCCGGATGCCGCGCGGTTCCGGAGGGGATGGCCGTGCTCGGCCTGATCAAGCGGGTCTTCAACTACAACGAACGCGAGCTGAGACGGCTCGAGGGCCCGGTCCGGGCCATCAACGCCCTCGAGCCGCAGATGCAGGCCATGTCGGACGAGGAGCTGGCCCGGCAGACGGTCCGCTTCAGGGAACGGCTGGAGCGGGGCGAGTCGCTGGACGACCTGCTGGTGGAGGCCTTTGCCACCGTGCGGGAGGCGGCGCGGCGAGTGCTCGACATGCGCCCCTTCGACGTCCAGCTGATGGGCGGCATCGTGCTGCACCAGGGGAAGATCGCGGAGATGGCCACCGGCGAGGGCAAGACGCTGGTGGCGACGCTTCCCGCCTACCTGAACGCCCTCGAGGGGAAGGGCGTCCACGTGGTGACGGTCAACGACTACCTGGCCCGCCGCGACGCGCAGTGGATGGGTCAGGTGCACCGCTTCCTGGGGCTGGAGGTGGGCGTCATCCTCCACGACCTGGACGCCGCCCAGCGCCAGAGGGCGTACGCGGCCGACATCACCTACGGCACCAACAACGAGTTCGGCTTCGACTACCTGCGCGACAACATGGTGCTCTACCCCCAGGAGCGGGTGCAGCGGGGGCTCCACTACGCCATCGTCGACGAGGTCGACTCGATCCTGATCGACGAGGCGCGGACGCCGCTCATCATCTCGGGGGTCGGCGAGGACTCGACGGAGCTCTACTACAAGTTCGCCGAGGTCGTCAAGAAACTGAAGCGGGACGAAGATTACACGTTCGACGAGAAGAACAAGACGATCGCGCCGACCGAGCAGGGCGTGGCCAGGGTGGAGCGCATGCTCGGGGTGGAGAACCTCTACGACACCTCCAACATGGACCTCTCCCACTATCTGATCAACGCCCTGAAAGCCAAAGAGATGATGCTCCGCGACCGCGACTACGTGGTCAAGGACGGCGAGGTCATCATCGTCGACGAGTTCACCGGCCGCCTCATGTTCGGGCGGCGGTACTCGGACGGTCTCCACCAGGCCATCGAGGCGAAGGAAGGCGTCCCGATCCAGCGGGAGAGCCAGACGCTGGCGACGATCACCTTCCAGAACTACTTCCGCATGTACGACAAGTTGGCGGGCATGACGGGGACCGCCGCCACCGAGGCGGAGGAATTCTCCAAGATCTACAGGCTGGACGTGGTCGTCATCCCCACCAACCTGCCGTTGATCCGCCACGAGTACCCGGACCAGGTCTACAAGACCGAGAACGCCAAGTGGCGGGCGGTGGTCCGCGAGATCAAGGAGATGCACGAGAAGGGCCGTCCGGTGCTGGTGGGCACCACCTCGGTGGAGAAGTCGGAGCGACTCTCGCAGATGCTGAAGCGGGAGGGCGTCCCCCACCAGGTCCTCAACGCCAAGTACCACGAGAAGGAAGCGCAGATCGTGGCGCAGGCGGGCCGGCTGGGCGCCGTCACCGTCGCCACCAACATGGCCGGCCGCGGCACCGACATCCTGCTGGGCGGCAACCCCGACTTCATGGCCCGGGAGGAGCTGGCCCGGCTCGGTTATGCGCCCGAGGTGATCGCCGAGGCGGCGGAGCACGGCCCGGTCACCTCGCCCGAAGTGGCCGAGGCGCGGGAGCTCTACCGGAAGATCTACGCCGAGAAGAAGCGCGAGACCGACGCCGAGCACGAGAGGGTGGTGGCGCTGGGCGGCCTCCACGTGCTCGGCACGGAGCGACACGAGGCCCGGCGCATCGACAACCAGCTGCGCGGCCGCGCCGGCCGGCAGGGCGACCCGGGCTCCTCCCGCTTCTTCGTCTCGCTGGAGGACGACCTGATGCGCCTCTTCGGCGGCGAGACCGTGGCCGGCCTGATGGACCGGCTGGGCGTCGAGGAGGACGAGCCGATCGAGCACGCCCTGGTGACGCGCGCCATCGAGAACGCGCAGCGGAAGGTCGAGGCCAAGAACTTCGAGGCGCGCAAGCAGCTGCTGGAGTACGACGACGTCCTCAACCAGCAGCGCGAGGTGATCTACGAGCAGCGCCGCCAGGTGCTGGAGGCCGAGGAGCTGCGGCCGGTCGTCGAGCGGATGGTGGAGGAGGTCGTCCAGGAAGCGCTGGAGCGCCACGCGTCGGAGCGGCTGGATCCCGAGGAGTGGGACCTCGAAGCGCTGGTCCGCGAGCTGGAGGAGCACTTCCTGCCGGCCGGGACGTTGCGGCCCGGGGAGCTGAAGGGTCTCGGGCCGGCCGCCTTGCGCGAGGAGCTGCTGGACGCCTGCCGCCAGGTCTACGACCAGCGGGAGGCGCTCTACGGGCGCGAGCTGATGGGCGAGCTGGAGCGCTTCGTCATGCTGCGCGTCGTCGACTCCAAGTGGATCGACCACCTCGACGCCATGGACGACCTGCGCGAGGGGATCGGCCTCCGCGCCTACGGCCAGTCCGACCCGCTGGTGGAGTACCGCATGGAGGGCCACCGCATGTTCGAGGAGATGGTCCACTCCATCCGCGACGACATCGTCCGCTACGTCTACCGGGTTCAGATCCAGCCGGCCCAGGCCCAGCCGGTGCAGCGGCGGGCGGTGGCAGTGGCGACCGGAACCTACGGCGCCAGCGACGTTCCGGCCGGCGTCGCGGCCGCCGCCAACGGAGCCGCCCAGGAGAGCCGGCCGTCCTCGAGCGTCGCGCTCTCCCGCGCGGAGCGGCGGCGGGCGGCGCGCCAGGGCGGCGAGGAGGCCGGCAGCCCGGCGGCCGCGCCGCGCCTGGAACCCGTCCGCGTGCAGAAGGTGGGGCGGAACGATCCCTGCCCCTGCGGCAGCGGCAAGAAGTACAAGTACTGCCACGGGCGCGCCGCCGGTTGAGCCGGGCAGGATGCGAGCAGGAGGTCGAGCACGTTGATCCAGGAGCTGTACGACCGTCTGGAAAACGCCCGCCACGAGGCGGAGCGCATCGGGAGGTCTCTTTGACCTCGCCAGGCTGAGCGAGGAGATCGAGCGCCTCGAGGCCGAGAGCGCCAAGCCCGAGATCTGGAGCGACCCCGCCCGCGGCCAGCGGCTGATGAAGAAGCTGAGCCGGCTGCGCCAGCCGGTGGAGGCGATGCGCGGCGTCACCGGGAGCCTCGCGCAGGCCGAGGCCTTCCTCCAGATGGCCGAAGAGGCGGAGCGCGACGCGCCGGAGCTGGCCGGCGACTCCGAGCGCGAGGCGGAGGAAGCGTTGCGGAAGGCGGAGGAGAGCCTCTCGCGCCTCCGCTTCCAGATGCTCTTCGCGGGCGAGTACGACGCCCGCGACGCCCTGCTCTCGCTCCATCCGGGCGCCGGCGGGACCGAGGCGCAGGACTGGGCCGAGATGCTGCTGCGCATGTACATGCGCTGGGCGGAGTCGCACGGCTTCCAGGTGGAGCTGCTCGACTACCAGGAGGGCGAGGAGGCCGGCATCAAGAGCGCCACCCTGTCCGTGCGCGGAGCGTACGCCTACGGCTACCTGCGGGGCGAGCGCGGCGTCCACCGCCTCGTCCGGATCTCGCCCTTCGACGCCGCGGCGCGCCGCCACACTTCCTTCGCCTCGGTGGACGTGGCGCCGCAGGTGGAGGAAGAGGGCGAGATCGAGATCGACCCCGACGAGCTGCGCATCGACACCTTCCGCTCCGGCGGCCACGGCGGGCAGAACGTCAACAAGGTGGAGACGGCCGTCCGCATCGTCCACATCCCCACGGGCATCGTCGTCACCTGCCAGACCGAGCGCTCGCAGCACGCCAACCGGGAGAACGCCCTCCGCATCCTGCGCGCCCGGCTCCTGGAGCTGCGCCTGGAGGAGAAGGAGCGCGAGAAGGCGGCCGCGCGCGGGGAGCAGGGTGAGATCGCCTGGGGGAACCAGATCCGCTCCTATGTCTTCCAGCCGTACACGCTGGTGAAGGACCACCGGACGGGGACCGAGGTGGGCAACGTCCAGGCGGTGATGGACGGGGAGATCGACCCCTTCATCGAGGCCTTCCTCGAGGCCGAGGCGCAGCGGCAGGTGCGCGGGGCGCTCTAGGTGGGGCAGGGGCGGACCCCGGCCGAAGCCGGGGCCCTCACCCCAGGCGGTTCCGCGGGTCGCCGGCTGCGGCGCCGGCGGCGGAGGCACCCTCCCCCAGGCGACGGCTCAGGAAGTGGCTGAGGAGAGGAGCGAGGGCGCCCGCGGCGGCCTGCCCGAGCATCGACCAGACCCCGCCGCCGCCACCGCCGCCGAACGCGCGGCTGAGGGCGAAGACGGTGACGGCGGTGCCCGCCTGCTCGGCCAGCTTCCGGCCGCCGCGTACCACCGCGGCCGCGTCGTCGGTCATCTGGCGCACGTCATGGACGGTGGCCAGGAGGTCCTGGCGGAGCTGGACCATCTCGCCCTCCAGCGAGCGGACCGTCGCGGCCAGGCGCGCCAGGAGGAGGGCCATCACGACCGCCGCCAGCAGCATGGCGAGAGCCATGACGGAGGTGGCGACCGCGATGACGGTCAGGGAGGCCATCTAGAAGGAGCCCCCGGGCTCCGGGTTCGGGTCGGGCGCCCCGGGCAGGTCGTCGCCGCCCTCCCCCTCCTCGCCGTTCGCCTCGCGACCCCGGCCGAGGCGGCTGCGGGCCGTCTCCCAGGCCGAACCGAGCCCGCCCTGCGCCCGCTCCACCCAGTGACCGGCGGCCGAGGTCAGGCCTTGGGACGACTCGGCGAGACCGCTGCTCGCCCGCGACAGGGTCTCGGAGGCCCGCTGGCGGAGCGTGTCGCGCGTCGCCGCGCCGGGGGCGGGGGCGAGGAGGACGCCGGCGACGAAGCCGGCGGCCGCTCCGAGGAGGAGGGCCGCTATCGTGCTGAGCGTGCTTTCACGGGCCATCGTCTCACCCTCCTTCGCTCGATCTCGCCGGATCGCCCTCGATCCGGCCTGGAGACCGGGCGCTGGTCAGCCTTGTCCTGCTATGGCTGAATTATACCAGTCCCCTGAAGGGCTCCCAGTTGCCGGAATCCGGAGGCGGCGCGGCGCGTGCCACGCGCCGCCGGCCCGGGGCGGAGGGGGGCGGTGGAGACGACGGGGGCGGAGAGGGCCGGGAGGACGGACGGGACGGAGAGGAAGGTCGACGGAAGGGTGGCGCGGCAGGCGCCCGCGAAGCAGCGGATCCGCATCCTCGGCGTGCCCGTGGACGCGGTGACGATGCGGGAGGCGGTGGAGCGCATCCTCGCCTGGTGCGAGGCGCCCGGCGAGCGCATGCGCGTCGTCCTGACCCCCAATCCGGAGATCATCATGGCGACGCAGGGCGACGCCCACCTGCGCGCCTGGCTCGAGCAGGCCGACCTGTTGACGCCGGACGGGGTGGGCATCGTCTGGGCGGCGGCCCGGCTGGGTCACCCGCTCCCGGAGCGGGTGACGGGCATCGACCTGCTGGAGCGCCTGCTGGCGGAGGGGGCACCGCGGGGGTTGCGGGTCTTCCTGCTGGGCGGCGCGCCGCAGGTCGCCGAGCTGGCCGAGCGGGCGATCGAGCGCGACCACCCGGGGCTGAGGGTGGTCGGCACCTACCACGGCTACTTCGGGCCGGACGAGGAGAGCTACGTCCTGGACCACATCCGGGCGCTGGAGCCGCAACTGCTGGTGACCGGGATGGGCATGGGCCGCGACCAGCGCTGGCTGGTGGCCCACCGGGAGGTGACGGGGGCGGCGGTGGGCCTGGGCGTGGGCGGCGCGCTCGACGTCCTGGCGGGGCTGAAGCCGCGCGCGCCCCGCTGGATGATCCGGGCGCACCTCGAATGGCTCTACCGGCTGGTGCGGGAACCTTCCCGGTGGCGGAGGCAGCTGGCCCTGCCGCGCTTCGTCCTGGCGGTGGAGCGCCAGCGCCGCAGCCTGCGGCGGGCGCAGCGGGCCCGCGGCGCGCCTCGGTGAGGGCGGCCGGCTGTGGTATCGTGATGCTGGCGGCTCACCTTGTTCGGAGGGATTCGGAGATGGAACGCCGGCTCAGTCACGATTGGGGTCTCTCCGCCCGCATGTTCCTGACGCTCTTCCTGCTGGCGGCGCTCTACCTGGCGTTCACCCTGGTGCTCTGGAACGCGGGCGTCGACTTCTTCTCGCTCGTCGTGATCGTGGGCGGCATGATGGCGCTGCAGTACTTCCTCTCCGACCGGCTGGTGCTCTGGTCCATGGGTGCGCGGGAGGTCTCGGAGGCGGAGGCGCCCGAGCTGCACGCCATGGTGGAGCGGCTGGCGGCGACGGCCGACCTGCCCAAGCCGCGGGTGGCCATCGCGCGCACCGACGTTCCCAACGCCTTCGCCACGGGCCGTAACCCGAGCCACGCGGTGGTCGCCGTCACCACCGGCCTCCTCAACCGGCTGGAGCCGGAAGAGGTGGAGGCGGTGCTGGGGCACGAGCTGACCCACGTCAGGAACCGGGACGTGGCGGTCATCACCTGGGCCAGCTTCTTCGCCACCATCGCCTCGTTCATCGTGCAGCGCTTCTACCTGATCGGCTGGATGGCGGGCGGGCGCGACGAGCGGAACAACAACTCGGGCGTCGCCTGGGTCGTGGTCTACCTGGTCTCGCTGCTGGTCTGGGTGATCAGCTTCTTCCTGATCCGGGCGCTCTCGCGCTACCGGGAGCTGGCGGCGGACCGCGGTTCGGCCATCCTGACCGGGGCGCCCTCCAGGCTCGCCAGCGCGCTGCAGAAGATCAGCGGGCGCATGCAGATGATCCCCACGCGCGACCTGCGCCAGGCGGAGGCGTTCAACGCCTTCTTCATCGTGCCCGCCCTGAGCGGCGAGAGCGTCATGGAGCTCTTCTCCACCCATCCCTCGCTCAAGCGGCGCCTGGAGCAGCTCGAACGCCTGCAGCGGGAGCTGGAGGGCCGGCCGCGCTGAGCCGGGTCGCCCGGAGGGGGCGCGGAAATTGGGCTTCCTGGATGCGATCTTCGGGCGGTCCCGGCCGCTCCGGCCCAAGACGGAGGCGTTCTTCGCCCTCTCGACGGCGCAGGTGACGCTGGAGGCCTCCCTGCACTGGAAGAGCGCCGGCCGGGCGGGCGTCTGCTACCGGCCGGTGGAGTCGGGCGAGTTCGCCGATGCGGAGAAGGAGCTGGAACAGCTCCTCCAGTTCAGCTCCGGCGAGAGCGGCGCCCGGGTGGAGTTCCGCACCGACGAGTACGGATACCGCTGGGCGATCCTCGCCGACCCCGACTTCGACGACCTGGTCACCACGGTGCACATGGTGGCGGAGACGCTGAAGGAGAAGGGGTTCGGAAGCCAGCTCCTCTCGGCGGTCTGGCGCTTCCTGACGGAGGAAGGACGGGGCGCCTACCTCGTCTACAACTACAAGCGCGGCAACTTCTACCCCTTCATCCCCGCGGAGGGCGAGAAGAAGCGGAACAACGCGCTGGAGCTGCGCGCCGGCGCGGTGCTGGAGGGCGAGCTGCCCTGGGAGGGCGATCCCACGCGCTGGTACGCGCTCTGGGACTGCCCGGTCTGACGACGCCCGGGGAGGCCCGGGCAGGGAGAGGACGAGGGCCGGCCGGAAGACGGCCGGCCCTTCTGGCACGCGGGGGAGCAGGTCGCGCTACCGCTCGACCAGGTCCTCCGGGTAGTTGGCCAGGATTTGCCGCGCCTCGTCGAGGCTGGTGTCCGGGGGCGGCAGGATCACGTCCGAGGGCCCGAGGTAGGTCGCCGGCAGCGGCTCCCCCTCGGTGCGCACCAGCGTCAGGATGCGGGCGAAGGCCTCGCGGAAGGCGGCCTCGTCGCCGGTCCGCACCGCCTCCAGCAGCAGGTTGTCCTCCTCGTCGAGGCGCCGGAGCGCCTCGCCTTCCAGGCGGTACTGGTGCTCGGTCTGGATGCGGACGATCACGAGCGGCCGACCTCCTTCTTCAGGCGCTCCAGGTCGCTCTCCACCCGGTTTCCGGCCGCCACCTTGCGGAGCTCGCGGTCGATGTCGTCCGAACCCAGGGGATCCTCCAGCACGCCGCTCTGCGAGAGCTCGTCGATGGCCGCGGCCCGCGCCTTCATCCGCTCCGTCTTCTCCCGGGCGCGGTCGACCGCCAGGCCGACGTCGCTCATCTCCTCCGACAGGCCGCTGAGCGCCTCGCTGATCCGCACCTGCGCCTCCGAGGCGGAGTACTGGGCCTTGATCACTTCCTTCTGGGAGCGGAAGGCCTCGACCTTGGTGCGGAGCTTCACCTCCAGGTCGGTCAGCTTCTGCTGTTCGGCCTCCAGGGAGGCGATCTGCTGATCCAACCCCTCCAGCTGGGCGGTGATGCCGGCCTTCCGCTCGAGCGCGGTGCGCGCCAGGTCTTCGCGGCCGGCGGCCAGCGCCTGCTTCGCCTGGTCCTCCAGCTTCTGGGCGGTCTGGCGGAGCTGGGCCGCCTCCAGCTCGATCCGCTTCTTCGAGGTGACCACTTCGGCCAGGCCTCGCTTCACCTGGCGGAGCTGCTCCAATTGCCTCTCGTACGAGTAGTCGAGCGTCTCCCGCGGATCCTCCGCGGCGTCGAGGAGCTTGTTCACCTTCGCCTTGACCACGGTCGAGATCCTGGACAGGACTCCCACCTTTGCCCCACCTCCAGTGCAGCGCGCGCCGATCGGCTCGCCGCGGGCCCTGCCGTCCGCGCGCTCCGCTTCGGATTATACGGGTTGACGCCCGCGGAACCGCGATGATATGGTTTTTCCCAACTAAATAGCGCCGCAGCCTCTTATCCAGAGTGGCGGAGGGACTGGCCCGATGAAGCCCGGCAACCCGGGGTGGTCCCCAGGCGGTCGTTCCTGACGGCCGCGGGGGATGACTTGGCAGGGTGCCAACTCCTGCAGGCATGGCCTGAGAGATGAGAGGAGAGCGCCGATCACGCGCCTCTTCTCAGCCTGAGAAGGGGCTTTTTCATGCCCCAGCGGACTGCGGCGGGAGAGGAGAGGTGAGTCAGGTGACCGAGCGCTCCGCGCTCCACTTCGACACGTTGGCGATCCACGGCGGCTTCCAGGCGGATCCGGCCACCGGTGCGCTGGCCGTCCCCGTCTACCAGACGACCTCCTACCTCTTCCAGGACACGGCCCACGCGGCGCGGCTCTTCGCGCTGGAGGAAGCGGGCAACATCTACACCCGCATCATGAACCCGACCGTGGCCGTCCTGGAGGAGCGCGTCGCGGCGCTGGAAGGCGGCGTCGGCGCGCTGGCCGTCGCCTCGGGGCAGGCCGCCGAGACGCTGGCCATCCTCAACATCGCCAAGGCCGGCGACGAGATCGTGGCCAGCTCCAACCTGTACGGCGGCACCTACAACCTCTTCGCGGCCACGCTGCCGCGCTACGGGATCACCACGCGCTTCGTCGACCCCTCCGACCCGGCCAACTTCCGGGCCGCCATCGGCCCCCGCACGCGTGCGCTCTACGCGGAGACGATCGGCAACCCGCGCCTGGACGTCCTGGATATCGAGGCGGTGGCGCGCGTCGCCCACGAGGCCGGCATCCCGCTCATCGTGGACAACACCTTCGCCACCCCCTACCTCTGCCGGCCCTTCGAGTGGGGCGCCGACGTCGTCGTCCACTCCATGACCAAGTTCCTCGGCGGCCACGGCAACTCCATCGGCGGCATCCTGGTCGACGGCGGCCGCTTCGACTGGGAGAACGGGAAGTTCCCGGAGCTGACCGAGCCCGACCCCACCTACCACGGCGTCCGCTACACGCGCCAGTTCGGCCGGGCCGCCTACGTCACCAAGGCGCGCACCCAGCTCCTGCGCGACCTGGGGCCCGCGCTCAGCCCCTTCAACGCCTTCCTCATCCTGCAGGGGGTGGAGACGCTCCCGCTGCGCATGGAGCGCCACGTGCAGAACGCCCGGGCCGTCGCCGAGTGGCTGAGCCGGCGGCCCGACGTCTCCTGGGTCCGCTATCCCGGCCTGCCCGGCGACCCCTACCACGCGCTGGCGGAGAAGTACCTCCCGCGCGGGGCGGGCGGCATCCTCGCCTTCGGCCTGGCGGGCGGCCGGGCGGCCGGCGCCGCCTTCATCGACGCGCTCCGGCTCTTCCGCCACGTGGCCAACGTGGGCGACGCGCGCTCGCTGATCATCCACCCCGCCACCACCACCCACCAGCAGCTGAGCGAGGAGGAGCAGCGCGCCACGGGCGTGACGCCGGAGCTGGTCCGCGCCTCCATCGGCATCGAGGACGTCCGCGACCTGATCGCCGACCTGGAGCAGGCGCTGGAGGCGGCCTCCCGCCGGACGGCCGGAGCCGCCTGAGAGCCGGGCGGTGAGGCTCATGGGGAACCCCGTGGCCATCGCGAGCAAGGGCTTCGTCACGCTGGGGACGGGCGAGCCGGGCGATCCGCCGCTGGAGCTCGAGCTGGGCGGCACCCTCGGCCCCTTCCGCCTGCGCTTCGAGAGCTGGGGGCAGCCGGACCCCGGCGGGGGCAACGTGGTGCTGGTGGAGCACGCGCTGACCGGCGACGCCCACGTCGCCTCGCACGACGAGGAAGACCCGCCCGGCTGGTGGGAGGGGATGGTGGGCCCGGGCGCGCCCATCGACACCGGGCGCTGGTTCGTCCTGGCGGCCAATGTCCTGGGCGGCTGCCAGGGGTCGACGGGTCCCTCCTCCCCCGGACCCGACGGGCGGCCGTGGGCGCTCCGCTTCCCGCTGATCACGGTGCGCGACATGGTCCGCGCGGAGATGCGCCTTCTCGACCGGCTGGGCGTCGGGCGCCTCCACTGCGTCATCGGCGGCTCGCTGGGCGGCATGCGCGCCCTCACCTGGGCGGTGGAGGCGCCGGAGCGGGTGGAGCGGGCGGTGGCCATCGGCGCGCCCGCGGCCCACTCGGCCACGGCCGTCGCCTGGGACGCGGCGCAGCGGGCGGCCATCATGGCCGACCCCGGCTGGCGCGGGGGCGACTACTACGGCACGCCCGGCCCGGTGCGCGGCCTCTCCGTGGCGCGCCAGGTGGCCATGGTCACCTACCACTCCTGGGGTTCGATGGAGCGGAAGTTCGGCCGGCGCTGGCAGAGGCCGCCCCAGGGCGCGTGGAGCGACCAGATGGCGGTGGAGAGCTACCTGGCCTACCAGGGCGAGAAGCTGGTCGACCGCTTCGACGCCAACTCCTACCTCTACCTGACGCGCGCCATGGACCTCTACGACCTGGGCGAGGCGTGGGGCGGGCTGGAGGCGGCGCTGGCGCGGGTGCGCGGCGAGCTGCTCCTGGTGGGCATCGCCAGCGACCGCCTCTACCCGGCGGAGGAGGTGCGCGCGCTCTTCCAGGCGGCGCGGCGCGCGGGGGTGCGCGCCAGCTACGCGGAGATGCGCGCGGACGACGGGCACGACGCCTTCCTCATCGACGTGGAGGAGCTGGGCCCGATCGTGGCGGGCTTCCTGGAGCGGGCGGCGGCCGCCGCCTAGGCCGTCGCCCGGCGCGCCTCAGCGCGGGATCAGCGCAGGATCTTCGACAGGAAGGCCTGCGCCCTCGGGTGCTGCGGGTGCTCGAAGAACGCCTCGGGCTCCGCTTCCTCCAGGATCTGCCCCTGGTCCATGAAGAGGAGGCGCGTGCCCACGTGGCGCGCGAAACCCATCTCGTGGCTGACCACCAGCATGGTCATGCCGTCGCGCGCCAGCGCCTCCATCACGTCCAGGACTTCCTTGATCATCTCGGGGTCGAGGGCCGAGGTGGGCTCGTCGAAGAGCATCACCTCGGGCTGCATGGCCAGCGCCCGGGCGATGGCGACGCGCTGCTGCTGGCCGCCGGAGAGCTGGGAGGGGTAGGCGCCGGCCTTCTCGGCCAGGCCGACCCGCGCCAGCATGGCCATGCCCAGCTCGCGGGCCTCGGCCGGCTTCATGCCGCGGACGCGGATCGGCGCCAGCGTCACGTTGGCGAGCGCGGTCAGGTGCGGGAAGAGGTTGAAGGACTGGAAGACCATCCCCACCCGCTGGCGTACCCGGTCCAGGTCGACGCCCGGGTCGGTCAGGGAGAGGCCGTCGATGCGGATCTCGCCCGCGCTGGGCTTCTCGAGACCGTTGAGGCAGCGCAGGAAGGTCGACTTGCCCGAACCGCTCGGCCCGACGATGACGATCACCTCGCGCTGCGCCACCTCCAGGTCGATGCCGCGCAGCACCTCCAGGGAGCCGAAGCGCTTACGCAAGGAACGGACGCTGATCATGCACGCCGAGCCTCCTCTCCACCGCGCTGGCCAGAAGGGTGAAGATCGACGTCAGGGCCAGGTAGAGGAGGGCGACCGGCAGCCAGATCTCCAGGTAGCGGTAGACGCTGCCGGCGGCGACGCTGCCGCGGCTCATCAGCTCCAGCACGCCCAGGACGAAGACCAGCGACGAGTCCTTGGTCAGGGCGATGAACTCGTTGAAGAGAGGGGGCACGGCCACGCGGAAGGCCTGCGGCAGGACCACCAGGCGCATGGCCAGGCCGTAGCTCATGCCCAGGGAGCGGGCAGCCTCCATCTGCCCGTGCGGCACGGAGAGGATGCCGGCCCGGTAGATCTCGGCCACGTAGGCCGAGGAGTTGAGGCCGAGCGCGACGATGCCGTCCACCAGCGGCGGCAGCGGGCGGTAGCCGAAGAGCTGCGGCGCCGCGAAGTGGATGAGCATGATCTGGACCAGGAGCGGCGTCCCGCGGAAGAACGTGATGTAGGCGGCGGCCGGGCGGTTGAGCCAGGCGCGCTGCGAGAGCCGCCCCAAGGCCAGGAAGAGCCCCCAGACGAGGGCGATGCCGATCCCCGCCCCGGAGAGCAGGAGCGTCATCGGTACGCCCTCGACCAGGAAGGGGAGGTACCGGACGACGACGTCCCAGCGGATATCCATCGGCAGCCAGGCTCACTTCGACGACGAGAAGTACTGGTCGTACAGCTTCTGGTAGGTGCCGTCCGCCTTCAGCTTGGCCAGCGCCTGGTTGATCTTGCGGACCAGTTCCGTGTCGTCCTTGCGCATGGCGATGCCGTAGTACTCCACCGTGAACGGCTGCCCGGCGGCGACGACGCCGCGGTTCGGGTTCTCCTTGATGAAGTTGTAGAGCACGGGGGCGTCGATCACCACCGCGTCCACGTCGCCGTTGAGGAGCGCGTTGATGGCGTCGGGTGTCTGCGGGTAGCGCACGATGGTGGTGCCCTTCACCTTCTGGGCGGCGTAGTCGCCGGTGGTGTCGGCCTGGACGCCCACCTTCTTGCCCGCCAGGTCCTGCGGGGTCTTGATCGGGCTGCCCTTCTTGACCCCGATCACCTGGCCGGCGGTGAAGTACGGGTCGGAGAAGGTGACGCTCTTGGCGCGGTCGTCCGTGATGGTCATGGCCGAGATGACCGCGTCCACCTCGTGGTCGTCCAGCGCGGGGATGAGGCCGTCCCACTTGATGTTGTGCACCTGGGCGCCGGCGAAGCCGGCCGCCTTGGCCACGGCCTGGATCAGGTCCATGTCGAAGCCGACGTACTTGCCGCTGGCCGGGTCGACCGACTCGAAGGGGGCGTAGGCCGCCTCCGTGCCGACCTGCAGGTAGGGCTTGCTGCCGGAGGAAGCGCCGGACGAGGAGCCGCTCCCGGCCGCCGCACCGTTGCCGGAGGCGGGCGCCTGTCCGCCGCATCCCGCCAGGGCGAGCGCCACGCTCGCCAGGAGGGCGGTTGCAAGCAACCGCAGTCGCCGAGGTCTGCGAATCATGTTGTCATCGCTCCTTGCGATGAGGGTAAGGCGTCGAACTGCAGCCAATCACCTCCGCAGTTCGACAAGCACCCGCGCCCGACCTCCCGCGCCCGACCGCCGGGGCGGGCGACAGGAGGCGGGGCGGACTGCATGATTATACATGCGCTCGCAAGGGAGATGCGCGGGGAACCACGGAGCGCGCCGCCGGAAATCTGCATGACTATGCAGCTGCGCGCAAGCCTTGACGGTCCCGGCCGGGGACACCTAGAATGCCAGCAACATCCGGATCGGCTCGACAACGGCGGTGACGGGAAGAGTACCCAGGCGGCCGGCCGGCCAGAGAGCCGGCGGCGGGTGCGAGCCGGCGGCCAGGCGCCTGGCGAATGGATCCCCGAGCCGGTCCCCGAGCGACCGCGGCGAGCCGGCGACGAGGCGGCGGAGAGCGCCCGCGCGGCGGCCACGGCCGGGTAGGCGGACCCGGAGCCCCACCGTTAGCAGGGGGCCGGTATTCAGGATCGCCCGGAGCCTCCGGGCGACTCCGCGTACCGGGCGGAGGGGAGCGGCGCGCGGGCGGTCGCAGGGCGCCGGCGCGAGCGGCGGGCCGCTCCCGAAGATGGGTGGCACAGCGGAAGCGAGGCCTTCCGCCCCATGCGGGGCGGAAGGCCTCGTTCTTCCTTGCGCCCGTCTCGCGCGGGCCGGCAGCCGCCGGGCCCCGGCGGGGGCGCGGCGGGACGGGCGGACGGAGGTGGAGGCGGCTTGCTCGACCGCGAACGGGAGGAGTTTCTCGAAAGGGCGGCCCGGTTCGACAGGGTGCCGCTCCTGCGCGTGGAGGCGAACGACCTGGAGACGCCCATCAGCCTCTACCTGAAGCTGAAGGCGCTGGGGGCGAGCTTCCTTCTGGAGAGCGTCGAGGGCGGGCAGAGCGTCGGCCGCTACTCGTTCATCGGCCTGCGGCCCTACGCCCGGCTGCGTTCCCGGCCGGGCGGGACGGAGGTGGACCGGCGGCGCGGCACGGCCTGGGAGCGCTCCTGGCTGCCGGGGACGCCCTGGGAGGCCCTGCGCAGCGAGCTGCGCAGGGAACGGGTGGCGCCGCTGGCGGCCGACGTCCGCTTCCGCGGCGGGGCGGTCGGCTACCTGGCCTACGAGGCGGTCCGCCACCTGGAGCCCCGGCTGGAGGCCGCGCTGGCGCCGGGCCGGCTGCGCGAGCCGGAGAGCCCGGCCGCCGGCTGGCCGGAGGCGGAGTTCCAGTTCGCGGAGACCATCGTCTTCCTCGACCACCTGCTCCACCGCGTGGGCGTCCTCCACCTGGCGCCGGCGGGGCCGGCGCCGCTGGCCGCCTATCACGCGGCGCTGGCGGCGGTGGAGGAGGTGCTGGCGGCGGTGCACGGGCCGCTGCCCGCCGCGGCGGAGCTGCCGGCGCCGGGAGCGGGGGGGAGCGCGCTGCGGGTGCGGGAGGGGACGCCGCGCCAACGCTTCCTGGAGCGGGTGGAGAGGCTGCGGGAGGCGATCGCGGCGGGCGAGATCTTCCAGGCCGTCCTCTCCCAGCGCTGGGTGCTGGAGGGGGCGCCGGGGGCGCTGGAGGTCTACCGGGCGCTCCGCGCCATCAACCCCTCGCCCTATCTCTTCCTGATCGACTTCGGCGAGCGGCAGCTGGTCGGCTCGTCGCCCGAGCTGCTGGTGCGCGTCGAGGGGGGCGAGGTGAGCACGCGACCCATCGCGGGGACGCGGCCGCGCGGGGCGACGAGGGAGGAGGACGAGCGGCTGGAGGCGGAGCTGCTGGCCGACCCCAAGGAGCGCGCCGAGCACGTCATGCTGGTCGACCTGGCGCGGAACGACATCGGGCGCGTGGCCGAACGGGGGAGCGTGCGCGTCGACGAGCTGATGGCGGTCGAACGCTACTCGCACGTGATGCACCTGGTCAGCTCGGTCCGCGGCCGCCTGCGCCCCGGGCTCGACGCCGTCGACGCGCTGGCCGCCTGCTTCCCCGCCGGGACGGTCTCGGGCGCGCCCAAGGTGCGCGCCATCGAGCTCCTCGCCGCCCAGGAAGGCGAGCGGCGCGGCCCCTACGCGGGCGCCGTCGGCTGGTTCGGCTTCGACGGGAACCTCGACACCTGCATCGCCATCCGCACCATCCTCTGCGAGCCCGGGCGGGCCGAGGTGCAGGCGGGCGCAGGCATCGTCTACGACTCGCTGGCCGAGCGCGAGTGGGAGGAGAGCCGGAACAAGGCGGCGGCGCTGATCCGGGCGCTGGAGGAGGCCGGCGGCGGCCGGCCCGCGGCCGTCCCGGCGGGAAGGCGGGCGGAAGGGCTGTGATCCTGGTCGTCGACAACTACGACTCCTTCACCTACAACCTCGTCCAGGCGCTGGAGGTGGCGGCGGAGGGGGAGGCGGTGGAGGTCGTCCGCAACGACACCATCACCGTCGAGCAGGCGGAACGGATGCGCCCGCGCGGCGTCGTCCTCTCTCCCGGCCCCGGCCGGCCGGAGGAGGCGGGCATCTGCGTCGAGCTGGTCCGCGCGCTGGCGCCTCGCCTCCCCATCCTGGGCGTCTGCCTGGGCCACCAGGCCGTCGCCGTCGCCTTCGGGGCGCGGGTGGTCCGCGCCGCGGAACCCGTCCACGGCAAGACCTCCGCCATCCGCCCGCTGGCCGGCACCGGCTCGCCCCTCTACGAGGGCCTGCCCGACCCCTTCGAGGCGACGCGCTACCACTCGCTGGTCGTGGCCGGGGGCGCGGGGATCCAGCCGGCGCCGGAGCTGGTGGTGACCGCGGTGACGGAGGCGCCCGGGGGCGGCGAGCTGGTGATGGGGATCCGGCACAGGAAGCTTCCTTGCGAGGGGGTGCAGTTCCATCCCGAGTCGGTGCTGACCCCCGCGGGGCCGCGCCTGCTCGCCAACTGGGTGCGGAGCCTGCCCCCGGCGTGAATCTTTCATTCCCCGCAACCGAGTTTTGCAGAATTGCGATTTACATTTCTCGCGGAGTCTTGCTACAATGATTTCGCAATCGGCATGTTTTGCTGCAACGCAAAACGCGATTGTGCCGTGCGAAATTTCGCGGACCGGGTCCCACCCGTCGGGAGGCGTGAGGACCCGGCGGGGGGGATGAGGCGTGAAGCGCCGAGATCTGGTCTGGCAGGTCGGCGGCGCCCAGGGTGAGGGCATCGAGTCGGCCGGGGCGCTCTTCCTGCAGATCATGCACGAGCAGGGTTACTACGTCGCTTCGCACCGGCACTTCATGAGCCTGATCAAGGGCGGCCACACGCACTACCAGGTGCGCGTCGGCTCCCGGCCGCTCCTGACGCCCGGGGACCGGGTCGACATCCTGGTCGCCTTCGACCAACTCTCCATCGAACACGACGCCGACAAGCTGCACGAGGGCTCGCTGGTCCTGGCCAACGCGGCCAAGAAGCCGCACCTCCCGGAGGGGAGCCCGGGACGGTTGCTGCCGGTCGACTTCCTGGCGCTGGCCAAGCAGGCGGGCGGCGCCATCATGGCCAACACGGTGGCGCTGGGCGCCACCGGCGCGCTGCTGGGCTGGGGCGAGGAGGCGCTGGACGAGTACTTCACCAGCCGCTTCGGCCGCAAGGGCGACGAGGTGGTGGAGCAGAACCGGAACGCCTACCGGCTGGGGTGGGAGGCCGTCCACAAGCTGGGGATCCCGCCGCTCGCCATGCCGGAGAAGCCGGCCCCCGGGCGGCGCGTCCTCCTCCAGGGCGACGAGGCGATGGGCTGGGGGTCGTTGGAGGCGGGCAGCAGGCTCTTCTTCGCCTACCCCATCACGCCCGCCAGCGAGATCCTCCAGTGGCTGGCCAAGTGGCTGCCCAAGGTGGGCGGCGCGGTGGTCCAGGCCGAGGACGAGATCGCCGCGGTCAACTACGCCATCGGCGCCAACCTGGCCGGGCAGCGCGCCTGGACGGCGACCTCCGGCCCGGGCTTCTCCCTGATGCAGGAAGGGATCGCCATCGCGGCCATGACGGAGACGCCGGTGGTGATCGTCGACGCCCAGCGCGGCGGCCCGGCCACCGGACTGCCCACGCGCCCGGAGCAGAGCGACCTGAACGAGATCCTCTACGGCTCGCACGGAGACCAGCCGCGCATCGTCATCAGCCCGGCCACCACGGCCGACGCCTTCTGGGCGATCCAGGCGGCCTTCAACGCGGCGGAGAAGTACCAGTGCCCGGTCATCGTGGCCGCCGACCTCAATCTGGCCCTGGACGTGCGCAACGTGGACCTGGAGGAGCTGCGGCGCATCCCCGTCGAGCGCGGGCAGCTCGACCTGGAGCCGGGCGCCTTCGCGCCGCACACCTACCCGCGCTTCCAGCTGACCGACACCGGGGTCTCGCCACGGGTGCTGCCCGGGGTGCCGGGCAAGACCACGGCGGCGGTGGGCGACGAGCACACGGTGGAGGGTCACATCACCGAGGACGCGGAGCCGCGCGTGGCCCAGATGACCAAGCGGCTCAAGAAGATGGAGACGGCCGCCGCCGACCCCGAGCTGACGAGGGAGGCGCTCTGGACCAGCGGGCCCGAGGACGCCGATCTGGTCCTGGTCGGCTTCGCCGGCACCTACGGTCCCATCGAGGAGGCGCGCCAGCTGCTCGAGGCGGAAGGGGTCCCGGCCCGCCACGTCCACCTGCGCGTCCTGCGCCCCTTCCCCACCCGGGCGCTGGCGGCCGAGCTGGAGGGCAAGAAGGTGCTGGTCGTGGAGCAGAACGCCACCGGGCAGCTGGCGGGCGAGCTGCGCCGGCAGCTGGGTTCCGACGGCTTCCACTCCTGCCTGAAGTTCGACGGCAACCCCTTCACCACCGCCGAGGTTCTGGCCTCGGTCAGGGAGGTGCTCGCACGATGAGCGTGACGGAAGCGAGGAAGGTGACCCTGAACGACTACCGCGCCGAGACGCCCACCTGGTGCCCCGGGTGCGGCGACTTCGGAGTGCTCCGCGGCCTCCAGCGGGCGCTGGTCGACCTCCAGATCGAGCCGCACCGCGTCCTGGTGGTCAGCGGCATCGGCTGCTCGGGCAAGCTCTCCAGCTACATCGGCACCTACGGCTTCCACGGCCTGCACGGCCGGACCCTGCCGGTCGCCCAGGCGGCCAAGCTGGCCAACCCGGAGCTGACCGTCATCGCCGTCGGCGGCGACGGCGACGGCTACGGCATCGGCGTGGGCCACCTGGTCCATGCCATCCGCCGGAACGTGGACGTCACCTACGTGGTCATGAACAACGACGTCTACGGCCTGACGGTGGGCCAGACGGCGCCCACCACGCCGCTGGGCCGGGTGACGCGCTCCTCGCCCTTCGGCAGTTCCGACTACCCGCTCTCGCCGCTGGGCATGGCCCTGGGTCTCGGCGCCTCCTTCGTGGCGCAGGGCTTCTCGGGCCACATCGACCACCTGGCGGTCATCCTGCGCGCCGCCATCCAGCACAGGGGCTTCTCCCTGGTCAACGTCTTCAGCCCCTGCGTCACCTTCAACGAGGAGTACGGCTACGACTACCTGCGCCAGCGCCTGGTCGACGTCGACGCCGACGCCTCCTACTCGCGGCTCGACCGGATGGCGGCCCTGCGCAAGCTGGCCGAGACCGGCGGCCTGGTCGAGGGAATCCTCTTCGAGGATCCCGAGCGCGTCGCCTACGACGAACTGCTCCCGCAGTACAAGCGCGAGCCGCTCACGCGGCAGGTCGCGCCGCTCAAGGAAGAGGAGCGCCAGGCGATCCTCGAGGCCTTCAGCCTGACCGGGCGCTGAGGCGCAGCCGGGTACCCGCGCCCGCGGGGCCGGAATCGAGCCGGGACGGAGAAGGGGGGTCATACCCATCGGGGTATGACCCCCCCTTTCGTCCGCGGCGCCGGCCAGTCGACGGCCTCGGCCCGCTCACTTCCAGTCCACCCGGGCGACGGCGCGGCCGCGGAGCCGCCTCTCGGCCTCGATGGCGGCCCGTGCCCCCTGGGCGGCCGCCAGGACGGCCTGCTTCACCTCGCCGCAGAGGAGGTCGCCGACGGCGAAGACGCCCTCCACGCTGGTCTCCAGGTGCTCGTCGACCTCGACGCAGCCGGCGGGCGTCAGGCGCACCGAGCCGCCGACCCAGCCGGTCTCCGGCCGGTTCCCCTGGAGGTAGACGAAGGCGGCGGAGACCTCCAGCACCGTCTCGTCCCCTTCCGGCGCGCGCACGCGCAGGCCGGTGAGGCGCCGGCCGTCGCCCACCACCGCCAGCAGGCGGTAGCCGCGGAGGAGGCGCACGTTGGGCGCGCTCTCCAGCTGCCGGACCAGGCCGACCGCCGCCTTCGGCTCGCGTTCCGGCGCGAGGAAGAGGAGCTCCGAGGCGAAGGTGGCTGCGAAGAGCGCCTCCTCGACCGCCTCGTCGGAGCCGCCCACCACCGCGACGCGCTGGCCGCGGAAGAAGGCGGCGTCGCAGGTGGCGCAGTAGGAGAGGCCGCGGCCGACGTACTCGTCCTCGCCGGGCACCCGCCGCGCCCGCCCCATGGCGCCGGTGGCCAGGATGACCGCCCGCGTCCGGTAGTCGCCCCGGGAGGTGTAGACCGTCTTCGGATCGCCGGAGAAGTCGACGCCGATCGCCTGCGCCTGGACGAAGTCGGCCCCGAAGGAGGCGGCCTGCCTCCGGATCGACTCCACGATCTCCGCCCCCGTCGCAGCCGGCAGGCCGGGGTAGTTCTCCACCCGGCCGGTCATGCCCAGGGCGCCGCTGGTCAGCCCCTTGTCGACGACCACCACGTCGAGGTCCGCGCGGGCGGCGTAGAGCGCCGCCGTCGCCCCGGCCGGGCCGCCGCCGACGATGACGAGGTCGGCCTGGCGGAAGAGGGGTCCGAGCATGAAGACGACACCTCCCCTGGTAGGTACCCCAAGGGGTATGGTAGCAGGCGCGTCAAGCCCCCCGGCCGGGCACCGGCGCCGGGGGGCTTGCGGACGGCTCCTCCACCGCGAGAGTCAGCTGGGCCGGTAGCCGAGTTTCGATGAGAGGTCGGCCGCGGCGGCGCGGATGGCGTTGATGAGCATCGGCAGGCGGTCGTCGTGGAAGCGCGTCACCGGGCCGGTGACGCTCAGGGCGGCCACAGGCCGCCCCTTGTCGTCCAGGACGGGCGCGGCCACGCAGCGGACGCCCGCCTCGATCTCCTCGTTGTCCAGCGCGTAGCCCTGCTCGCGCGTCCGCTTCAGCTCCTCCAGCAGGCGGCCGCGTTCGGTGATGGTGTTGGGCGTGTGGGCGGGCAGGCCGTGCTCGGCGATGATGGCGTCCACCTCCTCCTCGCTCAGGCGGCTGAGGATGGCCTTGCCGGCGCCGGTGCAGTGCGCGGGCACGCGGCGGCCGATGCGCGCGTGCATGCCGAGGAGGCTCGGCGACTCGACCTGGTCGATGTAGGTCACCTCGCCGCGCTCCAGGATGGCCAGGTTGGCCGTCTCGCCGGTCAGCGACATGAGCGCGCGCAGGACGCCGGGCGCCAGCTTCCTCAGCTCGCTGGGCGGGCGGAAGGAGCTGCCCACCTCGAAGGCCTTCAGCCCGATGCGGTAGCGGCCGGTCTCGTCGTCGTGGGTGACGAAGCCGTGGCTGACCAGGGTGCTGAGCAGGCGGTAGGTCGTGCTGGGGTGGAGCTGGGCGCGGTTGGCCGCCTCCACCAGCCCCAGCCCGTTCTCCTCCCGGGCGAGCGTCTCCAGGAGCGTCAGCGCCCGGTCGAGCACCTGGACGTGAGGGCTCTCGCGGTGGTTGGAGCCGGGTCGACGCGTGCGCGATCTGGGCATGGGTGGTCCCCTCTTCCTCGCGATCTCGGGGCGGAGCGACGCCCCCTCGGACTCGGACCACGACGATTGTTGCACAAAGTGAAAATAGCTGCAATTCCGCCTCGCGAAGCGGCTCCCGGGCGCTCCGGCCGCACGGAGGGAAGCCGCCGGGCGGCGCGAAGAGCTGGAGCATGTCCCGTTTCAAGTTCGTCCACGCCGCCGACCTTCACCTCGACACCGGCCTGACCGGGCTGGAGGAAGCGGCGCCGGAGATGGCGCGTGCGGTGCGCGAGGCGACGCTCGCCGCGCTGGACCGCATCGTCCGCCTCTGCCTCGAGGAGGAGGCCAGCTTCCTGGTGCTGGCGGGAGACGTCTGGGACGAGGCCGACCGGAGCCTGGTGGCGGCCAACCGGCTGCGCGACGCGCTGGCCGAGCTGGCCCGGCACGGCGTCCCCACCTTCGTCGCCTCCGGCAACCACGACCACGACGGGGGCTGGCGGCCGCGCATGGAGTGGCCGGAGGCGGTCCGCTTCTTCCCCCCGGGGCGGCCGGCCTCCTATCCCGTCATCCGCGACGGTCGCGAGCTGGCGCGGGTCTGGGGCGTCGGCTACCCGCGCCGCGAGGTGCGCGAGAACTACGCCCGCCTGCTCCGGCGCGACTGCGAGACGCCCTATGCGGTGGCCGTGCTGCACGCCAACGTGGGCGGCCAGCCCGGGCACGACGCCTACGCGCCGGCCAGCCTGGAGGACCTCCTCGCCGGCGGCTTCGACTACTGGGCGCTGGGCCACGTCCACACGCGGCTGGAGCTGCGCGCCTCGGCGCCGGCGGTCGTCTACCCCGGCAACACCCAGGGCCGGAACCCCCGCGAGGCGGGCCCCCGGGGCTGCTACCTGGTGGAGGTGGAAGGGCGGGAGAGCCGCCTCCGCTTCGTCCCCACCCACGGCGTCGAGTGGCGCTGGCTGGAGGTCCCGATCGACGCGCTGGAGGAGGAGGAAGGGCTGCAGCAGGCGCTCCTCCTCGCGGTGGAGGAGGCGGCGGCGGAGCTGGCCCGGGAGGGGCGCGGGCTGGTCGCGCTCCTGCGGCTGACCGGCAGGGGCCCGCTCGACGCCACGCTCCGCCGGCCCGGCTTCACGGGCGAGCTGCTGGAGGAGCTGCGGCGCAGGACCCGCGGGCGGAGACCGCCGCTCTGGATCGGCCGCCTCGAGCGGGTGACGCGCCCGCCGCGCCCGCTGGAGGCGCTGGCCGAGGAGGCCTCGCTGGAGGGGGAGCTGGCGCGGCAGGTGCGGGAGGCGCTGGCGGGGGGCGGGGCCGTGGAAAGGTTCCGCCACGCTCTCGAGCCGCTTTATGCGAGCCCCGGGCTCGCCCGTCACCTGGCCGGCGCGGCCGAGGCGGGGCTGGGGGAGGAGCTCCAGGAAGCGCTGGCCCTGGTGCTCGACCTCCTGGAGGAGAAGCGCCTGCAGCGCGCGGGAGGCGGCGCCCCGTGACGGGCGCGGGCCGGGGGCCGGAGGCGACGGAGGCCTGGGGCGGCTGGGGCTTCCGCCTGCGAAGCCTGGTCGTGCGCCGCTTCGCGGCGCTCGGCGACCTCCGCCTCGGTCCCTTCGCCCCCGGCCTGACGCTCCTGGCGGGGCCGAACGAGGCGGGGAAGAGCACGCTCCTCGCCTTCTGGGTGGACATGCTCTACGACCTGCCGGCGCCCTCCCGCGCCGGCGAAGCCGCCGACCCCTACCGGCCGGGCCCCGGCGAGGAGTGGGGCGGCGAGGTCGAGCTGGAGACCGGGCTCGGGCGCATCCGGCTGGGGCGCTCCTTCCAGCAGGGGAGGGGGCGACGGCGGGGGCGGATCTGGCTGGAGCGCGGGGGCAGGACGCAGGAGGAGGCGGAGGCCGAGGCCGAGCTGTCGCGCCTGCTCGGCCAGGTGGAGCGGAGCGACTACACGACGGTCTTCGCCTTCTCGCTGGCGGAGCTGGCCGCGCTTCGCCAGATCGACGCGGGCGAGGTGGGGAAGCGGATCTACAGCGCCGGCTTCGGCGCCGCCGAGGTGCCCGCGGTGGAGGAGGAGCTGGAGCGCCGCCGGAGCCAGATCTGGACAGCCCGCAGCCGCACGCGGGATCTGGACCGGCTCCTGGTCGAGCTGACCGAGGTGGAGCGCGAGCTGGGCGCGGCGCGGAGCGAACTGGAGGAGCTGGAGCCGCTGCGGCGCGAGCGCGAGCGGGTGGAGGAGGAAGTCCGGCAGCTCGAGCCGCGGCTGGCCGAGGCCGAGGCCGAGGCGCGCCGCCTCCGCCGGCTTCTCGACCTCCGCGGGCGCTGGCAGGAGTGGCGCCTCGTGGCCGGCGAGGTGGAGGCGGGCCGGCGCTGGGCCGCCTTCCCGGCGGAGGCGGCGGAGCGGCTGGAGGAGCTGCAGCGCGAGCTGGGACGCCTGGAGAGCAGGCGGCGGGAGCTGCGCGCGGCCATGGACGCGCGCAAGTCCCTCCTGGAGGAAGCGCTTCCCGAGGCGGTTCTGGCCGCGGCCGACGAGGTGGAGGCGCTGCTCCGGGAGCTTCCTGAGGAGCAGCGTCGCCAGGCGGCCCTGGAGGAGAGGGCGGGCCGGCTGGAGGAGCTCCGCCGGGAGGAGGCGGCGCTGGCCGCCCGCCTGCGCCTGGACCCGGACGAGCTCTCCTCCCTCGCCCGGCGACTCGGCGAGGGCTGGGCCGAGGCGGAGGCCGAGGGGCGGAAGCTGGCGCGGGAGGCCCTGCAGGCCCGCGATCGCGCCGAGGCGGCGCGCCGGCGGCTGGAAGAGCTGGAGCTCGGGGAGCGCCAGGCGGCGGTGACGGCCGCGGAAGGCGGCGAGGAGGGCGCGCCTCGGGCCGGTCCGCCCGCCGCCGCCTCGCTGGCGCTCGGTCTGGCCGGTCTGGTCGCGCTGGCCGTCGCGCTTCTGCACGGCCCCGCCTGGACGGGCTGGATCGGCCTTCTGGCCCTGGCGGTGGCGCTGGCCCTGGCGCTGGCACCCGGGCGCCGGCACGAGGCGGAGCTGCGACTCCGCCTGGAGCGCGAGCGGCTCCTCCTGGAGCAGGAGCGGCGGCGGCTGGCCGAGGTCCGCGCGGCCGCCGGGCGGGAGGCCGAGGAAGCGCTCGCCGGCCTGGCCTCCTGGTGCCGGCAGCGCGGTCTCCCCGCGGGCCTTGCGCCCGAGGAGCTGGAGAGCTGGCTCCTCGAGGCGCGGAGGCTTCCCGGGCTCGTGGCCGGCCGGCGGCGGCTCGAGCAGGAGCAGGCCGCCCTCCGCCAGGCCTCGCAGGATTTCGCCGCGAGGGTGGCGGCGCTGGCCGAGCGGCTGGGCGCGCCGCCCGGCGTGGAGGCGCTGCGCCGGCGCCTGGAGGATGCCCGAGAGCGGAGGAAGCGCCGCGAGGAGGCCGCCCGCGAGCTCCGCGCCCTGGAGGCCGAGCTGGCCGGGCTGGAGGAGGAGTCCGCCGCCAGGGAGGCGGCCTTGCGCGGCCTGCTGGAGAGGGCCGGCGTCGAGGAGGCGGCCGAGCTGCCCGGGGCCGCCGAGCAGGCCGCGCGCTGGCGGCAGCGGGAGGCGTACCTGCAGCGGATCGAGGGCGAGCTGCGCGCCGGCGCCCTGGACGTCTGGCCCGCCGCGGCCGACCCCCTGGCCGAGCTGGACCGCCAGCTCGCCGCCGCCGACCCGGCCCGGCTCGAGGCCGAGGAGCAGGCGGCCGCCCGCGCGGTGGAGGAGCTGCGGGCGCGGCGCGACCGGGCGCACCAGCGCCTGGGCGAGCTCCGGCTGCAGGTCGAGCAGCTGGAGCGGAGCCGCCGCGTCGCCGAGCTGGAGGACCGGGAGGCCGGCCTGCGCGCCCGCCTGGAGGCGTGCGCCGCGGAGTGGCGGCGGCTCACCCTGGCCCTGGAACTGCTGGCGGTGGCCCGCGACCGCTTCGAGCGGGAGCGGCAGCCCGCCGTCCTGCAGAGCGCCTCGCGCCTCTTCGCCCGCTTCACCGGCGGCCGCTACGAGGCGGTGCGCGTCGCTCTCGGCGATCGGCGTCTCCGCGTCTACCCGGGCCGGGCGGGCGCCCCGCCGCTGCAGCCCTGGCAGCTGAGCCGCGGCACCCAGGAGCAGCTCTACCTGGCGATGCGCCTGGCCTACATCGAGGAAGTCCGGCGCAACGGCGGCAGCCTGCCGGTGGTGATCGACGACGCGCTGGCCGACTTCGACCCCGCCCGGCTGCGCGCCGCCTTGCGGGCGCTGGGCGAGTTCGCCCGCGGGCACCAGGTGCTCCTCTTCACCTGCCACCCCCACGTGGTGGAGGCGGCGCGGGAGGAGGTGCCGGAGGCGCAGGTGCTGGAGCTGGCCTGAGGGCTCCGTCTCGCCCCGCTTCTGCGCTATGCTGAGCGACGGTGCCGGCGGGTTTGAGGAGAGCCGGCAGGTTTCAAGCAGAAGGAGGAGGCGAGCTCGGCCATGGACGGCGAGGAGCGGGCGGCGGAGCCGGTGGAGATCCTGGCCGTCGGCCCGCACCCCGACGACATCGAGCTGGGCACGGCCGGGCTCCTGGCGCTGGAGCGCCGGCGCGGCCGCAGCTTCGGCCTGGTCGACCTGAGCCGCGGCGAGATGGGCAGCCGCGGCAACGCCGGGATCCGCGCCCTGGAGGCGGCGGAGGCGGCGCGGCGCCTGGGCGCGCGCTTCCGGCTCAACCTCGGCCTGCCCGACACGGCCGTGCGGGACGAGCCGGAGCCGGCCCGGCGGCTGGCGCTCTGGATCCGCCAGGCGCGACCCGCGCTGGTGCTGGCGCCCTACCCCCTCGACCGGCATCCCGACCACGCCGCCGCCGGCGCGCTGGTCGAGCGCGCCGTCCTCTATGCGGGCCTTCGCCGCCTCGAGCTGGAGGCGCCTTGCCACGTCGTGCGGGCGCTCCTCTTCTACCCCATCAACGAGGCGCTGGAGCGGCCGAGCTTCTGCGTCGACGTGACGGAGGTCTGGGAGGAGAAGGTGGCGGCGCTCCAGGCGCACGCCTCGCAGGTGGGGGAGAGCGGGCTGGAGATCGACCGGCGGTTCTTCGGCCACGGGGGCTTCCTGGAGGCGATGGAGGCGCGCGCCCGCCAGTACGGCCGCATGATCGGCGTGCGCTACGCCGAGGCCTACGCGACGCGGGACCCGCTCCGGCTGGAGGATCCGCTGGCCTTCTTTTCGTCTTGACGCCTCTTTCGGGATACGCGAATCATGGTACGGCCGGGCGCCGGAGGGGTGAACGGGGACGGACGGTCGACGCAGGTTCAACTGGTTCGACGTGCTGGTCGTCGTCATCGTGATCGCGGGCGTGGCCGCCCTCGTCTGGCAGAAGGGCGTGGGACAGGCGCGGCCGGTGGCGTCGCGGACGATCGAGGTGACCGTCCTGGTCAGCAACCTGCGCCCGCCCTCGGTCGACGCCATGCGGACCGGGCAGGTCGTCTACGACGCCAAGGGCGTCGAGGTTCTCGGCACCATCGTGGGCAAGACGGTGCAGCCGACGCCGCAGCAGGTGCCGCTTCCGGACGGGCGCCTGATCGTGGCGCCCTCCCCGCTTTACAGCGACGTCACCCTGGTCCTTCGCGGCCCGGGCACGGTCAGCCCGCAGCGCATCCTCCTGGCCGGCCAGGAGGTCCGCATCGGCTCGAGCCTCAGCATGGAGACCCGGGAGTGGGCGACCACCGGCTACGTCACCGCGGTGCGGGTGGTGCGCTGAGCGCGCGGGTGGAGGCGGCCACGGCGGAGGCGGAGCGAGCTTCGTCGGTGCGAGGAAGTGCTTCCTGATGACGGAACCGGTGGCGCACCCCGCGGAGCCTCTTCCCGGGAGCGCGCTTCTGCGCGGACTGACCCTGGACGCGGACGGCCGCCCGGCCTGGCGGCGCAGCCGCAGCGGGAGGCTTCTCATCGCCTTCGAGCGCCGGCTGGCGGCGCGGATGCGCGGCCCCCTGGCCGCCCTCGACCGCCAGGTGGAGGAGAGCCGGATCGGAGGCCGGCTCCTCGAGCTCCTGGCCCGCGCGGGTGGCAACGCGCCCGCCGGCTTCCTGGCCGTGACGGTGGCGCTCCTGCCCTGGGTGCCCCAGGTGCTGGACGCGGGCCTGCTCCTGCTCGACCTCCTGCTTCTCGCCATGGAGGCCGCCCGCGGCCGGGTGAAGCTGCGCGGCACGCCGCTGGACACGGTGGTCCTCCTCTTCGCCTGGGTGGCGACGGTGGGTGCGCTCACCTCGGTCCATCCGGGCGGCAGCCTCTACACCCTCGGCCAGTACGCGGTCTACTTCAGCGCCTACCTGCTGGCCTCGCGCCTCCTGGGGGACGAGCGGGCGGTGCGCGCCTTCTGGGTGGCCGCCGTCGCCTCGGGTGCGGTGGCCGGGCTGGACGGGATCTACCAGTACTTCACCCTGCACGGTACGCCGCAGGCCTGGATCGACGTGGAGACCTCGCCCGGCATCCGCGCGCGCGTCTACGGGGCGCTGGAGAACCCCAACGTCTACGCCCAGTACCTGGTCCTCCTCCTGGCGCCGGCGCTCGCCCTGCTCGTCTCCCGCGAGACGCGCGCGCGGCTGCGGGGGCGGCCCTGGTGGTGGCTGGCGGGCGCGACGCTGCTCATGCTGGCCGGGCTCGTGCTCAGCTTCTCGCGCGGCGGCTGGCTCTCCTTCGCCTTCGCGGCCGGGCTGCTGCTCCTCCTGCTCGAGCCGCGCTGGCTCCTCTACGGCGCCGCCGCGGGCGTCCTCGCCCTGCTGGCGGTGACGCCGCTGCGGGAGCGCTTCCTCTCGGCCTTCACCCTGGCGGACAGCTCCAACTCGTTCCGTGTCTACATCTGGACGGGCGTCCTGGCGATGATCCGCGCCTACTGGCTCTTCGGCGCGGGCCTGGGGCTGCGCACCTTCCAGTTCGTCTACCCGCACTGGATGATCACCGGCATCGTCGCGCTCTCCAGCCACAACCAGTACCTGGAGATCACGGCCGAGCTGGGCGTGGTCGGGCTGATCGCCTATCTGGCGCTGGGACTGCGCACCTTCCAGGTGGCGTGGAACGCCTGGCGGCGCTGGAGCGGGCGGGAGCCGTGGCGTGCGGCGGCCGCCGCCGGAACGCTGGCGGCGGTGCTGGGCAACATGGCGCACGGCTTCGTCGACACCAGCTGGTACAGCCCCCGCGTGGTCATGCTCTTCTGGCTGATCACCGGCGCGGCCGGCGCCCTCCGCGCCGCCGCCGAGCGCGGGCAGGCCGAGGCGGGCGAGCCCGGCGAGGCGGCCGTCGAGGCGGCGGGGGTGGCGGGAGCGCTCCCGGGGCGGAGCGGCCGATGAAGATCCTGGTCCTTCGCCTCCACTACATCGGCGACGTGCTCTTCACGGGCCCGGCGCTCCGCCTGCTCCGCCGGCGCCTGCCGGGAGCGCGCGTCGACCTGCTGGTGCAGCGCTGGACGGCGCCCGTCGCCGCCCGCCTGCCCGGCGCCGACCGCGTCCTCACCTACGAACCGCGAGGAAGCCACCGCGGCGCGGCGGGCCTTCTCCGCCTCGTGCGGCAGCTGCGCGCGGAGCGCTACGACGCGGTCCTCGACCTGCACGGGAACCTGAAGTCGCACTTCCTGGGCCGGGCCTCCGGGGCGCCGGTGCGCGTCGGCTTCTCCACCGGCCGCGGCGGCTGGCTCCTGACCCACCGTCTGCCCTACCGGCAGGACCTGCCCATCGTCGACCTGCTGGCGGGGACGGCGCAGGTGGCGGCGGCGGCCGTCGAGGGCGGGCTGCGCCCGGGGTGGCAGCAGCTGCCGGGCGAGCCGGCCTACGCGCCGGGCGAGCGGCGGCTCGAGATCCCGCTCGAGCCGGAGGAGCGCGAGGCGGCGCGCCGGCGCCTGGCCGAGGAGCTCCGCCCGGGCGGCCCCCGCATCCTCCTCCAGCTGGGCGCCAACTGGCCCTCCAAGCGCTGGCCGGTGGAGCGCTGGGCCGGGCTGGCGCGGCTTCTCCTGGAGCGGCTGGAGGCGCGCCTGATCCTGACCGGCGGCGCCGCCGAGGAAGCGGCGCAGGCGGAGCTCCTCCGCCTCCTCGGCCTGCCGGGCGGGGAGGGCGCCGGCCTGCCGCGCGGCGACGGCGCCGCGGAGGGGGGAGGGCAGGACGGCCGCATCCTGCCGCTGGCCGGCCGGACCTCGCTCCTGGAGACGGCTGCGCTGGAGGCGGAGTCCGACCTGGTGATCGCCCCGGACACGGGGGCGCTCTACCTGGGCGCCGCGGTGGGCGCCCGGGTGATCGGGCTCTACGGCCCGACCGACCCGGCGCGCCTCGGTCCCCTCGGCCCCGGGGGCGTCGCCCTGGCGGCGCGCCCTTCCTGCTGGCCGTGCTGGGCGGTCGACTGCCCGCTGGGCCGGAACCGCTGCCTGGCCGACCTCGACGAGGAGCGCGTCTTCCGGGTGGCGGCGGAGCTCCTCCGCCGGGCCCCGGCGCCCCCCGGCGGCGTCGCGGCGAGGGGTGAGACGCCATCGGCCGGGTAGTCGAGCGCGAGGAGCTCCTGCGAGCGGCGGCGGAGGCGCGGCGCCAGGGCCGGCGCCTGGTCTTCACCAACGGCTGCTTCGACCTGCTCCACGCCGGCCACGTCCGCTACCTGCAGGCGGCGCGGGCGCTGGGCGACCTGCTGGTGGTGGGGCTGAACAGCGACGCCAGCGTCCGCCGCCTGAAGGGGCCGCTCCGCCCCTTCGTGCCCGAGGCCGAGCGGGCCGAGGTGCTGGCCGCCCTGGCCGCCGTCGACTACGTCGTCCTCTTCGAGGAAGCCAGCCCCGCCGGGCTGATCGCGGCGCTCCGCCCGGAGGTCTACGCCAAGGGCGGCGACTACGCGGAGCGGCCGCTGCCGGAGCGGCCCGTGGTGGAGGCGCACGGCGGCCGCGTCGTCCTCCTTCCCCTGGTCGAGGGGCGGAGCAGCAGTGCGCTGGCGGAACGGGTGGCCGCGCGGCTGGGAGGCGAGCGGTTCCGGTCGCGCTTCCTGGTCGCCTGGCGCGCGCAGAGCGGGAGGCTGGAGCGCGCGCTGGAGGGGTCGGGGCCGCCGGCCGGGGCGGAGCCGGCCGCCCGGGGGGCCGGGGCGGGCGCGGTCGAAGCGGCCTCCGCCCTCGCGCGACTCCTCGCCGAGGAGGCGGAGGTGCTCCGGCTGCTCGGCGGAGCCGGCGGCGAGGAAGGCGCGGCGGGCGGAGCGGAGGCGCCCGCGGAGGCGGGGGCGGTCGCGCTCCGCCGCCGCCTCGAGTCGCGGGAGCGCGACCTGGAGGCCGCGCTCCTGCGACTTCCTGCCGGGAAGCTGGGGGGCGACGGGGCGGCCGGCGAGGGGGATCTGGCGGCGCGGCTGGAGGCGCTCCTCCTGGAGCGCGAGCGGGCCGTCGCCCTTCTCGCGGCCGCCGGCGGGGCGGCGGGGGGCGGGCGGGCCTAGCGGGCTCCGCCCAGGCGGTCGATGCGGCCGGCCAGCTCCAGGTCCTTCTCGGTCACCCCGCCCTCGCTGTGCGTGGCCAGCGTCAGCGTCACCTCGCCGTAGCGGATCAGGAAGTCGGGGTGGTGGTCGGCCTTCTCGGCCACCAGGGCGACCTGCTGGACGAAGCCCATCGCCCCGACGAAGTCGGGGAAGCGGTAGCGACGGCGGATGGCGCCGTCGGCCCATTCCCAGCCCGGCAGCGCGCCCAGGCGGCGCCGGACCTCCTCTTCGCTCAGAACGGCCACAGCGCTCCCTCCTCTCGATACGTCCGGGCAGGCAGGGCGCTCCGCGGGCGCCTCCGGGCCGGCCCCCGGGCGGGAGGCGGCTCAGACCGAGGCCTCGACGCCGCGCTCGTCCGCCCGGGCGCAGGCCATGTGCGGCGTGTTGAAGGCGAAACCGAGGCCCCCGCGGGCGTCGACGCCGATCAGACCCGCCTCGACGCCGGACCGTCCGGCCAGCTCGACGACGGCGCGGACGGCGGTCATGGCGTCCTCGCGCTCCATGCGCTCGACGGCCAGGCGGGTCAGCCCCAGGCGCAGGATGCCCTCGCCGTGCCCGGTGGCGGAGGCCGCGCCCAGGGGCGAGGCGAAGGTGCCGGCGCCCATCACCGGCGTGTCGCCGACCCGGCCGGGCAGCTTGAGCGAGATGCCGCCCGTGGAGGTGGCGGCGGCCACCCTCCCGCGGCCGTCGACGGCGGCCGCGCCCACCGTCGAGTAGCGCCGCTCGTGTGCGGCCTGCGCGGCCAGGCGCGGCCAGAAGGGCGACCGGCCCGACTCGAGGAGCTCGCGGTCGCGCCGCCAGCGCTCCAGCCGCTCGACGGTCACCGGGTTGTACGGCGCGAAGCCGCGGGCGCGCGCGAACTCCAGCGCGCCCAGGCCGGCGAGCAGGAGGTGGTCGGTCTCCTCCATCACCGCCCGGGCGACGTCGACGGGGTGGCGGACGCGCGTCAGCGCCGCCACCGCGCCGAAGCCGCCCTCGCCCGTGGCGACGGCGGCGTCCATCTCGGCCTCGCCGGCCAGGTTGAGGACGGCGCCGGTGCCGGCGTTGAAGTGCGGGTCGTCTTCCAGCGTGCGCACGGCGGCCAGGACGGCCTCCAGCGCGCTCCCGCCGGCGGCCAGCACCTGCCAGCCGGCGCGGGCCGCCGCCTCCACGCCCGCCCGCAGGCGCCCGCCGGAGCCGCCCCAGACCGTCGGAGGTGTTGGCCTTGAGCCTGCTCCAGACCACGCTGGACGTCGACCTCTTGCGCCGCAGGGCGCTGGCGCTCCGCCGGGACGTGATCCGCATGCTGGAGGAAGCGGGCTCCGGCCATCCCGGCGGCTCGCTCTCGGCCGCCGACATCGTCGCCGCGCTCTACTTCGGCGTCCTGCGCCACGATCCGCAACGGCCCGCCTGGCCGGACCGCGACCGCTTCATCCTGTCGAAGGGGCACGCCGTCCCCGTGCTCTACGCCGCGCTGGCCGAGGCGGGCTACTTCCCGCGGGAGGAGCTGCGGACGCTGCGCCGCATCGACAGCCGCCTCCAGGGCCATCCCTCGCACCGCGACCTGCCCGCCGTCGAGGTCTCCACCGGTTCGCTCGGCCAGGGGCTCTCCGTGGGCCTGGGCATGGCGCTGGCCGGCCGGCTGGACGGGCGCGACTACCGCGTCTTCGTCCTCCTCGGCGACGGCGAGCTCCAGGAGGGGCAGGTCTGGGAGGCCGCCCTCTCGGCGCCGCGCTGGCGGCTGGAGAACCTGGTGGCCGTCGTCGACTACAACCGCCTCCAGCTGGACGGCCCGGTGGACGAGATCCTGCCGCTGGAGCCCCTGGCCGCCAAGTGGCGCCAGTTCGGCTGGGACGTGGCCGAGATCGACGGCCACGACATGGTCCAGGTCCTGCGCGCGCTCCTCTGGGCCGCGCGGCGCGAGGGCCGCGTCGAGGAGGGAGCGGCGGGCGAGGGCTCGCGGGACGGGCTCGGCCCGCTCCCCGAGCGCCGACCCGGGCGGCCGGCGGTGCTGATCGCCCACACGGTCAAGGGCAAGGGCGTCTCCTTCATGGAGGGGAACAACGAGTTCCACGGCCGCGCGCCCACGCCGGAGGAAGCGGCGCGGGCCCTGGCCGAGCTGGGGGGTGAGGCCTGATGGCGCTGGCGCTCGGTCCGGCCACGCGCGAGGCGTACGGCGAGACGCTGGTGGAGCTGGGCCGCGAGATGCCGGAGCTGGTGGTGCTGGACGCCGACCTGGCCAAGTCGACCTACACGAAGAAGTTCGCCGAGGCCTTCCCCGACCGCTTCTTCGACATGGGCATCCAGGAGGCGAACATGGTCGGCGTCGCCGCCGGGCTGGCGCTCTCCGGCAAGGTGCCCTTCGTCTCCAGCTTCGCCACCTTCGTCATGTCCAAGGCCTTCGACCAGATGCGCCTGGCGGTCGCCTACAGCGGCGCCAACGTCAAGATCGTGGGCAGCCACGGCGGCATCTCCATCGGCGAGGACGGCGTCTCGCAGATGTCCGTCGAGGACGTGGCGCTGGCGCAGGCGCTGCCGGGCTTCACGGTCCTCGTCCCGGCCGACGCCGAGGCGACGCGGCAGGCGGTCCGCGCCGCCGCCCGCCACCCCGGCCCGGTCTTCATCCGCGTCGGGCGGCCCAAGGCGCCCGTCGTCTACGAGCGCCCCTTCGCCTTCCGGATCGGCCGCGCGCAGCTCCTGCGCGAGGGGCGCGACGTGACGCTGGTGGCCGACGGCCTGATGGTGGCCGCCGCCCTGGAGGCGGCCGACCGCCTGGCCGGGGAGGGGATCTCCGCCCGCGTGCTCGACATGGCCTCGGTCAAGCCGCTCGACCGCCAGGCGCTGGCCGCCGCGGCGCGCGAGACCGGGGCGATGGTGGTGGCGGAGGAGCACCAGATCTTCGGCGGCCTCGGCTCCAGCGTCGCCCTCGCCGTCGCCGAGAGCGAGCCCGTTCCGATGGAGTTCGTGGCGATCCGCGACACCTTCGCCGAGTCCGGCAAGCCCGAGGAGCTCCTCAGGAAGTATGGTCTGACCGCGGAGGCGGTCGCGGAGGCGGCGCGCCGCGCGCTCGCCCGCAAGCGCCTCGCGCGCGGGGGCTCGCCGGCATGAGCGAGACGGGCTCCCGGGCACCCTCGTCGCCGCAGGAAGCCCGCGCCGGGGCGACGCTCATCCTCCTGGCCGGCGGCCGGAGCCGCCGCATGGGCCGGGACAAGGCGCTCCTCCCCTTCGGGGAGGAGCCCCTCATCCGGCGGATCGCGCGGCGGCTCGAGCCTGTCTCCGCGGAGGTGCTGGTGGTCTCCAACCGGCCCGAGCCCTACCGCGAGCTGGGCTTCCGGGTGATCCCGGACCCGCCGGGCTGGGAGGGCGAGGGCCCGCTGGCGGGGCTCTGCGCGGGCTTGCAGGCCGCCGCCACGGAGAGCTGCCTGCTGGTCGCCTGCGACATGCCCTTCGCCTCGCCCTGCCTGGCGCGCGCCCTGCTCGAGGAGCTGGAGCGGGGCTGGGAGGCGGCGCTCCCCTCGCCGGGAGGGCGCGAGCACCCGCTCTTCGCGGCCTACCGCCGCTCGCTCGCCCCGCGCGTGACCGAGGCGCTGCGCGCCGGCGTCCGGCGCCCGGCGGACTTCCTGGCCGGGCTCCCCGTGCGCCGGCTGGGCGAGGCGGAGATCTCCCGCTGCGGCCCGCCCGAGCAGCTTCTCGCCAACGTCAACCGCCCCGAGGAGTACCGGGAGGCGCTCGACGGCATGGCGGGCGAGCGCCAGGAAGCCCCGCCCGGCGAGCGGGGCGGCCCCACCGCCTAGGCGGTGCGGCCGCCCCCGGACGCCCCCGGGACCGCCTCCCCCGCTCCGCGCCTCAGCGGACGATCACCAGCGCAGAGCCGCCGGCGGCACCCGGGTCGACCACCACCGACTGCCCGGCCCGGAGGGCGCCGGCGCCCGCCACCTGGCCGCCCACGATCACCGCGGGCGACGGGCCGAGAGAGACCTGCACCGTCCGGTCGCCCGCCTGGAGGACGAGCGTCCGCCCGCGGCGCTCGACCACGGTGCCCGAGACCTGGCCGGGCGGCAGGCTGAGGCTCGCCTGGCTCACCTGTCCGCTGTCGTCCAGGACCAGCCTCACCTGGTCACCGGCGTAGCCGCCCAGCTCGCCGGGGGCGGCCGGCTGGCCGCCGACGCTCACCTGCGCCTCCGGGGCCAGCGTCGCCTGGCGGATCGATCCGCCGCTCCAGACGGCCAGGTTGCTCCCGTCCGAGCCCACCAGCCAGCCCGAGAGGCTCGCACCCTGGCCCGTGGAGCCGGGACCCGCGGAGCCGCCGCCCCCGCCGGAGGCGGTGATCGCCGTCACGGCCCCGCTCTGCGGGTCGGTGACGACGGTGGCGCTCATGCCCGGCTGGAGCGCCCCGGGGTCGGCCGGCTGCCCGTCGACGGTCACCTTCACCTGCGGATCGAGCGGGAGAACCTCGGGCCCGCCGCCCGAGGAAGGGTTGAAGACGATCATCCCGGAGCCGACCGAGACGATGGTGCCGCTGGTGCCGGCGGCGGGGGCCTGCGCCAGATCCAGCGCGGTGACGCGCCCGGCGGCGTCCAGCCGGACGGTGGCCGGGCTTCCCGGAAGCACCTGGCCGGGGTCGACCGGCTGGCCCTGGGCGGTGATCGACGCGTTGGCCGCCAGCGGCAGCGTCACCCGGCTGCCGCCGGGGAGGGTGAGCGTCACCTGCGAGCCGCTGAGCGCGTCGAGGGTACCGTCCAGGCTGAGGCCACCCTGGCCGCGCGGGTCGACCACCAGCACCGCCTGGCCGTTGGAGAGCCAGACCGTGACGCTGTCACCCACCTGGACGACGGAGGGGACGTCGCCGGCGCCGCCCGGACCGACCGCCACCGCGCCCGGCGCGAGCGGGACGTCGACCGGCCCCAGGCTGGTGTCGAGCGTCAGGGAGAGCGCCGAGACCGAGGCCACCGTCCCCTGGATGACGTTCTGCTGGCCGAGCAGGAAGCTGGCCGGCACCGTCCCCTTGACGAAGGGCACTCCATTGACGACGACCACGTTGGGCGGCACCGCGAAGCCGTGGCTCGGCCGCCCCAGCTGGCGGAAGGCGCCCAGGAGCAGCCGGGCCGCGCTGTCGCTGCTGATGCTCGCCGGCCAGCGGCTCTGCTCCGGCCGCCAGAGGCCGATCCAGGAGCAGCCGACCAGGTCCGGGGTGTAGCCGCAGAACCAGACGTGACCGATCGAGGTTCCGCCCGAGGGCAGCGCGCGGCTGGCGGTGCCGGTCTTGCCGGCAGCCGGCCAGTCGGGGCCGACGCCGGTCAGGGCGGCCGCCCCGCGGGCGGTGCCGTCGGGCGGCAGCAGCGGGAAGCGGAGCAGGTAGGTCATCAGGTAGGCCGTCGAGGGCTGGATGACCTGCTTCTGGACCAGCTGGTGCTGGTAGACCACGTTGCCCGCCGGGCTGACGATCCGCTCGACGGCGAAGGGCTCGGAGCGGATGCCGCCGTTGGGGAAGGCGGTGTAGGCGCCGGCCATCTGCAGGAGGTCGACGCCCTGGCTCAGGTCGCCCAGAGCCAGCCGGCGCGGGTTGTTCCAGTCCTGGGTGTCCCCCGGCCCGCTGAGCACGCCGAAGGCCTGGGCGTAGCGGGAGGCGGTGGAGGCGCCGATCTGCTGCAACGTCCAGACCGCGGAGACGTTGAAGGAGGCGCCTATCGCCCGGCTGACCGGCACAAGCGGCAGGTAGGGCTCGTTCGGGTTGTTGCGGACCGGCTGCCCCTCCGCCACCACGTCGGAGGCGTCGGAGACCTGGGAGACCACCGTCAGCTTGCCCACGTCCAGGGCCGGGCCGTAGACCGTCAGCGGCTTGATGGCCGAGCCCGGCGGCATCCTCCCCGACCAGGCCGGCACGAAGCCCTGGCTGAAGGGGTCCTTCGTCTGGTAGGAGCCGTAGATGGCGCGCACGGCACCGTTCTTGGGGTCCAGGACGACCGTCGACGAGTCGAGGTTGGGATCGGCCTCGAGCGCGTCCAGGATCTGCCGGTTCCGGCCCGGCTGGTAGAGGTTCTCCACCGCCTGCTGCACGCGGGGGTCGAGGGTGGTGTAGATCTTGTACCCGCCCGTGTGGAGCAGCGTCGGGCTGACGGGCAGGTCGGAGCCGCCGCTCAGCCGGCTCAGCTCGTAGTCGACGAACTCCAGGAACCACGGGTAGTTGACGGCCGCCTTCTTCCCGGCCGCCAGGCCCATCTGGGCGTAGCCCTGCGCGCTCGCCGCGGCCGCCTCGGCCTGCGTGATGTAGCCGGCGCGCACCATCGCCTGGAGCACGAGGTCGCGCCGCTCCAGGGCCAGCTTCTGGTGCTGGGCCCGCGCCTGCGGGTCGGAGACCAGCGGGTCGAGCGCCGAGGGCGCGTTGACCAGGCCGGCCAGGAAGGCCGACTGGGCCAGCGTCAGCCGGGAGGCCGGCCGGTCGAAGTAGGTGCGCGCCGCGGCCTCGACGCCGTAGGCGCCATGCCCGAAGTAGATCTGGTTCAGGTAGAACTCCAGGATCTGGCGCTTGCTGTAGAGGCGCGAGATGCGGATGGCGTAGAGCGCCTCGCGCAGCTTGCGCGTCAGCGAGCGCTGGCTTCCGACCACGGCGTTCTTGGCCAGCTGCTGGGTGATCGTGGAGCCGCCCTGGACGATCCGGCCGGCGCGGATGTCGGCCCAGAGGGCGCGCGCGATCGCCAGCGGGTCGATGGCCGGCTCGGTCCAGAAGTTCCGGTCCTCGACGGCCACGATCGCCTGCTGCATGGCGGGCGAGACCTGGCTGAGGGGGACCGGTTTGCGGTTGGCGGTGCCGGGGAGGGCGCCCACTTCCTGCCCGTAGCGGTCGTAGACGAGGGTGGCCGATGCGCCCATCAGCTGGGTGGGCGAGATGCCGGGCAACGGCCCGATCTCTGCGTAGAGGAACATGCCCGCCCCGAGGGCGACCACCGCCGCCACCGCCACCCAGAAGAGGGTCCAGGCGGCGCGGCGCCCGCCCCTTGCGTTTCGAGCCTCTGCACGCCCTCCCCCGGCGCCGGCGCGGCGGCCGGCGCCGGAGGGCAAGCGGGGAGCCCGACCTCCGCTTTCGCGCATGGTCAGCCTCCTTCCTCACACAGGGTACGACAGCTCGCCACGGAGACGAACCGGCGGGCGCCGGGGGAGGGCCCCGGCGGCACGGCGCCTAGCGGACGCCGGCGGTGGGACGGGCGAGGCCGTTGAGGATCTGGGCGGCGATGGAGGCGTTCCGCCGCGCCAGCGGCAGCGCGCGGGCGGCACGCCGCTCGAGGGCGGCCACCGTCTCGCAGCGGCGGTCGAGAAGGCGGTCGACGGCCTCGATCAGCGGCTCCGCCTCCAGCGCCTCCCAGGGGCCGAAGGTGGGCAGCTCGACGTCGTGGAGGAAGCCCTCCACCTTCGGGTCGTAGGCCAGGCCGACGGCCGGGACGCGCTGCGCGAAGGCGAGGATGAGCGCGTGCAGGCGCATCGCCACCAGGAGCTCGGCCTGGCCCACCAGCGCCGCGAACTCCCTGGGAGGGAGGAGGCGGTCGATCACCCGCACCGGCCTGCGGCAGCGGGCGGCGATCGAGCGCGCGACGGCCAGGTCGCCGGGCAGCTGCATGGGCACGAAGGCGACCCCCAGTCCGCGCTCCGCCAGGTGGTCGGCGGTCCGCGCCACCGCTTCCTCCGAGCGGCCGGAGGGGCGCCAGGGGCGGACGCTGATCAGGGCCAGCGGCCCGTCGCCCAGCCCGAGCCGGCCGCGCAGGGCGCGGGCGAGCGGGGGCGCCAGCGGCTCCAGGGCCAGCGCCGGATCGGAGGTGAGCTCCGCCCGGTCCACCACCTCCGGTGCCAGCTGCCGGAGCAGGAGGAAGGAGTGGCTGTCCCGGACCGTGATCCGCGTGGCGGCCCGCAGAGCGGCGCGCGCCAGGCGCCGCGAGAGGCGGCTGCGCAGCGGGCCGAGGCCGTTGGCGTAGATCATCACCGGCCGGTCCAGCCGGCGCGCCCAGAGGATGAGGCCCGCGTAGTAGAGGAGCGAGCGGAAGCTGGTCGCGTCCTGCAGGAGGCTGCCCCCGCCGGAGATGAAGAGGTCGGCCTGCTTCAGCGCCCGGCGGATCGCGGCCAGGCTCCAGCGGTCGACCGCCTCCACGCCGAGGGCGCGGCGCGTCGCCTCGGGCCGGGCCGAGAGGACGACGACCTCCAGGCCCGGCACCTCCGCGCGCAGCGCGTCCACCATGGCGGTCAGGAGCGCCTCGTCGCCCGTGTTGCCGAAACCGTAGTAGCCCGCCACCACCACCCGGCTCACGGCCGCGCCGCACCTCCTTTTCCCGGGAGCGGGCGGCGGCCGGCGGAGCCGGCGAAGAGCCGCCGGTAGAGTTCCTCCACCTGGGCTGCGGTCCGCTCGATGGAGTAGCGGTCGTGCACCGTCTCCCGCCCCATGGCGCCCAGCCGCCCGCGCAGCGCCTCGTCGCCCAGGAGCCGGACCAGGTCGGGCAGCAGGTCGGCCGCCTCGACGGGGCGGCCGAAGCCGCGTGCGGTGAAGTTGTGCGCCTCGAAGTCGGCCAGCCTCTCCTCGCTCAGGATGCCTCCGTATCCCCCGTTTCCGGAGATGATCACCGGCCGGGCGGCCGCCATCGCCTCCAGCGCCGAGCGCCCCACGCCGACCGCCACCCAGGCGCGGCCGAGCAGCGCCGGGACGTCCCAGCGGGCGCCCAGCACCTGCATCACGTTTTGGCCCGCTCGCCGGTTGGCCTCCCCGGCGGCCTGGCGGACCTGCTCCAGCCGGCTGCCCGTGCCAGCTACGAGGATGCGCGCGCCGGGGAGGCGATCCGCCAGCGCCGGGGCGGCAGCAGCCAGCGCCAGCGCCGTCTCGGTGAACTCGCTCAGCCGGCTGACGTGCAGCACCACCGGCGCGCCCGCGGGAAGGTCCAGCTCCGGCGGCGCTTCCTCGGAGGGCGAGAAAGCGTACTCGTCGAGGTCGATCCCGTTCGGGACGACGACGACCCGCGCCGGATCGGCCCCGAGCCGGCGGACCAGGTGATCGCGGACGTCCTCGCTGACCGCGATCGCGAGATCTCCCCAGCGCGTCACCCGACGCCAGAACCAGCCGTCGTTGTAGAGGCCGTGATAGGTGGTCAGCAGCGGCACGCCGCTGCCCGCCAGCGCGCGATCGGCCACCCAGGCCGGGATGCGGGCGTGGGCGTGGACCAGCTCGATCCCGCGCCGGAGCACCAGCCCGCGCAGGCCGCGGACGGCGTGCCCGAGCTGCCAGGGCCGCCGGCTGGCCAGCGGCAGGAAGTGGTGCGGGATCCCCGACTCTTCGAGCCGCCCCGCGAGGCGCCCTCCGCTCGAGGCCACCTCCACCTCCAGTCCCCGCCGCCGGAGCGCGCGGGCCAGGCTGACCACGTGCGTCTCGGCGCCGCCGAGCTCGAGCGCCATGGCGGCCAGCAGGATCCGCTGCGGCCGCTCCGGCCCGCGCGATCCCGGCGGATCGGCCGTCCCGGGCGACTCCGCGAGAACCGTCGTCCTCAAGGGCCTCCTCCCTTCGGCTGCTACGGCCGCCGCACCGCTCCCGCCTGCCGTCGCCCTCGCGCCCTTTCTTCAAGAACCTTTTCCGGAACCGAACGGACCTGGAATTGGTCGACAGTGGCGAATCCTGGCGGACAGGACTTGTCCCGCCCGCGTCGAAAAGCGCTACGCGTGGGCCGCCTTCTGTCAATTGTAGGGCAATGCGGACGCCGGCCCACGTCGTCGAGCCACCGAGGTGTCGCCTTTGATCGAGATGTCGGGTGTCAGCAAGGTCTACCCCAACCGCGTGGTGGCCCTGCACGACATCAACCTCCACGTCGAGAAGGGCGAGTTCGTCTTCCTGGTGGGACCGAGCGGGGCGGGCAAGTCGACCATGATCAAGCTCCTCTATCGCGAGGAAGTGCCTACCACCGGAGAGATCGTCGTCGCGGGCTACCGGCTCCGCACGCTGAAGCGCTCGCAGGTCCCCTTCCTGCGGCGTCGCATCGGCGTCGTCTTCCAGGACTTCCGCCTTCTCCCGGACCGCAGCGTCTTCGACAACGTCGCCTTCGCGCTGGTGGTGACGGAGGCGTCGCGCCGCGAGATCCAGCGCAAGGTGCCGGCGGTGCTCGAGCTGGTCGGCCTGCGCCACCGCGCGCGCGACTACCCGCGCCAGCTCTCGGGCGGCGAGCAGCAACGGGTCGCCCTGGCGCGGGCGATGGTCAACTCGCCGCCCATCCTGATCGCGGACGAGCCCACCGGCAACCTGGACCCGGCCACCGCCTGGGGGCTGATGGAGCTTCTCCAGGAGATCAACCAGGGCGGCACGACCGTCCTGATGGCCACGCACGCGGAGAACATCGTCAACGCCATGAACAAGCGGGTCGTCCAGCTTTCGAACGGCACGATCGTGCGCGATGAGGTGGCGGGGAGGTACTCCCTTGAAGGCTAGGACGTGGGGTTACGTTCTGCGGGAAGGCGGTCTCTCGCTGCGCCGCAACTCCACCATGAGCCTCGCCTCGGCGGGGACGGCGGCGGTGACGCTGCTCATCCTCCTGCTCTTCGTCGTCGCGGCGCTCAACCTGGGGCACATGACCCAGGTGCTGGAATCCCAGGTGCAGGTGGTCGCCTACCTCAAGCCGACCTTCCAGCGGACGGAGGTGCCGCAGCTTCTGGCCCAGGTGCGGAAGATCCCGGGCGTCGAAGGCGTCACCTTCGTCACCCGCGAGCAGGCGCTGGACCGCCTGCGCGCCCAGTTCGGCGACCAGGCGGAGCTGCTCGACTCGGTGCAGGACATGAACCCGCTCCGCGACGAGCTGGACATCAACGTCCCCGACCCCGGCAAGGTCGACGCGGTGGCCGGCCACCTGAAGACGCTGGGCGTGGTGGAGAACGTCAGCTACCCCGCGGAGACGCTGCACCGCCTCGCCGCGCTGGCCGACTGGCTGCGCACCGCCGGCATCGTGCTGGCGGTCCTCCTGGGGGCGGCCACGGTCTTCCTGATCGCCAACACGATCCGGGTGACCGTCCACGCCCGCCGGCACGAGATCGCGATCATGAAGGTCGTCGGCGCCACCGACGCCCTCATCCGCTGGCCCTTCGTCATCGAGGGGGCCGTGCTGGGGCTGGCGGGCGCCCTGGTCGCCCTGGCCGTCGCCTGGGCCGGCTACTCCTGGGTCCACGACCGTGTCACCCAGAGCCTCCCCTTCCTGCCGCTCCTCTCGGCCCGCGTGCTGATGCGGCAGATGGCTCTGGAGATCGTCGCGGCAGGTCTGGTCATCGGCATGCTGGGTTCCGGCCTCTCGCTCCACCGCTACCTGCGGGTCTGAGCCGACCGCGCGGGAGACGCAACAGGGGCGGGACAGGAGAGAAGGAGGGCCGGTGCCGCGGGGGAGGGGGACGATGCGAACCGGATCCCGTTCGCGCAGGTTCGTCGCCGGCCTGGTCGCGGTGGCGCTGCTCCTGCCACTGGCGGTGCTCGCTCCCGGGAGGAGCGCACGAGCGGGCTCCACCAGTGCCAGCGACCCGAACGCCATCCTGCAGGAGATCAACCGGACCCGGCAGCGACTCAGCCAGATGCAGTCGCAGGCCGCCCAGACGCGCCAGCAGCTCTCCGCCGCCCAGAGCCGCGCGCAGGCGGCCCAGGCCAGGCTCGTGCAGCTCCAGCGCCAGCTGGACGCCACGCGCCAGGAGCTGGCGCGCCGCCAGAACCAGCTGGCGCAGGCGGAGCAGCGGCTGAGCCAGCTGGAAGCGGCGCTCCGGGCCGCCCAGGCGCGGCTCCTGCAGCAGCAGCAGACGCTGGGCGACCGCCTGCGGGCCACCTACGAGACGGGGACCGTCTCCTACCTCGACGTCCTCCTCTCCTCCCGGAACTTCGCCGACTTCGTCACGCGCTTCCAGGCGCTGGAGCGGATCGTCGCCGCCGACGTGGCGCTGCTCCACCAGGTGCAGGCCCAGCGGGCCGAGGTCGCCCGGCAGACCCGCCAGCAGCAGCAGCAGGTGGCCCAGATCTCCTCGCTCACGCGCCAGGTGGCCGCCGCCAAGCAGGAGCTGGACCAGAAGACGGCCCAGCAGCAGCAGGTGACCCAGGAGTACCAGCAGAACGCGGCGCAGCTGAAGGCGGCGCTGGACGAGGAGCAGCGGGCCAGCGAGCAGGTCCAGGCCGAGCTGCAGCGGCTGCAGCGCCAGTACGAGGAGGCGCTCCGCCTCTCGGGCGCGGTGGTCCTGCAGTGGCCGCTCGACTCCTTCGTGGTCACCTCGCCCTTCGGCTCCCGCTATCATCCGATCCTCAAGCAGTGGCGGATGCACACGGGCATCGACCTGGCGGCCCGCTCGGGCACGCCGATCCACGCGGCCGCGCCGGGCGTCGTCTTCTACGCCGGCTGGATCTCCGGCTACGGCAACACCGTCATCCTGGTCCACGGCAACGGGATCTCGACGCTCTACGGGCACATGTCGCGCATCCTGGTGCAGGCGAACCAGAAGGTCTCGGCGGGGGAGGTGATCGGGCTGGTCGGCATGACGGGCCTCGCCACCGGGCCGCACCTCCACTTCGAGGTCCGGGTCGACGGCACGCCGGTCAACCCCCAGAACTACGTGGGCCGGGCCATCCGCTAGGAGCGCCCGCGGGAGGCGAGGCGGGCGGCCCCGATTCGCCGGGAATCGGGGCCGCCTTCGTCTCTTTTCGGGTCGAGCCCTATAATGTTGGTCTCCGAAAGGCGGTGAGCGGATGTCCCTACCCGTCGACGGGAAGCAGCCACCTGCCGATCCGCGCCGGCCCGGCCCTTCCTGGCGGGCCGCCGTCGCCGGCGGCCTCCTGATCGCCTTCCTCAGCGCCGCGGCGACGTACGCCGTCACGAGCCACCAGATCGCCGCCGCCCTCCAGGGTCTGCCGACCACGGGCGAGGAGGCGGCCACCCTGCGGCAGCTGCAGGGCACGCCCGCCTTCCAGGATTTCGTGCAGACGCTGACCCTGATCCGGACGCGCTACGTCGACCGTCCGGACATGCAGAAGGTGCTCGCCGGCGCGACCAGCGGGGCGCTCTCCGCGCTCCACGATCCCTACTCCGTCTACTTCGACCGGAGCGCCTTCACCAGCTTCAGCAGCGACACCACCGGCGAATACGGAGGCATCGGCGTGCAGGTGACCGAGCAGGGGAACTACGTCGTGGTGCAGACGCCCTTCCCGGAGACGCCCAGCGCGACCACCCCCTTCGAGGGCGCCAAGCCGGGCGACCCGGTCGGCCTCCGCCCCGGCGACCGGATCGTCGAGGTGAACGGCCGCAACGTGGCGGGGACCGACGTCGACGCGGTCGCCCAGATGATCCGGGGGGCGCCCGGGACGACGGTGGTGCTCGGCGTCGACCGCCCGCTGCCGGGCGGCCACGACGTGCAGCATCTGGTCTTCCGCATGGTGCGCGCCAACGTGGTGGTGCCCACCGTCAAGGAGCAGATGCTGCCGAATTCCGTCGGCTACCTGCAGATCAGCCAGTTCACCGAGAAGACGCCGCCCCTGGTGCGGCAGGCCCTGGACCGGCTGCGCAAGCAGGGGATGCGCGCGCTGGTCCTCGACCTGCGCTTCAATCCCGGCGGTTCGCTGGACGCGGTCGAGCAGATCGCCGGCATGTTCCTGCCGGGAGGAAGCCCCATCCTCCACACCGTCGACCGAAGCGGCCGGCGCGAGACCGCGACGGTGCCCGGCGACGGCAAAGGGCTCGGGGTGCCGCTGGCGGTCCTGGTCAACGGCGCCAGCGCCAGCGCCTCGGAGATCCTGGCCGGTGCCCTCCAGGATCTGGGGGTGGGGACGCTGGTGGGGGAGCGGACCTTCGGCAAGGGCCTGGTCCAGCAGATCTACCCCTTCGCCGACGGGACCGGCGTCAAGCTGACGGTGGAGCGCTACCTGACCGCCTCCGGTCGCGACATCAACAAGCGCGTCGACCCGCGCACGGGCCAGGCGGTGGGCGGGATCGAGCCCAACGTGACGGTGAAGGCGCCGGCCAACTGGAACCCGGCGCTGATGGGCAAGCCGGGCCGGGACCCGCAACTGGATGCGGCGCTGCGGCTCCTCCAGCAGCAGCTTCGCTAGGGGGTGGGCGGGTGGAGGAGAGCGGACGGGTGGCGCGCTGGCTCACTTCCTGGGGCGTCGTCGAGCCGCTGGAGAGGGGGCTCTGGCGGATCGCCGAGCCGATCGGGCGAACCGGGGAGTGGGGCGTCGACTGGGTCAACGCCTTCCTGGTCGAGGGCGAGCGGCGCGCGCTCCTCTTCGACAGCGGCATCGGCGTAGGCGATCTGGAGGCGGTGGTCGGTTTCCTCGTGGCCAAGCCGCTGACCGTGGTGGTCAGCCACGCGCACTGGGACCACGCGGGCGGCGCCCGCCGCCTGGCCGCGCGCGCCGAGGCGGTGCGGGCCCACCCGGCGGAGGCGGCGCGGCTGGCCGCGGGCGAAGCGGACGGCTGGCTGCGCCGGGCGCTGGAGGCCGAGGTCCGGCGCGGCCGCCTGCCGGCCGGCGACCTCCCGGCGCCGGGCCACCTGGGACCGCTGCGCACGCTCGCCGCCGGGGAGGAGACGATCGACCTGGGCGGTCGCCGGGCGCTCCTCCTGCACACGCCGGGCCACACGCCGGGCGGTCTCAGCCTCCTGGTCGAGCCGGACGGCTGGCTCTTCCCCTCCGACCTGGCCTACCGGGGCGGCCTCCTCTGGCTCCAGGAAGCGGAGGCGGACCTCGACGCCTACGCGCGCAGCCTCGACCGCCTGCGCGCCCTCGGCGGACTGCGCGCGCTCTTCGGCGGCCACGACCTGGTCGCCCAGCCGCCGCGCATGCTGGAGGAGCTGCGCGCCGCCTTCGAGAAGGCGCGGGAGCGGGCGGCCCGCGGCGCCGGGAGGCCGGGGCGCCGGGGCGAGGCGGGCGGGGTGCGGGTCGAGGTGGACGGCTTCGGCTTCCTGCTGCCGGAGGAAGGGGCGGGCGGGCGATGAGCGAGGGGCAGGCGGCGGCCGGACTGGGCGGGCGCCTGGCGGCGCGACTGGAGCCGCTCCTGGAGCGCGCCGCGGGGAGGGTGGCGCTGGCGGTGGAGGGGCTCCATCGCGGCCGCGTCTACGCGCGCGAGGCGGAGCGGCCCTTCTACCCGGCCAGCGTCATCAAGCTGGCCGTGATGGTGGAGGCCTTCGCCCAGGCGGCGGAGGGGCGGGTCGACCTGGAGGAGGAGCTGGTCGTCCGGGCCAGCGACACGGTGACCGGCTCGGGCGTCCTCCAGTACCTCCTGCCCGGCCGGCGCTACCCGCTGATCGACCTGGTGACGCTGATGATGATCGTCAGCGACAACACGGCCACCAACGTGCTCGTCGACCGTCTGGGCGCGGAGGCGATCACCGCGCGCATGCGGGCGCTGGGGCTGCCGGGCATCGCCGTCCGCCAGAAGCTGCAGGTCGTGCCGGTGCCGCCCGGAGCCCGGAACGAGATGACGGCGGGCGAGACGGCGCGGCTGCTGCGGCTGATCGGCCTCGGGCAGGTCGTCTCCTACGACGCCTGCCGGCGCATGGTGGCCATCCTGGAGGGGCAGCAGCTGGACCTGGACCTGGCCGCCCGCCTTCCCGACCCCGACCCCGCCGAGGTGGGGCAGGCGCCGCGCTGGCGCTGGGCGCACAAGACGGGCTGGGTGACCGGCCGGCTGCACGACGCCGGCCTGCTCTACCTGCCCAACGGCGTCTGGGCGATCGCCGCCTTCACCGAGGGCTTCCCGCATCCCGAGGAGGCGCGGGCGACGCTGGCCGCCCTGGGCGAGGCGCTCTACGAGGAGCTCCTGGCGGCGGGCGATCCGCCCCCGGAGGGCGGGCAGGGTGGCTGAGCTGCCGTCCCGGCTTCCCGCCGGGGAGGCCGCCATGGCTGCGGCCCTGCGCGGGCTCCAGCGGGCCAACGGCGCCTTCGCGGCCGGGGGCGGGTGGGCGCCGCTGGCCGCCGGCGCCTGGGCGGCCTGGGCGCTCGACCTCGCCGGCGAAGACCGGCGTGCGCGCGCCTTCCACCTCTGGGCGGGAGAGCTCCTGCGGCGCGCCGCGGCGCAGGCGGCGGCCGGCGCCGCGGGGCCTGCCCGCGGCGAGGCGGCGCCTTCCTGGCCGCTCGCGGCCGCGGGCGCCGCCGGACTCTGGCTCTGGACGCTGGGGCGGCACCTCGAGATGCGCGGCCTGGCAGCCGTCCCCGGGCGTCTGACGCGGCCTGCGCGCGCGGCCATCGACGCGCTCCTGGCGCTGGCGGAGGCCTTGGAGGTGAGCGGGGCGGGGCGTCCCTCCGGAGCGGCGACGGAGGAGGAGAGGGCGCGGCAGGCCGCAGCGCTGGCGGCCGTTCACGCCGGGCTGAACGCCATGGACCGCTGGTTCGCCATCCCGCCGCTCACCGGCCGCCTCGTCACCCTCTGGCAGGCGGTGGAGAGGGCCGTCGAGGCGGCCGCCGCCTCCGCGCTCCCCGCCGCCGCCCGGACGGCGCTCCTGGCCGCGGGCGTCCCCTTCGACGTCGTCGACCCGCGCGGTGCCCCCTACCTCCGGCTTCTCGAGCGCCAGGCGGGGGAGCCGCTGCGGGAGAGGCGGGATGCGCCCGGCCTGGCCCTGGAGGCGTGGGCGCTCCTCTGCCTGGGGCGGGCGCGCGAGGCCGAGCTCCGCTGGCAGAGGCTGGGGGAGATCGAGCTGCGCGGCGACGACGGGCTGGCGGCGCTAGCCCTGGCCCTGATCGGGCAGCGAGCCCGGGCGGGAGCGCGCTGCTGCCCCTGAGCCCCCGGGCCCCGGAGCGGTGGCGAGGCGGGGGGCGCGACGGGTGGCCGCCCCGGCCCGGCCGGGCCGCTGGAGGCTGAGGGCGATGCCGGCCAGGATCAGGAGGTCGCCCGCCACCGCGCCCGGCGACGGCCGCTCGCCCAGGAGAAGCCAGGCGAGCAGGCCCGCGCCCACCGGTTCGCCCAGGATGCTGACCGAGACCAGCTGCGCCGGCAGGAAGCCCAGCGCCCAGCTGAAGAGGGTGTGGCCGAAGATGGTGGGGCCGACGGCCAGGCCGGCCATCAGCGCCCACTCGCGCGCGCCGAGGGGGAGGAGCGGGCGCCCCGACACGACGAGGAAGGCGGCCAGCGCGGCGGAGGCCGTCAGGTAGACCACCACCGAGTAGGGCAGCGCCTCCGCCTCCCCGCGCACCCGGCGCCCCAGGAGCAGATAGGCGGCCATGGCCAGGGCGCCGAGCAGCGCCAGCAGGTCGCCCTGCAACGCCCGCGGCGAGAGCCCCCAGTCCGCGCCGCCCACCAGGCCGCTTCCGACCACCGCCAGCGCCGATCCCCACCAGGCCGTCGCCGGAGCCGGGCGCCGGAGCCGCCAGGCGTCCCAGAGGAGGATGAAGACGGGGTGGACGGTGACGAGTGTGACGGAGCTGGCGACGCTGGTCAGCAGGAGCGAGCGGTTCCAGGCGGCGAAATGAACGGCCAGCGCCAGCCCGGAGGCCAGGGTGGGCAGCGCCTGCCGCCCCAGCCGGAGGGCGCCCGACCCGTGGCGCGCCAGGGCCGCCGGGAGCAGGAGCAGCGCGGCCAGCAGGAGGCGCCAGAGCGCGACCAGAAGCGGGTCCGAGGCCGAGGCCCGCGTGAGGATGGCCGCCGACGAGATGGCCGCCACCCCGACCAGGAGTGCCAGGGTGGGCGCGCCGGCCGCCGGCGCAGGGGCGGGCTGGCGGGGGCTGGACGGTCGGGCGGGGCCGGGCAAGCGGGAACCCCCTGTCGGACGTGACCGGCCCGCCCCGCGCGAAGGACGGGCGGGAGGCGGCCGACGCCCTGCCTTCTTGTTACGGATGGCGAGATTCGAGAGAGGACGGCGAACCCCCTTTGCCTCTGGAACGGGAGCTGGCGCTGGAATTCGTCCGGGTCACCGAGGGGGCGGCGCTGGCCGCCGCCCCCTGGATGGGCCGCGGGGACAAGGAAGCCATCGACGGTGCCGCCGTGGAGGCGATGCGCGCGCTCTTCGACACCGTGGACATCGACGGCACCGTGGTGATCGGCGAGGGCGAGATGGACGAGGCGCCGATGCTCTACATCGGCGAGCGGCTGGGCACGGGGCGGGGGCCGGCGGTCGACGTGGCGGTCGACCCCGTGGAGGGGACCAACCTGGTGGCCCGCGGGCTGCCCGACGCCGTGGCGGTGGTGGCGGTGGCCCCGCGCGGCACGCTTCTCCACGCCCCGGACATGTACATGCAGAAGATCGCCGTCGGGCCGGAGGCGGCCGGCAAGGTGGATCTGGACGCGCCGCCGGCCGAGAACGTCCGCCGCGTGGCCAAGGCGCTGGGGAAGGACGTCTCCCAGGTGACGGTCATCCTCCTCGACCGGCCGCGCCACGAGGCGATCGTCCGGCAGGTGCGCGAGGCGGGGGCGAGGATCCGCTTCATCTCCGACGGCGACGTGGCGGCCGCGCTGGCCACGGCGCTGCCCGAGAGCGGCGTCGACCTCCTGCTCGGCGTCGGCGGCGCACCGGAGGGGGTGCTGGCGGCCGCCGCGCTCCGCTGCCTGGGCGGGGAGATGCAGGCGCGCCTGCTGCCCCGGAGCGAGGAGGAGGCGGCGCGCTGCCAGGCGATGGGCGTGCGCGATCCGGACCAGGTGCTGACCATGAAGGAGCTGGTGCGCGGCGACGACGTCATCTTCAGCGCCACCGGCATCACCCCCGGGAGTCTCCTGCGCGGCGTGCGCTTCACCCGGGAGGGTGCGGAGACCGAGACGCTGGTGATGCGCGCCTGGACCGGCACCGTCCGGAGGGTGCGCGCCTTCCACCACCCCGAGAGGAAGCCCGTCCTCCGCGACCTCGCGGCCTTCCGGCGCGCGGCGGGAGAATAGGGGCCAGCGGCGCGCGAGGCGATGGCGGATGGGGGAAGCGAGAGGGCTGGCACGATGGATGGCGGCGGGGGCGGCCGGACTGCTGGTGGCCGCCACCGAGCGCTGGCTCCGCCGGGCCGGCATGAACCGCAGCGTGCCCGGCCTGGACGCCGAGGCGGAGATCGCGCGCGACGCCCGCGGCTGGGCGCACGTCACGGCGCGCACCGACTGGGACCTCTTCTTCGCCCAGGGCTACTGCACCGCGCAGGACCGCCTCTGGCAGCTGGAGCGGCTGCGGCGCTGGGCCGAGGGACGCCTGGCCGAGGTGGAGGGGCCGGAGGCGCGCCCGCTCGACCGCTGGATGCGGAATCTCGGCCTGCAGCGGGCGGCCCGGGAGTCCGCCGCGCGCTTGCGCGAGGAGACGCGGCTGGCGCTGGAGGCGTACGCCGACGGCGTCAACGCCGCCCTCGAGGCGGGAGGCGGCCCGGGTGCCGGCCTGCGCCTCCTCGGCCCGGCGCTCTTCCGCCCCTGGAGCGTGGAGGACTCGCTGGCCGTCGAGCGGCTCGTCGCCTGGTGGCTGGAGGGAGGCCAGGCGTACGCCGAGCTGGTGGAGCTGGCGACGGCGCTGGCCGAGCGCGGCGAGACGCTGGAGGCGGCGCTGGACCTGGCCGACCTCTTCCTGCGCTCGGGAGCCGGCTGGCCGGGCAGCCGCGGCGGCGCGGCCTGGGCGGTGGCGGGGCGGCGCGCCCAGGGGGGCCGGCCGCTCCTGGCAGGCAGCCTGGAGCTGCCCGTCCGCCTTCCCCCGCTCCTCCACCCGGTCCACCTGGTCAGCCTCGACGGCCGGATCAACGCCGCCGGCGTGGCCGTGGCCGGCCTGCCGGGCCTCTGGACGGGCCGCAGCCCGGCGGTCGCCTGGTTCCTGGTGCCGGCCGGTCCCGGCCGTACGCACCTGGTCCGCGGCGCGGGCGCGCCCTCCGCGGCGGCGGTGCGCGTCGACGACGGTCTGAGCCGCTACCTCGGACCGCTCCGGCTGGAGTGGCCGGGACTGGCCCCGGCCGACCGGCTGGGAGGGCTTCTCCGCTGCCTGCGGGCGGAGACCGCCCGGGAGGTGGCCGAGGCGCTGGCGGCGGAACCTCCCGGCCCCTTCCACCTGGTGGCCGCCGACCGCGCGGACCACATCCTCTACCGGCTGCTCGACCCGCCCGCCGCCGCCCCAGGCGAGGAAGCGCCTGCGGCGGAGGATCCGCAGGCGGCCTGGATCGCCGTCGCCGGGCAGCCGGTGCTGCTCCCCGACGGCGGGAGCGGCCTGGGCGGGCCCGGCTGGGTGCGCGGCAGCGCGCGCTACGCCCGGCTCGGCGAGCGGCTCCGCGCCCGCGACGACCTGGACGCGGAGGAGATGGCGGAGATCCTCGCCGACCGGAGCGATCCGCTGCCCGCTCTCCTCTGGCCGAAGCTGGCGCCGGTCCTCCGCCGCGAGGCCTGGACCGCGCGCGAGGCGGCGGCCCTGGCGCTGCTCGAGACGTGGATCGAGGCGGGCGCGCCGGAGGAGACGGAGGAGGCCGCTCCCGCCCTCTGGCATCTCTTCCTCCGCGAGGCGGCGCTGGCCTCGGACGGCCGGGAGCTCCCCGAACGGTTGAGCGCCCACCGGCTGCGGGCCATGGCTGCGCCGCCGGGCGCAGCCGCGCGCCTCGGCGAGGAGGCGGGGCTGGCCGAGGCTCCGGCCGCCTTCCGGCGGGCGGTGGCCTGGCTGGAGCGGCGGCAGGGGCCGGAGCCCGAGCGCTGGCGCTGGGGGCGCCTGCACGCGCTCCAGCCGCCGCTGGCGGAGAGCTCGCCGGCGGCGCCGGGGCGGGCGGCGCGGGCTTCCTTCCTGCTGCCGGGGTCGGAGACGACGGTGGAGGCGGTCATCTCCGATCCGGCACGGCCCTTCCAGGTGGTGGCCGGCCCCGTCTGGAGCATGGTCGCCGACCTGGGGGTGGCGGGCTGGCTGGAGGGGCGGCTCCTGGGCGGCGCCTCCGGCCACCCCGCGAGCGCCCACTTCGACGACGGGCTGCGCGACGGGCCGGGCGGCCGGATGCACCGCTTCGAGCTCGACCCGGTCCGCGTGGCGGCGCGCCGCGGCACGGTGCGGCAGATCCTGAGGCCGCGGGCGCGAGGCGGGGGTGGGGGCCGGTGGTGACGGAGGCGATCTACGCCTTCCTGAAGCCGCCCGTGCGCGCCGCGCTCTGGCTCCGCTACCGGAGTCGCGTATACGGCTGGGAGAACGTGCCCGCCCGGGGGCCGGTCATCCTGGCGGCCAACCACATCAGCGCGGCCGACCCGATCCTGATCGCCGTCGTCTGCCCCCGCAGGGTCCACTTCATCGCCAAGCGCGAGCTGCTGCGCTACCCGCTGGTCGGCCAGGTGGTCGGCGTCTTCGCCATACCGGTCGACCGGAGCCGCGCCGACCTGGGCGCCATGCGCCAGTCGCTGCGCGTCCTGCGCGAGGGCGGCGTGCTGGGCGTCCACTACGAGGGGACGCGGAGCCGGAGCGGGGTGCCGCTGAGGCCGCGGAGCGGGGTGGGCTTCCTGGTGGCGCACACGGGCGCGCCCGTCGTCCCCGTGGCGGTGGAGGGGACCAACCAGCCCTTCCCCTCCCGGGCCTGGGTCTGGTTCGGCCCGCCGCTCCGCTTCCCGCGCGAGGAGGCGGCCGACCACGAGCGGGTGGCGGCCCGCGTCGCCGCCGAGGTGGAGGCGATGCGCCGCCGCCTCCGCCGCCTGGCGGGGATCGGGGAGCCTCTCGGGGGGCGGCTGGAGGGTTGAGCGCGATCCGGACGGTACCCGGGAGGGTGGAGGCGGGGGAACCGCCCCTGGTGACGGGGAACGCCTACGTGGCGCTTCCCGAGGTGCGGGCGGGCGACGGCGCCGTCCTCTCGGCCACCGTCCTCCACCGCGGCCTGGCCGGTCTCCTGGAGTGGCGCGGGAGGGGCGACCTTCCCCTGGTCGCGCCCGAGGTCCGCCTGGACGGGCGGACGGTGCGCGTCGACTGGCGCCCGCAGCCCTGGCCGGAAGGCCCGCTCTGGGCGCTCCGCCTGGCGGGCGAGGCGGAGGGCCACCGCTTCCTCTGGGAGATCGTCGCCCCGGAGGAAGCGCGCGGCTTCGCGCTGGCGCTCTCGGCCCGCGCCGCCGGCGGCGGGGCGCGCGCGGTCGAGCTGGCGCTCCGCTGGTCGGTGGCCTCCCCCGGCTACGCGGCGCTCCGCCGGCGGCCGTCGGGCGCCGCCCTGGAAGCGCGCTTCGACGGCTGGACGGGCTCCTGGGTGGTGGAGGCGCGGGGCCACGGCCCGCTGCTGGCGCTCGCCTTCCGGCCCGAGCCGGCGGGGGCGCGGGTGGAGCCGGCCGGAGAGGCGGTCGGGACGGCGGGGGAGGCGGCGGGGGCGGCCGCCGAGGCGGTCCTGCGCGCCGCCTTCGGCCCGCTGGAGGAGGCGCGGCTCCGCGCCTACGTGGGGGTGGGACGCGAGGCGGACGGGGCCGCCACCACCGCGGTCCACCTGGCGCGCCGCGGCTTCGCCGCGCTCTGGCGGGAGGCGGAGGAGGCCGCCCGCGCGCGGGCGGACCGGGCGAGCGGCGGCCGCTGGCGGAGCGAGACGCTGGCCTTCCGGGCCGTGCGCAACCTCCTCTTCAACCTGCACTTCGCCACGGGCCGGACGATCGACGGCGAGGAGCCGGTCTGGGTCACCTCGCGCTCCCCCCGCTACTACGTGGCCGGCGCGCACTGGAACCGGGACGCGCTCCTCTGGAGCCTGCCCGGCCTGGTCCTGGCCGACCCCGCGCGGGCGCGCGAGGCGCTGCTGGCCGCCTGGGCCGTCTACGGCCGGAACGCCGGCGAGCACAGCCTCTACCTCGACGGGAGCCTGCTCTACCCCGGCTTCGAGCTGGACCAGCTGGCCGCCTTCCCCCTGGCGACGCGTCTCTACGCCGAGGCGACCGGGGACGAGGCGATCTGGCGGGAGCCGCAGGTGCGCGAGCGGATCGGAGAGGTGGAGGCGCGCCTCCTGGCGGCGAGGGAGCGCGGGAGGCCGCTCTACCGGACCTTCCTCAACCCGAGCGACGATCCCGTCGAGCAGCCCTACCTGACCTACGACCTGGCGCTGGCGGCGGCGGCCTGGCGCGCGCTGGCCGGGGCGCGCGAGGCGGAGGGCGACCGCGCCGGCGCCTTCCTGCGCCGGCAGGAGGCGGAGGCGATCCTGGAGGAGCTGCGCCGCTCGGCCGTGACCGCAGGCCCCTTCGGCCCCATGTGGGCCTGGGCCTTCGACGGCGCCGGGGCCGGGCAGGCCGGCGACGAGCCGGCCGGGAGCCTGATGCTCCTCCCCTACTACGGTCTGGTGGCCGCGGACGATCCGGTCCAGCAGGCGACGGCGCGCTGGATCCACTCCGCCGCCAACCCCTTCGGGCCCCGCGGCCGCTTCCCCTGGCCGCGCTCGGCCCACGCCGACCACCCCTGGCTGCTGGCGGCGATCAGCGACATCCTGGCCGGCTGGGAGGCGGAGCGCCGGCTGGAGGAAGTGGCCTCGGCCCGCCTCGACGGCGGCCTCGCCTGCGAGACGGTGCGCGAGGAGGACGGCTCGGTCGCCACCGGCGCCGCCTTCGCCACCTGCGCCGGCTGGCTCGGCTACGCGCTCCTGCGCGCCCTGGAGGGCGAGGCGTGAGCGACCCCGCCTCCGCACGGGTCCCCGTGCCGCCGGTGCTGGCGCCGGGGCTTCGGCTGCTGGTGGTGGGCTACAACCCGGGCAGGCGGAGCGGCGCCACCGGCCACCACTTCGCCGGGCCGGGCAACCGCTTCTGGCGGATGCTGGCGGAGTCGGGCTGGACGCCCCTCGAGCTCCGGCCGGAGCAGGACCGGGAGCTGCCGCGGTACGGGATCGGCATCGTCAACCTGGTCGACCGGGTGACGCCCGGCTCGGCCGACCTGGCCTGGGCGGAGATGCTCGAAGGGGGCCGGCGGGTCCGGGAGCAGGCCGAGCGCTGGCACCCGCGGCGCCTCGCCTGCCTGGGCAAGGACGTGGCGCGCGCCGTCCTCGGCCTGCCGCGCTCCGCCCGCCTCGACTGGTCGGTGGAGGCCGGTCAGCTGGAGTGCTCCTGGGGTCGCCTCCCCGTCGCCTGCCTGCCCAACCCCTCGGCCCGCAGCACCGTCCCGCCCGCCTTCCAGCTGGCGCTCTGGAGCGCGCTGGCCGCCGCCTCCCGAGGGGTCGCCAGGTAACGCGTCGCCGCGAGGGCGAGGAGCAGGCCGCCGCTGACCGCGTAGAAGAGACGGAAGGCCGGGGTGTCGCTTCCTGCCAGGACGCCGTGGAACCAGGCCAGCGCCCAGGCGACGGCGGCCAGGCGGTGGAGGGGCAGCCAGAGCCGGCGGGCGACCTGCGGGTTCCAGCGCCGCGCCATCCTCGGGCCCAGCCCCGCGCTCGCCGCCGCCACCAGCGCCAGGTAGGCGCCCAGCACGCCGGCGGCCACCGGGCCGCTCCGGTAGCCGGAGGCGCCCGGCAGGACCGCGCCGCGCCAGCCCACCTGGACGAAGGGGTCGAGGGCGAGCGCGGTCGCGTGGGCCGCCACCAGCACCAGGGCGGCCACGGAGAGGACCGTGTGCGTCCGGTAGAGGAAGTCCGCCGAGGGCCGGCGCCGCCCCAGGCGCCAGGGGTGGGAGAGCCAGATCCCCACCATCACCGCCAGCTCCAGCAGCAGGTAGGCCGTCATCCCCGCCGCCCGCGCCACGATCCAGGGGAACATGCGGCTTCCGACCAGCGGCGCGGCCAGCGTCGCCAGGAGGTAGCCCAGCAGCCAGCCCGCCGTCAGCAGGAGCAGGAGAGCCCCCAGCGAGACGCCCTGCCGCTCTTCCGCGACGATTTCGGGAGCCGCCCGCAGATGGCGACCGCTCATGCCACCACCCTCCACATGAGGAAGGCTTCGAGCCCGGAGCTCCAGCCGAGCTCCCCTTCCTCCGTCACCCAGAGCGCGGCGAGCCGCTCGCGCTCCGCCAGCGTCGCGATCGCCGGCTCCCCCTCGACGAAGAGCGCCTTCGACCAGACCTCGCACCAGGCGGGATCGGCGCCGACGACGGTCACGGCCAGGAGGCCGGAGTCGGCGGGCTCGCCGGTGCGCGGATCGATCAGGTGATGGACCGGCTCCTGCCCGGCCAGCCAGCGGCGGCGGCGGATGGAGGAGGTGCAGACCGCCCGGTCCCGGACGGCGAGGACAGCCACCGGCTGCTCGCCGCCCCGGGGGTCCTCCACGCCCACGTGCCAGCCGTCGCCCTGCGGCCCGCCTCCGCGGCAGTAGAGGTCGCCGCCGGCGTTGACCAGGAAGTTGGCGCTGGCCCTCGCCATCTCCCGGGCTGCCAGGCGGACCGCGTACCCCTTGCCGATGCCGCCCAGGTCGAGCGGCGCCCCCAGGAGCCGCAGCTGCCGCCGGCGCGGTCGCCGCCCGAGCCAGGGCGCGCGGCCGCTGGCGCGGGGCCTGCCGCGGGCGGCCGGGAGCCGGAGGGGCCCCCGCTCCAGGGGCAGCGTCCGGTCGTAGCCGATGCGCACCAGCGCCTCCAGCACGCGGGGGTCGAAGCGCCCCCCGGTGCGCCGCCAGGCGCGCCGGGCCAGGGCGACGACGTCGTAGAGCAGCGGCTCAACGGCCTGCCATGCGCCCCGGTTGGCGTTGAAGCGCATCAGCGGCGAGTCGGGGCGGAAGCGGGTGCAGACCCGCTCCACCTCGGCGAAGCGTTCCAGCGCCCGCGCCGCCGCCTGCTCGACGCCCGGCGAGGCGTCGAGGTCGCGGATCAGGATCTCGGTGGCCATGGCCTGACCGTGCCATTCGCTCAAGGGCGTCGCTTCCTTCAGCTCGCGCCGGTCGTCGTCTGGACCTGGGGCATGGCCATGGGCGGCAGGCTGGGCGGCGCGGCGGGCGGAGGAAGGGCGGCCGCCTGGCCCGCCACCTGCTCGACCTTCTGGCTCAACCGGTCCACCTGCGACTGCGCGGCGCGGATGCGGGCGTCCAGCTCCCGGGACTGCTCGAGGAGCTTCCGGGTCTGGGGCGGCAGCGCCGCCTGGACCGTCCTGCTCCGCGCGGCGGCGGGACGGGCCGGCTGGGGCGTGTGGCTGCCCGCCCAGGCGACCGCGCCGCCGAAGAGGGTGAGGGAGGCGGCCACCCAGCCGGCGGTCAGGCGCGCCAGCCGCTTTCGCCTCAGCTCCAGCGTTCTGCGCCCGTCAGGCCTCACTGGCCCCACCCCTCGGAGCCCTCGTCGCCTTCGCCCGAACCGAAGAGCCAGAAGCCGCCGTCGCCCTGGTGCTCGCGCCCCTCGTGGCTCCCCCGGCTGGAGGAAGCGCCGGTGACGGTGTCGACGCTCGGCGCCTGCGTCTGGGCCTGCGTCTGTTGCTGCAGCTGCTGCTGTTGCTGAAGCTGCAGCGCCTGGAGCTGGGCCAGGCGCGACTTGGCGGCGGCCACCGCGGCCAGCTCCTGCTGCAGCTGCTGCTGGGCGGCGGCCAGCGCCTGCTCCAGCTGCTGCTCCCGCTGGTTGAGCGAGGCTACGGAGCGCTCCTCAGCCGTCACCTGCTGGGCCAGCTGGCTCTGCACCGCCGCCAGCTGGCTGGTCGAGAGGGCGGGCGAGGGCGAGGAAGAGAGGCTCGGCGCCGCCTGGACCACCCCCGGCGCCTGCCGGAGCGCGGCGGCGCCGCCTGCCACGAAGGCGCCCGCGGCGCCCAGCACCGCAAGCGTCCGTCCCACACGTGCCATGAGCTCACGCTCCTCGCCGGACCGCTCTCTCCCGGGTCCGGCCTTCGTGCAGAGAGGCTATCCGCCGCTTCTCACGGGCGGCCAAGTGGAAGCTGAGAGGCCGGTAAGAATCGCGACAGCCGCCGAGGCGCCGACCGTGGGCCGGCGTTCCAGAAAAAGGCGAGGGCTCTTGATATTCCCTCCGGACGCGCCCCGGATGCGCCCCGGATGAGGCGCCGGAACCGCCGGCGAGTTACAAATCGATTACGTTCGGCCCCTTCGAATTGAGACGGACTTCCACCGCATGGTAGCCTCGCACTTGAAGCGACAGCGATCCCTGTGCGTTCGACTCGTGATTCACATCGCGTCAGGCGTCCGGAGGAAGGAAGGACTCCCCCGGAGCCTGGGTCCCAGGGGAGGTTGTCTCGTTGTTCCCTCATCCGCGCAGGCCAGGCCTCTACCGGCTCCTGGCGGTGCTGGCCTTGGCCGCCGTGCTGGCCTCCGGGTTGCCGGCGGGCCTCGCTTCCGCCCAGTCGCCCACACAGTTCACCGACATCCGGGGTCACTGGGCCGAGCCGTTCATCCTGGCCGCCCAGGCGGCCGGGGTGATCACGGTGCCCGACGACGGGAGGTTCCGCCCGGACGATCCCACGACCCGCCTCGACTTCGCCGTCTGGATGGCGCGGGCGCTGGAGCTGCAGCCGGTCACCCCCGCCAAGCCGCCCTTCACCGACTGGAACAGCGTGCCCTCCGAGGACCGGGGCCTGGTGGCCGCAGCGGTCCAGGCGGGCGTGCTCAAGGGGTACCCGAACGGCACCTTCCAGCCCAACCGCACGCTCAACAGGGCGGAGATGGGCGTCATCTTCGGACGCGCCCTGGAGAAGCTGGGCGTCACGCCGGAGTCCCGCTACTTCTACGAGTTCGGCGACCACGACGCCATCCCGGGCTGGGCCGCCGAGGCCAGCGCGGCGGTCAAGGAAGGCATCATCCTCGGCCGCCCCTCGCAGCCGGGCCAGCTGGCGCTCTACGCGCCCTTCGCCACGACGACGCGCGCGGAGACGGTCACCATGCTGGTCCGCTTCATGAACGTCCGCTTCCAGCTGCTGGGCATCCAGCCGGCGCCCAAGCCGGCGCCGCAGCCGGCGGGAACGATCGTGACCGGCTGGGCGACCGCCCAGGACCTCGCCTCGTTGAACCTGGGCGCCGACCGGATCAGCTGGGTGATCGCCTCGGGCTATACGGTCGACAGCTCGACCGGCGGGGCCGGGGCACTGGTGGGCGCCGACAGCCCGGCGCTCTTCCAGTGGGCGCGGGACCACCAGAAGCCGCTCCTGGTGCGGGTCAGCCTGATGGGCGGCCCGGCCATCCACACGGTGCTCGCCAATCCCCAGACGCAGGCCCGCCTCGTGCAGAACATCATGACCGTGGTCGGCCACGGCTACGGCGGCGTCAACCTCGACTTCGAGTACCTGCAGAACGCGGACCGGGACCTTTTCACCCAGTTCGCCACGGCCCTGGCCCAGCAGCTGCACGCCCAGAACCTGCTCCTGACCATCGACCTGCCCTGGCGCGACCAGGCGAGCGCCAACAGCTGGGGACACGACTTCGACTTCGCCGCCCTCGGCCGCGTAGCCGACTACCTGATCATCATGACCTACGATCAGCACTACGCGACCAGCGGCCCGGGACCCGTCGGATCGATCCCCTGGATGCAACAGGGTCTCGGCTGGGCGGTCTCGCAGGCGCCCGCCCAGAAGATCCTCCTGGGCATCCCCGCCTACGCCTACGACTGGGCCAAGGGCGAGCCGACGCGCGCCTGGTATATTGAAGGGGCGCTCAACCTGATCGCCCGCTACCACGCCCAGCCCATCGTCCACACGGACCTGGGCGAGACGCAGTTCTTCTACACGGACAGCCAGGGCGTCCGTCACGAGGTCTGGTTCACCGACACCTCCGGCCTGGCGGCGAAGCTCGCCCTGGTGCAGCAGTTCCACCTGGCCGGCGCGGCGATCTGGAAGTTCGGCTACGAGACGCCGGACTGGTGGGGCGTGATCCGCCAAGCGCTGCCCTGACGGGCTTCCTCGCCGCTCCCGAAGGCTGCGGCGGAAGGGCGGCCGGGGCGCGCGGGCGTCCCGGCCGCCCGGCCGTCCAGGAGGGGTGCGGGCATGCGCGGCGACAAGGTCTTGCGCGACCCGGTCCACGGCCTGATCCGCGTGCCCGCGGAGATCGTGCCGGTGGTCGACGCCCCGGAGCTGCAGCGGCTTCGCCGCATCGCGCAGCTGGGCATGAGCCCGCTCACCTTCCACGGCGCCGAGCACTCCCGTTTCGGCCACGCGCTGGGCGCCATGTTCCTCTTCGGCGAGGTGGCCGACCAGCTGGCCCGGGTCGGCCTCGAGCTGTCGCCGGAGGCCCGGCTGGTCGGCGCGCTGGCCGCTCTCCTGCACGACCTGGGCCACGGTCCCCTCTCCCACGCCCTGGAGGCGGAGAGCACCGGCGGCCTGGGCCACGAGGCGTGGGGGCGGCGGATCCTGCTCGGCGAGACCGAGATCCACCGCCGCCTGGAGGCGCTGGACCGCGGGCTGCCGGAGCGGATCGCGGACGTGCTGGAAGGGCGCCGGGAGCCGCTCCTGCACCACCTCATCTCGAGCCAGATGGACGTCGACCGGATGGACTACCTGATCCGCGACTCGCTCTACACGGGGGCGAGCGCCGGCCGTTTCGACGCGGGCCAGCTCATCCACGTGCTGGGCGGGGTGCACGAGGCGCACCCCGTCGTCCGCAACAAGGGCCTCTGGACCGTGGAGGAGTATTCTTCGCCCGCTACTACATGTACCAGCAGGTCTATCACCACAAGACCACCCGCGGCGCGGAGCGCCTCCTCCAGGCCGCCGTCGAGCGCGCCCGCCGCGCCTACCAGCAAGGGCGGCTCCTCCCCGAGGGGCCGCTGCCGTCGCTCCTCCTGGGCCGGGCGGGCGTCAAGGAGTACCTCGAGGTGGACGACGCCGAGCTCTGGGTCGCCCTCAAGCGCTGGCGGGACGCCGGCGACCCGGTCCTGGCCGACCTGAGCCGGCGGCTCCTCGAGCGGCGCCTCTTCAAGCCGGTCTACCGGCGGAGCTTCCGCCGCGTGGACGAGGAAGCGCTGCGGCGGGCGCACGCGCTGGCCGCCCGCGAGGTGCGCGCGGCCGGCTACGACCCCGAGGCCTACCTGCATCTGGACCGGACCGGGCGCCCCGGCTACGCCCCCTACCGCGGCGCGGGCGGCGGCTCCGCGCCCATCTGGGTGGAGGACGAAGGCGGCCGTCCGGTGCCGCTGGAGGAGCTCTCCCCGGCGGTGGCCGCCCTCACCGTCCCCCGCGAGGCCGTCGTCTGGTACGCGCCCGGGGAGCTCCGGCCTCGCCTGGCGCCTCTCCTGGAGAAGGCGATGGCCGGGCGGGAGACGTGAGGAAGCGTCGCCGGAAAGGTGGCATGCAGCGGGTTGCGCATCGCCATGGTCGGCTATCCCGCCTACGGCGGCAGCGGCGTGGTGGCCAGCGAGCTGGGGCTCGCTCTGGCCCGCCGCGGCCATGAGGTCCACTTCGTCAGCTACGAGCTCCCCTTCCGCCTGCGGCGGAGCGGGGCGGAGCTCGAGCGCCTGATCCGCTTCCACCGCGTCGAGGTCCCGCGCTACCCCCTCTTCGACTACCCGCCCTACGAGCTGGCGCTGACCAACAAGCTGGTCGACGTCGCCCGGCGCCAGCAGGTCGACCTCTTCCACGTCCACTACGCCATCCCCCACGCGGCCGCCGCCGAGCTGGCGCGCGAGATCCTCGCCCCGCGCAGGCTGCCCGTGGTGACGACGCTCCACGGCACCGACATCAGCCTGATCGGGAGCGACCCTTCCTTCCGCGACGTGACCGCGCACAGCATCCGGCGGAGCGACGCGGTCACGGCCGTCTCCCGCTGGCTGGCCGACGAGACGGTCCGCCAGCTGGCGGTGCCCCGGCCCGAGGTGATTCCCAACTTCGTCGACGCCGCCGTCTACCGGCGCCGACCGCAGCGCACACTGGCCGGGAGGGAGGAGCTGCTGGTCTGCCACATCTCCAACTTCCGGCCGGTCAAGCGCGTCGACGCGGTGGTGCGCATCTTCGCGCGGGTGGCGGGGGCGGTCCCGGCCCGCCTGCTCATGGCGGGCGACGGGCCGGAGCTGGGCGCCGCGGAGGCGCAGGTGGACGCGCTGGGGGTGGGGGAGAGGGTCCACTTCCTGGGGCGCCGGGACGACGTGGCCGCCATCCTGGGCGAGGCCGACGTCCTGCTCCTGCCTTCCGCCAGCGAAAGCTTCGGGCTGGTGGCGCTGGAGGCGATGGCGGCCGAGGCGGTGGTGGTCGCCTCCGACCGCGGCGGCCTGCCGGAGGTGGTGACGGACGGCGTGACGGGCCTCCTCTTCCCGCCCGACGAGGAAGAGGCGATGGCCGAGGCGATCGTCGCCCTCGCGCGCGACCCCGAGCGCCGCCGCGCCATGGGGCGCGCGGCGCGCCGCCGCGCGATCCGGCACTTCGGCGTGCAGGCGGTGGTGGAGTCGTACGAGCACCTCTATCGAACCGTGACGGGCGGTGGGGGATGACGCGTTGGAAACGGGCGAGCCCCGTCCCGCCCGGCTCGAAAGATTCCCTTTGCGTTCATCCGTCGGATCGAATATCTTTCCAGGGTAAGCGCAAGCTTTCACGCAAGGGGGAGCATCCATGGACGAACCGCAGCTGCTCGAGGAAATCTTGCGGCGATGCGACGAGGGCGGGGGCAAGTTCTCGGTCCCCGTGCAGGAGCTGGCGGAAACCCTGGGGGTGGAGCGGAGCAAGCTCTACTACCTGCTCAACAAATGGAGGGAGAAGGGCCAGATCGAGACGCGCAACCGGGGTCGCCTGGGCATGGAGATCGGGCGCCCGGGGAGCGGCGTCGCGCGTGCCGTCACCCGCGGCCGCGGGCGCGGTGCGGCGGTCCGGGCGGCGACACGCGGCCGCCGTGGGCGCCAGGCGACCGAGGTGGCGGCCTCCGCTTCCGACGGGCGGCTCTTCTGCCCCTGGTGCGGCTCCCAGGTGGCGGAGGAGTGGCGCTTCTGCTACCGCTGCGGCAACCGCCTTCCGGAGAAGACGGAGGTCCCCGGCGCCTGAGCGGGACCGGGCGCGTCGAAAAATAGCGGAACCCGCCCATGGAGACGGCCCGGCGATCCGGGCCGTCGTCGTTCATGCCGTCGTCGTCAAGCCGACTGCGACAAGCCTTCAAGTATCCGCTGCGACTCCCTCGGGGAGTAAGTTTTGAGTTTCCCGCGCATACTCGCCACGAGTTGCGGGAGGCTTGCGGGCCCCCGAGGTGCGGAGAAAGGAGGCTTTCTTCATGTCCGCGCGGCGGCACGTGGTGACAGGTTTCCTCCTCGTCACCGTGGGCATCTCGGCCGCTGGCGGCGCGGCGCTGGCGCGGGCGGTCGCCCCGAGGCCGGCGGTCCTGGCCCAGGCGCGGGAGCGGCCGGCGCGGCCGGCGCCTGCCACGGGCGGGCGCTCCGCGGCCGAAGCCGGCGGCAGCGCGCCGGCCGGGAGCCCTCAGCAGGAGGATCCGCACTTACGCCCCCTTCCTGCGACATCCCCTGTGCCTCCAACCCTGACGACCGCCGGGAGCCGCCCTGAGCCGGCAGCTGCCGGCGCCCCCTCCCCCGGGGTCGAGCCCCGGCGGAGGGGGACGGGTCTCCCCGCCGCCGGGGGGGATCTGGCCGGCCGGCTGGCGGGGGCGATCCGGGCCGGCGGGACCTCGATGAGCCCCGACCAGGTGGCGGCGGTGGCCGCAACGATCGTCCGCGAGGCGGGGCGCTACGGGCTCGATCCCTGGCTGGTCTACGCCGTCATCCGCCGCGAGAGCAACTTCAACCCCGGCGAGCGGGGCGCGGCGGGCGAGATCGGATTGATGCAGATCCTGCCCTCCACGGCCTGGTGGATCAACGGCCACCTGATCGGTCGCGCCGGCCTGCAGCTCTCCTCGCTTCTCGACCCGTCGCTCAACGTGGACTTCGGCACCGCCTACCTGGCCGAACTGCTCCGCGAGAACGGCGGCGACCTGGCTCGGGCGCTGACCGCCTACAACTCGGGCTCGTCCTGGGCGGCGCCCAACCGCTACGCGCTGGAGGTGCTGGCCATCCTGGCCGCCGCACGGCGGCAGTTCGAGCCGGCGGAACCGCTCGCCGGCCCCGGGGGCGCACCGGCCTCCCCGCCTCCGCGCCCCGCGCCCGCCGGCAGCTGAGCCGGCCGCCGCGGCCGTGGCGAGAGCCGGGGAGGGCGTCTCCGGCCGCCCTCCCGCCGGCCCGCGACGTAGTAACATAGGCGGCGGTGCCCGCGGCCCCGGGGGCCGCCGGAGAAGCGGCGGAGGTGAGCAGGGGTGGAGACCGGATCGGCCGAAGCCGGCCCTTCCCCGGAAACGTTCGCGATCGGAGCGGAGGAGGTCGCCCGCCTGCTCGAGGCGGCGCGCCAGGTCGCCCGGAACGCCTGGGCGCCGTACTCGCACTTCCTGGTCGGGGCGGCCGTGCTCGACGACGACGGCCGCCTCTTCGTCGGCTGCAACGTGGAGGTCGCCTCCTACCGCCTGACCACCTGCGCCGAGCAGGCGGCGGTGGCGGCGGCGGTGGCGGCCGGCGCGCGGCGGATCCGCGCCGTGGCGGTGGTCTCGCCCGGGAGGCCGGAGTGCCTGCCCTGCGGCGCCTGCCGCCAGACGCTGGCGGAGTTCGCCGGCCCCGGCCTGCCGGTCGTCCTGGAGGGGCCCGGGGACCGCCCGCACCTCATCCGCCTGGAGGAGCTCCTCCCCCGCGCCTTTCGCCTCGATCCCGCCGCGGTCCCGGCGCCGCGGGAGGCGCCGGCCGCTCCCGCTCCCGGCCTTTCCCGCGACACCGGGGGAGGTGCGCCGCGGTGATCCGGCCCGCCGACTTCATCGAGGAGAAGAAGCGCGGCCGGGAGCACGCGGCCGAGGCCATCGGCCGCTGGGTCGCGGCCTTCATGGCGGGCGAGGTGAGCGACGCCCAGATGGCCGCCTGGATGATGGCGGTCCTCTGGCGCGGCATGACGCCGGCGGAGACGGCGGCGCTGACCGCGGCCATGGCGGCCTCGGGCGAGCGGCTCGACCTCTCCTCGCTGCCCGGCCCGCACCTGGACAAGCACAGCACGGGCGGCGTCGGCGACAAGGTGACGCTGGTGGTCGTGCCGCTGCTCGCCGCCCTCGGCCTGCCGGTGGTCAAGCTCTCCGGCCACGGCCTGGGGCACACCGGCGGGACGCTGGACAAGCTGGAGTCCATCCCCGGTTTCCGCACCCGCCTGGAGGCGGAGGAGGCGGTGGCCCAGGCGCGGCGGATCGGCCTGGTCGTCGCCGGCCACTCGGAACGGCTGGCGCCGGCCGACGCGCGCATGTACGCGCTGCGCGACGTGACCGCCACCGTCGACTCCGTCCCGCTGATCACCGCCAGCATCCTCTCCAAGAAGGTGGCCGGCGGCGCCGATGCGGTGGTGATCGACGTGAAGGTGGGCTCCGGCGCCTTCATGACCGGCGAGGCCGAGGCGCGCCGGCTGGCCGGGAGCCTCGTGGCGACCGGCGCGCATCTCGGCCTGGCCGTCCACTGCGTCCTCACCCAGATGGAGCAGCCGCTGGGGCGGACGGTGGGGAACGCCCTCGAGGTCCGCGAGGCGATCGAGGCGCTGCGGGGGAGCGCGGAGCCGGACCTGCGCGCCTGCAGCGAGGCGCTGGCGGCCGAGGCGCTCCTCATGGCGGGGATGGCGGCGGACGAGGAGGAGGCGCGCGCCCGGGTCGCCGGGGTCTGGACGAAGGGGGCCGCCCTCGAACGCTTCGCCCGCATGGTGGAGGCGCAGGGAGGCGACCCGCGGGTCGTCGAGGAGCCCGAACGGCTGGAGCTGGCCCCGGTGCAGGCCGAGCTGCGCGCGCCCGCCGCGGGCTGGCTGGCGCGTCTCGACGCGCGCCTCGTGGGCGAGGCGGTGATGGCGCTGGGCGCCGGACGGCGCCGGGAGGGCGACGCCGTCGACCACGGCGTCGGCGCGGAGGTCCTGGCCAAGGTGGGCCAGCGGGTGGAGGCCGGCCAGCCGCTCCTCCGCCTGCGGGCCCGCGACGGCGAAGCCGCCCGGGAGGCGGTGCGGCGGGTGGAGACAGGCGTCCGCGTCGCGCCCGTGCCGGCGCCATCCCTGGCCCCGGTCCTGGGCGTCGTACGGAATCCGACAGCGAGTTAGAATAGAGGGGCGAAAAGCGTAAGAGCGGCACGGCCGGGCGGCGAGCGGTCGCCTGAGCGGGAGGAGCGGGTCGCCGGGCCGCGCGATTCGGCTCGAGGAGGCCAAGAGGGCATGGTGGAGCTGGACCGGACGGAGCGCGAGATGATCCTTCTCCTGCAGGAAGACGGGCGCATGTCCTTCGTCGACCTGGCCAAGCGGATCGGCGTGACCGAGGGGACGATCCGGAGGAAGTTCCAGCGCCTGATCCAGGAAGGGATCATCCACATCGCCGCGGTCGCCGACCCCTTCCAGATCGGTTTCCACACTCCGGCCCTGATCGGAATCAACGTGGAGACGCAGCGCTTCGACGCCGTCGTCAAGGCGCTCTGCGAGATGCCCAGGGTCCGCTACGTGGCCGCCGCCACCGGCGACTTCGACATCCTGGTCGAGGCCTACTTCGCCTCGAACGAGGAGCTCTCGCGCTTCCTGATCGAGGAGCTGGCCTCCATCGAAGGGATCGTCGACACCGCCACCTCGCTCGAACTGAAGATCTACAAGCAAAGCTTCACCTGGGGCATCGCCGGCTACCGCCCCGAGCGGACGCTGGCCGAGAGGACCTAGCGCGGCGCCGTCCGCCAGAAGTTGCGATCCGCCCCCGGCAGGGAACGGGGCGGCGGAAACGAACGGACTCAGCAGCATCTGGGGTCGGGGCCGAGGAAGCGCTCGTCCGGGGTCCCGGGGCTCGGCCTCCGATCCGCAGGGGGGCTGAGCCATGACCAGATCGGCGCCTTGCAACCTGGCCCTCGTCGGCCACTCCGGTTCCGGCAAGACCACCCTGGCGGAGTCCGTTCTGGCGCTGGCAGGGGCGGTGGGCCGGCGGGGGCGCGTGGAGGACGGCAACGCCACCCTGGACTTCGAGCCGGAGGAAGTCCAGCGGAAGATCTCGCTCTTCACCGGCTTCGCCAGCCTGCGCTGGCGCGACCAGCCGCTCACCCTGCTCGACGCGCCGGGATACTTCGACTTCGCCGCCGAGATGCTGGCGGCGCTGCACGGGGCCGACGCGGCGCTGCTGGTGATCGACGCCTCGTCCGGTCCGCAGGTGGGCGGCCTGCAGGCCTGGAGCCGTGCCGGCGAGGCGGGCCTGGCCCGCTTCGTCCTGGTCAACAAGATGGATCGCGAGCACGCCGACTTCGACGGGGCGCTGGAGCCGCTCCGTCGCCTGGCGGGCTCGCGCCTGGTGCCCCTTGCCCTTCCCGTCGGCGCCGAGGCGGCCTTCCGGGGCGTCCTGGACGTCCTCGCAGGCAAGGCCTGGGGCCGCGCGGGCGGTCGGCGCGTCGAGATCGAGGCGCCCGCCGACCTGCTGGAGGAGGCCGCCGGCTACCGCCAGCAGCTCCTGGAACTGGCGGCCGAGCAGGACGAGGCGACGCTGGAGCGGTACCTGGAGCAGGGAGAGCTGGGCCCGGAGGAGCTGGAGCGCGGGCTCGCCGCCGCCGTCCGCGCCGGCGACCTGGTCCCGGCGCTGGCCCTCTCGGCCACCGGCGACCTGGGCGTGGAGGAGGCGCTCGACCTGATCCTCCGCCTCGCCCCCGCGCCGGAGGCGCGCTGCCAGGCGCTCCGCGCGACGGGCGCCGGCGGCCGGCCGGTCGCCCTGGACGGCGGCGCGGAGGCGCCGCTCTGCGCCCAGGTGATCAAGACGCAGACCGACCCCTACGTGGGCCGCCTCTCCGTGCTGCGCGTCTTCCAGGGCACGTTGCGCGCCGACTCGCAGGTGTGGAACAGCAGCCGGGAGGCGCCCGAGCGGGTGGCGCAGCTCTTCCTGATGAAGGGCAAGGAGCAGCAGGCGGTGGCGGCGGCGGGGCCGGGCAGCGTCGTGGCCGTCGCCAAGCTGGCCGTCACCCAGACCGGGGAGACGCTGAGCACGGCGGAGGCGCGCCTGCGCCTGCCGCCGCCGCCGGTGCCCGAGCCGGTCTTCACGGTGGCGGTGCAGCCGAAGGCGCGCGGCGACGAGGAGAAGGTGAGCGCGGGGCTGGCGCGCCTGGTCGAGGAGGATCCCTCGCTGCGCGTGCAGAGGAACAACGAGACCCACCAGTTGCTCGTCTCCGGCCTGGGAGACGTCCACCTGGAGGTGCTGCGCGACCGGCTCCGCCGGAAGTTCCAGGTGGAGGTGGAGCTGGTCGAGCCGAAGGTCGCCTTCCGCGAGACGATCCGCAGGCACGCCCGCGCGGAGGGGAAGCACAAGAAGCAGACGGGCGGCCACGGGCAGTACGGGCACGTCTTCCTGCAGCTGGATCCGTTGGCCGAGGCCGAATTCGAGTTCGTCGACAAGATCTTCGGCGGCGCCGTGCCGCGCCAGTACATCCCCGCGGTGGAGAAGGGCGTCCGCGAGACGATGGCCGAGGGGGTGCTGGCGGGCTACCCCGTCACCCACGTGCGCGTGACGCTCGACGACGGCTCCTACCACCCCGTCGACTCCTCGGAGATGGCCTTCAAGATCGCGGCCTCGCTGGCCTTCAAGAAGGCCTTCCACGAGGCCGACCCGGTCCTGCTCGAGCCCATCGACGAGGTGACCGTCGTCGTCCCCGAGGAGTACCTGGGCGACGTCCTGGGCGACCTCAACCGGCGTCGGGGCCGCGTCCTCGGCATGGAGCGGGACGGGGAGCAGCAGGTGGTCCACGCCGAGGTGCCCGAGACCGAGATGCTCCGCTACGCGGTCGACCTCCGCTCCATGACCCGCGGGTGGGGCCGCTTCCACCAGAGCTTCGCCCGCTACGAGGAGATGCCGCAGCCCATCGCCCAGCAGGTGATCGAGCGGAGCCGCCAGCTGAGCGGCGTGGGCGCGGAGTGACGCCCCCCCGCCGGGCGCGGGGGGCGGGTGGAGGAGACGGGCGCGGGCGCGAGGGCGAGGCGGGGGCGCCGCGGGGGGCGGCGCCCCCGGCGTTGTCCGGGGGAGGCCTCCTTCCTATAATGGTCAAAGACAGGCAAGGTCAAGCAACAACGCGCCCGGCACGAAAGGAAGGGTAGGCGTGCGAACGCTGGCGGATCTGATCGAAGCCTTCCTCCGCGAGCGCCTCGAGGAGGCGGAGAGCCTGGAGATCCGGCGCGTCGAGCTGAGCGAGCGCTTCGGCTGCGCGCCGTCGCAGGTCAACTACGTGCTCGAGACGCGTTTCCGCCCGGAGCTGGGCTTCCTCGTGGAGAGCCGGCGGGGCGGCGGCGGCTACATCCGCATCCGCAAGCTGCCGCCGGCGGGCGCGGGCCAGCGCCTCCTGCAGGAGGCGGCCGCCATCGGCGAGCGGATCTCGCAGGACCAGGCGGTCCGCCTCATCCAGCGCCTGCGCGCGCAGGGGCTGCTCGGCGAGCGGGAGGCGCTCCTCCTCTCCGTGGCGGTCGACCGCTCGGTGCTGGCCGTCGAGCTGCCCTGGCGGGACCGGATCCGGGCGCGCCTCCTGGCCGCCATGCTGGGCGTCCTCGGCCGTGTGGCGGGGGAGGGGGCTGCACTATAATCAACCAGCCGGAGGTGGTCGCATGCTCTGCCAGCGCTGTGGCGAGCGGTCGGCCACGGTCCATGTGACGCGGATCGTCAACGGGGTGAAGACCGAGCTCCACCTCTGCCACGCCTGCGCGGAGGCGAGCGAGGTCGGCCTCTTCGCGCAGTCGCCTTTCTCCATTCATAACCTGCTGGGCGGGCTCCTCCACCCGCCGGCGGGCGGCGGCCGTCCGCAGGCGGAGCTGCGCTGCCCGGCCTGCGGGACGACCTACGAGGAGTTCGCGCGCACCAGCTTCCTGGGGTGCGAGGAATGCTATACCGCCTTCGCCCCCCAGCTGGAGCCGCTCCTGCGGCGCATCCAGGGGGCGGACCGGCACCGGGGGAAGCGCCCGGCGGCTCCCGGGGCCCGGGGCCGGACGACCGCGAGCCGTCCGGCGGATGGCGCCGCCGCGGCGCGAGCGGAGAGACCGGGCGCCGGAGAGCGGCTGGCGGAGCTGCGCCGGCAGCTGGACGAGGCGGTCCGGCAGGAGGAGTACGAGCGCGCAGCCCGGCTGCGCGACGCGATCAAGGCGCTGGAAGCGGAGACGCGGGCGGGGAAGGGGGCGGGCTGATGTCGCTGGAGCGGCTCTTGCGGAGCGAGGGCGGGGCGTGGCTGACCGCTTCGGGACCCGCGGCGGACGTGGTCGTCTCCAGCCGCATCCGCCTGGCGCGGAACCTCCGCCGCCACCCCTTCCCGCCCAGGCTGACGCCGGCGGAGGCGCGGCGCGTCGTCGAGGAGGTGCGCGCGGCGCTGGGGACGCTTCGCCTGGGCCCCTCGGGCCCGCTGGAGCTGGTGGAGCTGCAGGCGCTGGAGCCGCTGGAGCGGCAGGTGCTGGTGGAGAGGCACCTGGTCAGCCCGCAGCACGCGGCCAGCGAGCTCCCCGCCGCCGTCGCCGTCGACGAGACGGAGAGCGTCAGCCTGATGGTCAACGAGGAGGAGCACCTGCGCCTGCAGGCGCTCGCCCCGGGCCTCCAGCTGCACGCGGCCTGGGAGGAGGCCGACCGCCTGGACGACGGGCTCGCGGAGCGGCTCGACTTCGCCTACGACGAGCGGCTGGGGTACCTGACCACCTGCCCGACCAACACGGGCACCGGCATGCGCGCCTCGGCGATGATGCACCTGCCGGCCCTGGTACACTCGAATCAGGCGGGCGAACTGGTGAGCACCCTGGCCCGCGTCGGCGTCGTGGTCCGCGGGATCTACGGCGAAGGAAGCAAGGCGCACGGCAACCTGTTCCAGGTCTCCAACCAGATCACCCTCGGGCGCTCCGAGTCCGAGATCGTCGAGAGCCTGGAGGCGGTGGTGCGGCAGCTGGTGGAACGCGAGCGCGGCGCCCGCGAGCTCCTCTACCGGGAGCACCGGACCGAGCTTCAGGACCGGGTGGGGCGGGCCTACGGGATCCTCACCCACGCCTACGCCATCTCCTCCGAGGAGGCGCTGGCGCTGCTCTCGACGCTCCGCCTGGGGGTCGACCTGCAGCTGGTCCCGCAGGTGCGACCGGAGGTCTGCAACGAGCTGATGATGGCGGTCGGCGCGGCCAGCGTCCAGTACCGGGAGGGACGGCTGCTGGAGCCGGCCGAGCGCGACGTCCGCCGAGCCGCGATGATCCGGGAGCGACTGGCTTCGCGGCAGGCCCCAAGGGGGGAAGCCTGATGTTCGGACGATACTCGGAGCGCGCCCAGCGAGTCATCCTCCTCGCCCAGGAGGAGGCGCGCCGCCTCGGTTACAACTACGTGGGCACCGAGCACCTCCTGCTGGGCCTCATCCGCGAGGGCACCGGGGTGGCGGCGCGCGCTCTGCAGAACATGGGCGTCGACCTGGACCAGGTCCGCGCCGAGGTGGAGAAGATCATCGGCCGCGGCAACGGTCCCGTGGGCGGCGAGATCGGCTACACGCCGCGCGCCAAGAAGGTGGTCATGGAGCTGGCCATCGAGGAGGCCCGGCTCCTGGGCCACAACTACGTGGGCACCGAGCACCTCCTCCTGGGGCTGATCCGGGAGGGGGAGGGCGTCGCCGCGCGCGTCCTCGAGAACATGGGGGTCGACCTGGAGAAGACCCGCCGCGAGGTGATCCGCCTCCTCGGCGGGAGCGCCCCGGCCCAGCCGCCGACGGCGGCCCGGCCGGCACCGGGCCGGCGGACCAGCCGTTCCAACACGCCGGTGCTGGACAACTTCGGCCGCGATCTGACCCAGCTGGCGGAGGAAGGGAAGCTGGACCCGGTGATCGGCCGGGAGAAGGAGATCGAGCGCGTCATCCAGATCCTCTCCCGCCGGACCAAGAACAACCCGGTGCTGATCGGCGAACCCGGCGTGGGCAAGACGGCCATCGTCGAGGGGCTGGCGCAGCGGATCACCGAGGGCAACGTGCCGGAGCTCCTGAAGGAGCGGCGCGTGGTCACCCTGGACATGGGCGCCCTGGTCGCCGGCTCCAAGTACCGCGGCGAGTTCGAGGACCGGCTCAAGAAGGTGATGGACGAGATCCGGCGCGCCTCCAACGTCATCCTCTTCATCGACGAGCTGCACACCATCATCGGCGCCGGCGCGGCGGAGGGCGCCATCGACGCCTCCAACATCCTGAAGCCGGCGCTGGCCAGGGGTGAGCTGCAGACCATCGGCGCCACCACCATCGACGAGTACCGGAAGCACATCGAGAAGGACGCGGCGCTGGAGCGCCGCTTCCAGCCGGTGATGGTGGAGGAGCCCTCCGTGGACGAGACCATCGCCATCCTCAAGGGGTTGCGCGACCGGTATGAGGCGCACCACCGGGTGGTGATCACCGACGATGCCATCGTCGCGGCGGCACGGCTGAGCGACCGGTACGTCTCCGACCGCTTCCTGCCGGACAAGGCGATCGACCTGATCGACGAGGCCGCCTCCCGCGTCCGGCTGCGCGCCTTCGTCGAGCCGCCCGAGCTCAAAGAGATGGAAGAGCGGCTGAACGAGATCCAGAAGGAGAAGGAGGAGGCCGTCCAGAGCCAGGAGTTCGAGAAGGCGGCCAACCTGCGCGACCAGGAGCAGAAGCTCCAGCAGGAGATCGAGAAGCGGCGCGAGGTCTGGCACCAGAACCAGGTGACCGAACGGCTGCTGGTGACCGAGGACGACGTCTCCCAGGTGGTCTCCAGCTGGACAGGGATTCCCGTCCAGCGCCTGGCGCTGGAGGAGTCGGAGCGGCTCCTCCACCTGGAGGAGATCCTCCACGCCCGCGTCATCGGCCAGGACGAGGCGGTCTCCGCCGTGGCCCGCGCCATCCGCCGGGCGCGCGCCGGCCTGAAGGACCCGCGCCGGCCCATCGGTTCGTTCATCTTCCTGGGGCCGACCGGGGTCGGCAAGACCGAGCTGGCCAAGGCGCTGGCGGACGCGCTCTTCGGCGACGAGGACGCCATGGTGGCCATCGACATGTCGGAGTACCAGGAGCGGCACACCGTCTCCCGGCTGGTGGGCGCCCCGCCGGGCTACGTCGGCTACGAGGAGGGTGGCCAGCTGACGGAGGCGGTCCGGCGCCGGCCGTACTCGGTGGTGCTTCTGGACGAGATCGAGAAGGCGCACCCCGAGGTCTTCAACGTCCTCCTCCAGGTCTTCGAGGAGGGCCGGCTGACCGAGGCGAAGGGGCGCCACGTCGACTTCCGCAACACGGTGGTCATCCTCACGTCCAACGTCGGCCAGGACATCCTCCGGCGCCAGGCGGCGCTGGGCTTCCGGCCCAACGAGGACGAGGAGTACGGCTACAAGCAGATGCGCGACCGCATCCTGGACGAGGTGAGGAAGACCTTCCGGCCCGAGTTCCTCAACCGGATCGACGACATCATCGTCTTCCACCCGCTCAACCGGGAGAACATCCGCAGGATCGTCGACCTGATGCTGAAGCAGGTGGAGGGCCGCTTGAAGGAGCTGGGGCTGACACTCGAGGTGAGCGAGCGGGCCAAGGAGATCCTGGTCGACGAGGGCTACAACCCCGAGTTCGGCGCGCGCCCGCTGCGCCGCGCCATCACGCGGCTGGTGGAGGACCCGCTCTCCGAGGAGATCATCGCGGGCAAGTTCGCCGGCGGCGACGAGGTCCTCGTGGACGCCGACCCGGACGGCAAGCTCGTCTTCGAGCGGAAGCGCGAGCCGGTCTCCACGGAGTCGCCGGCCTGAGCGACGCCGGCCGGAGGAGGTCGGGGCGGTTGCGCATCTCGGTCCGTCTCTTCGCGGGCGCCGCCGAGGCCGTTGGCGCGCGCCAGATCGACCTGGAGCTGGCCGGAGGAAGCACCGCCGGCCAGCTCCTCGACCGCCTTCTCGGCGAGCACCCGGCGCTGGCCCGGTTCGGCCCCTCCCTCCTCGTGGCCGTCAACCGGCGCTACGCCGGCCGCGAGGCGGTGCTGGCCGACGGCGACGAGGTGGCCCTGATCCCCCCGGTCAGCGGCGGCTCCGGCGACGCCGGCGAGGCGAAGCAGGCCGCCGCAGCGAAGCGGGCCGCCGCGGAGGAGGCGGCCGCCGCGCCGCTCTGCCTGGAGCCGGTCGGCGAGGGCGGCTGGTTCGCGCTGGGGGGCGGCCAGCTGCCGGTCGCCGAGTGCATGGCGCGGGTGCAGGGGGCCGGCATGGGCGCCGTCGTCCTCTTCCTCGGCACGGTCCGGCGGCGGGGCGGCGACGACCGGGAAGTCGTGGCCCTGGAGTACGAGGCCTACGAGCCCATGGCGCAGCAGGAGCTGCGCGCGCTGGTGGAGCGCACGCTCCGGCGCTGGCCGGCGACCCGCGTCGCGCTCGCCCACCGGACGGGCCGCCTGGAGGTGGGCGAGGCGAGCGTCGTCATCGCCGTCGCCGCGCCCCACCGGGCCGAGGCCTACGAGGCCTCGCGCTACCTCATCGAAGAGATCAAGTCGGTCGTCCCCATCTGGAAGCGCGAGATCCACCCCGACGGCTCGGGCGCCTGGGTCCACCATGCCTAGCCGGGGCCGGCGCGAGGCGCCGCGCTACGTCTGCCAGGCCTGCGGCCACTCGGCGCCGCGCTGGCTCGGCCGCTGCCCGGGCTGCGGCGGCTGGAACACCCTGGTGGAGGAGGCGTCCCCCGCGGAGGGCCCCTGGCCGGGGGGCCGCCGGCGCGCGGGCACCTCCCGGCCGGCCGAGCTCCTCCCCGTCGACCAGGTGGAGCGGGGCGGGCTGGCCCGGCTGAGCACCGGCTTCGGCGAGTTCGACCGCGTCCTCGGCGGCGGCCTGGTGGCGGGCTCGCTGGTCCTTCTGGCCGGCGAACCGGGGGTCGGCAAGTCGACGCTGCTGCTGGGGTCGCTGGGGCGGATGGCGGCCGCCGGTCGCCGCGTCCTCTACGCCAGCGGGGAGGAGTCGAACCGCCAGGTCCGCCTGCGCGCCGAGCGGCTGGGCGTGCTCGAACGGGAGCTCCTGGTGACGGCCGAGAACGACGCCGACGCCATCGCCGCGGCCGTCGAGGCGAGCGGCGCCGAGGCGGCCGTGGTCGACTCGATCCAGTCGGTCTACCTGCCCGGGCTCGACTCGGCGCCGGGCAGCGTCGCCCAGGTGCGCGAGAGCGCCGGGCTCTTCCTCCGTCTCGCCAAGCGCTCGGGGCCCGCGATCATCCTGGTCGGCCATCTGACCAAGGCCGGCGGCCTGGCCGGGCCGAAGGTCCTGGAGCACGCCGTCGACGTGGTGCTCACCCTGCGCGGCGAGCGCACCTCCGGCTACCGGATCCTGCAGGCGAGCAAGAACCGCTTCGGCTCCACCTCCGAGATCGGCCTCTTCGCCATGACGGCCGACGGGCTGGACCAGCTGCCCGACGCCTCCTCGCTCTTCCTGGCGGAGCGGAGCGCGGGCGTCCCAGGTTCGGTGGTGGCCGTGGCGCTGGAGGGCGAGCGGCCGGTCCTCGTCGAGGTGCAGGGGCTGGTGGTGCCGGCGGCGCAGGCGGTGCCGCGGCGGGCGGTCTCCGGCTTCGACAGCGTCCGCCAGGCGCTTCTCCTGGCGGTGATGGAGAAGCGGCTCGGCTTCGCCTTCGGCAACCGCGACGCCTTCCTGAAGGTGACCGGCGGCCTCTGGCTGGACGAGCCCGCGGCCGACCTGCCCGTCGCCCTCGCCCTCGCCTCCTCCTACCTCGACCGCCCCGTCCGCCCCGGGCTCGCCGCCTTCGGCGAGGTGGGCCTCACCGGCGAGGTCCGCGCCGTCCACCGGGCGGCGGAGCGGGTCCGCGAGGCGGAGCGGCTGGGCTTTTCGCGCTGCCTGGTGCCGGCCCGGAACGGGCGGGAGCTCCCGGCGCAGGCGGCGGTGCCCGTGCGCACGCTGGCCGAGGCGGTGGAGGCGGCGCTGGCCTAGACGACCCTCGGCTGAAGGAACCCTGCGTGCGACGAAATTCGTAGGAAGCGCCGCCGGCGAGCGCGGTCCGGCGCCGCGGCGGCGGCCTTTCCGCTTTCACGGCGCTTCCTGCGCGTCGCGACGAGATCGCGACGCGGCTCCTCGCGCCGCCGGGAACGCCGGCGCGCTGGCGAGCGGGCGAGGGCGCCGAACTACGATTTCCGTCGCCCCGGTGTGTTACAATTCGTCTGAGCGGAGGTGATCTCGGCGTGTTCCAGGTCGGGGACTGGGTGGTCTATCCCATGCACGGCGCCGGGGTCATCCAGGCCATCGAGGAACGGGAGGTGCTCGGCGAGCGCCGGCGGTACTACGTCCTCTCCGTGCGCGGCGGGAACATCAAGGTGATGGTGCCCGTCGACGGGGCCGACCGCTGCGGGCTCCGTGCCGTCCTCTCCCGCGAGGAGTTCCGGCGGGTCCTGGAGGTTCTCCAGCAGCAAGGCGAGGTACCCGTGCTGACGACCAACTGGAACCGGCGCTTCCGGGCCAACATCGAGAAGCTGAAGAGCGGCGACCCCTACGCGGTCGCCGAGGTCGTCCGCAGCCTGGCCCGGCGCGAGCGCGATCGCGGCCTCTCCTCGGGCGAGCGCAAGATGCTGGAGAGCGCGCGACAGATCCTGGAGTCCGAGCTGGCCCTGGTCGAGGGAGTCGGCGAGGCGGAGGCGCACGCCGAGCTGGACCGGCTCCTGGCGTAGGCGCTTCGCACCTGCCGGCCCGTGGCACCCCTGGCCGGCGCCGGTGTTTGTGGGGGGCCCTTCCTGCGCAAGAATAGAGGGGGTGGAGCGGGCGAGGCGGGAACGGAGGAGGTGAAGGCGTTGATCCTGGCTGCACGTATCGTCCTGGCCCTGCTGGGGCTGACCGGCGGCTTCTACGCCGGACGATACGTCGGGTCGGACATCTTTCGCATCAGTTCGTGGCCGGGGACGACGCACATGACGTGGGCCACCTTCCTGGGACTGGTGTTCGCGCTGGTGGCCGGCGCCCTCGGTCTTCTCCTCGGTCCGTGGCTTGGCCGGAGCGTCGAGCGGCTGGTGCGGCGGATGGAGGTGGCGGTGGCCACTCTCACCTTGCAGGAGATCGGCAGTGGTGCGGTGGGAATCTTTGGCGGACTCATCCTGGCTTTGCTTCTTCTCCCGCCGCTCTCACGCCTGCCCTTCGTCGGCGTGGTGGCGCCCACGCTGTGCAGCCTGCTCCTCGGCTACCTGGGGGGTCTGATCGGGATCCGCAAGGGGGTCGAGATCCAGCAGGCGCTGCGCAACCTGAACCGGCGCTCGCACGAGGAACGGGCGACGCGCCTGGCGACGGAGGCGGCCGCGCGGGCCGTGCCCGCGCAGCCCGCGCCCGGGCAGGCCGGGGCGGCCGTTCCGCTGGCCGCGCCCGCGGCCGGCGAGACGAACGGCGGCTACCTGCCCGCCGGGGGCGAGCAGCCGAAGATCGTCGACACCAGCGCCATCATCGACGGGCGCATCGCCGACGTCTGCGCCAGCGGCTTCCTGGAGGGCCCGCTGGTCATCCCCGAGTTCGTCCTGGACGAGCTCCGCCATATCGCCGACTCCTCGGACACGCTGAAGCGGAACCGCGGCCGGCGCGGCCTCGACATCCTCAACCGGATCCAGAAGGAGCTGAACGTTCCGGTCCAGATCTGGCACGGAGAGCTGACCGCCTCGGAGGTCGACAGCAAGCTGGTGGAGCTGGCGCGGCTCCTGCGCGCCAAGGTGCTGACCAACGACTACAACCTGAACAAGGTCGCCGTCCTGCACGGCGTCGACGTGCTCAACATCAACGACCTGGCCAACGCGGTCAAGCCGGCGGTCCTGCCGGGCGAGCTGCTGGAGATCTACGTGCTGCGCGACGGCAAGGAAGCGGGCCAGGGCATCGGCTACCTGGACGACGGCACCATGGTGGTGGTCGACGGGGGCAAGCGCTTCATCGGCGAGACCACCTCGGTCGAGGTGACCAGCGTCCTCCAGACCTCGGCCGGGCGGATGATCTTCGCCCGCCCCAAGGCGACCGCCGTCGACTCGACCGCCCAGGCGGGCGCCTGAGCCGATGCCGTCCGAGACGCTCTCCCTCGACATGCGCCGGGCGGCGGCGGTGGTGGTGGCCGCGGGCCGCGGGCTCCGGTACGCGGCCGGCGAGAACAAGGCCTTCGCCTCCGTCCTCGGCCGGCCGCTCCTCGTCTACACGCTCCAGGGGTTGGAGACGGCCGGGGTCGGCCGCTACGTGGTGGTGGTGGCCCCGGGCGAGGAGGAGCGCTGCCTGGAGGAAGCGATCCGCCCCTTCGACCTCCACCCCGCGTCGGTGGTGGCGGGCGGCGCCCGCCGCTCCGACTCGGTCCGCGCCGGCCTCCTGGCGCTGGGGCGCGAGGGCGGCCTCGACGTCGTCCTGGTCCACGACGGGGCGCGGCCGCTCGCCTCCCCGGAGCTCTGGCGCCGCGTCGCGCTGGCCGCCCTCCGCTTCGGCGCCGCCGTCCCGGTGCTGCCGGTCTCCGACACGGTCAAGCGCGTCGCCGGGGAGCGGGTCGAGGCGACGGTGCCGCGGAGCTCGCTCTTCCTGGCGCAGACGCCGCAGGGCTTCCGCCCGGAGATCCTCTGGCGGGCGCACGGCCTGGACGAGGCCGACGGACGGCCCGACGCCAGCGACGACGCCGCGCTCGTGGAGGCGCTGGGCTGGCCGGTGGCGACGGTGCCGGGCGAGCCCTGGAACGTGAAGGTCACCTATCCGGTCGATCGCTTCCTGGTGGAGGCCTGGATCCGGGGCGCTCCGGCGACGGCAGCCGCGCCGGGCGCAGGCGGACTTGCGGCCTGGGCGGGGCGGCTTCCCCGGGGCGGGAGGCCGGCCCGGCGGCGGGCGGGCGGGTGCTGAGCGTGCGGGTGGGCTGGGGCTACGACGCGCATCCCTGGGCGGCCTCGCGGCCGCTCGTCCTCTGCGGGGTCCGGATTCCCGGGCACGAAGGCCTGGCCGGCCACTCCGACGGTGACGCCGCCTGCCACGCGCTGGTGGACGCGCTCCTCGGGGCGGCGGGCGAGGGCGACATCGGCCGCTGGTTCCCGCCCGGCGATCCGCGCTGGCGGGACGCCTCCAGCCTGGGCATGCTCCGCCAGGTGGCCGCCCGGCTGGCGGGCGCCGGCTGGCGCATCGAGAACGTGGACGTGACGCTGATCGCCGCCCACCCGCCGCTGGCGCCCTGGCGCGAGGGCTTCGTCCAGTCGCTGGCCGGGGCGCTGGGCGTCGAGGCCGCCCGCGTCAACGTCAAGGCGTCGAGCGGCAACGGCCTGGGCTTCAGCGGCGAAGGAAGCGGCCTCGCCGCGGTGGCGGTGGCGGTTCTGGAGCCTCCCGACGCGCCGGAGGCCGCCCGTGAGGCGGGGCCCTCGCCCGCCGCGCGTTGACGCCCGTCGCCGGCGCTGGCTATAGTCGGGACACGGCGCGCCCGAGGGCGGTGCCGAAGCGACGGGGGCGATGGGGTGGAGCTCTACAACACCCTGACGCGGCGGAAGGAGGAGTTCGTTCCGCTGGAACCGGGGCGGGTGCGCATGTACTTCTGCGGCCCCACCGTCTACTCCGACACCCACATCGGCCACCTGCGCCCCGCCCTGACGGGCGACCTCCTGGCCCGCTTCCTCCGCTACCGGGGGTACCGCGTCGAGTACGTCAGCAACCTGACCGACGTCGACGACAAGATCATCCAGCGCGCCCGCGAGGAAGGCGTCTCCGCCCGGGAGGTCGCCGACCGCTACGCGCGGCAGTACCTCGACCTGATGCGCCGCCTGGGCGTCGACCAGGTCGACCGCTACGTCCGCGTCACCGACTCGATGGAGGCGATCGTGCAAGCGGTCGCCCGCCTGGTGGCCGACGGCCACGCCTACCCCTCCGAGGGCGACGTCTACTTCTCCGTCCGTACCCACCCGGGCTACGGCCGGCTCTCCGGGCGCGACCCGGACGACCTCCTGGCCGGCGCGCGCGTCGAGGTGAGCGAGAGGAAGCGCGACCCGCTCGACTTCGCCCTCTGGAAGGCGGCCAAGCCGGGCGAGCCGCACTGGCCCAGCCCCTGGGGAGCCGGCCGCCCGGGCTGGCACATCGAATGCTCGGTCATGTGCCTCCGGTACCTCGGGCCGACGCTGGACATCCACGGCGGGGGCGCCGACCTGATCTTCCCCCATCACGAGAACGAGATCGCCCAGTCGGAGGCGCTCAACGGCGCCCCGCTGGCCCGTTACTGGGTGCACAACGGCATGGTGCGGGTCGGCGAGGAGAAGATGGCCAAGTCGCTGGGCAACTACTTCACCGTGGAGCGGGCGCTGGAGCTGGTCTCCCCCGAGGCGCTCCGCCTCTACATCTACTCGACCCACTACCGGAACCCGCTCTTCTTCTCGGCGGAGGCGCTCCAGGAAGCGGCCCGCGCCCAGGCCCGCCTCCTCCACGCCGACCGGCTGCTCGGCGAGACCGCCGCCGCCGCGCCGGAGGAAGCCCGACCCGACCCCGAGGACCCCTTCTCCGCCTCCGTCCTGGCCAGCGTCGAGAGCGGGCGGCGCGCCTTCCTGGCCGCCCTGGACGACGACCTCAACAGCGCCGAGGCGCTGGCGGCGCTCTTCGACCTTGCGCGCCGCCTCAACGCCCACCTGCAGAGGCCCGACTTCTCCGGGCGGCCCTCCCAGCGCGCGGCGCTGGCCGAGGCGCGCTCCGTCTTCCGGCAGCTGGCGGGCCTCCTGGGTGTCCTCGAGGCGGTCCCCGCCTCGCGCGACGCCGGCGGCCTCGCGGCGGCGGAGGAAGGGCGGGAGCGGCGCTACGAGGAGCTGGCGCAGGCGCTGATCGAGCTGCTCCTCTCGCTGCGCGAGCTGGCCCGGGCGCGCCGCGACTGGGGGGAGGCCGACGCCATCCGCGCCCGCCTCGAGGAGCTCGGCGTCGTGGTCGAAGACCGCCGCGACGGCCCCCACTGGCGCTGGGCGAGCCGGCCCGCCGGCGGCGGCTCCCGCCCGGCCCCCCCGCAGCCCTAGGCGCGAAGCCGGTCCATTGACGCTCTTCCCGAGCCGCCCGTATAATGTCGTTTGCATTACAATTCCAGCAGCTTCGACCTGTTGTTCCACCGCCGAGGGGTCATAAGCTAGGCCACGGGTGCAGCGTCACGTCCATTTCCCTCTCGCCAGTCACGGAGGCGGTAGCGGGTGAGCGCGAATCCTCAGCGCGACGTCATGCCGGCATACGAGGAGATGCTCGACGAAGAGCTGGTCGACCTGGCCCGTGCGGGCGACTCGCAGGCCCTGGAATACATGATCTACCGCTATCGGAACTTCGTCCGGGCCAAGGCACGCTCCTACTTCCTGGTGGGGGCGGATCGGGAGGACATCATCCAGGAAGGGATGATCGGCCTCTACAAGGCGATCCGGGACTTCCGCGAGGATAAGCTGGCCTCCTTCCGAGCCTTCGCGGAGCTGTGCGTGACGCGCCAGATCATCACCGCCATCAAGACCGCCACCCGCCAGAAGCACATCCCGCTCAACTCCTACGTCTCCCTCAACAAGCCCATCTACGACGAGGACTCCGACCGGACGCTCCTGGACGTGATCGCCGGCGTGAAGGTGAGCGACCCCGAGGAGCTGATCATCAGCCGCGAGGAGTTCGGCGACATCGAGGCCAAGATGGGCGAGATCCTCAGCGACCTGGAATGGCAGGTGCTGATGGCCTACCTGGACGGGAAGTCCTACCAGGAGATTGCCGACGAGCTCGACCGGCATGTAAAATCGGTGGACAACGCGCTCCAGCGCGTCAAGAGGAAGCTGGAACGGTACCTGGAGTCCCGCCACGCCATGGACTCCTCGGACGCCTGACCCGCTCCGCCGGAGCGGTCTCGCCTCGCTCGGGCTGGCGTAGCTCAACGGGCAGAGCAGCCGCCTTGTAAGCGGCAGGTTGTCGGTTCGAGTCCGACCGCCAGCTCCATTGCCGCGTGCTTGCCACCTCCCCGGGAGCCGGCTATAATAGCTGCCGTCGCGAGCGGAGAGGTACCGAAGCGGCCAAACGGGGCGGTCTGTAAAACCGCTGGCACAGCCTTCGCTGGTTCGAATCCAGCCCTCTCCACCAGGGGATTTGTCGCGGGGTAGAGCAGCCAGGTAGCTCGTCGGGCTCATAACCCGGAGGTCGTGGGTTCGAATCCCACCCCCGCAACCATCTTTCTCACCTTGCTGTCGTAGCTCAGCAGGCAGAGCGCCTCCATGGTAAGGAGGAGGTCACCGGTTCGATTCCGGTCGACAGCTCCATCAGGCTCCGACCCCGCCGGGGGTCGGCGGGTTTCCGACGAGCGGGGCGAGAACGCCCCGCCGAGGGCGTCCAGGCCCGGGGCGGCCCGCCAGGGGGCGGGCGTTGACGCTCCTCTCGGGGCCGTGCTAACGTGGCCGTGGTGGCCAGCTGGGAGGCGGCGTGGTGCGGGTTCTGGTCACGCTGGCTTGCGAGGAGTGCAAGCGGCGCAATTACACGACATCGAAGAACCGCAAGGAGAACTCGCGGCTTGAGCTGAGGAAGTACTGCCCCTCCTGCCGGCGCCACACCCTGCACCGGGAGACGCGCTGAGCGGTCGGGGAGCAGACGACAATCGAGAGCATCGCAGGCCCGTAGCTCAATTGGTAGAGTAGCGGTCTCCAAAACCGTTGGTTGGGGGTTCGAGTCCCTCCGGGCCTGCCATTCATTTTGCCAGTGCAGCATGAAGGATCGGGGTTGGTTCGGCCGGCATGAACCGAGTGGTGCAGTACTTCCGCGACGTCTGGGCTGAGCTCCACAAGATCAGTTGGCCCACGAGGCAGCAGACCGCGCTCTATACGGGCGTGGTCTTGCTCGTGTCGGCGGCGGTCACCCTTTTGCTCTGGGTCTCCGACACGGTTTTCAGCTGGCTCTTCCGGCTGCTGCTCTCGCTGTAGCGCGGGACAGGGCTGCCGGCGGGCGGGACGAGGGACTGAAGATGGCCGAGACAGAAGAGCGGGTGAACGATCTCGAGCCGCAGTGGTATGTGATCCACACCTACTCCGGGTACGAGAACAAGGTGAAGGCCAACCTGGAGAAGCGGGTCGAGTCCATGGACATGGCGGACAAGATCTTCCAGGCGCTGGTGCCCACCGAGGAAGAGGTCGAGGTGAAGGACGGCAAGCGGCGGACCGTGCGCCGGAAGATCTTCCCCGGCTATGTCCTGGTGCGCATGATCATGAGCGACGACTCCTGGTACGTGGTCCGCAACACCCCCGGAGTGACCGGCTTCGTCGGCTCGGGCTCCAAGCCGACCCCGCTGACCAAGGCGGAAGTGGAGGCCATCCTCGGCCGCGAGCTGGAGGAGGCGCAGCAGGAGCCGCGCCCGCGCATCGACGTGGAGGTCGGCGAGACCGTCAAGGTCAACTCGGGTCCCTTCGCCGGCTTCACCGGCGTGGTGGACGAGATCTCGTCCAGCGGCAAGCTGCGGGTGCTCGTCTCCATGTTCGGCCGCGAGACGCCGGTCGAACTGGACTTCACGCAGGTGGAGAAGCTGTAGGCAGTCGCGAGGAGGTTGGGCGCCGAGATGGCGAAGAAGGTCGCAGCCGTCGTCAAGCTACAGATTCCGGCAGGAAAGGCCACCCCTGCGCCTCCGGTCGGTACCGTCCTGGGCCCGCACGGGATCAACATCATGGCCTTCACCAAGGAGTTCAACGAGCGGACCAAGGAGCAGGCGGGCCTGATCATCCCGGTCGTGATCACCATCTACGCCGACCGGAGCTTCAGCTTCGTCACCAAGACGCCGCCGGCGGCCGTCCTGCTCAAGAAGGCCGCCGGCATCGAGACCGCCTCCCCGCGCCCGAACACGCAGAAGGTAGCCAAGGTGACGCGCGAGCAGGTGCGGGAGATCGCGCGCACCAAGATGCCCGACCTGAACGCGGCCTCGCTGGAGGCGGCGGAGCGGATGGTCGAGGGGACGGCCCGGAGCATGGGGATCGAGGTCGTCGAGGGCTAGCCCGGACCGGGCGGCCGAGAGCGGAAGGGGCAGCGAGCGTGGGAGGGCCTTCGGCCCGCTCGGACCACAGGAGGTGGATGTGGACATGCGACACGGCAAGGCTTATCTGGCGGCCGCCGAGCAGGTGGACCGGAACCGGCTGTACGACCCCGAGGAAGCGTTGAGCAAGGTGAAGGAGCTGGCCCGGGCGCGCTTCGACGAGACGGTCGAGGCGGCCGTCCGCCTGGGCGTCGACCCCCGGCACGCGGACCAGATGGTCCGCGGCGCCGTCGTCCTGCCACACGGCACGGGCCGGCAGGTGCGCGTCGCCGTCTTCGCCCGCGGTGACGCCGCCAAGGCGGCGCAGGCGGCGGGCGCGGACGTGGTCGGCGACGAGGACCTGGTCCAGCGGATCCGCGAGGGCTGGCTGGAGTTCGACGTGGCCGTCGCCACGCCCGACATGATGGGGTTGGTCGGCCAGCTCGGGCGGATCCTCGGGCCGCGCGGCCTCATGCCCAACCCGAAGTCGGGCACCGTCACGCCCGAGCCGGCGAGGGCGGTGCAGGAGGCGAAGGCCGGCCGCGTCGAGTACAGGACGGACCGCGCGGGCATCATCCACGCGCCCATCGGCAAGGTCTCCTTCCCGGTGGAGGCGCTGGCGGAGAACCTGCGCACGCTGGTCGACGCGCTGGTCAAGGCTCGCCCGGAGTCGGCCAAGGGGCAGTATCTCCGCTCCATCAGCGTCTCGTCGACGATGGGGCCGGGCATCCGGGTCAATCCGGCCCGCGTGGCCTGAGAGCGGGCAGGAGCGATCGCTTCTGGCCCGCCCCGGGCGCGGTGTGGTATACTCCGGCCCGCCAGTCCAACCGAAACGACGATGCTCTGCCGTAGACAGCAGGTGCCCTCGTGCCCAAGGACCGGTTCGACCGGTCGCCTGCCGAGGCGAGCGGACAGACCGGATCGCCGGAACGCTCTGTCGCGCCTCCCGTCTACGGGAGGCGCCCTTCGTCAGGGGGCTTCCTCGCCCGAGGCGGTACGGCGGGGATCGCGGAGCGGAGGAAGGAGGGGAAGCCGATGCCCAACGCTGCCACCTTGGCCGCCAAGGCGGAGACGGTCGAGTGGCTGACCAGGCGGTTCAAGGAGTCGCCGGCCGTGGTCCTGGTGGAGTTCCGCGGCCTGACCGGCGCGGAGAGCACCGCCTTGCGGGCCGACCTGCGCAACCAGGGGATCGAGTTCCGCGTGATCAAGAACACCCTGGCCCGGCGCGCCGCCGAGCTGGCCGGGCTGGAAGAGCTGAAGCCGCTCCTGGAGGGTCCCAACTCCTACGCCTTCGGTCGGAGCGACCCGGTGGCGGTCGCCAAGGCGATGAGCGACTTCGCACGTACGCACAAGAGCGTGACCATCAAGGGCGGCATCCTCCAGGGGCGTGCCATCGACGCCGCGGGGGTGCAGCGCCTGGCGACGTTGCCCAGCCGGGAGGAGCTGCTGGCGCAGGTGGCCGG
>JASBVS010000029.1 GCA_029960955.1 Bacillota bacterium
GGGCTTCCCTTGACGACGGCGGCGCGGCTGGCGGCGACGCTGGAGGGGATGGGCTTCCTGGAACGGGAAGCGGGCGAGCGCGGCCGCTACCGGCTGGGCATGCAGCTCTACTACCTGGGCAAGGTGGTGGAGAGCGGCATGGAGCTGCCCAAGCTGGCGGGGCCGATCCTCGAGCGGCTGGCCGCCGAGAGCCGCGAGAGCGCCGAGCTCTTCGTCCGCGACGGCGAGTGGCGGGTCTGCGTCCTCCAGGTGGAGGGCCCGCAGACCATCGGCCGTTTCATCCGCCTCGGCGAGCGGCTGCCGCTCTGGGCCGGCTCGGCGGGGGCGGTCTTCCTGGCCTACGCCGACCCTGGCGAGCTGCCAGCGCTCCTGGCCCGGGCCCAGCCCCTCACCCCCTACACGCTCACCGACCCGGCGCGCTGGAAGGCGCGGCTCGAGGCCGTCCGGCGCGAGGGCTACGCCCTCAGCGTCAGCGAGCGCGAGCTGGGCGCGGCCTCCATCGCGGCACCGGTCTTCGACGGCGCCGGCCGCCTGCGGGCCGCCCTGGCCATCTCCGGGCCCGCGCCGCGTTTCGAGGGGCCGGGCGTGTCCGCCCAGGTCGAGCGCGTGCGGCGGGCGGCGGAGGCACTCAGCCGCCTCCTCGGCTGGCGGCCGGAGGAAGCGCTGGGCTCCGCCGGCTCCTGAGCGCCCGCTTCGCCGGCCTGCGTCAAGCAACTGCCCCCACAAAAAAACCAGCGACAGCAGCAGGAACAGACCACCGCTTGGCGAAACCAACTGCCACATCGCGGTAGTTCCGGGGGAGGCGGAACGCCCGTGCCCGACGTGCTCCACGGCATGCGC
>JASBVS010000003.1 GCA_029960955.1 Bacillota bacterium
ACCGAGCGATTCGCCGGCTGGCCGAAGAGCCCGGTCATCCGTCGCTGCGGGTGCATCCGGTACGCAGCTGGCCCGGCTGCTGGGAGGCACGGGTGACCGACTCGGTCCGGCTGATCTTTGCCCGCGACGGCGACGAGATCGTCCTGCTCCTGATCGGGCGGCACGAGATTCTGCCCTGACCGTCACCCCGCTCCCGCTCGTCGACATCGTCTCCATCCGCCCTTGCACCAGCCGGGGCGCCACTCCAGGGACGGTGCAACTCCGCGCGACGCCGCCGGGAAGGGCCTCCGCCTGCCTCGGCAGCTCAGATCACGTGGCGCGCCGTCAGCGTCACCCAGAGCGCCCAGACGGCGACGGCGGCGAGCGAGTACCCCAGCCGGTCGCGGGCGTGCCGCGCCGGCAAGGCCCAGCTCGCCTGGAGAAGGGGGATCACCCCGGAGACGATGGCGACCGAGACGGCCAGCATGGTGAAGACGGCACTCAGCACGGCGGCCAGCAGAAGGGCCCACGCGCGCCCCCGCCCCAGGAAGGCATAGACGGTCGAGCCCGCGGAGGCGAAGATCGACGTCCATCCGAAAGCGACGAGAAGGGGTGGGTACTGCATGGCCCGGGACGCCTCCCCGCGGTGCCCCGGACGGTCGGGCTTCCCGGGGGAGAAGTCCGCCACGACCGGCGGATCTCCTCCTGGACGGCAGGGGAAGGGCTCCGCCCCCCGCCCTCCGCTCCGGCGGATCCGTCCCGTCCCGCCTAGACCGAGAGCGCCTCGCCCAGGCGCCGGAGCGCCTCTCGATGGTAGCGGAAGTAGGTGGCGCGGGAGATGTTGAGTCGCTCGGCCACCGCCTCGTGCGAACCCAGCCGTTCGACGTAGTAGAGCCGGAGGAGTCTCCGCGCGGAGACCGAGCCGACGGGGTCGTCCAGCTCCGCCGAGCGGAGCGCGTCCAGCAGCCAGGCGCGCACCCGGGCCGGGTCGTCCGGGACGGCCTGCCGCGCCAGCAGGGCGCGTCCCACCTCGCTCCCGGCCAGGAGCTCGGGCCGGTCCAGGGCCAGGAGCGCCTCCTTCGCCGCCGTCGCCCACCGCTCCGGCGGAAGGAGCGGAGCGGAAGGCGGCACCACAGCCCGCAGCCAGCCGGCGTAGCCCTGGCGGCGCAGGTCGAGCCGCCAGATCCGAGCCGACCCCTCCCCGTCCCGCGCCGCACCCGCCGGCTGGAAGGCCAGCGCCGCCAGCAGCGGCCGCCCCGCCGGCGTGCGGGCGCGCGCCAGCGCAGGGGCGGCGACCACCACCTCCCCGTAGGCGTGGAAGGTGCCGGCCAGGTGGCGCAGGAGGAGAGCCAGCGCCCCGGGCGCCGCCGGCGCCTCTCGCGCGTCATGGATCAGCAGGCTTTCCTGGCGTCGCGGCGGCACCAGGGCCGCCAGGCAGGCCACCACCTCGCCCCGGGCGTCCCGCGCCTGCAGGCAGGCCCGGCCGCCCTTCCCCGCCGCGCAGCCCAGCGTGCAGCCGCCCGACTCCTCCGCCCGCCAGCCGCTCGCCTTCTCCGCCGCCGGGTGGAGCGGCGCGTGCCACTCCGCCTCCTCCGCCAGCTCCGCCAGCAGCGGCCAGGCGGTCTCCACGCCGCCCTGCCGCCCGCGCAGGGCGGCCCGCTCCATGGCGTGGCCGATCAGCTTCCGTCGCCAGCGCGCCGCGCTCCACGGCCGCCGCTCGCGCACCAGCGCCAGCAGCCGCTCCCGCAGCGCCGCCGGCAGCACGAGCCCGCCTCCCGGCGCCGGTCGGGCCACCTGCTCCAGCACCGGCCAGGCCGCCTCCGTCGCCGCCTCCCCCACCGCCGCCCGCAGGCTCGGGCGGTCGAAGAAGGGCGGGAGCGAGGCCGCCGCCACCGCCTCGTCCAGAGGCGAGTCGCCCGCCCGCCAGCCGCTTCGCCGCGTCCCCGGGTGGAGCCAGCGCTCGACGAGGTAGGCACCGAGGCTCTCGCCGCGCCGGCTCGCCCCGGCGCGCGTCCAGCCGGCCGGTCGCACCGCCGCCGCGCGCCCCGCGCCGGCCAGCTGCTGCGCCAGGCGCACCGCCAGCGCCGGGTGGCCACCGCTGACCGCGTGCACCTCCCGCGCCTGCTCGCGGTCCGCCAGGCCCAGGCGCGCCAGGAGGAGCGCCACCTCTTCCTCGCCGAGGCCCTCGAGCGCCAGCTCGCGCACGGTCACGAACCAGCCCGCGCTGCCCGGCCAGAGCTCCGCCGGAGGGCGGCGACCCGCCAGCAGGACGCAGACGCCCTCCCCCAGCCGGGCCAGGAAGCGCTCCCGCAGCCAGCCTTCCTCGGGCCCGAGCCGGTCGTAGTCGTCGACCAGCAGGGCGAAGCCCCGCCCCGCCGCGGCGACCTCCAGCGCGGCGGCCAGCCGCTCCCCGCAGGCCTCCAGGGAGGGGGGCAGCGATCCGGCTTCGAGGCCGAGCGCCGCCGCCAGCGCCTCCAGGAGGCCGCGGGCGCCGCCCTCCCCTTCCCCGGGAGGCTCCGCGGCCAGCAGGGCGGAGGGCATCAACAGCTCCTGCGCCAGGCGCCGGCAGGCGCGCAGGAAGGCCGACTTGCCGGCGCCCGCCGGCCCGTGGACGTAGAAGACCGACGGCCGGCGGCGCGCCTCGTCCAGCGCCGCGCGGACGGCGCGCAGAGCGGCCTCCCGGCCCACGAAGAGGGCGGCCTCGGACTCCTCGACCAGCCCGCCCAGCGTCAGCGCCGCGCCAGGAGCCACCCCGCCCCCACCTCCGGGCGCTCCTCCGCCAGGTCGCGGAGCAGCAGGTTGACCACGTTCCGCGCCGCCATCGCCTCGGTCTCCATGGTGGAGACGGCCGACTCCATGGCGTTGGCGTAGTAGAGACCCGGCGCCAGCCGGAAGGGCGGCCAGACCTCCGCCGGGACCAGGACCGGGTAGGCACGCCAGGCGAGCCGGACCGTCTCCCCCCGGTCGGCGAAGAGGTCGTCCAGCAGGGCGTCGTCCAGCGGCTCCCGGGAGAAGAGCTTGTAGAGCGCCCGCCGCTCCCCGAGCGGCGCCAGCGCCGCGAGGCCGGAGAAGGGGATCCCGGGAAGCTCGCGGGTGAGGATCACGTCGGGCGGCGCTTCCTGGTGCGCGAGGCCGAAGCGCTCGCCGCGCAGCCGCCCGACCACGAAGGTGGCGTGCGTCGTCTGGTAGGGCCGCCGGAGAGAGGCGCTCCCGGGCAGCGCGAGCCCGTCGAAGTCGAGCTCCGCCAGCTCCGAAGGCGCGCCGGAGTAACCGATGTAGGCCATCCGGCTGCCGCCTGGCGACCAGGCGCCTCGCACCACCGGCTCGGGGACGCCGGCGCCGGTCAGCCGGACCGGCCGGCGTCCCTCCCCGTCCGCCGTCCAGAGCTCGGGCCGCACGCGGCCGTCGGAGGAGACCCTTCGGTAGAGCAGGTGGCGACCGTCGGGCGAGACGGCGACCATCTGCACGCCGCTCAGCAGCACACGCAGCCGGCCGGTACCCGAGAGCGCCATCAGCTCTCCCCGGTTGGTCCCCACCAGGAGCTCGCCGCGGTCGTTCCAGCCCGCCAGGTAGAAGCTCTCGCGTCCCTTGGGGACGAGGAGACGCCGCTCGTGACCGGTCTGGACGTCCACCGACCAGACGCCGTAGGTCGCGCCCCCCTGGTCCCTGTTGGAAAGGAAGTAGACCCGCTTCCCGTCCCGGGACCAGAGCGGCTCCGCCGCCCAGACCACTCCGGACTCGGGACCGCCCGAACGGCCGGGACCGACCAGGAGGCGCGGGGAGAGCGCGTCGCGGCGGACGAGCCAGAGGCTGGTGTCGGGTGCGACCCGCACCGCCTCCGTGGCGTCCGGCGCGAGGAGAAGCGGACCGCCCTGCGCGGCGTCGAGGCCGTCGCGGATCGCGGGGGCCAGACCCGCGGCGAGGAGGGATCCACCGGGCACCGAGGCGGCGGCCACGGGGCGGAGCAGGGGCGGCAGCGCGCCGAAGGCCCAGCTCTGGAGCTGCAGGACCGGCGCCGGGCCGCGCCCGCCCGACCCGGCGGTGCGCAGGAGGAGGCCGTCCGGAGGCGAGGGGAGCGCCTGCAGCAGCTCCATCTCGCCTACGGGCTGCCAGCGGGCGCTGCCCCACCAGAGGCGGGGCAGGAAGAGGAGCGCCAGCGCGAGGAGGAGCCACGCCAGGCGCCGCCGGCGCCCTTCCTGCGCCGGCGGGCCCCAGCGCCGCCCGGGCCGGGCGGCCAGAAGGATGGCCGCACGCAAGGCCTCGCCCCCTCCCACGAGGCACGGCTATGCGCCCGGACCAGGCTGCTATGCATGAGGAGCAGGAGGGCGTCGGGAGCGTATCCAAAAGTGGATGAGGAGGCTTCCGCCTGTGGAGGCTCGTCTCCCTTGGCGGCAGACCCTTTCCAGAACCCGAAGGGAGGAGGGCGCACGTGGGCGAGAAGATCACCGTCAGCGTGATCAAGGCGGACATCGGCGGTTTCGTGGGGCACGGTGCCGTCCACCCCGAGACGCTGGAGTACGCCCAGGAGGCGCTGGCGGCGGAGAAGGGCCGGCTGCTGGTCGACTTCAGCGTCTCCTCGGTGGGCGACGACATCAACCTGGTGCTCACCCACCGCCGCGGCGTCAACGACCCGGCCGTCCACCAGCTCGCTTGGGAGACCTTCCGCGGCTGCACCGGGGTGGCCAAGCGGCTGAAGCTGTACGGGGCCGGCCAGGACCTGCTGGCCGACGCCTTCTCCGGCAACATCCGCGGCCTGGGGCCCGGAATCGCGGAGATGGAGTTCGAGGAGCGGCCCAGCGAGCCGCTGGTCATCTTCATGGCCGACAAGACCGAGCCGGGCGCCTGGAACCTGCCTCTCTACCGGATCTTCGCCGATCCGTTCAACACGCCGGGGCTGGTCATCGACCCCAAGATGCACAGCGGCTTCACCTTCGAGATCCACGACCTCCGCGAGGACCGGCTGATCCGCCTCAACTGCCCCGAGGAAGCCTACGACCTGCTCGCCTTCATCGGCACGCCCGGCCGCTTCGTGGTCAGCGCCGTCTACTCGCGCGGGCTCGGCGAGATCGCGGCGGTGGCGACCACCCAGCGTCTCAACCTGATCGCCGGCCGCTACGTGGGCAAGGACGACCCGTCCATGATCATCCGCTGCCAGAGCGGCCTCCCCGCCGTCGGCGAGGTGCTGGAGGCGTTCAGCACGCCGCACCTGGTGGGCGGCTGGATGCGCGGCTCCTTCGTGGGGCCGCTCATGCCCTGCGCCGTCGAGCAGGCGCACCCCACGCGCTACGACGGGCCGCCGCGGGTGATCGCCCTGGGCTACCAGCTGGCCGAAGGGGAGCTGGTCGGCCCGCGCGACATGTTCGCCGACGTCGCCTTCGACGAGGCGCGGCGGCTGGCCAACGAGATCGCCGGCTACATCCGCCGCCAGGGCCCCTTCGAGCCGCACCGCCTGCCCGCCGAGGACATGGAGTACACGACCATGCCGCAGATCATGGCCCGGCTGGCCGATCGCTTCGTGCCCGTCCAGCGGCCGGCGGCCCAGCAGGCCGGAGTCTAGGCCGGCTCCGGCGGCCGGCCTGCCGGGGGGCGACGCGGCCCGGCCGCCGGCGCTCCCGAGGCGACCAGAACCCCGCCCGCGAGGGGCGGGGTTCTGCCTGCTCCGTCCAGTCGCTCCCCGTCAGTCGCTCCCGGTCGCTCCCGGTCGCTCCGGTCGAAGGGTTCCGGGGAGCGCTTCCTCCGGCTAGTCCAGGGGGATCCGCTCGCGCAGGAAGGCGTGCCGCCGCTCGAGCCACCCGCGCAGCTCCCCCTCCAGCTGCTCCAGGCGGCGCTGCGCGTTTTCGCGCGCGTTCCGGCAGAACTGGATCTCCTGCTCCACGCCGTGGAGCGCCGAGCCCTGCCCGTCGGGAGCCAGCACCTCCGCCAGCGTCAGCAGGTTGAGCTGCGCCGCGCGCTCGGCCCGCTCCTCGCCGTCGCGCGCCGCCCGCAGCGCCTGCTGGATCCGCTCCCGCTCAGCCGCGCGCTCGACCGGGCTCATGGCGCGATAGGCGATCTCCCACTCCAGCACGGCCGAGCTGCGCGACCCGGAGTCCCGGGCGGCGACCCAGGCCTCCACCTGGTCGCGAAGCACCTGCTCGCGGACGGCCGCCTGCGCCTCCTCGTCGCGGAGCCGCTGCCGCCGGCGCTGCAGCTCCGCCAGCTGCCAGGTGAGCCGCTCGATCTCCTCCTCGAGGCGGTCGATCTCCCGCTGGAGGCGCCGGATGTGCCGGTCGAAGCTTCCTTGTTTCCGGTGACGCCAGACCTCGACGGTCACGTAGGCCGTCAGCACGTAGGCGGGCAGCGCCACCACGACGGTCAGAGCCACCGGCTGCCAGGCCGGCGCCCGCGGGAGCAGCCTCCAGGCGAGGAGGCCGCTGGCGGCGGCCACGAGGACGCCCTCCGCCGCCAGGGTGCGCCGGCTGGAAGGGGTATGCTGAAAACGGTTCTTCACATGGTCGGCGAGCAGCAGGAGCATGAGGAGAACCGCCGTGAACATGACAAACAACCACGGCATGCGGCCACCTCCCTGCTGGCTGCAATTATAAGGCAGCTTCCCCGGCCGACGACGGCCGGCCGGTTGGCAGCGGCGCCAGGGGTCTCCAGAGGCCGTCCGAATGAAGGCCGAATCGCTCCCCGCAAACTAGCCGGGACGGGAGGCTGGGGGAGCATGGATCCGATCGACCGACGCACGAAACCGCCGTCCTCGCATCCGCGGAGCGAACGCCTCTACAACCCGCTGACCGAACGGAAGGGCTTCCGCCTACGGATGGGCGACATGGAACTGGGCCGCATCGTCGAGCACCGCGCGCCTGCCGCGGCCGAGCGGAGCGGCGGCCGCGAGGAGCAGGGGGCGGATGGCGCCGACCAGGTGGAGTGAGCCGGCGACCAGGAGGCGCTCCCCCGGCGCGGCCAGGGCGCGGAGCCGCCGGAAGGCTTCCTCGGGCGAGGCGGCGGCCTCGAGCGCACCGCCGCGCCCCGCCTCGCGCCAGAGACGGGCGAGTCGTCCGGCCGGGTGGAAGTCGAAGCCGCCCCACCCTCCCCCCAGAGGAAGGAGCCGCCCGCCCGCCGGGGCGAGCGCCCGCACCACGCCGTTCACATCCTTCTCGATCCCGACCGCCAGAAGCGTCCACTCCGCGCCCCCGCAGCCCGCCAGCCAGCGGGCCAGCGCGCGCGCCGCGTGCGGGTTGTGGGCGCCGTCCAGGATCCAGATCCGCCCGCCCTCGAGGAAGGGCTCCAGCCGCCCCGGCCAGCGGACGCGCGCCAGGCCCGCGCGGACCTCCTCCGGACCCAGCCGCTCGCCGCGCTCGGCCAGCCCCTCGGCCAGCGCCACCGCGGTGGCGGCGTTCTCCGCCTGGTGCGCCCCGACCAGGGCGACCCGCACGTCGCGCAGGCGCCAGCCCGGGCCCCGGTAGTCGAAGGCCACCCCGCCCAGCCCGTCGCCCCTGGCGAAGCGGTCGAGAAGCCGCCTCCGCCGGACGAGGAAGTCCCGCCCCGCGAGCCGCAGCCGCCCGCCCGCCGCCGCGACCGCCTCCTCCAGCGCCGCCCGCGCGGACGGTCTCTGCCCGGCGCTGACGGCCAGCGCCCCCGGCTTGGCGATGCCGGCCTTGTCGCGGCCGATGGCGCCGACGGTGCGGCCCAGGAGCCGCGTGTGGTCGAGGTGGATGGGCGTCCAGGCCACCGCGCGCGGCGCCTCGACCGCGTTCGTCGGGTCGAAGCTCCCCCCCAGGCCCGTCTCCTGGACCAGCCAGTCGACGCCGGCCTCGGCCGCCAGCCACCAGGCGGCCGCCGTCAACAGCTCGGACTGGAGCAGCGGGCGCTCGCCCGGCCGGCGCGCCCGCCGGTCCGCCCGCCCGACCGCCTCCAGGGCGGCAGCCAGCGCGCCGCCGTCCACCGGCCGGCCGTCCAGCCGGATCCGCTCCTCCCAGGCGACCAGGTGCGGCGAGGTGAAGAGCGCCACCCGCCGCCCGGCGGCGGCCAGGATGGCCGCCAGCATGGCGGCCGTCGAGCCCTTGCCGTTGGTGCCGGCGACGTGGACCACCGCCAGGCGGCGCTCGGGATGGCCGAGCGCCGCCGCCAGCCGTTCCATCCGTTCCAGGCCGGGCGGGCTGGCGAAGCGCGGCGCGCTCTCCAGGAGGGCCGCCACGCGCGCCGAAGCCGGGCCGGCCGGCAGTCGCTCCTCAGCCAAGCCGCTCGTACGCCTCCAGGAGCCGGCGGACGACGGCGCGGTTGAGGCGCGCGCCCAGCGGGTGGCGCGTACGGTAGGCATCGAGGGCGGCCAGGTCGAGGACGGCGGCCGCCACTCCTTCCTGGTAGGGATCGTCGAGGCGCGCCAGCACGCCGTCGCCCCGCGGCGAGAGCGCCAGGGGCGCGAAGAGCCCGCTCCGCCCGCTCAGTTCCACCCCCAGGAAGCTCCCCACCATGGAGGCCTGGATCCCGTACACCTGGCTCTCCTGCACCCGCGGCCAGATCCCGCGCGCGGCGGTCCACTCGTTGTACGGGCGCTCGGGGTTGGCGCTGGGGATGACGACCACGTCCGCGCCCAGGCCGCGGGCGATGCGGAAGGTCTCGAAGTAGGTGGCGTCCATGCAGACCGGCTGCGCCAGCCGGCCCCAGGGCAGCTCCCAGACCTGCAGCTCCCGGCCGGGGACGAGACCCCAGGCCGCCTCCAGCGGCAGGAGGTGCGCCTTGGGCTGGCGGCCGAGCAGGCGGCCGTCGGGCGCGAAGAGGTGGGCCATGTTGTAGACGCAGCCGTCCTCCCCGGGCAGGTTGGCGCTTCCTGCCGCCACCCAGGCGCCGGTCTCGCGCGCCAGCGCCGCGAAGACGCTCCGGTAGAGCTCCTCCGCCGCCGGTCCGACGGCGGCGAAGACGTCGGCGACGCGCGGCGCCTCCCCGGGAGGAAGCTCGCCGCGCAAGGCTCGCTCCGCCTGGGCCGCCAGCGCGTCGATACCGGGCAGGAGCCCCACCAGCCCCGTGGCCACGTCCTCGGGAAAGGCGATCAGCGCCGGGCTTCCCGCGCCCGCCTCGTCCGCCAGCGCCTCCAGCTCGCGCGCCGCCCGCAGGCCCAGCTCGCGCACCTGGCGCGCCCAGCCGGCGGCCCGCCGGTGGAGGCGGAGCTCCATCTGCACCGCCGCCGCCCGCAGCCGCCCCCGCCGGCCGCCCGCAGCGGCCCCGGCCCCGGTCTCCCCCGCCACCGCGCGCTCCCCGAAGCCCGCCTCGGCCAGCGCCGCCTCGGCGACACCGGGGGCCAGCCGGAAGAGCCGCGCGTCATCCGGCAGGGGGAGCAGCTCGCCCCCCTCCGCCCTCTCGCCGGCCCCGCTCACCGCGCCTCGCCTCCCGCCATGCGCGCATAGGCCTCCGCCAGCCTCGCCCGGTAGAGCGCCGGATTGAGGAAGCGCTCCAGCGGGTAGGCCTCGCGGATCGCCTCCAGAGTCTCCGCTTCGAGCCAGGCCGCCGCCGGCCTCCCGGGCTCCGCCGCCCAGTCGAGCCAGCCCCGCGAGTCCGGCGTGATCTCGCAGGGCGCCCAGACGGCCGGTCGCCCGCGCGAGAGGCGTCCCCCCAGGCGGCCCTCCAGCGGGCTCTCGACGGCGAAGACCTGGTTCTGCTGGACTTCCTGCCAGCCGCCGGCCACCTGGGCCCAGCCTCCGGGGAGGTCGCTCCCGGCTCCGGCCGCCCCCTGCCCGCCCGCCAGCGCGGCGCCTGCGGGCTCCTCCTGCGGCGCGGGGCGCGGAGCCTCCTCCGCCGGGTAGAGGCTGGGGACCGCCAGCAGCCGGGCGCCGCTCAGCGTCGCCAGCCGCGCCACCTCGGGCCAGAGGACGTCCTCGCCCACCACCATCGCCGCGCGCCAGCCGGCCAGGTCGAAGAGCTCCAGGCGATCGCCCGCCTGCCAGCCCGCGGGCGGGAAGAGCTCGTCCTGCACGGCCAGCGGGCCGCCTTCGGGTCCGAAGCAGGCGGCGGAGAGGCGGCGGCCGCCCGCCGCGTCGCGCTGCCCGGCCACCACCACCCAGAGCGCCCGCGAGCGCGCCAGCGCCTCGGCCTCGCGCAGCTGCTCGCCCCAGTCGCGCGGCGAGGGGGCCGCGACCAGCAGCGCCCCGGCCTCCAGCCCGGCCGGCAGCCGCGCCAGGTCGGGGACGGCGGCCGCGTAGAGTCGTCGCAAGGGGTCACCTTCTTCCACGCGTCCCTGGGAGCCGGAGGGGCGACCCGCCTCGCCCGCGATCCTCAGGAAGCCGAGCCCCCCGCCCGCTCCGCCTCCCAGGATAACCGTTCCACGGCGGAGGCGAGCCAGCGCGCCAGCTCGCCGGCCTCGGCCGGCCAGCCCGCGCGCACGTCGCCCACCGCCCGCGGCAAGACCAGGCGGAGGCGGCCCTGGCGGCGCTTCTTGTCGACGGCCAGCGCCGCGGCGAGAGCCTCTTCGGACAGCCCCGCCGGCGCCCGCCCCAGCCCGTAGGCGTCGAGGAGCGCCTCGATCCGCCGGCGCTCGCCCGCCGGGAGCAGCCCTTCCTCCTCGGCCCGGAGCGCGGCCAGGCGGAGGCCGGCGGCGACGGCGGCGCCGTGGCGGAGCCGGTAGCCGCTGGCCGTCTCCAGCGCGTGGGCGAAGGTGTGGCCGAGGTTGAGCAGCTCGCGGGGGCCGGCCTCGCGTTCGTCGGCGGCCACCACCCCGGCCTTGACCGCCGCCGCCGCGGCCACCGTCTCGACCAGCGCCGCGGGCTCGCGCGCGAGCAGGGCGCCGCGCTCGCGCCCGAGCCGGCCGAAGAGCGGTTCGCCCGCGATGACGGCCGCCTTGACGACCTCGCCCATCCCTTCCAGGAGGAGCGGCTCGGGGAGCGCGCGCAGCCAGCGGACGTCCGCCGCCACGCGGCGGGGGGCGTGGAAGGCGCCCACCAGGTTCTTCCCTTCCTCCAGGTCGACGCCCGTCTTGCCGCCGAGGGCCGCGTCCACCTGCGCGAGGAGCGTGGTCGGCACCGCGACCCAGGGGAGGCCGCGCAGGAAGGTGGCGGCGACGAAGCCGCCCAGGTCGGTGGTCACCCCGCCCCCCACGGCCAGGAGCCAGGTCGTCCGCTCGGCGCCAAGCCGGACAAGGTCGTGGTAGAGGCGCTCCGCCGTCGCCAGCCGCTTGGCCTCCTCGCCGCCGGGGAAGAGGAGGAGGTCGGCCTCGAGGCCCCGGCCGCGGCAGGCCTCCAGCACCTCCTCGCCGGCCAGCGCCGCCGTCAGCGGCTCGGCCACCAGCACCAGGCGCCGCGCGCCCTGGGAAGCGAGCCAGCCGGCCAGCCGCTCGGGCGCCTCCACGCTCACCTCCGCCTCGTAGCGCCCGCCCACGGGGACGGCGCGCGGCTCCGGCAGGCGCGCGGGCGGCCGCAGGCCGGTCGCCTCCAGCACCCGCGCGGCCACCTCGGGCGGGCTTCCTGCGGCGTCGACGCGCAGCGCCCGGCCGTAGACCGGCCGCCGCGCCTCCAGCTGCGAGCGCAGCACCTCCTCGGGCGGGCGGCCGCGGAAGAGCGGCCGAGCAGCCAGCCCCTCGCCCGCCAGGCGGGCGGCCAGCCGCTCGGGCGGCGCGTCCAGCCAGACGACCCGCCCCCAGGCCAGGAGGCGCTCCATCGCCCCCGGGAGGAGGGGGGTGCCGCCGCCCGTGGCCAGCACCACCTCCTCCAGCTGCAGGGCGCGCTCCAGCGCCGCCGCCTCGCGGCGCCGGAAGCCTTCCTCGCCCTCCTCCGCCCAGAGGCGCGGGACGGGGGCGCCCGCCTCCATCTCCACCAGCCGGTCCAGGTCGAGGAAGGGGAGCGCCAGCCGCCGCGCCAGCAGCCGGCCGACCGTCCCCTTGCCGCTCCCGCTCAGGCCGACCAGCGCCAGCCGCGCCGCGGCCCGCCCGGCCCTCACGCCCACGGCCAGCCGGCCTCCCAGGCGCGGCGCCGCTCCTCGACGCGGTGGCGGAGCTCCTCCAGGCTGTCGCCGCCCAACTTCTCCAGCAGCGCCTCGGCCAGGACCAGCGCCAGCATCGCCTCGGCGACGACGCCCGCCGCCGGCACCACGCAGACGTCCGAGCGCTCGTAGGCCGCCTCGGCCGGCTGGCCGCTGGGCAGGTGGACGGAGGGCAGCCCGCGGCGGAGCGTGGCCAGCGGCTTCATCACCGCGCTCACCACCAGCGGCTCGCCGTTGGTGACGCCGCCCTCGAGGCCGCCGGCCCGGTCGCTGGGACGGACGAAGCGCCCCGGCCGCGGCCCGCCGGGATCCGGCAGGATCGGGTCGTGGGCCCGGGAGCCGGGCAGCTCCGCCATCTCCTCGCCGGCGCCGAAGGCCACCGCCTTCACCCCGGGGATGGAGGCGATCGCCTGCGCCAGGCGCCCGTCCAGGCGACGGTCCCACTGCGCGTAGCTGCCCAGGCCGGGCGGGACGCCGAGGGCGAAGGCGACGAAGCGGCCGCCCACCGTGTCGCCCGCGCGAAGCGCCTGGTCGACGGCCTCCATCATCGCCGCCTCCGCCGCCGCGTCCGGGCAGTGGACCGGCGAGCGCGCCGCCGCCGCGGCCCAGGCCCGCCAGGGCTCCTCCTCCGCCGGGTAGGCCGGCTCCCTCCGCCAGGCGGCCGGCCCGATCCGCTCCACGAAGCTGCCCACCTCGACGCCCAGCTCGGCGAGGAGCGCCCTCGCCACCGCCCCCGCGGCCGTCCGCGCCGCCGTCTCGCGGGCGCTCGCCCGCTCCAGCACGTCCCGCATGTCGCGGTGGCCGTACTTGAGCGAGCCCGCCAGGTCGGCGTGGCCGGGGCGGGGCCGCTCCACGGGCAGCGCGCGCCGCTCGGCGGCGGTCAGGGCCGACGCCTCCCCGGCGCCGGAGGCGGGCGCACCCCCCGGCGGCTCCCCGCCCGTCTCCCGCGGCTCGGGATCCATCACCGCCTGCCAGTTGGCCCAGTCCCGGTTCTCGATCCAGAGGACGACGGGCGCCCCGGTGCTCCGCCCCCGCCGCACCCCGCCCAGGAAGCGCGCCCGGTCCCGCTCGATGCGCATCCTCCCGCCGCGGCCGTACCCTTCCTGGCGGCGCGCCAGCTCCCGGGCCACCCGCTCCGCCTCCAGCGGGACGCCCGCCGGCAGCCCGTCGACGATCACCGTCAGCCCGGGGCCGTGCGACTCGCCCCCGGTCAGCCAGCGGAACATCGGAGCACCTCCTCCAGCGCCTCGCGCATCGCCGCGCGGGGCGCGCCGCGCCCCGTCCAGAGCTCGAAGGAGGCCGCCCCCTGGCGGAGCAGGAGCTCGAGGCCGTCGACGGTCCCCAGGCCCCGGGCGGCCGCGGCCTCCAGGAGCGGCGTGCGCGGCGGGCGGTAGACCAGCTCCAGCACCCGCGCCCCGGGCGCCAGTGCGGCCACCAGCGCCTCCGGGGGAAGCGGGTAGGGGGCGCCGCTTCCTTCCATCGCCAGGGGCGCCGCCTGGACCAGCAGGGTCGCCCCCTCCGGCCATCCGGCCTCCTCCAGCCCCCCGGGCCCGGCCGGCCAGCAGCCCGCGCTCCAGCGCGTGCCGGGAAAGTGCACGGACATGCGGCGGGCCAGCCGCCCGGCGCGCTCCCGGCTGCGGTTGAGGAAGAGGACCGACGGCGCGCCCAGCTCGCCCAGCGCGACCGCCGCGGCCGCCGCCGCGCCGCCCGCGCCCAGGACGACGGCCGGGCCCGGCCGCCAGCCCGCCTCGCGGAGCGCGCCCGCCACCGCCTCGACGTCGGTGTTCTCGGCCGCCCAGCCGCCCTCCGGCCGCCGCACCAGCGTGTTGGCCGCGCCCGCCTCGAGCGCGCGGCGGGAGGCCCGGCGCGCCAGCGCCAGCGCCTCCTCCTTCAGCGGCATGGTGACGTTCAGCCCCAGGAAGCCCTCCCGCTCGAGCTCGGCCGCCCGCGCCGCCAGCCGCCCCCGCTCCACGCGCAGCGCCAGGTAGCGCCCGGCGAGGCCCGCGGCGCGGAGCGCGGCCTCCTGCATGGCCGGCGAGAGGCTGTGCGCCACGGGGTCGCCGGCGACCGCCAGGAGGATCACCCGGCGCCCACCCTGCGGAAGAAGTCCGGGTCGGAGATGGCCACGCTCTCCGCCCCCTCCAGCTCCACCGCCTCCCCCGGCGCGAGGAGCGTCCAGGCCGCCACGGCCAGCGCCATGGCCACGCGATGGTCGCCGGCGCTGGAGACGCGGGCGGAGCGCGCCCGGGCCGGACCCCGCACCCGCCAGCCGTCCCCCTCCTCCTCCACCGGCAACCCCATGGCCGCCAGGCCCCGGGCCATGGCGCGCACCCGGTCGCTCTCCTTGACGCGCAGCTCCCCCAGGCCCTGGAAGCGGCTCTCGCCCTCGGCCGCGCAGGCGGCCACGGCCAGCAGCGGCAGCTCGTCGACCGCCGCGGGCACGTCCTCGCCGCGCACCTCGAGGGCATGGAGCGCGGAGGCGCGCAGGCGGATGCGGCCCACCGGCTCGCCGCCCACCCGCGCTTCCTCGACCAGCTCGAGGCGCGCGCCCATGCGCTCCAGCAGCCGGTAGCCGCCCAGGCGGAGCGGGTTGAGGAGGACGCCCTCGATCTCCAGCTCGGAGCCGGGCGTCAGGACGGCCCGCACCGCCCAAGGGAAGGCGCTGGACGGGTCGCCCGGGACCTCCAGCTCGAAGGGGGGCGGGCTGGCGGGGCCGGCCAGCCGGACCGGGGGCGGAGCGCCCGCGGCCGCCTCGCCCGCCGTCCCGGACGCAGGGGTCTCGTCGACGGCGAGCGGCAGGCCGAGCCAGAGGAAGAGGCGCTCGGTGTGGTCGCGGCTGCGCGCGGGCTCCCGCACCACCGTCTCCCCCTGCGCGCGCAGGCCGGCCAGGAGGATGGAGGACTTGACCTGGGCGCTGGCCACCGGGCTCCGCCAGGCGAGCGGCCGGAGCGGGCCGCCGCGGAGCGCGAGCGGCGCGAAGCGGCCGCCCTCGCGCCCGTCCACCCGGGCGCCCATGGCGCGGAGCGGCTCGGCCACCCGGTCCATGGGCCGCCTGCGCAGCGAGGCGTCGCCGGTCAGGATGGCCAGACCCGGCCGGCCGGCCAGGAGGCCGGCGAGGAGGCGGATGGTGGTGCCGGAGTTGCCGCAGTCGATCACGTCCTCGGGCTCCCGCCAGCCGTCGAGCCCGGGGCTCTCCACCTCGACGAGCCCGTCGCGCCGCTCGAGGCGGACCCCGAGCGCCTCCAGCGCACGCAGCGTCGAGGCGACGTCGGCGCCGGGCGCCAGGTTGCGGAGGCGCGAGCGGCCGCGCGCCGCGCCGGCCAGCAGGGCCGCCCGGTGCGAGACCGATTTGTCGCCGGGCGGCCGGAGGCGGCCCTGGAACGGCTGTCGCATCGCTTCCAGTCTCAGCGCAGGCCACCTCCCGCAGGGGCGGGCGATCCCTCCGCCCGCTCGGCCTGGAGCAGGGCGGCGCGGGCGCCCCGGGCCCGCTCGAGGAGCCCGGCCAGCTCGCTCGCCCGGCCTTCGCGCAGCGCCGCCTCGAGCGCTCCCAGCGCCAGGCGGAAACGCTCCAGCGCCGCCAGGAGCTCCTCGCGGTTGGCCAGGCACATGCCGCTCCCCACCTCGGGGCTGATGGCCACCACGCGGGTGCTGTCCCGGAAGCCGCCCGCCACCGCCTGGCGGATCCCCTCCGGCTCCTCTTCCGCGGCCACCGCGGCCAGCGCCGCCGCCGCCAGGTAGGGAAGGTGGCTCGTCCGCGCCACCCAGCGGTCGTGCAGCGCGGCGGCGACGCGGCGCGGCCGGGCGCCCAGCGCCTCCGCCAGGGCGGCGACGCGCGCGAAGGCCTCCTCCCCCTCCCCGGCGGGGAGGCCACCGCTCCCGCCCGGGCTCGCGCTTCCGCCTCCGCCCCCGGGCGGCGGGCAGAGGAACCAGACGGCGCCGCGGAAGAGGCCCGGGTCGGCCCAGCGGCCGCCCGTCCGCTCGCTGCCCGCCATGGGATGACCGGGGACGTACCGGCCGGGAGGAAGGAGCGGCGACAGCGCCTCGGCCACGCGCGCCTTGGCCCCGGCCACGTCGGTGACGACGGCGTCCCCCGCCAGCCAGGGCGCCGCCCGAGCGGCCAGCTCCGGCAGCGCGCCCGGCGGCGCGGCCAGGACGACCAGGGAGGCCTCCCCCAGCCACTCGCCCAGCCGCTCGTGGACGACGTCCACCGCCCCGGTCTCGGCCGCCACGCGCCGCGCCTCCGGGTCGGGGTCGTAGCCGAGCCGCCGGAGGCGGCCGCCCAGGCCGAGGCCGACGGAGCCACCGATCAGCCCCAGGCCCAGGATCGCCGCCGCCCGCTCCCGCATGGCGGGCTCCTCCTACCGGCCGGCGGCCGCCGCCCGCCGCGGGGCGGCCACATGCTCGGGCCGGAGGATCCAGCGGCCGACCGCCTGCGCCACCGCGTCGGCCTGCTCGACCAGGCGGGCGAGGCGGTCGGGGCGGAGCGACTGGCGCCCGTCGGAGAGCGCCTGGCTCGGATCGGGGTGGACCTCGACGAGCAGGCCGTCCGCGCCGGCGGCCACCGCGGCCAGCGCCATGGGCGTGACCAGCTCCCAGAGGCCGGTGGCGTGGCTGGGGTCGACCACCACCGGCAGGTGGCTGAGCCGCTTGACCAGCGGCACCGCGCTCAAGTCGAGCGTGTTCCGCGTGGCGTGCTCGAAGGTGCGGATGCCGCGCTCGCAGAGGATGACGTCGGGGTTGCCGTGGCTGAGGACGTACTCGGCCGCCAGCAGCCACTCCTCGACGGTGGCCGACATGCCGCGCTTGAGGAGGACGGGCTTGCCGGCGCGGCCCAGCTCCTTGAGGAGCGAGAAGTTCTGCATGTTGCGCGTGCCCACCTGGAGGACGTCCGCGTACTCCGCCACCAGCTCCACTTCCTGGGGCGCCATCACCTCGGTCACCACGGGCAGGCCGGTCCGCTGGCGCGCCTCGGCCAGCAGCCGCAGGCCCTCGGCGCCCAGGCCCTGGAAGCTGTAGGGCGAGGTGCGCGGCTTGAAGGCGCCACCGCGGAGGACCGCGGCCCCGGCCTCGCGGACGGCCTGGGCCGCCTCCAGCAGCTGCTCGCGGCTCTCCACGCTGCAGGGCCCGGCCATGACGACGATGCCCGGGCCCCCCACCTCCACCGGTCCCGCCCAGACCCGGGACCCCTCGGGGCGGAAGGCCCGGCTGGCCAGCTTGTACGGCTGCTCCAGGCGCACCACCTGCTCCACGCCCGGCAGCCGCAGGAAGACCTCCTCCGAGAGGCGGCTGACGTCGCCGACCACGCCCACCACCGAACGCAGCTCGCCGTCCGAGCGGTGCGGCCGCAACCCCAGCTCCTCCACCGCCCGCACCACCCGCTCGATCTCGCTCGCCTCCGCACCCTCGCGCATCACGATGACCAAGGTGGTTCCGCCTCCCCCGCCTCGTCGCCGGCCAGATCGGGACGCAAGCCCGCGGCTCCGCGCAGATAGACGTGTCGGATCTCATCCGGCCGCCTCGACGTGTTCCAGAGCGCCAGCACCCGGATGCACCGCTCGAGGTGCTGCGGGCCGGGAGCCTGCGCCAGGTCGAGCAGCGGAACCAGGCTCCAGCCCAGTTCGCGCGCCGCCTTGGACGGATAGAGGGCGCTCAGGTCGGGGGTGAGGGTGAAGAAGACCGCGGCCAGCTCCTGCGGCACCAGGCCGTTCCGCCGCACCAGCTCGAGCAGGAGCTCCTGCGTCGCCTGGCGGATGGCCGTCGCGGTGTCGCTCTCGGCGGTGGTGGCTCCGCGGACGCCGCGCAGAGCGAGGCGCGGGCGCGACCCGGGAAGCCGCCGGTCACCCGGCAGAGAGGAAGACCATCTTGCCGTCTTGCCCACGAGGACCTCCCGAAACCCCTACCGTCTTTCCGTCCTGCGCTCCGCCCGCCCGGGGCGGCCGGATTTGCGCTGCACTTTATCACAGGCCGCCCCGCCCGGCAAGATGCGACGGCCTTCCCGGGCCGGAGCGGCCGGGGCAAGGCCGCGACCCGGAGGGAGGGCTGCAGGAAGTCGATTCCCACAGTGGAAACCTTTTCGCACCCGGAGGGTTCGCGCCATGGGAGACCGCCAGACGAGCCGTACCACCTCGCTGGCCCGGCTGGCCGTCTGGACCGCCAGTCTCGGGCTCCTCGCGGCGCTGGTCCCGGCCGCGCGGAAGCCCGAGACGGCCTTCCTCTGGCTTTTCGCCCTCTGCTATTCGGGCGCCGTCCTGCTCTCCGTCCGCCTGCTGCGCCGGGAGCAGCTGCGCCTCTGGCTGGCGGCCTCGGCGCTTCTCGACTTCGGCGCGCTGGCCGCCGCGCAGGCGCTCTTCCCCGTCCCCTACTTCCAGCCGGGCTACCTCTTCGCCTTCATCTTCTACGCCATCGCCCTCGGCCGCCGCCGGGCGCTGGCGCTGGGCGTCCTGCCCGCGGCGCTGGCGGTGGCCGTCGACATGGCAGCCGGGCGGCCGAGCCTTCTGCCGCTGGACGCCAGCCTGGCCCTGGTCCTGCTCCTGACCGGCTGGGCGCTGGGCACGCTGAGCGACGAGCGGAGGCGGCTGCAGCAGGCGCTGGCCGCCTCCGCCCTGACCGACGAACTGACCGGCCTGGCCAACCGTCGCCACCTCTTCCAGCGCTTGCGCCAGGAGCTGCAACGAAGCGCGCGCACCGGCCGGCCCACCTCGCTCGCCCTCTTCGACGCCGACGCCTTCAAGCAGGTGAACGACCGCGTCGGCCATCCCGCCGGCGACCGCGTCCTGGCCGCGGCCGGGCGCGCCATGCTCCATGCCGTCCGCCTCTCCGACCTGCCCGCCCGCTACGGAGGCGACGAGTTCGCCCTGCTGCTGCCCGAGACGGACGAGAACAGCGCCCGCGCGGTCGCCGAGCGCGTCGCGGCCCGCATGTCGCAGGCCGCCAACGCCGAGGTGGCGCGCCTGGCGCAGGCCGGCTCGCGGACGCCCGGACGCTCCGGCGGCGAGACGGCTGCCGCCGCGCAGCCGGCCCCCCCGCTCCCCTCCCTCGGCTTCACCTTCGGGGTGGCGGAGAGCCGCGGCGCCATGACGGCCGAGGAGCTGCTGGCCCTGGTCGACGGCCGGCTCTACGGCCGCAAGCCGCTGCGCGGCGAGCCGCACGATCCCGCCGGCCGGTAACCGCCGGCCGGTAGCCGCCGGCGGGGCGGCGGACGCCCGCAGGCGGCTCCGGCGCTACTCCGGCACCGCGCGGTGGGCGAGCCCCAGCGCCACGTCGTCGAGGTAGACCAGGCCGACCCCGGCGAAGACCGCCACGGCCAGGTGGCCGCCGCCGCGGGCGACGCCCAGCTTGCCGCCGATGTTGAAGCCGAGCGCCCGCTGGCCGACGATGCCCAGCGCCTCCCGCGCCGCGCCGGCCACCGCGCCCTCGTGGGCGTGGATCGGCCGGATGACGCCCTCGCGCCGGGCGGCCACGATGGCCCGCTCCACCATCTTGGCGAGGCTGGCGACGAAGTCGCCTCCGAGGTCGACGGCGGCGGCGGCGATCCCCTCCGCGCGCAGCTCCTCCTTCAGCCGGGCTTCCTCTTCGCGCGAGAGCGAGATGGCCATGCGCACCGCGGCTCGTCCGACGCTCAGGTTGTCCGGCACGCCCGCACCCCCCGGGGGCCCGCACGGGCCCGGCGTTCCCGCAGGGTGGCGGCGCGCCGGCCCGGGCGGACGTTGAAACGGCCTAGGGCCTGGAAAGTTGAAGCGGCCTAGACGTTGAAGCGGATGGTGAGGATGTCGCCATCCTGGACGACGTACTCCTTCCCCTCGACGCGGAGCAGCCCCGCCTCGCGCACGGCCTTCATGGAGCCCAGCCGCGCCAGGTCGTCGAAGGCGACCACCTCGGCGCGGATGAAGCCGCGCTCCAGGTCGGAGTGGATCTTCCCGGCCGCCCGCTTGGCCGTCGTCCCGGCGGGCACGGGCCAGGCGCGGACCTCGTCCTCGCCGGCGGTCAGGAAGGAGACCAGGCCGAGCGAGGCGTAGGCCGCCTTGGCGACGCGCTCGATCCCCGTCTCCTCGATGCCGTAGGCGCGCATGAACTCCTGCCGGTCGGCCGGCTCCATCTCCGCCACCTCGAGCTCGACGCGGGCGCAGAAGTCGACCGTCCGCTCGCCGTGCCGGGCGGCGTACGCCTCCAGCTCCTCCCGCCGCGGGTAGTCTCGCCCGCTCCACTGCTCCTCCGACAGGTTGAGCGCCAGCAGGAGCGGCCGCGCGCTGACGAAGGCGTAGTTCCGGAGGAGGCGCGCCGCCTCCTCGTCGAGGCCCATGTCGCGGACGGGGATCTCCTCGCCCAGCGCCTCCTGGACCCGCTCCAGGAGCGCCAGCGTCGCCTCCTCCTCGGGGCTGCGGCGCCTCGACTGGCGCAGCCGGCCGGCGGCGCTCTCGGCCACGGCCAGGTCGGCGAGCAGGAGCTCCTGGTCGACGTCGCGCACATCGGCCAGGGGGTCGACCCGGCCCCGCGGGTGGGGCAGCTCGGCGCTCTCGAAGGTGCGCACCACGTGGATGAGCGCGTCGGAGGTGCGGACCGCGTTGAGGAACTCGTTGGTCCGTGCGCGGTCGCCCTGCCCGGGGAGGAAGCCCGCCGTCTCCGTCAGCTGGATGGTGGCCGGCGTCACCTTGCGCGGCTGGTAGATCCGCGCCAGGAAGTCCAGGCGCGGATCCGGCACCTGGGCGACGCCGACGCGGACGTCCGCGCGCCCGCCGGCGTGCGCCCCCTCCGTCCGCCCGCCGGTCAGCAGCCGGAAGAGCGTGCTCTTGCCGGAGAGCGGCAGCCCGATGATCCCGATCTGCATCTACGCTCGCCTCGCCAGCCGCCGGCTGCCACCCGGGCGCCGGGCCACCCAGAAGAGCCGGTCGGAGACGGGGACCGGCGGATCGAAGGTGTAGGCGTCGTAGGTGGCGAGGAGCCGGAAGCCCGCCCGCGCCAGCCGCCGCTCCACCTCGCGGGCGGGGTAGCCGCGCTCGCGGTGGACTTCCTCCAGCCGCTCGTAACAGCCCGGGTGGCCCGGCCTGGGCAGGAAGCCGGTCAGCCGCACCTCCCAGACCTGCTCGGCCATGTTCGTCCCGTGCTCCCAGATCAGGTGCCATTCCTCCTCCGGATCGTCCGAGCGGTAGTAGTGGGTCTCCGGCTCCACGTGGAGCAGCTTGTACTCGGTGTTCATGTCCATCACCAGGAGCCCGCCGGGCCGCAGGTTCCGGTAGGCGGCCCGGAAGGCCGCCTCCAGCGCCTCCTCGTCCTCCAGGTAGTTGAGGCTGTCGTAGAGGCAGGTCGCCAGCTCCACCGGCTCCGGCAGCTCGAAGGAGCGGAGGTCCGCCTCCACCCAGGTCACCTCCAGCCGTTCCGCCTCCGCCTTGCGGCGCGCCACCTCCAGCATCTCCGGCGAGCGGTCGACGCCGTAGACCCGGTACCCCATGCGCGCCCAGGGAAGCGTGGTGTTGCCCGTGCCGCACGCCAGGTCGGCCACGCTGGAGGGGCGGGCGTCGAAGCGCTCCAGGATGGCCTGGACGTACTCGATCCACTCGGCGTAGGGAATCGCCTGCATCACCCGGTCGTAGAGCCGGGCGAAGAAGCTGTAAGGCCTCACGGCTGCACCTCCGGCCGCCCTCCCGCGTTCATGCTGTCACTATCCGGCCGCCCCCCGGGGGCGTCAAGCCGCTCGGCCCGCGCCCGGCGCGCCGGCCGGGCTCCGGCGGCAGCGGCTCAGCGGCCGCGCAGCCCGCGCAGCGCCTGGACGGCGAGGGCCAGGACGAGGAGCGCTCCGACGGCCAGCGCGGCCCGGGCGTAGCGCGGCGAGTGGAGGAGCGGCAGCGGTCCCTGCAGCGAGACGGCCAGCAGGAGGCCGGCGGCCAGGATGCTGAGCGCCAGGAGCAGGAGCGCCTGCGCCAGCCGCCCCGCGGACCGCTCGATGGTCCGCGCCGTCCGCTCGAGCTGCTCGCTCCGCACCTCGAGCCCGATCCGCCCCGCCTCCAGGCGGCGCAGCAGCCCCACCATCGCCGCAGGAAGCTCGCCCAGGTCGCGGACGCTCTCGCCGGCCGTCTCCGTCACCCTGCGCGCGATCCTGCGCGGGTCGAGCCGCTGCCGCAGGAGCTCGCGCCCGTACGGTTCGGCCAGCTCGACGACGCTGACGGAGGGGTCCAGCCGCTCGACCACGCCCTCCAGCGTGATGAGCGTCTTGCCCAGGACGGTGAAGTCGCCCGGGATGCGGATGCGGTGCTTCCAGGCCAGGCCCAGGATCGAGCGGACCGCCTCGCCGATGGGGATCTCGCGCAGCGGCCGCTCGTAGAAGCGGTCGCGGATCTCCTCCACCTCTTCCTCGAAGCGGGGGAGGTCGAGGTCGTCCGGGGCGATGCCCATCTCCAGGATGGCACGCACGATGGCGCCCGCGTCCTGCTGGAGAAGCGCCACGGCCAGCGCCGAGAACTGTTCGCGGCGGGCCAGGCCCAGGCGCCCCACCATGCCGAAGTCGAGGTAGGCGATACGCCCGTCGCGCAGGACGAGGACGTTGCCCGGGTGCGGATCGGCGTGGAAGAGGCCCAGCTTGAAGATCTGGTCGAACATGGAGGTGGCGATCAGCCGCGCCACGCGCTCCGGCTCCTCCAGCCGCTCCTGGCCGGCGAGGATGCGGCTCAGGTGGACGCCGTCCACCCAGGCGAGGGTCAGCAGCCGGCTGCCGCTCAGCTCGGGGAAGACGCCCGGGATGACCACGTCGCGGGAGCCCGCGAAGAAGCGGCCGACGCGGGCCGTGTGGGTCGCCTCCTGCGCGTAGTCCAGCTCCCGGTCGAGCATCCGGCCCAGCTCCTCGGCGATCTCGACGAAGCTGGTCGGCCCCCGGCGCGGGAGGCGCCGGTCGGCGAGGGCCGCCAGCTCCTTGAGCAGGTCGAGGTCGACGCCCACCTGCTCGCGGACGCCGGGCCGCTGGACCTTGACCGCCACCTCGCGCCCGTCGTGGAGGACGGCGTGGTGGACCTGGCCCAGGCTGGCGGCGGCCACGGGCACCGGGTCGAAGGTGCGGAAGCTCTCGCCCAGCGGCCTCCCCAGCTCCGCCTCGATCACCCGGCGCGCCTCGGCGAAGGGGAAGGGCTGCACCTGCTCCTGGAGCTTCGACAGCTCCGCCAGGATGTCGGGCGGCAGCAGGTCGGCGCGGGTGGAGGCGAGCTGGCCCAGCTTGACGAAGGTGGGGCCCAGCTCCTCCAGCATGCGGCGGATCCGCTCCGCGCGGCTCAACCGCGCCAGCTCGGGCCGCCCGCGGAGAGGCGTGAGCGGGGCCAGCCCGGCGAGGCCGAGCTGGCCCAGCACCCACCCGAAGCCGAAGCGCCCCAGCGTCCTGGCGACCTGCCGGAAGCGGTCGAGCTGACGGATGCGCCGGCCGAGCAAAGGGTTACCTCCTCTGGCCATTCTAGCCATATCCGACTCCGCTCCCCACCGGACGCGCCCCGCAGGCCGCCCCCGGCAGGCGCCCTAGAGCGGGTGCTATACTTTTAGCCGTGTCGAGCATCATTGCCGCCGCTCGGCGGCCCGGACCGGGCGCACGGCGAAGGGAGAGAGGGCGATTGCGCGTCAGCCACTTTTTCTGGAGCCGGCTGCATTCGCTCAGCGGTGTGGTGCCCGTCGGCGTCTTCCTCATCTTCCATCTCTGGGCGAACTCGGCGGCCTTCGCCGGACCCGCGGCCTACAACCGCGTCGTCCGGCTGCTGGAAAGCCTGCCGGCTCTGATCGTGGTCGAGACGCTCTTCATCTTCATCCCCATCCTCTACCACGCGATCTACGGATTCGTGATCATGCGATCGGCCCGGTACAACGTCAATCGTTATCCCTTCGCTCGAAATTGGTATTTTGTGCTCCAGCGCGCCACCGGCGTAATTGTTTTCGTCTTCATCGTCTACCACGTTCTCACCATGCGCTTCGTCGGGCCGGCCGCCAGCTTCGCCAAGGTGGCGTCGGAGCTCTCCAACCCCTGGGGGCTGGCCTTCTATATCGTCGGCATCCTCTCCGCCACCTGGCACCTCGCCAACGGGTTCTGGCTCTTCGGGATCGACTGGGGCATCCTGGTCAGCCCGCGGGCGCAGCAGGTGGCCGGGTGGGTGCTGGCCGTCTTCTTCGTGGCGCTGAGCGTGCTGGGCGTCGGTTCAGCCATCGCCTTCGTGGCGTAGGCAAGGGGGGAGAGACGTTGCCGAAACAGAACCGGATCATCGTCGTCGGAGGCGGTCTGGCCGGGTTGATGACCACCATCCGCGCGGCCGAGGCGGGCTTCCAGGTCGACCTCTTCTCGCTGGTGCCGGTCAAACGCTCCCACTCGGTCTGCGCCCAGGGCGGCATCAACGGCGCCGTCAACACCAAGGGCGAGGGCGACTCGCCCTGGCAGCACTTCGACGACACGGTCTACGGGGGCGACTTCCTGGCCAACCAGCCGCCGGTGCTGGGCATGTGCCAGGCCGCGCCCGACATCATCTACATGTTCGACCGCATGGGCGTCCCCTTCAACCGGACGCCCGAGGGGTTGATCGACTTCCGCCGCTTCGGCGGGACGCAGTTCCACCGCACCGCCTTCGCGGGGGCGACGACCGGGCAGCAGCTGATGTACGCCCTGGACGAGCAGGTCCGCCGCTGGGAGGCGGAGGGGCGGGTGAGCAAGTACGAGATGTGGGACTTCCTGGGAGCCGTCGTCGACGACCGGGGGATCGGCCGCGGCATCATCGCCCAGGACCTGCACTCCATGGAGATCCGCGCCTTCCGCGCCAACGCGGTGGTGATCGCCACCGGCGGGCTGGGCGTCATCTTCGGCAAGAGCACCAACTCCATCATCAACGACGGGGCGCCGCTCAGCATCCTCTATCAGCAGGGGCTGAAGTACGCCAACCCCGAGTTCATCCAGGTCCATCCCACGGCCATCCCAGGCGGGGACAAGAACCGCCTGATGTCGGAGTCGATCCGCGGCGAGGGCGGCCGGGTCTGGGTCTACAAGGACGGGAAGCCCTGGTACTTCCTGGAGGAGAAGTACCCGCACTACGGCAACCTGGTGCCGCGGGACATCGCCACGCGGGAGATCTTCGACGTCTGCGTCAACCAGCACCTGGGCATCGACGGCAAGAACATGGTCTACCTGGACGTCACCCACATCCCCGCGGACGTGCTGGAGCGGAAGCTGGGCGGCGTGCTGGAGATCTACGAGAAGTTCGTGGGCGACGACCCGCGCAAGGTGCCCATGAAGGTCTTCCCCACGGTCCATTACAACATGGGCGGCCTCTGGGTCGACTACGGCATGCAGGCGTCGGTGCCCGGCATCTTCGGCGCCGGTGAGGCGGAGTACCAGCACCACGGCGCCAACCGGCTGGGCGCCAACTCGCTGCTCTCCTGCATCTACGACGGGATGGCGGTGGTGCCCACCATCCAGAAGCACGTCGAGGGGCTGGACCGGGACGCCTGGGACCTGCCCGAGAGCCTCTTCGAGGCGGAGAGGAAGCGCGCGGAGGAGTGGTACGAGCGGATCTACCGGATGGACGGCACGGAGAACCCGTACCGCATCCACCAGGAGCTGGGCCAGATCATGACGGACAACGTGACGGTGGTCCGCTACAACGACCGGCTCCGCGAGACCGACGCCAAGATCCAGGAGCTGCTGGAGCGCTGGCAGCGGATCGGCACCCCCGACGCCGGGCGCTGGACCAACCAGTCGGTGCAGTTCACCGCCCACCTCTACCACATGCTCCAGCTGGCGCGGGCGATCACCCTGGGCGCGCTCAACCGGAACGAGAGCCGGGGCGCCCACTACAAGCCCGAGTTCCCCGAGCGGGACGACGAGCACTGGCTGAAGACGACCATCGTCACCTTCACGCCCGACGGGCCGAAGTTCAGCTACGAGCCGGTGGACACCTCGCTCATCCCGCCGCGCCCGCGCAAGTACGACTGAGACCGCTCGGAATCGGAGGGGGAGAGAGCCTGTGGCCCGAGAGAGTGTCAAGCTGCGGATCCGGCGGCAGGAGAACCCCGAGGCGACGCCCCGCTGGGAGGACTTCGAGGTCCCCTACGAGCCGGGGATGAACGTGATCAGCGCGCTGATGGCGATCCAGCGGAACCCGGTCAACGCCGCCGGGCAGCCGACGACGCCGGTCGCCTGGGAGTCCAGCTGCCTGGAGGAGGTCTGCGGCGCCTGCAGCATGGTGATCAACGGCCGCGCCCGCCAGGCCTGCTCCACGCTGGTGGACAAGGTCGAAGAGCCCATCACCCTGGAGCCGATGCACTCCTTCCCGGTGGTGCGCGACCTGATCGTCGACCGCTCGCGCATGTTCGAGAACCTGAAGAAGGTGAAGGCCTGGATCCCGCTCGACGGCACCTACCCGCTGGGACCCGGACCGCGCATCTCCGACCAGGAGCAGCAGTGGCGCTACGAGCTCTCGCGCTGCATGACCTGCGGCGTCTGCCTGGAGGTCTGCCCGAACTACGGGCCGCAGTCCAGCTTCATCGGCGCCCAGCCCATCGCCCAGGTGGTCCTCTTCAACGCCCACCCGACGGGCCGCTACAACGCGGCCGAGCGGCTGGACGCGCTGATGGAGGAGGGCGGCGTGACGGGCTGCGGCAACGCCCAGAACTGCGTCCGCGCCTGCCCCAAGGGGATCCCCCTCACCACCGCCATCGCCGAGGCCAACCGCCAGACCATCGCCCGCGGCTTCTCGCGCTGGTTCGCCGGCAAGGCGAAGAGCGCCTGAGCGGCTGCGCCGCCGTCCCGCGACGACGGCGCAGCCGTCTCCTCGTCCTCCGCCTCTTCCCGCCCGGCCCGGAAAGGGGCCGGGCGCTCCCGGGAGGTGCTTCCGTGGCTTACGAAGGCTTTCGCGTCCTGGACGCCCACGTCCATTTCGTCTACGGGAAGTGGCCTCCGGCCGGCTTCGAGCACCCGGTGCTGGCGGCCTACGCGCGCGAGCGCGACCGGCGCATGCGCGAGGAGTGGCACTTCCCCGGACCACCCGAGCCGGCCGCCGCGACGCCCGAGGAAGCCGAGCGCCAGGCGGACCGCTGGGTGGAGGAGCTGGACCGCCACGGCGTCGAGCGCGTCATCTTCGTCACCGGTGGCGGGAACGAGCGCTTGGCGGCGGTGGTGCGGCGCCACCCGGACCGCTTCCTGGGGATGGTCCACCACGATCCGACGGCGCCGGACGCCCTGGAGCAGCTCCGGCGCGGCGTCGAGGAGTACGGCTTCGTCGGCTACAAGATGTTCGGCCCGCGCATGCCGGTCCCGTTCGAGGATCCCTCGCTGCGGCCGATCTGGACCTACCTGGCCGAGCGGCGGATCCCGGTGCTCATCCACTTCGGCCTGCTGGGCCACGCGGGCGGGGTGGTCTACGCGCCGCGCATGAGCCCGCTCACCATCTGGCCGGTGGCGCGGGAGTTCCTCGACATCCCCTTCATCATCCCGCACTTCGGGGCCGGCTACTGGCAGGATCTGCTGCAGCTCTGCTGGAGCCTGCCCAACGTCTACATCGACACGTCGGGCTCCAACCAGTGGATGCGCTGGATGCCCTACCCGCTGACGCTGGAGTCGCTCCTGCAGAAGGCGTACGAGATGGTGGGGCCCGAGCGGATCCTCTTCGGCACCGACTCCAGCTGGTTCCCGCGCGGCTTCGTCGAACGCTACCTGGCGGACCAGCTGCGGGCGGTCCGCTACCTGCGCTGGCCGGAGGAGGCGATCCGCCTCTTCCTCGGCGGCAACGCGGCCAGGCTCTTCGGCCTGCGGGAGTGGGGAGGCGGCGCATAGACTGGCGCGGGGAGCGCCATGGCCGTCTGGGTGACCGAGCCGGTCTCGCCGGCGTTCTGGCGGTCGTTGCGGCGTCTGGACCAGGTCGTCTACGCCAGCGCGGAGGCGCTGGCGGAGGGCCGTCTGCCGGCCGGCGAGCGCCCCTGGGCACTGGTGGTCCGCAACCGGACGCGGGTGGGGGCTCCGCTGCTCGCCCGGCTGGCGCCCCGGCTGCGGCTGGTCGCGCGGCTGGGGAGCGGCCTCGACAACGTCGACCTGGAGGCGGCGCGCCGCCTGGGCGTGGAAGTGCTGGGCGCCGCCGCCGAGAACGCCGCGGCCACCGCCGACTTCACCTGGCTGCTGGCCCTGGCCGCCTCGCGCCGGCTGCAGCGGGCGCTGGGGCGGAGCGAGGTCGCCCCGGCGGAGCGGCTGGCGCTGGCGGGGCGGGAGCTGGCCGGCGGCACCTGGGGCGTCGTCGGCTTCGGGGCGGTCGGCCGCCGGGTCGCCGCGCGGGCGCAGGCCTGGGGGATGCGGGTGCTGGCGCTGCCGCCGCGCCACCCGGCCGGTCCGCCGCCGGAAGGGGTGGCGTGGAGCGGGCTGGAGGAGCTGATCGCCCGCTCCGACGTGGTCAGTCTCCACCTTCCCCTCACGCCCGAGACCTGCCACCTGCTGGACCGGGAGCGCCTGGCCCTCTTCCGGCCCGGCTCCATCCTGGTCAACACGGCCCGCGGGGCGCTCGTCGACGAGGAAGCGCTCCTCGCCGCCCTGCGGCGCGGCCGCCCGGCCGCGGCCGCCCTCGACGTGCGCGAGGAGCCCCTCCCCGACCCCGATCCCCTGGCCGGCCACCCGTCCGTCCTGCTGACGCCCCACGTCGCCGGCTGGAGCCGGGAGGCGCTGGCGCGCATCGAGCGGCGCGTGCTCCGCGAGCTGGCCCGGCGCCTCCCGGCCGAGCCGGCGGCCGCCGGCGGGCGCCGGCTCGCGCTCGCCCGGCGGCCGGAACTCACCCCTCCCGCTCCAGGACGTAGGGGAAGGGGAAGCGCTCGGGATGGCGGAGGAGGGCGGCTCTGAGCGTGTCGCCGCGCAGGCCGACCCGCAGCGCCTCGCAGGCCAGGACGTCCTCCGGGTGGACGTTGCCCAGGTTGACGTTGGGTCCGAAGCGGAGGATCAGGTCCTGCTGCTGCGCCTTGAGCGGCGCCTCCCAGATCAGCCGGCTCGCGTCCGGCACGTGGCGGATGATGTACTCGAGCTCGTCGTCGTCGATGGAGCCGTCCTCGTGGTAGATGACGACGCCCTTGCCCGACTCGCGCCCCTCGATGATCACGTGGCTCGCCCCCGCCTCCAGGTCGGCCGCCACCTGCTCCACCAGGTTGGTCGACGGCACCCGGTCGGCGGGATGCTTCTTGCCCACCTCGCTGACCACCTCGAAGCCCCGCTCGCGGCAGAGCCGGATGATCTCCGCCCGCACGTCCGGCGTCATCGGGATGGTGCCGTCGGAGACCTCGATCTTGCGGAAGCCGATCCGCTCCGCCTCGTCCAGGAAGTCCTGGAAGCGGCCCTGGACCACCGCCACCTCCAGGAGCGTCCCCCCCGGATAGGCGGGAATGCCGTAGCTCTGGATCAGCCGCACCTTCTCGCGCAGCCGCTCGGCCGGGTAGAGCGCGGGGGTCCCGAAGGCCAGCTTGATGACGTCGATCTGGTCCGCCGCCATTTCCAGGAGATCGCGGGTGGCCCGCAGACCCAGCCCCTTGTCGATGACCATGGTCAGCCCCTCGTCGCGGGGCTTGGGGCGCCGTCCCTGCACGGGGTACGGGCAGACCTCCGACCAGCCGCGTTCGCGCACACCGTCCCCTCCTCTCGCCGGAGGCGGCACCTCGGGGCGGCTTCCTCCGCCCCCGGGAGCGCCAGCCCCTCGCGTCGCGGGAGCAGGGTATTCGCAGCCGCTTGACCGGGGTGCGGAGGGCCCGAGCCGGGCGACGCCGGCATATTTCCCGGCGCATCGAATAACACGGGGCTGGGCGGATCGCTCGCTTCCGCCGGGGAGGCGCGGTGGTGCTGGCGGTACCCGAGCCGATGGTGATCCTGCTCCTCCTGCTGGCGCTGGGTCTCCTCGCCCGCAACAGCCTCCTGACGGGCTCGGCGGCGGTCCTCATCCTCCTGCGGCTGGCCGGTGCCGATCCCCTGCTGCGGCTGCTGGGCCGCTACGGGATCAGCGCCGGCATCTTCCTGCTCATCCTGGCCATCCTGGTGCCCGTGGCCGACGGGCGCATCTCGCTGGGGCACTTCTTCGGCGAGCTGCTCCGCCCCGCGGGGCTCGTCGCCGTGGCGGTCAGCGCGGCGGCGGCCTACGTCGCCAGGGGCGGCGTCGAGCTCCTGGCGCGCCAGCCCTCGGTCATGGTCGGCCTGATCGTCGGCTCCATCGCCGGCGTCCTCGTCGGCGGCGTGCCGACCGGCCCGCTCATCGCCGCGGGCATCACCGCTCTCCTGGCACGCCTCCTCCGCTGAACCCGCGCGCCCCGCTTTCGGCGGGCGGGCGGCCGGCGGACGGGGAGGGCCGGCCTTCTCCCCGCCGGTTCCCGGCTGGCGGGCGCCCCGTGTATACTGAATCGACCCGGATCGCCGCGCGGGCGGAAGCCGCCGGCTCGCACCGCGCAGGAGCGCGATCCCGGGCGCCGAGCAGTCCGACGAACGGCATCCGCAGAGGCGGAGCCGGAACGGAGGGATCCTCATGCACGTCGTCCAGGCCCGTTCCCGTACCCGCGGCATGGTGGTCACCGCCCTGATGGGCGCGCTGGTGGTCGTCCTCGGCATGACGCCGCTGGGCTTCATCCCGGTGCCCACGCCGGCGGGCTCCGCCACCACCATCCACATCCCGGTCATCCTGGCCGCCCTCGCCGAGGGGCCGCTGGCCGGGGCGCTGACCGGCTTCCTCTTCGGGACCTTCAGCTACTGGCAGGCGCTCACCCACGCCGCCAACCCGATCGCCCGGGTGATGTTCAGCGACCCGCTCGTCGCCTTCGTGCCGCGCATCCTCATCGGGCTGGTGGCCTGGGCCGCCCTGAAGGCGGCGCAGAGCCGCGCCGGCCGCCGGCTGGTCGCGCTCCTGGTGGCCTTCGCGCTGGGGGACGCCACCTACCGGCTGACCAGCGGCATCCCGACCTCGGTCCGCTCGCCCTACCCCGGGGTGACGCCGCTGGGGCTGGCCGCCTCGCTGGCCGTGGCGGTCGCCAGCGCCTGGCTGGTCCTGCGCTGGCTGCGGCAGAAGGACGTGGGGCCCGCCCTGGCGGCGCTCCTGGGCAGCCTGACCAACACCGTCGGCGTCCTCGGCCTCGTCACCCTGCGCGGCTATCTCCCCTGGCAGGTCTCGCTGGGCATCGGCGTGGTGCAGGGACTGCCGGAGGCGCTGGTGGCCATGGTGCTGACGGTGGCCGTCTACCGGGCGCTGCGGAGGAGCGGGCTCGTGCAGGAGACCACCTGGCCGGAGGCGAGCGCAGACCGTGCTCCTGGCACTTGACGTCGGCAACACCACCACCATGATCGGCCTCTACCGGGGGCGGCAGCTGGTGCGCCACTGGCGCGTCTCCAGCCGCCCCGAGCGCACCTCGGACGAGTGGGCCGTGGTGCTGAAGGTGCTCTTCGACCGGGCGGGCGAGCGGCTGGAGGAGGTGGACGGGGCGGCGGTCGCCTGCGTGGTACCGCCGGCCCTGGCCGCCATCGACCGCTTCCTCCGCCGGGAGCTGGAGGTCGAGCCGCTGGTCGTCGGCCCCGGGGTCCACACCGGCATGTCGATCCGCTACGAGAACCCGCGCGAGGTGGGAGCCGACCGGATCGTCGACGCGGTGGCCGCCCACGAGAAGTACGGCGGTCCCGTCATCGTGGTCGACTTCGGGACGGCGACCACCTTCGACGTGGTCGACGCCTCCGGCACCTACCTGGGCGGCGCCATCGCCCCGGGCATCGGCATCTCCACCGAGGCGCTCTTCGAGCACGCCTCCAAGCTGCCCCGCGTCGAGCTGGTCCGGCCGCCGCGGGTGATCGGGCGGAACACCGTCCAGTCCATGCAGTCCGGCATCCTCTTCGGCTTCGCCGGCCAGGTGGACGCGCTGGTCCGCCGCATCCAGCGGGAGCTGGGCGGACCGACGGCCGTGGTGGCCACGGGGGGGTACGCCGAGCTGGTGGCGTCGGAGAGCGAGACGATCCAGAAGGTCGATCCCTTCCTGACGCTGACGGGGCTGGAGATCGTCTACCGGCGCAACCAGGCGCGCACCCCGGCCTTCCGCGCGGAGTAGGCGCGAGCCGGCGCGACGGCCGCCCCCGGTCTCGGGCTCGCCGCCTCAGGCCACCTGGCCGCCGCGCCGGACGCCCGGCACGACGATGGCGCCCTTGATGCAGACTTCCTCGCACTCGCCGCAGCTGACGCAGGCGTTGGGCCGCACCAGCCTGGCGATGCCGAACATGGAGCCGCCCTCGATCTCCAGGCAGTCGAAGGGGCAGATGTCGACGCAGAAGGTGCAGCCGGAGCAGAGGTCGGGGTTGACGACCGGCTTCGGCCAGTCGGCCCGCCGGGCGATGCGGGGCGGGAAGTAGCCGGTCGCGTCGTGGATCGCCTGCACGGGGCAGACCCGGGCGCAGGCGCCGCAGTCGATGCAGAGCTCGGGATCGATGTGGAAGAGCTCCCGCTGCCTGCCCCAGATGGCGTCGGTGGGGCAGACCTTCTCGCAGGCCGAGCAGCCGATGCAGGTCTCCACGATCGTGTAAGCCACTCCGCTCCTCCTCCTTTCGGCCCGGTCGCCTCAGCCCTGCGCGCCGGGAGCTCCCCACCGGCCGGCGGCCCGGGCCGTCTCCGCCGCCGGCTCCCGCGACCCCGGCTCCAGCGACGCCTCGTCGCGCCACCGTCGCGCGAAGGCCGCCCTCGCCCCGGCCTCCCACGTCCCTCCCCCGGTCAGCGGGTGGAGCCACTCCTCCAGCTCCTCGGCGTTGAGGAAGTCGACCCGGCCCGCGGCCTCCGCCAGCGTCCGGGCCTCCTCCAGCTCCGTCTCCCGCACCCGTCGCCGGAGCATGAGGACGCCGGCGCGCAGCACCAGACCGTGGGCCCCACCCTCCTCCGCCAGGAGCCGTTCGGCCCTCCGGCGGGCTTCCTCCGCCCGGCGCGCCGACTCCCCCAGCGCCCGCACCGCTCCTCGCCGCAGCCGCTGCTGCGAGGAGCGGTCGTAGAGGAGGAGACCCACCCCCGCCGGCGCGAGGATGACCAGGTCGGCCTGCCCGGGCAGCCGCCGGTCCCGCCGCAGGCGGAGGAGCCGCGAGCCGGCGGGCAGCAGCTGCCGGAGCCGCTCCAGGACGCTCTCCTCCACCCGGACCGCCTGGTTCCGCTCGACCCAGCGGCTGACCAGGAGCATCGCCCCGATCAGCGCCCAGAGGCCGAACATCTGAAAGAAGGGGAAGCCCGTCAGCTGGTTGAGCTTGAGCAGGACGCCCCCCAGGAAGGCGAGCGTCGCCAGCCACCAGAGCCAGTCCACGGCCGGCTGCATCGGCTGCCTCCTCCCTCCGCGCCGCCCCCGGAGCGGAGCCCGGCGGGGGCGGCGCCCGTCCTCCGGGCGCGCCGGAGCGCGCGGCCTACTTCAGGTGGATCAGGTAGTCGGCCAGCGTCCGCGCCTCCTCCGGCGTCATCCCCATGGACTGCTGGAAGTTGGGCATGTCCGTGGGGTGGCTGAGCGGCGTCGGCGCCGGCAACGGTTCGAGCTGGCCCTCCGCCTTCCCGCCCAGCGCCCGCTCCAGCACCGGGAACGGGTCCTGGAAGTTGGACCAGTAGACCGGCGCCCGGTTCTTCACCGTCGGCGCGTGGAGCACCCAGTTCTGCAGGAAGTCCACGTCCAGCCCCCAGCTGCCCACCTGGGTCAGGTCCGGCCCGATGCGCCCGCCCACCGAGCCGATGGTGTGGCAGCTGAGGCAGCCGTACTTGGCGATGAGCTTCTGCGCCTGGGCGTACGTGCCCGGATCGAGCCCGGCCGGCTCGGGCAGCTGCGCCACCAGCTTCGCCTGCAGGTCGGCGCCCCCCTTGGCCGCCTCCTCCGGGCTGACCGTCCCCGTCGCCATGGGCGGCGTGTACTTGCCGGCCAGGGAGAAGTCGCCGTTCATGATGAAGGCGACCACGTCGCTCACCATCTGCTCGTCCAGCGGCCCGTTCTGCGACCGCCCCCAGGCCGGCATGGCCGTGAAGGAGGCCCAGCTGCCGTCCGGCAGGCGCACCCAGTGCGGGACCGTGGAGCCGGGCCGGCCGTTCGTGATGGTCTGGGTCAGCATCGCGACCACGTCCTGCTTGACGGAGGGATCGCCCTGCAGGTCGGCCCGGTTGAGCGGCTTGCCCACCACGCCCTCGCCGTTCGGGCCGTGGCAGACCATGCAGTACTGCGCGTAGATGCGCGCGCCGTCCTCGACGGCCTGCCGGTGCTGCTGGGCGGCCGCGCTGGCCATGCGCAGGGGGTCGTAGATCGCGTAGCCGACCAGAAGCAGGATCAGGAGCCACGAGAACGTCATCACCAGGAAGTAGACCCTTTCGCGGTCCTGGACGGGTTCATCGGCCACGCCGCCCACCTCCCCGGACGGGGTGCTGCGGCTGATCGACCCGCATCCAGCGGTCGATCGCGTACATCGAGACGTAGAAGACGCCGAGCGTCACCATGACCAGCAGGAGCTCGATCGCTTCGCCGCGTGCGCCCGACAGCTGCAACAGCACGTGCGACCCCTCCGTTCGCCGGCCCTTCCCGCCCGGGGCTGTCCGGGCCGGCCGCGAATGCGCCCTCTCTCAGCCCTTGAACGGCGTGATCTGGTTCGCCTCGACCGCGTGGCGCTGGTTGATCTTGCCCGTGTCGACCACCACGATCCCCTTCTCGATGGTCAGCGGCATCCAGTCCAGCGGCCGCGGCGCGGGGCCGGCGATGTTCTTCCCCGCGTGGTCGTAGATGGAGCCGTGGCATGGGCAGTGGAAGCGGTCCTCCGCCGGCACCCAGGGGACCGTGCAGCCCAGGTGGACGCACCGCCAGTAGAGCGCGATCAGGCCTTCGACCGGCGCGTAGCGGGTGGTCACATGAGAAACGTAGAACTTGCCTTCGCGCACGACGGTCACGCTCAGCGGCTGCGCGAACTTGCTGACCGGTCCGGCCACCACCTTGCCGCCGAAGCCCTGGATCTTGCGCGGCCAGAACATGCCCAGCCCCACCCCGGCCGTGGCCAGGGCGAAGACGCCCGTCGAGCCCCACATCAGGTAGCGGAGGAGCCGTCGCCGGCTCACCTTCTCCGGCTCGGGCACCGGCTTGCGCGCCGGCTCCGGCTGCTGAGCCTCCGGTTGTACGCTCACGGAACGCTCACCCCCATGCGGACCGTCGCCTCTACTGGGTGAAGCCGGGCAGGTTCCACGGCAGGACCAGGTTCATGCTCTCGCCGCGGAAGAACGTCCCGACCAGGGTCAGGGTCCAGAACGAGGCGAAGAAGAAGGCGTAGAGCGCGATCATCACTTCCCGCCTGTCGGCCTGCCAGCGTCTCCGCACGAGGAGCACGAGCAGCGCCGGGATGAAGAGCATGATGGCGCTCGGCACCACGATGGCCGAGATCCACTCCGGCCAGCCGAGCACCGTGTGCAGGTAGGGGCCGAGGCCGTGCCCGCCCTCCGCCGCGGGCAGGTACTGGTCCATCAGGATGAGGGCGACCTCCCAGACCGCCGTGTAGGCCAGCGAGAAGAGGGCGATCGGCAGGCCCTTCTTCGTCGTGAAGTAGATGCCGGTGCCCACGCGCTCGCGGTCGATGTAGGGGATGGCCATCAGCCCGAGGATGACCACGCCCGGCACGATGACGCCGGCCAGCGAGGGGTGCATGTGGAGCAGGAGCTCCTGCAGCCCGAGGAAGTACCAGGGCGCCTTCGACGGATCGGGCGTCTTCTCGTCGTTGGCCAGCGTCTCCAGCGGCGCGTTGACGAGGACGGCCAGGAGGCCGAGCAGGAGGAGGAGCAGGAGGCCGCCGATCAGCTCGATGCTCAGCAGGTTGGGCCAGACGAAGACGCGCCGCAGCTCGTCCTCCGGTACGTCCTCGAAGAAGCGCTCGCGCGGGTTGGGCTTGGGCGCGCCCTCCTCCTCGATCCGTTCACTGGGCAAGCTGGACATGGCTTCCAATCTCCTCTTCCTCGTAGATCGGGGTGGAGATGCCGCCGTCCTTGCGGATGCGCCAGAAGTGGATGCTCATCCCCACGATCAGCGCCAGCGGCAGGAAGATGACGTGCAGCGTGTACCAGCGCACCAGCGTCGCCGGCCCGACGCTGAACCCGCCCAGGAGCGCGGTCCGGATGGCGCCGCCGACCAGCGGCGTCGAACCGGCCATGTTGGTGCCCACGGTGATCGCCCAGAGGGCCAGCTGGTCCCAGGGCAGCAGGTAGCCGGTGAAGCTGAGCAGGAAGGTGAGGACCAGGAGGCCGACGCCGACCATCCAGTTGTACTCGCGCGGCGGCTTGTAGGCCCCGGTCAGGAAGACCCGCGTCATGTGCATGAAGACGAGGAGCACCATGGCGTGCGCCGCCCAGCGGTGCAGGTTGCGCATGAACTGCCCGAAGGTGACGCTGGTCGCCAGGTTCTGGATGGAGAAGTAGGCGCCGGGCACGTCCGGCACGTAGTAGAACATCAGGAAGACGCCGGTGAAGGTGAGGATGAGGAAGAGCCAGACGCTCAGCCCTCCCAGCCCCCACGTGTAGGTGAGGCGGGTGGCCCGCTTGGGCACCCGCACCGGGTGCAGGTGGAGCGCGAGGCTCTGCAGGATGACCATCGACTGCCAGCGTGGCTGATCGGGGTACCGCGTCCGGTAGATGGACCTGTAGAGCGAGCTCTCGCGGATCCGCTCCCAGAGGCTCGGCCTGGGCTCCGCCACCTCCGACCCCCCTGCGGGCGCCGCGCCGCGGGCCCGGCGGGGCGCCCTTACGTATGATTCCTCTACTTCCCAATGGTGCAAGTATCAGAATGCGCGTTCATTATACCTGCCCAGGACCCCACGCTCAAATCAGTGCTCCACGAATCCAGGGGGGCCGGGGGTGTCCCGTCAGGGGAGGGGCTGGAGCTCGCTGGGCCGGCCGAACCTGCGCGCGGCCGCCGCCTCCACCCGGGCGCGCGCCTCGGCGGGGGCGAGGACGTAGAAGCGCCAGAGGGCGCGGTAGGCCTGGTCGAGCGCCTCGACCTCGGGACCGTCCAGCTCCCTGCGGCCCGAGGGCCCGATCACCCGCACCCGCGCCTCCTTCATGGCGCTCTCCTGGGCGCACCAGACGACGACCGTCCCCGCCGGCAGGCCGGCCTCGTCGGCCAGCTCCGCCTCCAGCCGGCGCCGCGCTTCGCCGCGCCGCCAGTAGAGGCGGGTCAACTCCGCCCGCTCCTCCCGCCCGGTGCTGCGCGGCGTCAGCACGTAGGCGCGCTTCAGGAGCCGCCGCTCGAGGACGCCCCGCGCCAGCCCGGCCACCACCTCCCGCGCGCGGCCTTCCAGCCCGGCGCCCTCGGCCAGCCAGGCGAGCAGCGTCTGGTCGCCGAAGGCGAGGAGGCGGGCCTCGTCCAGGGCGCCCGCCTCCAGCGCCGTCTCCACCGCCCGCGAGACCATGGCGCCCGAGGCCACCTTGGCGTGGTGGAAGTAGACGCGCTCGGTGAGGAAGTAGCGCGTGCGCAGGACCTGGATCACCTCGGAGCGGGCGTCCGGCCGCTCGATCCCCCGGTCCTGCAGGTTGAGGGCGAGGTGGCCCTCGTCGAGGACGAAGTAGCGGAAGACCCGGTCGTCGTAGTCGGGCTTCAGCCCGGCGTAGTAGGCGTCGCGGCGGAGGTAGTCGAGGAGGTCGGCGTCGACCGTCCCCGCCACCAGCTCGCCCGCCCAGGGCGGCAGGCTCCGTGCCCCGGCCCCCTCCCCGCGCGCGGGCTCCAGGATCTCGCGCACCGGCTCCAGGAGGTCGAGCCGCTCCAGCCGGCGGCCCAGCTCGCCCTGGAGGAGGAGGCCGAGACGCGGCCCGCGGTCGTGGCGCGGGAGGAGCCCGCGCTCGTCCTCCAGCGTGTGGCCGAAGGGGACGTGGGTGACGTCGTGCAGGAGCGCCGCCGCGCGGACGGCGCGGGCCACCTCCGGCGGCGCCGGGAAGCCGGCCCCGGCCAGCGAGGCCAGGATGCGGCCGGCCGTGGCCAGCGTGCCGAGACCGTGCTCGAGCCGGCTGTGCCTGCAGCCGGGGTAGACGAGGTAGGCGGTGCCCAGCTGCTGCACCCAGCGGAGGCGCTGCACCTCGGGGGCGTCGAGGAGCCAGGCCTCGTCGGGGGCGAGGGTGATGTCGCCGTGCACCGGGTCGCGCAGGATCAGGCGAGCCGCCTCCGTGAGGAAGCGGCTTCGCCCCGGGCCGGCGGCTTCCTGCCGCTCAGCCGCCCTCTTCCTGGACGTAGTCGCGGAAGATGTAGCCGGACGGCCCGTGCATCACCTGCACCTCGATCCAGTAGCCCTGGTAGCTGCAGATGATCACCTGGTCGCCCTGCTGGGCCTTCCCCACCAGGTTCGACTGCCCGTTGGGCGCCGAGCGGATGTTGACATCGCTGGCGGTGACGCGCCCGAAGCCCAGGAAGCGTTCCGGCACCCGGTCGCCCAGCAGCTCCAGGCTGAGCAGCTGCAGCCGCTGGTAGGCCCTCAGCTGGCTGACGATCTTCGCCTCGGCGGGCGCCTGCGCCGCGCGCGCCAGCTCCTCGTAGGTGGGCATCAGCTCCGACTCGTGCGCCCGCAGCTGGTCGGCCAGCGCCTTCAGGTCGGACATGGCGCTCACCCCCCGGCCTCTCGCTCCAGCCGTATGCGGGGGGGCCGCCCGCGATGCTAGATTGAGGGAACGAGGAGGGCGATGGCATTGGCCCACGAGCTGGAGGACGGCCGGACCGCTTCCGACGAGCTGGGAAGCGCCATGGAGCGCGTGGTACAGGCCGCCGAGCGGCTGCACGCGGCGCAGCAGGAAGGCGACCTGCGCGAACCCCTCGCGCCCCGCTACCCGGACTACGAGCGCGTGGTCCGCCTGATCGGCAAGCTGCGCCGGGTGCTCTTCCCCGGCCACTACAGCGGGCGGCAGGCGGTCCGCCTCGACCCGACGGCCCTCAACGAGCGGCTGGGCGACATCTTCTGGGACCTGGCCGACGAGATCCATTCGGCGCGCGCGCACGCGTGCGACACCTCGACCTCGCTCTGCCCGGAGCTGAGCTGGGCGCAGTCGGTGGCCGCCGCCTTCCTGGCCGAGCTGCCCAGGATCCGCGCGATGCTCTGCGACGACGTCCACGCGGCCTACGACGGCGATCCCGCCGCCAAGAGCTACGACGAGATCCTCCTCGCCTACCCGGGCTTCTTCGCCGTACTCGTCTACCGCCTGGCCCACGAGCTCTGGGTGCGGGGCGTGCCGCTCATCCCGCGCATGATGACCGAGTACGCGCACAGCGTCACCGGCATCGACATCCACCCGGGCGCCCAGATCGGGCGGAGCTTCTTCATCGACCACGGCACCGGCGTGGTCATCGGCGAGACGGCGGTCATCGGCGACCGCGTCAAGCTCTACCAGGGGGTGACGATCGGCGCCCTCAGCTTTCCCAAGGACGAGAGCGGGGCGCTGATCCGCAACCAGAAGCGCCACCCCACGCTGGAGGACGACGTGGTCGTCTACTCCGGCGCCACCATCCTGGGCGGCGCGACGGTGATCGGCCGCGGCGCCGTCATCGGCGGCAACTGCTGGGTGACCGAGAGCGTCCCCGCCGGCGCCATGGTCCTGCACCGGCCGACGGTGGAGCTGCGGCCGCCGCGCGAACCGGGCGCGCCGGGCGCCCGCTGAGGGGGGAGGGCGGCTGGACGGGTACGGCTTCCTGACGACGCGCCGCGTCACCTGGCGCGACTGCGACCTGCTCGGTCACGTCAACAACGCGGTCTACTTCACCTACTTCGAGGAAGCGCGCACTCTCTGGCTCGAGCGCGCGCTGGGGGTGCCGCCCTCGGCGCTCTCCGGCGGGCGGCGCGGGGAGGCGGCGGGCGGGGAGGCGGAGGAGGCGCTTCCTCCCATGGTGCTGGCAAAGGCGAGCTGCACCTACCGGAGTCCGGCCCGCTTCGGCGAGGAGCTGCGCATCGGCGTCCGCCTGGGCGAGGTGCGCAGCTCCGCCTTCGAGCTCGAGTACGAGGTGGAGGCGGCCGACGGCCGCCGGGTGGCCAGCGGGCGGACGGTCCAGGTCTTCGTCGACGCGCGCAGCGGCCGGCCGCGCAGGCTGCCGCCGAGCTTCCGCCAGCGGCTGGAGGCGGCCGGCTCCGCGCCTCAGCCGCCCGGCTCCCGGCCGCGCAGCCAGCGGACCAGCGCCAGCGCGTCCTCCACCCGCTGAAAACTGGGCACCACGTAGGCTCCGGCCACCCAGGGCCGGATGGCGAGCCAGACCTCCTGGACCACCTCCAGCCCGACGCGGCGCGCCTCGGCCCCCGCCTCCTCCATCCGCCGCAGGACCGCCTCGGGGATGCGGATGCCGGGCACCTCGTTGTGCAGGTAGAGCGCGTGCGGGTAGCTGGCCAGGGGCATCAGGCCGGCCAGGAGGGGGAGGGGTGCGCCGCCCAGCCGGTCCAGCACCGCCTCCAGCTCGGCCGGGTCGTAGACCGGCTGGGTCATGGCGAAGTGGGCGCCCTCGGCCACCTTGGCGCGGAAGCGCTCCACCTCCCGCTCCAGGTCGGCGGCGGCCGGGTTGAGCGCGCAGCCGATCAGGAAGTCCGTCGGCCGGGCCAGCCGGTTGCCGGCGGCGTCCTCGCCGCCGTTCAGCCGGCGGAGGAGCCGGATCAGCCCGATCGAGTCGAGGTCGTAGACGGCGGTGGCGTGCGCGTAGTTGCCCAGCGCGGGCGGGTCGCCGGTCAGCGCCAGCACGTTCCGGACGCCCAGCGCGTGCGCCCCCAGCAGGTCGGCCTGCAGGCCCATCAGGTTCCGGTCGCGGGTGGTGAAGTGGAGGATCGCCTCCACGCCGGCCTCGCGCTGGACCAGGTGGGCGGCGGCCAGCGAGGACATGCGCACCCGGGCCATGGGGCTGTCGCCCACGTTGACGCAGTCGACCCCCGCCTCCCGCGCCTTGCGCGCCTGGGCGAGGAAGCGCTCCGCCACCGCGCCGCGCGGCGGGTCGAGCTCGAGGCTGACCACCAGCCGCCGGCCGAGGCGGTCCGCCAGCCTGGCTTGCGCGCGCTCCCCGCCGGCCGGCGCGGGAGGACGGCTGTCTGCCGCCGGCTCGGCGCCCGCCTCCGGCGGGGCGACAGGCTCGGCCCGCAGGCCCGCCGGGGGTGCGAGGGAGGCTCCGCGGCCGGCCTCGCGCCCCGCCAGGGCGGCCCCGCGAGGCGCGGGCGGCTCTCCCCCCCGGCGGCGCGCCAGCTCGAAGCCGAGCCGGGCCACGTGCTCGGGCGAGGTGCCGCAGCAGCCGCCCACCAGCCGGGCGCCCAGCTCGAGACCGCGCGCCACCGTCTCGGCGAAGTAGGCGGGGCGGGAGGGGTAGCGGACCCGTCCCCCGCTCCGCTCGGGCAGGCCGGCGTTGGGCGAGAGCGCCCAGCGCGGCCGCCGCGCGGGCGGCACCCGCGCGGCGACGGCCTTCTCCAGCCGCGCCAGGCTCTCCAGGCTCGGCGCCGGCCCGGCGCCGCAGTTGACGCCCATCAGCTCCGGGAGCGGCTGGTCGCCCAGCGCCTCGAGGAACTCCTCCAGCGCCCGCTCCACCGGCGTGCCGAAGAGGGTGGTCCCGTCGGCGGAGAAGGTGAGGAAGGCCGCCGCCGGCAGGTCGGACTCGGCCCGCACCGCGCGCAGCGCCAGCGCCAGCTGGCGCGGGTCGGAGAAGGTCTCCAGGAGGAAGAGGTCGGCGCCGCCCGCGACCAGCGCGCGCACCTGCTCGCGGTAGGCTTCCTCCACCTCCGCCGGTTCGAGCGGGCCCAGGGGCGCCAGCGCGCCCTGGCAGGGCCCCAGCGAGGCGCCGACGAACGCCTCCTGGCCCGCCATCTCCCGCGCCTGCCGCGCCAGCTTGACGGCCGCCACGTTGAGCGCCCAGACCTCGCCCTGGAGGCCGTGGCGCGCCAGCGCCAGGCGGTGTCCCTGGAAGGTGTTGGTCGTCAGGAGGCGCGCGCCGGCGCGCAGGTAGTCCAGGTGGAGGTCGAGGACCAGCTCCGGCGACTGCGCGTTGAGCAGCTCCAGCGACCCGTAGAGCGGCGCCCCGCGCGCGTGGAGCTGCGTGCCGACGGCGCCGTCCGCCAGGAGCGGCCCCTCCTCCAGCGCGGCCAGGAAGGGGCTGCTCATGCCAGTCCCAGCTCCCGGCGCACCTCCTGGACGGCGCGCACCATCACCTCCAGCTTCCGCTTCGCCTCCTCCTCGGTCCGGGTCTTCAGCCCGCAGTCGGGATCGACGTAGACGCGCTCGGGAGGAAGGAACTCCAGCGCGCGGTAGATGCCCCGCTTCACCTCCTCCACGCTCTCGATCCGGTGGCTGTGCACGTCGATGACGCCCAGGCCGATCTCCTTCGAAAGGGGGTAGCGGCGGAGCAGGTCCAGCAGGGCGTAGTCGCCGTTGGCCATCTCCAGGTCGAGCTGGTCGACCGGCAGCTCCAGCAGCGCCGGGAGGACCTCCTCCCAGTGGCCGTAGCAGACGTGGCTGACCGTGTGCGCCTTCAGGCCGCGGGTCACGCGGCCCAGCGCCTCGATGGCGAGGTCGATCTCCTCCGGGCGCGTGGAGACGGCCGGCTCGTCGATCTGGATGAACTGCGCCCCGGCCGCCTCCAGCTCCAGCGCCTCCTCGTGGAGCGCCTCCGCCAGCGCCAGCGTCAGGCTGCGGCGGTCGGGGTAGTACTCGTCGAACGACCAGTCGCACATGGTGTAGGGACCGGTCAGGATGGCCTTGACCGGCCGGTCGGTCAGCGCCTGCGCCTCGCGCCAGCTCTCCAGCGCCAGCGGCCGGACGCGGCGGACGGGTCCGACCACGATCGGCTTGCGGTAGTACCGGTTGCCGTAGGAGCGGACGGGGCCCGAGATGGCGAAGCCGTCCAGGAGCTCGGCGAAGTAGGTGGCCATGTCGCCGCGCTCCATCTCGCCGTGGACCGGGACGTCGATGCCGATCGCCTCCTGGAAGCGGATCCACGCCTCCGTCGCCTCCCGTTCGAGGCGGCGCAGCTCCTCCTGCGCGACCTCCCCCCTGCGCGCCCGCTCCCGCGCCTCCAGCAGCGCCGGCGGCTTGGGCAGGCTGCCGACGCCGGTGGTGCGCAGCGTCCGGTGGGGAATGCCCAGCTTCCTCGAGCCGGGACGACCTCCGCCGTTCGCACTTCCCGTCATCGCGCATCCCCCCTGACGGCTCGGATCGCTTCGCCCAGCCGCTCCAGTTTCGCCCGCGCCTTGTCGGCGGGGAGGAACTCGAGGCTGGCGCTGGGGTGGAGCGTCATCCGCTCCACCGGCACCTTGCCCGAGAGCCGCTCGACGAGGCGGAGCACCTCCTCCACCCTCTCCAGGCGCGGCTGCCGCGCGTCGAGGCAGCCGAGGCCCACCCCCCGGGGGAAACCCTCGGCCGCCAGCCGCCCGGCGACGGAGGGACCGGAGGCCAGGTCGAAGAGCACGTCGTCGACCGGCCACTCCGCCAGCTCCTCCAGCAGGGGCGCCGCGTCGCCGAAGAAGAGCGCCAGCTGGGTGCGCGCGCCCAGCCCCGACACCACCCGGCGCGTCGCCTCGCGCGCCTCCGCCAGCCAGGCGGCGCGGTCGCGCAGCGCCCGCTCGCGGTCGGCACCCTGCGGCCGGACCAGCTCCGGTTCGTCCAGCTGGACGACGGCGGCGCCGGCCTCGACCGCGCCGGCCGCCAGCAGGTGGAGCGCCTCGCTCAGGTCGGCCAGGAGCCCCTCCCGGTCGTGGTAGTGCTCGTCGACCACCAGCGCGGCCGCCGTCAGGGGGCCGGGCAGCACCACCTTCACCCGCCGCTCCGTCCTCCGCGCCAGCCAGGCCGTCTGGCCGGCGAGGCTCATGCCGGCCGGGGCGATCCTGCCCGTCACCCGCGGAGCCCGGTAGTAGAAGTTGTTGTCGTAGTAGCGCACCAGGCCGCCCGGCTCGAGGCCGGCCAGGTCGCGCACCAGCGGCTCCATCAGGTCGTCCTGCCGCACCTGGCCGTCGGTCACCGGATCGAGAGCGGCCGCCTCCTGCTCGCGGACGACGCGGAGCACGGTGGCGTCGTAGGCGGCGGCCAGGGCGGCCGCGTCGATCTCGCCGCTCTCGAAGCGGTTCCGCTCGCGGCGCAGGTTGACGTCGCCGCGCCGCCAGGGGATGTGGGGGTAGCCGTCGAGGAGCGCGGCCTCCGGGCCGCGCGCATGGGCCGTCCTCTCCTGCAACTCCTTTGCCAGCTCCTTTTCGGTCCAGAGTCGGTGCTGCCCGATCCCCCGCTTCGCCGGCCCCGCCCCCGCACCTCCCGCCCGGCGCCCGGCGGGTGGCGGCGGGCGACGGCGGCCGCGGCTCGCCCCTCAGGGCGTCCGGGCGTGACGGTCGCCGGCGGAGCGCCCGCCGCCCCCGCCCCGCGGGCCGAGGAGCTCCTCCAGCGCCGCCTCCGGCCGCGCGTAGCGGAAGCGGTAGCCCAGCGCCAGCGCCCGCGCCGGCAGGGCGCGCTGGCCGGAGAGGAGGAGCGCCTCGGCCATCTCGCCCAGCGCCAGGCGGAGGAGCGGCGCCGGGGCGGGGAACCACGCCGGTCGCCCCAGGAAGCGGCCGATGAGGCGGGCCAGCTCGCGCTGGCGGACCGGCTCGGGGGCGACCGCGTTGAGCGGCCCTTCCACCCGCTCCTCCTCCAGCGCCCAGCGGATCAGGCCGACCTCGTCGGCCAGGTGGATCCAGGGCACCCACTGCCCGCCGCCCCCCAGCGGTCCGCCCAGCCCCAGGCGGAAGGGGCGGAGGAGCTGCGGCAGGGCGCCTCCCTCGCGGGCCAGGACCAGGCCCGTCCGCAGCCGGACGACGCGCAGGCCGAGCCGCTCCGCGGCCTCCGCCTCCCGCTCCCAGGCGACGCAGACCCGCGCCAGGAAGTCGCTGCCCGGGCCCGCTTCCTCGGTCAGCTCCTCGTCGCCGTGCGGCCCGTAGTAGCCGACGGCCGAACCGCTGACCAGCGCCTTCGGCCTCCGCTCCGCCGCCTCCAGCGCCTCCACCAGCGCCCGCGTGGAGCGGACGCGGCTCTGGAGGATCCGCTCCTTCCGCGCCGCCGTCCAGCGGCCGGAGGCGATGGACTCGCCGGCCAGGTGGACGACCGCGTCGGCCTCCTCCAGGGCGCGCCGCCACTCGCCCGACTCGCCGGCCTGCGGCCCCGGCGCCAGCGCCAGCTCGCCCGCGGGCAGCGCCGGCCAGGCGAGCAGCCGGACGCCCGGGGGCAGCCGCCCGGCCGCGGACGGAGCCGGCCTCCGGCTGAGGACGACCACCCCGTGACCCTCGGAGGCCAGGGCCTCGGCCAGGGCGCGACCGATCAGGCCGGTCCCTCCCGTCACCACCACGCGCAACGCCGCCACCTCCTCCCCCGCGAGCCGCCGCCGCGCGCACCCCCGCGCCGCCCGCGGAGCACCCTGCTTAGGCCGATTCGCTTCCTCGGGCCGGCGGCCTTCTCCGCCCGGTGGGAAAACGGGCGCCTGCCGGCGAAATGGGGACGAGAGAGCGGAAGGGGGTACCGGTCTTGTCGGAGACGGCCTACCGCATCGAGAAGGATTCGATGGGCGAGATGGAGGTGCCCGCGTGGGCCTACTGGGGCGCCTCCACGCAGAGGGCGGTGCTCAACTTTCCGGTCAGCGGCCTCCGCCTCCCGCGCGCCATGATCCGGGCCCTGGGATGGATCAAGCAGGCGGCCGCCGAGACCAACGTGGCCCTGGGCCTCCTGGACGAGGAACGCGGTCGGGCCATCGCCCAGGCGGCCGGCGAGGTGGCGGAGGGGCGCTGGGACGACCACTTCGTGGTCGACGTCTTCCAGACGGGCTCCGGCACCTCGACCAACATGAACGCCAACGAGGTGATCGCCAACCGGGCCTCGGAGATCCTCGGCCACCCGATCGGCTCGCGCTACGTCCACCCCAACGACCACGTCAACATGGGCCAGTCCTCCAACGACGTCATCCCCACGGCCATCTACGTGGCCGCCGCCGAGGCGGTGGAGAAGCGGCTCCTGCCGGCGTTGCACGAGCTGGCCGACGGGCTGTGGTCGAAGTCGCGCGAGTTCGACGACATCGTCAAGATCGGGCGGACGCACCTGCAGGACGCCACGCCCATCCGCCTGGGCCAGGAGTTCTCCGGCTACGCCAGCCAGGTCGACCACGCGATCCGCCGCGCGGAGCTGGCCCGCGACGCGCTCTCCGAGCTGGCGCTGGGCGGGACGGCGGTGGGCACGGGGATCAACATGCACCCCGAGTTCGCCAAGCGCGTCATCGACCGGCTGAACGAGCTGACCGGGATGCGCTTCCGCGAGGCCGCCAACCACTTCGAGGCCCAGGCGGCCAAGGACGGCGCCGTCGAGGCCAGCGGCGAGATGAAGACCGTCGCGGTCAGCCTGATGAAGATCGCCAACGACATCCGCTGGCTCGGCTCGGGGCCCCGCTGCGGCATCGGCGAGATCGAGATCCCGGCCGTCCAGCCGGGCTCCTCCATCATGCCGGGCAAGGTCAACCCGGTGATCGCGGAGTCGGTCATGATGGCGGCCGCCCAGGTGATGGGCAACGACCTGACCGTCACCCTGGCGGGCCAGCACGGCAACTTCGAGCTGAACGTGATGATGCCCGTCCTGGCCTACAACCTGCTCCAGTCCATCGAAATCCTGGCGGCCAGCTGCCGCAACCTGAACGAGAAGCTGGTCGCCGGCCTGAAGGCGAACAGGGAGCGCTGCGAGTCGCTGGTCGAGCAGAGCCTGGCCATGGTGACGGTCTTGGCGCCGCGCATCGGCTACGACCGCGCGGCCGAGATCGCCCACGAGGCCTACACCAGCGGCAAGACGGTGCGCCAGCTCTGCCTGGAGCGGAACGTGCTCCCGCCCGACGAGCTGAACGAGCTGCTGGACCCCATGAGCCAGACCGTGCCCGGCCGCCGTTGAACGCCCGGGGGTGGCTCCGGGCGCCGCCCGTCCCCCGGAGCCACCAGGAAGCGGCCCGGGGAGAGCTCCCCGGGCCGCCCGCCTGCGGACGCCTCAGCGCCTGGCGGCACCGGCCGCTAGGCGAGGCTGCGCGCCCGCGCCGCCGCTCCGCTCTGCCTCATCGAAACGGTTGCGCGCCGCGGAGCCCCTCGCCGGGCGAACCCCGGGCCTGGCCGGCCAGCGAACGTTCCGCCCGCTCGATGGCGAGACGGACGAGGCTTCCGCAGTTGCGCGAGGAGACGGATCCCCAGCCCTCGCGCTCCACGACCCCGGCCACGCCCAGTTCGCGCGCCAGCTCGACCTTGAGCGCGTCCGACATCAGGCCAGCACGCCGTGCCACCGGTGATCCCACCTTTGCAGCCTGGCTTCGGCCTGCACGTAGAGTCTGCCCGGCGCGGGCGCCTCCGCCTCAGGAGGAGTCCGCCGGCCGCGGATCGAGCCGCCAGGATCAGGCGGAGCGGACCACTTCCGGCAGCGCCTGGGCGAGGCGGTCGATCTCTTCCTCCGTGTTGAAGAAGCCGGTGGAGATGCGCATCCTGGGCGGGTGAGGCGTGACGCGCAGCATGAAGCCGCGCTCGCGCAGCGCGCGCACGACGCGCTCCGGGGCGGCGCCCTGCGCCTCGAAGTGGAGGAGCCCGGCGGCGTTGGCGGGCGTCGTCACGCGCAGGCCGGGAAGCTCGCCCAGGCGCGCGCGGGCGTAGGCGGCCAACCGCTCGACGCGCGCGAAGAGCTCCGGCCAGCCCAGCGATTCGAGCCACTCCAGGCCCTCCCGCCAAGCCTCCAGGGCGGGCTCGAAGACGGTGCCCACCTCGAAGCGGCGCGCCCCCTCGGCCAGCTCCAGGCGCGGCGCGTCGGCGGCCACCGTGCCGTGGCGGGCGCTGGCCCAGGCGGCGAAGGTGGGCCGCAGCTCGGCCAAGCGGTCGGCGCGCACGTAGAGCGCCCCGGTCCCCTCCGGTCCGAGCAGCCACTTCTGCCCCGGCAGCGCGTAGAAATCGACGCCCAGGGCGTGCACGTCGACGGGGAGGGCGCCGGCCGACTGGGCGCCGTCGACCAGCACCGGCACGCCCCGCGCATGGGCCATCGTCACGATCTCCGCCAGCGGCAGGCGGGCGCCGGTGGAGTAGCTGACGTGGGAGAGCAGGAGGAGCCGCGTGGCGGGTGTCAGCGCGCGCCGGATCCCCTCCAGCGCCGCCTCCTCCGAGCCGTCGCCGACGGAGGCGAAGCGGAGGCCGACGCCGCGCCGCTGGTGGAGGAGGTAGAGCGGCACGAGGCCGCCCTCGTGCTCGGCGTCGGTGGTGACCACCTCGTCGCCCGGGGTCCACTCGATTCCCCAGAGGACGATGTTCAAGCCTTCGCTGGTGTGGTGGGTCAGGGCCACTTCCTCCGCGCCGGCGCCGATCAGGGCGGCCACCCGGGCCCGCAGCGCCTCCCTCCGCTCCCGCGCCAGCGGCCAGAGGTCGGGCCAGGCGCGACCCTCCTCCACCTCGCGCGCCAGCGCCCTCTCCAGCGCCGCCGCCACCCGGCGGGGAAGCGGGCCCGCCGTGCCGGTATTCAGGTAGACGGCGCGCCGGACCGCAGGAAGCTCCTCGCGCACGGCCTGGAGATCGAGCACCGCCCCGTCCCTCCCGCGCGGCGGACGGCCCGGGAGCCGCACCGCCAGGCTCACCCGGCCGTCCCCGCCCCCCGTTCGACCGGGTAGCCTTCGGCCTTCCAGGCGGCAAACCCTCCCGCCAGAAGCCCGACGCGGGGGAACCGCCTCGCCAGGAGCGGCAGCGCGCTCCGCCCGAGGAAGCAGTACGGCCCGCGGCAGTACGCGACCGCCTGCGCCGGCCCTTCCTGGCGAGCCAGCTCTTCCAGCGCCTCCGGCCGCGCGGCCAGCTCCTCGGCGGGCAGCGAGCGCGCCCCCGGCAGGTGGCCCGCCGCGAACTCGACCGCCGGCCGCAGGTCGATCAGGAGCACCCGCCCGAGCCTTCCGGCGAGCTCGGCGGCCTCCAGCGGCGGCCCGCCCCCGCCCGCCTCCAGCCCGGCGGCTTCGCGCGCCAGCTCCGCCAGCCGCCGCGAGTGCCGCGCCGCCGCCTTCTGCAGCTCCAGCCAGAGGTTAAGGATGTCGTCGCCGGCAAGGCGATACTCGACGTAGAGCCCGTGCCGCTCGGCCTCCACCAGCCGCTGGCGGCGCAGGACACCCAGGTGCTGCGAGGCGCTGGCCACGCCCAGCCCTGCGGCCCCGGCCAGCGCCTCGACCGTCCGCGGGCCCTGCGCCAGGAGCCCGAGCAGGCGCAGCCGGTGCGGGTGGGCGAGGGCGCGGGCGAAGCGCGCCAGCTCCGCCAGCGCGCCCGCCTCCGCTCCGCCGGGCCCGCCAGCCGGCAGGGTGGTCTCCGACCGGGAAGTCTCCGGCGGCACGCTCCCGCCAGCCGTCATCGTCTCATCCCCTCTGTCGTCCCCGCTCTTCTGGTATATTCAATGCCGCGGTTGAATAACGGTCGTCGGGCGGCGCCGCCCCCTTCCCGCCGCGGCTGGCGGAGGGGCGGTTCGCGCCTCCGGCTCGCCGACGGGAGGGATCGAGGTGTTCCAGAACGTCGACGTCGACGCCCTGCGCTCCACCATCGACCAGGCGTCCGCAGGCGCTTCCACGCGCCAGAGCGTCGTCCTCGAGGGCGACTGGAACTTCCGGGACGGGCAACCCCAGTTCGCCGCCACCCTGGGCACGCCCAGGGCCGGGCAGGTGACGCTCCAGGCGGACTTCCCGCCCCACATGGGCGGCAACGGCCTCGCGCCCAGCGCCGTCCAGTACTGCATGTACGGGGCCATGGCCTGCTTCGCCTCCACCTTCGCGCTGGTGGCCGCCCTGGAGGGGATCGGACTCCGCTCGCTCCACGTCCGCTCGACGGCCGACGTCAACTTCGCCCGCTTCTTCGGGCTGGGCGAGGCGCCCGTGATCGAAGCGCTGCGCTGGGAGGTGGAGGTGGAGAGCGACGCCCCGCAGGAGGCGCTCGACCGGCTCCTGCAGACGGCTGAGGAGCGCTGCCCGGCCACCTGGTGCCTGCGCAACCCGGTGCCCGTGCAGGCGTCCGTGCGCCGCCGCTGAGGCTCCCGCCGCTCTCCCGCCCGGGCCGTGCGAGCGCCGCGGTCCGGGCGGCCGGCTTCCCGTGCCGTTTCCGTAGATTTGCCAGGGCGTCATCCCCCTTCCGAAGAATTCGGAGATCCCCCGCATGGGTGATTCCGGCCTTCCTGGGCCTCGCCTTAGGCTTTAGGTAGGCGCGAGGCTATTTTTTCAGATCAAACTGTTCTTTTGCCTCGCGCCAAGGCCACGGGACGCGCTCCCCCACAAGGAGGGCGGGATATGCCTCTCAACCTTCTGCTCGCGCGATGGCAGTTCGGCGTCACGACCGTCTTCCATTTCTTCTTCGTACCGTTGACCATCGGCCTCAGCCTGCTGATCGCCGTCCTGGAGACGCTCTACGTGCGCCGCGGCGAGGAAGCCTACCGGACGCTGGCGCAATTCTTCGGAAAGCTCTTCCTCGTCAACTTCGCGCTGGGCGTCGTTACCGGAATCTTGCAAGAGTTCCAGTTCGGCATGAACTGGTCCGACTACTCGCGCTTCGTGGGTGACGTCTTCGGCGCGCCGCTGGCCGTGGAGGCGCTGCTCGCCTTCTTCATGGAGTCGACCTTCCTGGGGGTCTGGATCTTCGGCTGGGAGAAGATCTCCAAGTCGCTCCACGCCGCCTCCATGTGGCTGGTCGCCGTGGGCACGCTGATCTCGGCCTTCTGGATCCTGACCGCCAACTCGTTCATGCAGGAGCCGGTGGGCTACGCGCTGCGCGGAGGCCGCGCCGAGATGGTCAATTTCTTCGCGCTGCTGGGCAACCCGCAGCTCTGGGTGGAGTTCCCGCACACCGTCTTCGGCGCCTACGCCACGGCCGGCTTCTTCGTGGCGGGCGTCAGCGCCTACCAGATCCTGCGGCGCCATCACCCCGACCTCTTCCTGCGCTCGCTCAAGCTGGGCGTCGGCTTCGCCGCCGCCTTCAGCCTGCTGGTGGTGGTGATGGGCCACGCGCAGGCGGTCCATCTGGTCAGCGCCCAGCCCATGAAGATGGCGGCCTCCGAGGCGCTGTGGAAGGACAGCCCGAGCCCGGCGCCCTGGACGCTCCTCGCCATCCCGGACAGCGCCAACCAGAGGAACTACCTGGAGATCAAGATCCCGTACGCCCTGAGCCTGCTGGCCTACGGCCGGCTCTCCGGGAGCGTGCCGGGCATCGAGGCGCTGCAGGCGCAGGAGGCGGCCCGCTACGGGCCGGGCGACTACGTGCCGCCCGTCGGCGTCACCTTCTGGACCTTCCGCATCATGGTGCTGGCCGGCCTGCTCATGCTCATCCTCGGCCTCTACGGCGCCGTCCTGCTCTGGCGGAAGCGCGACCTGGCGGTGCGGCCGCGCTACCTCCGCCTGCTGGTCTGGGCGATCGCGCTGCCCTACGTCGCCAACGCCACGGGCTGGCTGATGACGGAGATCGGGCGACAGCCCTGGGTGGTGACCGGCCTCCTGAAGACGGCCGACGCGGTCTCGCCCACCGTCACCGGCCTGGACGTCGGGCTCAGCCTCGTCCTCTTCACCCTGCTCTACTCGCTGATGGCGGCGGCCGACCTGCGCCTGACGCTGAAGTACGTGCGCCTGGGCCTGGAGAGCCGCGAGCCCGAGGAAGCACCCGAGGTCGGCGTCCAGCCGACGGTCGGCCTCTGAGGGGGGATCGCGGGTGGATCTGAACACGCTCTGGTTCGCGCTGATCGTGGTCCTCTTCGTGGGCTACTTCTTCCTGGAGGGCTTCGACTACGGCGTGGGGATCCTGCTTCCCTGGCTGGGCCGCTCCGACCGGGAACGGCGGGTCCTCCTCAACACCGTCGGGCCGCACTGGGACGGCAACGAGGTCTGGCTGCTCACCGCCGGGGGCGCCATGTTCGCCGCCTTCCCCAACTGGTATGCCACCCTCTTCAGCGGCTTCTACCTGGCGCTGGTCCTGATGCTGCTGGCGCTGATCGTGCGCGGCGTGGGCTTCGAGTACCGCAGCCGCGACGAGAGCCCGCGCTGGCGGAACGCCTGGGACTGGGCGATCTTCGCCGGCAGCCTGGTGCCGGCGCTGCTCTGGGGCGTGGCGCTGGCCAACCTGGTGCGCGGCCTGCCCATCGACCAGCAGATGAACTACAGGGGCAGCCTCTTCACGCTGCTCAACCCGTACGGCCTCCTGGGCGGCCTCTTCACGCTGCTCGCCTTCACGCTCCACGGGGCGCTCTTCCTGCTGCTCAAGACCGAGGGTGAGATGCGCGAGCGGGCGCGCGCGGCCGCGCGCTGGGTGGGGGCGCTGGCGACGGCGGTGGCGGCGCTCTTCGCGCTCTACAGCTACTTCGCCACCGGCATCTTCCAGAAGCCGGGCCTCCTGCCCGGGGCGCTGGTGGTCGTCGGCGGCCTGGCGCTGCTGGCCGTGCGGGCGATGCTGGACCGCGACCGCGCCGGCTGGGCCTTCGTGCTGAACGGCGTGACCATCGTCGCCGCCGTGGCCACGATCTTTCTCGGGCTCTACCCGAACGTGATGATCTCGAACCTCAACCCGGCCTGGAACCTGACGATCCACAACGCTTCCTCCAGCCCGTACACGCTGAAGGTGATGAGCATCGTCGCCGTCTCGCTGGTCCCCTTCGTCCTGGCCTACCAGGCCTGGACCTACTGGGTCTTCCGCAAGCGCGTCGGCCTGCGGGAGAAGCTGACGTACTAGCGCGCGGGTGGAGAATAGAGGCAAGGCCGAGGCCGGCCCCGCGGGCCGGCCTCGGCGTCGGGGTGGGGCGTCGAGATGGGAGTCGACCGCAGGCTGATCGCGCGCGTGCGACCGGTTCGCCACCTGCTCGGCATGGTGGTGGTCCTGGGGCTCCTGGCCGGCCTCCTGGCCGTCGCCCAGGCCTCGCTCCTGGCGGGCGTGGTCGACCGGGTCCTGCTCCGCGGCGCCGGCCTGCCCGCGCTGGAAAGGCCGGCGGCCGCGCTGCTCGCCGTCATGCTGGCCCGGGCGCTGCTGGCCTGGGGGAGCGAGCTGGCGGCCTTCGAGCTGGCCGCGCGGGTGAGGCAGGAGCTGCGCGAGCGCCTGGCGCGCCACCTGCTGGCGCTGGGGCCGGCGCGGGCGGCGGGCGAGCGGAGCGGCGAGCTGGTCAACACGCTGCTGGAGGGCGTCGAGCAGCTGGAGACCTACCTCGGCCGCTACCTGCCGCAGCTGGCGCTGGCGGCCCTGGTACCGCTGGTGCTGGTCGCCTTCGTCTTCCCGCGCGACTGGCTCTCGGGGGTGATCTTCCTGGTCACCCTGCCGCTCCTGCCCTTCTTCATGTGGCTGATCGGCGGCCAGGCGTCGCTGGCCGCGCGGCGGCGCTGGGCGGAGCTGGCGCGGCTGAGCGCCCACTTTCTGGACGTGGTGCAGGGGCTGCCGACGCTCAAGCTCTTCGGGCTGGGGAAGCGGGAGGCCGAGGTGGTGGCGCGGGCCAGCGACCGCTTCCGCGGCGCCACCATGGCGACGCTAAGGGTCGCCTTCCTCTCGGCGCTGGCGCTGGAGCTGCTCGCCTCGCTCAGCACGGCGGTGGTGGCCGTGGCGCTGGCGCTGCGCCTGCTGGGGGGCGGTCTCTCCTTCCGCGAGGCCTTCTTCGTCCTCCTCCTGGCGCCGGAGATCTACCAGCCGCTGCGCACGCTGGGCAGCCAGTTCCACGCCTCGACCACCGGCGCGGCCGCCAGCCGGCGCATCTTCGAGCTGCTGGAGCAGCCGGCGCCCTGGCCGGAGGAAGAGGTCGCCGTCGCCGGCGAGCGGCGCGACCCGGCCGCCCCCGCGCCCCGCGGCCCGGCGGAGCGCGGCCTCCGCTCCGAGGGCGTCCGCTTCGAGGCGGTCGCCTTCACCTACCCGGGGGCCGAGCGGCCGGCCGTGGCCGGGCTCAGCTTCGCCGTGGAGCCGGGGGAGCGGGTGGCGCTCGTGGGGCCGACGGGTGCCGGGAAGAGCACGGTGCTGGCGCTCTGGATGGGCTTCCTGCGGCCGGAGGCGGGAGGCGTCCGGGTCGGCGGCCGGCGCCTGGAGGAGGTGGGCGTCGCCGCCTGGCGGGCGCAGGTGGCGCTGGTGCCGCAGCAGCCCTACCTCTTCGCCGGCAGCGTGGCGGAGAACCTGCGCCTCGCGCGGCCCGGCGCCGGCGAGGCCGAGCTCTGGGAGGCGCTGCGCGCGGCGGGGGCGGAGGAGTTCGTGCGCGCCCTCCCCTTCGGGCTGGAGACGCGCCTGGGCGAGGAGGGGGCGGGGCTTTCGGGCGGCGAGCGGCAGCGCCTGGCCATCGCCCGCGCCTGGCTGCGCGGCGCGCCCTGGCTGGTGATGGACGAGCCCACCGCCCACCTGGACCCCGAGAGCGAGGCGGCCGTCCAGGAGGCGCTCGCCCGCCTGCTGGCGGGGCGGGGGGCTCTGGTGGTGGCGCACCGCCTGGCCACCATCCGCCAGCTGGACCGCATCCTCGTCCTCGACCGGGGGCGCCTGGTCGAGGAAGGCTCGCACGAGGCGCTGGTGGCGCGGGGCGGCCTCTACGCGCGCCTGGCGCGCGCCTACGTCGGACCGGCCGCAGGGGCGGCCGCGCGGGGGGAGGGATAGCGTGGAGCGGCGCCTCCTGCGACGCTGGATCGGCTTCCTGTGGCCGCTGCGGGGGCAGGTGGCGCTGGGGCTTCTGCTGGGCCTGCTGACGGTCGGCTCGAACGTCGGCCTGCTGGCCCTCTCCGGCTACCTGATCGCCGCCTCCGCCCTGCGGCCCGCCACCATCCTGCTGCTCTGGGTGCCCATCGTCGGCGTCCGCTTCTTCGGCATCGCGCGGGGCGTCTTCCGCTACCTGGAGCGGCTGGTCACCCATGACGCCACGCTGCGCCTGCTGGCCCGCCTGCGCGTCGCCTTCTACCGCGCGCTGGAGCCGCTGGCGCCGGCCGGCCTGGGCGACCGGCGCCAGGGCGACCTGCTCAGCCGCATGGTCCAGGATGTGGAGACGCTGCAGAACCTCTTCCTGCGCGTGCTCTACCCGCCGGCGGTGGCACTCCTCACCCTGGGGCTCGGCTGGGCGATCCTGGCGCCGCGCGGGCTCCGGCTGGCGCTCGCCTTCGGCGTGGCCTTCCTCCTGGCGGGGGCGGTGCTGCCCGCCCTCGCCCACCTGGCGGCGCGCCGGCCCGCCGCCGCGCTGCCCCGCGCCCGCGGCGAGCTGAGCACACTGGCCGTCGACGCCGTGCGCGGCATGACCGAGCTGGTCGCCTTCTCCCAGGAAGCGGCCTGGAGCCGCCGCCTGGCCGCCGCCGGCGAGCGCCTGATCCGCCTGCAACGCGGGGTGCGGCGCGCGGAGGCGGCGACGGGCGCGCTCCTCGGCCTGCTGCAGAACCTGGCCATGGCGGCCGTCCTCCTCCTGGCGGTGCCGCTGGTCCGCCAGGGCCACCTGCCGGCGGCCGAGATCGCCGGCGTGGCGCTGGCCGCCCTGGCCGCCTTCGAGGCGGTGGCGCCCCTCCCCGGCGCGCTGGCCGGCCTGGGCGAGAGCCTGGAGGCCTCGCGCCGGCTGGAGGAGCTGGAGAGGGCGACGCCGCCGGTGCCGGAGCGGTCCTCGGGAGCCGGTTCGGGCGCGGCCCCGACGGCCGGCCTCGCCGGCTCGCGCAGCCGGGTCGGCCCCGCCCGCCTCGAGGTGCGCGCGCTCCGCTACACGTACCCGGGGGCGGCGCGGCCGGCGCTGGACGGGCTGAGCCTGGTGCTCGAAGCGGGCGCGCGCGTGGCGCTGGTGGGGCCCAGCGGCTCGGGCAAGAGCACGCTCCTCGACCTGCTCGTCCGCTTCCGCGACCCCGAGGAAGGGTCGATCCTGCTGGACGGCCGCGACACCCGCGCGCTCGACCCCGAGGCGGTCCGCTCCTTCTTCAGCGTCGTCGCCCAGGAGAGCCACCTCTTCCACGCCAGCCTGGGCGAGAACCTGCGCCTGGGCAACCCGCGCGCCGGCGAGGCGGAGCTGCGCGAGGCGCTCCGGGTGGCGCAGCTGGAGGGGTGGTGGGCCGGGCTTGCCGAGGGCCTGGCGACGCAGGTGGGCGAGGCCGGGCTCCGCCTCTCCGGCGGCGAGCGGCGGAGGGTGGCGGTGGCGCGGGCGCTCCTCCGGCCGGCGCCGATCCTCCTTCTCGACGAGCCGACCGCCGGCCTCGACGCCCTGACGGAGCGGCGCCTCATGGAGGCGCTTCTGGCGGGCCTCGGGGGGCGCAGCCTCCTCCTCGTCACCCACCGGCTGGCGGGACTGGAGGCGATGGACGAGATCCTCGTCCTCGCCCGCGGCCGCGTGGTCGAGCGCGGGCGTCACGCGGAGCTCCTGGGCCGCCGCGGCCTCTACCGGCGCATGTGGGAGCTCGAGCAGGAGCTGCTGGTGGAGGAGCCGGCGCTGCTGGGAGCTCCGGGTCAGAGCGGCTGAGGCCGCCCGCCCGCGCCTTCCTCCGCCAGCCGCCGCAACCCCTCTTCGAAGGGCGGGCGGATGACGCCCTTCTCGGTGACGAAGGCGGTCACCAGCTCGTGCGGGGTGACGTCGAAGGCGGGGTTGAAGACCTCGACCCCCCGGGGCGCCACCGCCCGGCCTCCGCAGGTGCGCACCTCCTCCGCCCCGCGCTCCTCGATGGGGATCGCCTCGCCCGTCTCCGTCTCCAGGTCGACGGTCGAGGAAGGAAGCGCCACGTAGAACGGCACGCCGTGGCGCCGGGCGAGCACGGCCAGCGGGTAGGTGCCGATCTTGTTGGCCACGTCGCCGTTGGCCGCCACCCGGTCGGCGCCCACCAGCACCGCCTGCACCCAGTTGCGCCGCAGCACGGTGGCGGCCGTGGCGTCGGTGATCAGCGTCACCGGCAGCCCGGCGCGCAGGAGCTCCCAGGCGGTCAGCCGCGCGCCCTGCAGCAGCGGCCGGCTCTCGTCGACAAAGACGCGCAGCCGGCGGCCGCGGGCGGCCAGCACGTAGACGGGGGCCAGCGCCGTCCCGTACTGCGCGGTGGCGAGGCTGCCGGCGTTGCAGTGCGTGAGGACGGCGTGGGCGTCCAGCTCCTCCAGGAGCGCCGCGCCGTGCTCCCCGATCGCCCGGCAGAGCGAGCGGTCCTCCTCCAGGATGGCCAGCGCCTCCTCCAGCAGCGCCTGCCGCCAGGCGGCCCAGCCGCCGGCGCCGTCCCGCCGCCCGTCGCCCTCCAGCACCGCCCGGTGGGCCCGCCGCCGCATGCGGCGCAGCGCCCAGAAGAGGTTGACCGCCGTCGGCCGCGCGGAGGCGAGCCGGTCGGCCGCCGCCTCGACCGCACGCAGGAAGCGCTCCCGCTCGCGCTCCGCCCTCCTCGCCGCGTGCGCGGCCGCCTCGCCCGCCCGGGGCCGGCGCGCCGCCTCGTCCACGCCCAGCACCACGCCGAAGGCGGCGGCGATGCCGATGGCCGGGGCGCCGCGCACCTCCAGCCTCCGGATCGCCTCGAAGACCTCCTCGACCGTCCGCAGCCAGCGCCGCCGCAGCTCCCCAGGAAGGAGCGTCTGGTCGACGATCACCAGCCCTTCCTCCGTCCACTCCACCGGACGGATCGGCTCCGCGGCCTCCACCCGCTCGCCCATCTCGCACCCTCTCCCGCTCGCATCCTGCCGCCGCAGGCGCGGGGCCTCCGCGGGCTCGCGCCAGGCTTCTTCGCCCTTCTGCGTCCGCGCGGTCCTCCCTTTTCCCTCTCGGTCCCGGGCGGCCTCTTTCAAGTCAAGTCGCCTCGCCATTTCCGGGGAGCGCGGCCGTCAGGCGCCGGCGGAAAGCACCAGCAGCAGGGCAGCCAGCGTGACCGCCAGGACGGGGAGCGTCAGCGTGATGCCCACGCGGAAGTAGTAGCCCCAGCCGATCTTGACGCCGCGGTGCTCCAGCACGTGCAGCCAGAGGAGGGTCGCCAGGGAGCCGATGGGGGTGATCTTCGGGCCGAGGTCGCTGCCCACCACGTTGGCCAGGGCAGCGCCGAGGCGGAGCACCCCCTCCGCTCCACTCGCGTGGATGGCGAGGGCGTCGACCATGACCGTCGGCATGTTGTTCATGACCGAGGAAAGCCCCGCGGCGAGAAAGCCCGTGTAGAAGACGGACGCCGCCAGCCCGTGCCGGGCCACCCACGCCAGCGAGCGGGCGAGCGCGGCGATCAAGCCCGCGTTCCGCAGTCCGAAGACGACCACGTACATGCCGACCGAGAAGACCACGACCTTCCACGGGGCCTCCGCGACAAGACGCCGCACGTCGACGGCCGGGCTCCGCGCGGCGAGGAGGAGCAGCAGCAGGGCGGCGCTCCCCGCCACCACCGAGACCGGGATGTGCAGGGTCTGGCTGGCCAGATAGCCTGCCAGGAGAAGCCCGAGCACAACCCAGGAGAAGCCGAAAAGCCGCCGGTCGCGGATGGCGTCCACCGGCGCCTTCAGTCCGGTAGTCTCCAGGCGCCCCGGCAGGTCGCGGCGGAAGAAGAGGTAGAGGGCCAGCAAGCTGGCTACCAGCGCCGCCACGTCGACGGGCAGCATGCGCGCGGAGTAGGCGACGAACCCGATGTGAAAGAAGTCGGCGGACACGATGTTGACCAGGTTGCTGACGACGAGCGGCAGGGAGGTGCTGTCGGCGACGAAGCCGCCCGCCATGACGAAGGCCAGGATGGCGGCGGCCGGGAGCCGGAGGGCCTTGACCTGCTCGTAGACGATCGGGGTCAGGATGAGCGCCGCGCCGTCGTTGGCGAAGAGGGCCGCCACCAGCGCCCCCAGGACGATGCTGTAGATGAAGAGGCGGATCCCGCTGCCTCGGGCCCGGCGTACCATGTGCAGGGCGGCCCACTCGAAGAAGCCGGTGGCGTCCAGAACCAGCGAGATAAGGATGACGGCGACGAAGGCCAGGGTCGCGTCCCAGACGATGCCGACGACCTCGCCCACCTCGGCCGGGGTGACGATGCCGAGTAGGACGGCCAGGGCCCCGCCGACCGCCGCCGGCCAGCCGATGGAGAGGCCTCGCGGTTGCCAGATGACGAGGGCCAGCGCGACGACGAAGAGAGCGACGGCCAGGAGACTCTGCATGGCTGGAAATGCACCCCCAAGCTTCAGGTCTTCTGTCGCGAAGGCAGCTCGTCACGGGTCCAGCCGCTCGAACCGGGTAGCTCGGACGAGGTTGCTGGGAATGCCCTTCTCCGCCTCGTCCCGTCCAGCCGGGGCGGGAGCGGGAGACGTGGAGGCTCCACGGGCCGGACCTGCACTCCGGCCCTCCCGGTCGGTGGCCCGCCCCGCGCGCCAGGGATGCCGCGCTGCCGGGAAGCACGCAAGAGGTCGAGGCGGAAACCCGGCAGGCGCTCCCGGCGGCCGGCGCGGAGGGAAAGCCGGCACAGGCGGGTCACCCGTCGCGGAACCCGTCTGCGGCAGGCTCCCGGGGCGCGGGTGCCGGCAGACCGACTTGTCGGACCCCGAGGTTCTCCGAGGCAGGCCCCTGTCGCCCGGTGCGGCAGGAGTTGACGGGCGTCATGGAGGCGAAGCGCTTCTGCACCGCCTGCGGAAGCCGGACCGCGCGGAGCGCCTCGGACGCATAGGCGGGCAACGGCCGGCGCAGGCGGTAGAAGACCCAGATGCCGCGCCGCTCGGCGGCCACCAGGCCGGCCTCCTTCAGGCGGCGCAGGTGTTCGCTGATGGCGGGCTGGCTGATGCCGAAGAGGTCGACGAACTCGCAGACGCAGATCTCGCGCTGTTGCAGGAGAGACAGCATCTGCAGGCGGGTGTCGTCTCCGAGGGCCCGGAAGACCGTGGCCACCGTGGAAGAGGGAGTTCGCACAGCCTTCATCACCTTATTGCCATTTCCCGATGAACTCTAACGCATGCCTCCCCCTTGCACAAGGGTTCCGGCTGGTGCTGGTTGCCGGCGTGGCCGGGCAGAGGCGTCCCGCGGCACGGCGGGTCAAGCCCCCTCCGCGCTGGGATCCGCCTCTGCGTATCGGGATCCGCCTCTGCCCGCTGGCCTCTCGCGCTCAGCCCGCCGTCGGGCGCCCCGGGCGCGCCTCCGGGCGCGGGACGCGCGTCACCGCGCCCTCGGCGGCCGAGCCGACCAGCGCCGCGTACTTGGCCATGACGCCGGAAGTGTAGCGGGGAGCCGGGGGAGTCCAGGCCTCCCGGCGGGCGGCCAGCTCCGCCTCGCTCAGCTCCACGTCCAGGCGCCGCTGCTCCACGTCGATGACCACCACGTCGCCCTCGCGCAGCAGGGCGATGGGACCGCCGCGCGCCGCCTCGGGCGCCACGTGGCCGACCATCAGCCCGTGGGTGGCGCCCGAGAAACGGCCGTCGGTGATCAGGGCGACGCTCTCGCCGAGGCCCGCGCCGACGATGGCGGCGGTCACGCCCAGCATCTCGCGCATGCCCGGGCCGCCCGCCGGGCCCTCGTAGCGGATGACCACCACGTCCCCGGGGCGGAGCGCGCCGCCGGTCACCGCCTGCATCGCTTCCTCCTCGGAGTCGAAGAGGCGGGCGGGGCCGCGCTGGTAGAGCCGCTCGTGGCCGGCGATCTTGACCACCGCCCCCTCGGGCGCGAGGTTGCCGTGGAGGATGGCGAGGCCGCCGGTGGGGCTGAAGGGGTCGTGGACCGGCCGGAGCACCCGCTGGCCGGGCGCCGGCGCGGCCTCCGCCACCTGCTCGGCCAGCGTGGCGCCCGTCATGGAGCGCTGCGCGCCGTCCACCAGCCCCGCCTCGATCAGCTCCTTGGCCAGGAAGGAGGTGCCGCCCGCCCGGGCCAGGTCGACCGCGGTGAATTCGCCGCCGGGACGGAGGCTGGCCACGATGGGCGTCCTCCGGCTGACCGCGTCGAAATCGTCGATGGAGAGCTCGACCCCGGCCTCGCGGGCGAGCGCCAGCAGGTGGAGGACCGCGTTGGTCGAGCCGCCGGTCGCCGCCACCGCCGCGACGGCGTTGAGGAAGGAGCTGCGCGTCAGCACCTCGCGCGGGCGGAGGCCCCGCGCCAGGATCGCCATCACCTGCCGCCCCACTTCCTCCGCCACGCGGTCCTTGAAGGGGTCGGCGGCGGCCACGCCCGCCGAGCCGAAGGGCGAGAGCCCCAGGAACTCCAGCGCCATCGCCATGGTGTTGGCCGTGTACTGGCCGCCGCAGGCGCCCGGCCCCGGGCAGGCCGCGTCCTCCAGCTCCTTCAGGTCGGCGTCGCCGATCCTGCCCGCCGCATGGGCGCCGATCGCCTCGAAGACGTCCTGGATGGTGACGTCGCGGCCGCGGAAGCGCCCGGGCGCGATGGAACCGCCGTAGAGGACGAGACCGGGCACGTCCGCCCGGATCAGCGCCATCGCCCCGCCGGGGATCGTCTTGTCGCAGCCGACCAGCACCACCAGCGCGTCGAACATGTGGCCCAGCGCCACCAGCTCGATGGAGTCGGCGATCACCTCGCGGCTGATCAGCGAGGTCTTCATCCCCTCGGTGCCCATGGTGACGCCGTCGCTGATGGCCACCGTGTTGAACTCCATGGGCGTGCCGCCCGCCTCGCGGATGCCGCGCTTGACGTGCTCCGCCAGCCGGCGCAGATGGAAGTTGCAGGGCATCGTCTCGATCCACGTGTTGGCCACGCCCACCAGCGGCCGGCGCAGATCCCGGTCGGTGTAGCCGATCGCCTTCAGCATCGCCCGGGCGGCCGCCCGGTCGCGACCGTCCAGAAGCCCGGCGCTCCGCGCCCGCATCGCCGCTCCCGCCTCGGTCCCCTGCACACTCATGCTTCCCGTCCCCCCCGTCCCGGGCCGGCGGCCTCCCCGGCCGCCGCCCAAGCGATCTCCGACCAGCTCGGCCGCCGCGCCTCGAAGGCGGCGATGGCCGCCTCCCGCGCGAGCGTCACGTCGATGTCGTCCACTCCCTCCAGCAACCGCCGCCTCCTCTCCGGATCGACGCGGAAGGCGGCGACGAAGCCGGAGGCGTCGCGGACCTCCTCCCGTTCCAGGTCGACCGTCAGCTGGTAGCCGGGCTGGTCACCGGTCCGGCGGAAGAGCTCCTCCACCGCCTCGGGTTCCAGCCGGACGGGCAGGAGCCCGTTCTGCAGGCAGTTGGCCTCGAAGATGTCGGCGAAGCTGGGCGCCACGATCGCCCGGAAGCCGTACTGCTGGAGCGCCCAGGGCGCGTGTTCGCGGCTCGAGCCGCAGCCGAAGTTCTCCCGCGCCAGCAGGATGGTGGCTCCCCGGTAGCGCGGCTGGTTGAGGACGAAGTCCGGGTCGGGCGAACCGTCAGGACGGTAGCGCCAGTCGTGGAAGAGGAAGGGCCCGTACCCCGTCCGCTCGATCCGCTTGAGGAACTGCTTGGGAATGATGGCGTCGGTGTCCACGTCGGGCCGGTCGAGCGGCGCCACCAGCCCGGTATGGCGGACGAAGCGCTCCATCAGGCCCCCACCCCCTCGGCCGCCGGTTCCGCCCGGCCGGCCGCCTCGCCGTCGAACCAGCGGCGCACGTCGACGAAGTGGCCGGCGACGGCGGCGGCCGCCGCCATGGCCGGGCTGACCAGATGGGTCCGGCCGCCGCGTCCCTGCCGGCCCTCGAAGTTCCGGTTGGAGGTGGAGGCGCAGCGCTCGCCGGGCCGCAGGACGTCGGGATTCATGCCCAGGCAGAGCGAGCAGCCCGAGGCGCGCCACTCGAAACCCGCCTCCAGGAAGAGGCGGTCAAGCCCCTCGGCCTCCGCCTGGCGGCGGACGCTCTCGGAGCCCGGCACCACCATGGCGCGGACCTCCGGGGCGACGCGCCTCCCGCGCACGACCGCCGCCGCGGCGCGCAGGTCTTCCAGGCGCGCGTTGGTGCAGGAGCCGATGAAGACCCGGTCGACGCGGATCGACTCCATGGGCGTCCCCGGCTCGAGCCCCATGTAGGCGAGCGCCCGTTCCGCCGCCCCCCGCTCCACCGGATCCTCCATCGAGCGGGGGTCGGGCACCGCCGCGGTCACCGCCACCGTCATGCCCGGGTGCGTCCCCCAGGTCACCTGCGGCGCCACCTCGGAGGCGTCGAGCACGAGCCGCCGGTCGTAGGAGGCGCCGGGGTCGCTGCGGAGCGCCCGCCAGGCGCGGAGCGCCTCCTCCCAGGCGTCGCCCCGGGGGGCGAAGCGCCTTCCTCGCAGGTAGGCGAAGGTGGTCTCGTCCGGCGCCACCAGCCCGACGCGGGCGCCCGCCTCGATGGCCATGTTGCAGAGCGTCATCCGCTCCTCCATGCTCATCCGCTCGACCGCCGGCCCGGTGAACTCGACGGCGTAGCCCTGGCCGACCCGCGGCCCGTGGCGGCCGATGAAGGCGAGGATCAGGTCCTTGACCGTGACGCCGGGGGCGAGCCGCCCCTCGAAGCGGACCTCCATCGTCCTGGGCCGGCGCTGCCAGAGGGTCTGGGTGGCCAGGACGTGCTCCACCTCGCTGGTGCCGATGCCGAAGGCCAGCGCCCCGAAGGCGCCGTGCGTGGCCGTGTGGCTGTCGCCGCAGACGATCAGCTTGCCGGGCTGGGTCAGGCCGAGCTCGGGTCCGATCACGTGGACGATGCCGCGCTCCGGGCTCCGCAACCCGTAGAGGGGCACGCCGAACTCCCGGCAGTTGGCCTCCAGCGCCTCCACCTGCCGGCGCGAGACCGGGTCGACGATCCGCTCCGCGGTGAGCAGGCCCGGCTCGGTGGGCACGTTGTGGTCGACGGTGGCCACCGTCAGGTCGGGCCGGCGCACGCGGCGGCCGGCCAGCCGCAACCCTTCGAAGGCCTGGGGCGAGGTGACTTCGTGGACCAGGTGCAGGTCGACGTAGAGGAGCGCCTGGCCGCCGGGCTCCTCGTGGACCACGTGGCTCCGCCACAGCTTCTCGAACAACGTCTGCGCTGGCATCCGCCAGCCTCCTCTCCGCGCCGCGCGAGCTCGCAAGGGGGACGAGCGCCATGGGCAGGGCGATGACGCGGAGATCGTACTAGGTATACGGGCCCGGGTGGGCGACTCCTCCCGGCGGCGCGGGCGCCCGTCGCCGCGCCGGCGGGATCGGGCAAAGTTCGCCTGTTCACAAGTGCGAACGATCTAGGCGGCGAAAAGCTGAGCTTTCGGGCTTCTACCCGCCGTTTGCCGGCCGATCCGGCCGCTGAACCGGTTGACTTTCGTTGCGCGCCTCGGGTAGCATCGCTGCCAACAACCGGCCGTCCTGGAGGTCGGGCCGCTCCTCTTACAACCCGTACGAGCGCAAGGCGATGAGGGACAGCGCCCGCGAAGGCGCCGGAGGCAGAGAGCCGGGGTAGCTGCGAACCGGTTCCGGCCGTCGCAGGTTCTCCGTCCCGAGCTGCGTGCCCGAACCATCGCCGCCTCGGGCGGTCTCCGGTGCGCCTCCGGACCTGCCGAGGGGCGAAAGTAGGGTGCGCCGGCCCGGACTCTACGGGCCGTTAGCCGAAGCGAGGCGGCAGCCTCGGGCCTTCCCCGTCTTCGCGACGAGGCGGAGGCGTGCGCCGGACGCACGTCGCCGCCGTCGCCGCGGCCGGGAGAAGGCACGCTCCGGCGCAGCCGCAAAGCAGGGTGGTACCGCGAGGCAGGAAGGAGGACCTCGCCCCTGGAGGGGCGGGGTCTTTTTTTATCCAGCGGCTGCGTCCGGCGCTCCTTGCGCGGGGCGGAGGGGCAGGTCGGAAGGGTGGCCCGGCGGCCGGGCGGCGGCCGTCCGGATGCGAAGGGGGTGAGGCCATGGAGTTCGCGCTGGCGGTGAGGGTCGAGAACGAGCCCGGGGTTCTGGCCAGGGTGGCGTCGCTGGTGAGCCGCCGCGGCTTCAACATCGAGAGCCTGGCGGTCGGTCCCACGGAGGACGCCTCGGTGTCGCGGATCACGCTGGTCTGCAAGGGGGACGAGCGCGACCGGGAGCGGCTCCGCCGCCAGCTCGAGAAGCTGGTCGAGGTGCTGGAGGCCTGGCACGTGCCGGGGGAGAGCTCGGTGCGGCGCGAGCTGGCGCTGGTGCGGGTGCGAGCCGATCCCGGCCGCAGGGCCGAGCTTCTGCAGGTGGCCGGCATCTTCCGATCGCGGGTGGTGCATGTCGACCGGAGCGCGCTGGTGCTGGAGACGACGGGCGACCCGGAGAAGATCCAGGCCTGGCTCGAGGTGCTGAGAGACTTCGGGATCGAGGAAGTGGCCCGCACCGGGATCGTGGCGCTCGACCGCGAGCGACGCGCGGTCCCGCAGGCGGAGTTCGAGAGCCGCGAGGAGGCGGCCTTCTGAGCCGTCCCGATCGACCGGATGGAGGGATGGAAGGATGGGCAGGATCTGGTATGAGGCGGACGCCGACCCGCGGCTCCTGCAGGGCAAGAGCGTGGCGGTGATCGGCTACGGCAGCCAGGGCCACGCGCAGGCGCAGAACCTGCGCGACCACGGCGTCGACGTGATCGTGGGCATCCGGCCCGGGGCGAGCGCCCGAAGGGCGGAGGCGGACGGCTTCCCCGTCTTCGACGTGGCGGAGGCCACCCGGCGCGCCGACATCGTCCACATCCTGGTCAACGACGAGGTGCAGCGCGACCTCTACGAGAGCGCCATCCGGCCCCACCTGCGCCCGGGCATGGCGCTCGGCTTCTCCCACGGTTTCAACATCCACTACGGCCAGATCGTGCCGCCGCCGGGCGTCGACGTCTTCCTGGTGGCGCCCAAGGCGCCCGGGCACGAGTTCCGGCGGCTGGTCCGCGAGGGACAGGGCGTGCCGGCCCTCCTCGCCGTCGCGCAGGACGCCAGCGGGCAGGCCTGGGATCTCGCCCTGGCCTTCGCCTGGGGCATCGGCTGCGCCCGCGCGGGCGTCATCGAGACCACCTTCCGCGAGGAGACGGAGTCCGACCTCTTCGGCGAGCAGGCGGTCCTCTGCGGCGGTGTCAGCGAGCTGATCAAGGCCGGCTTCGAGACGCTGGTCGAGGCCGGCTACCAGCCCGAGATCGCCTACTTCGAGTGCCTCAACGAGATGAAGCTGATCGTGGACCTCATCTACCAGGGCGGCCTCGCCTGGATGCGCTACTCGGTCTCGGACACGGCCGAGTACGGCGACATGACGCGCGGACCGCGGGTGATCGACGGGCACGTGCGCGAGAACATGCGCCGGCTCCTGGCCGAGATCCAGGACGGCAGCTTCGCGCGCGAGTGGATCCTGGAGAACCGGGCCGGGCGGCCGGTCTACCGGGCGCGCCAGCGGCAGGAGCGGGAGCACCCCATCGAGGCGGTGGGTCGCAAGCTCCGCGCCATGATGCCGTGGACGGGGAACCGGCTTCCTCCGGACATGGAGCAGGCGGCCGAGAAGGCGCCCTCGGGCGCCGGCGCGGCCACCCGTTGAGAGCCTGGGAAGGGGGAGGCGTCATGCGCAGGATCTACATCTTCGACACCACGCTGCGAGACGGCGAGCAGTCGCCGGGCGTCAACCTGCTGCCCGAGGAGAAGCTGGAGATCGCGCACCAGCTGGAGCGGCTGGACGTCGACGTGATCGAGGCCGGCTTCCCCGCCACCTCCGAGGGCGACTTCCTGGCGGTCTCGCGCATCGCCCAGGAAGTGCGCGAGCCGGTGATCGCGGCGCTGGCCCGCACCCACCCCTCCGACATCGAGGCGGCGGCGCGCGCGCTGGAGAAGGCGGCGCGGCCCCGCATCCACACCTTCACCTCGTTCTCGCGCATCCACATCGAGCGCATGCTGCGCAAGAGCGAGGAAGAGGTCCTGGAGATGAGCGTCGCCGCCGTCCGCCAGGCCCGGCGCTACGTCGACGACGTCGAGTTCAGCGGGCAGGACGCGGGCCGCGCCGACCCGGAGTACATGGTACGCGTCATCGAGGCGGTGATCGAGGCGGGCGCCACGGTGATCAACATCCCCGACACGGTCGGCTGGACGCTTCCGGAGGAGTTCGGGGCGCTGATCGCCACCCTCCGCCGGCGCGTCCGCGGCATCGAGCGGGTCACCCTCTCCGTCCACTGCCACAACGACCTCGGCCTGGCGACGGCCAACACGCTGGCCGGCCTCCAGGCGGGCGCCGACCAGGCGGAGGTGGCGGTCAACGGCATCGGCGAGCGGGCCGGGAACACCTCGCTGGAAGAGGTGGTGATGGCCATCGCCGCCCGCGGCGACCGGCTGGGGATGTACACCGGCGTGGAGACGCGCGAGATCATGGCGGCCAGCCAGCTGGTCCGGCGCCTGACGGGCATGCCGGTCCAGCCCAACAAGGCGATCGTCGGCGCCAACGCCTTCGCCCACGAGTCGGGCATCCACCAGGACGGCGTGCTGAAGGAGCGCCGCACCTACGAGATCCTGGACCCCGAGGCGGTCGGGCTGGACAGCTCCAACCTGGTCCTGGGCAAGCACTCGGGCCGGCACGCCTTCGCCGCCCGGCTGGAGGCGCTCGGCTACCGGCTGGAGCGGGAGCGGCTGGAGGCGGCCTTCCGCCGCTTCAAGGCCCTGACCGACCAGACCAAGGAGGTGCGCGACGGCGACCTGGTGGCGCTGGTGGAGGCGAGCCTGCGCGAGGAAGCCGAAGCCGTGGCCGACCACGGAGGCGACGCGGCATGAGCGAGGCGTGGAGGCTTCTCCTCCTGCCCGGCGACGGCATCGGGCCGGAGGTGAGCGAGGCGACCGAGGCGGTGCTGGAGGTCGCGGCCGCCTGGTTGGAGAGGCGGAGCGGGCGGGGCGTGGCGGTCCGGCGCGGCTGGATCGGCGGCGCGGCCATCGACCGCTGGGGGGTACCGCTTCCCGAGGAGACGCTGGAGGCGGCGCGCGCCTCGGACGCGGTCCTCCTGGCGGCGGTGGGCGGGCCGCGCTGGGAGCACCTGCCCGGCCACCTGCGGCCCGAGGCGGGGCTGCTGGCGCTGCGCCGGGAGCTGGGCGTCTACGCGAACCTGCGCCCGGCCACGGTCTGGCCGGGGCTGGAGGGCCGCTCGCCCCTCCGCCCGGAGGTGGTGGCCGGCACGGACTGCCTCGTCGTCCGCGAGCTGACGGGCGGCCTCTACTACGGCCAGCCGCGCGGTCGCGGCGTCGGCTCGGGCGGCGAGATCCGCGCCGTCGACACCATGGAGTACAGCGCCGACGAGATCCGCCGCGTGGCGCACGTCGCCTTCCGCGCCGCCCGGCGGCGCCGCCGGCTTGTGACCAGCGTCGACAAGGCCAACGTGCTGGAGAACTCGCGCCTCTGGCGGGAGGTCGTCTCCAACGTGGCGCGCGACTACCCGGACGTCCGCCTCGAACACCAGCTGGTGGACAGCGCGGCCATGCTCCTGGTCAGCCAGCCGGCCCGCTTCGACGTGCTCCTGACGGAGAACCTCTTCGGCGACATCCTCAGCGACCTGGCCGGCGGCGTGGTGGGAAGCCTCGGCCTCCTGCCCTCGGCCAGCCTGGGCGACGGCGGGCCGGGCCTCTACGAGCCCGTCCACGGTTCGGCGCCCGACATCGCCGGCCAGGATCGCGCCAACCCGCTGGGCATGATCCTCTCGCTGGCGATGCTTTTCGAGAGCAGTTTCGGCGCGGCCTGGCTGGCCGCCGAGCTGCGCGAGGCGGTGGCCGCCGTGCTGGCCGAAGGCTGGCGGACGGCCGACATCGCCGCGCCCGGCGCGCGGCTGGCGGGCACGCGCGAGATGGGCCGGCGGGTGGCCCGGGAGCTGGAGAGGCGAGCCCGCGCCGGCGAGGCCGGCCCCGACGCCCGCGCCGGCCGGCGCTCCGGCGCCGAGTCCGAGCCGGTCGATTCGGCGGCCCGCCCGCACATGGCCGCGGGCGCCTGAGAGGGAGGGATCGCGATGCGCGCCAACGCAGCCGCCCAGCTCCTCCGCTGCCTGGAGGAGGAGGGCGTCGAGGTGATCTTCGGCTACCCCGGCGGCGCGGTCCTTCCGATTTACGACGCGCTGGTCGACGCGCCGATCCGCCACGTCCTGGTCCGCCACGAGCAGGGCGCGGTCCACGCCGCCGACGGCTACGCGCGCGCCTCCGGTCGCGTGGGCGTCTGCCTGGCCACCTCGGGCCCCGGGGCGACCAACCTGGTGACCGGCCTGGCCACCGCCTACATGGACTCGGTGCCGGTGGTCGCCATCACCGGCCAGGTCGCGCGCCCGCTGGTCGGCTCCGACGCCTTCCAGGAAGCGGACGTGGTGGGCATCACCCGCGCCACCACCAAGCACAACTACGCGGTGACGCGCCCCGCGGAGCTGCCCCGCGTCGTCCACGAAGCCTTCCACCTGGCGCGGAGCGGCCGGCCCGGCCCCGTGCTGATCGACCTGCCCAAGGACGTCACCCTGGCCGACGGCCCCTTCCCCCATCCCCAGGCGCCCCCCTCGCGGCGCGGTTACCGCCCGCGGCTGGAGCCCGATCCGGCCGAGGTCGAGGCGGCTGCGGCCGCGCTGGCGGGGGCGCAGAGGCCGGTGGTGATGGTGGGCGGCGGCATCATCCACGGCGGGGCGGCGGGGGAGCTGCGGCGCTTCCTGGAGACGACGGGCTTCCCGGCGGTCAGCACGCTGATGGGGCTGGGCGCCCTGCCGGCCGACGACCCCCGCCACCTGGGGCTGGTGGGCATGCACGGCACCTACGCGGCCAACCGGGCCGTCAGCCAGGCCGACCTGGTGCTGGGGCTGGGTCTCCGCTTCGACGACCGCGTGACGGGCAACGCCTCGCGCTTCGCGCCGCGCGCGCGGATCGTCCACGTGGACATCGACCCCTCGGAGATCGGCAAGAACGTCCGCGCCGACGTGGCGGTCCTGGGGGATCTGATCCGCGTCCTGCCGCGCCTGCTGGAACGGCTTCTGGCCGTCTGGGCCGCCTCGGGCCGCCCGGACCCGGCGCCCTGGTGGGAGGCGCTCCGCTCCTGGCAGGCGCACCAGGGCTGGGACCTGCACACCCCCATGGAGCTGGGCGGGGAGGAAGGGCGACCGCTCCGTCCGCAGGGCGTGATCCAGCAGGTGGCGCGCGTGGCCGGCCCCGAGGCGATCGTGGCCACCGACGTGGGCCAGCACCAGATGTGGACGGCGCTCCTCTTCCCCTTCCGGCGACCGCGCCAGCTGATCACGTCCGGGGGTCTGGGCACCATGGGCTACGGGCTGCCGGCGGCCATCGGCGCCCAGATGGCCGAGCCGGAGAGGCCGGTCTGGCTGGTGACCGGCGACGGCAGCTTCCAGATGAACGTCCAGGAGATGGCCACCGCCGTCAACTACGGGCTCCCGCTCCGCGTGGTCATCGTCGACAACCGGAGCCTGGGCATGGTCCGCCAGTGGCAGGAGCTCTTCCACCAGGCGCGCTACTCGGCGGTCATGCTGGAGCCGCTCCCCGACTGGGTCCGCCTGGCCGAAGCCTACGGATGGCAAGGCTGGAAGGTGGAGCGGGCCGCCGAGCTGGAGCCCGCGCTGGCGGCGCTGGCCGAGGCCAGGGGCCCCGCGCTGGTCGACGTGGTCGTCGACGCCCAGGAGAACGTCTTCCCCATGGTCCCCGCCGGCGCCGCGCTGGACGAGGTGCTCCTCGAAAATCCGGGGGGCCGCTCGCCACGCCCGGCGCAGGCCTCTCCCCGCCGGGCCGGAGTCGGCCAGCCCGCCGGGTGATCGTGACGGTAATAACCGTATAAAATGGGATGTGCCGACCCGAGCGGCGAGCCACGGCTCACCGCTCGGTTGCTTTTGGCGTTTCGGCGACGGGATCAAGAGCGACGAAAGGGGTGAACGGAGTGGGGATCGTCCGCCCCCGACGGCGCTCGACGGGGGTGGGCGACCCGACCTTCTCCACGGCGACGGTGCGAGGCTTCTCGGGTGCCGTGCTGGCCACGGCGGTGGCCACCACGGTGGCGTTCATGGGCATCGGTGTGGTCGATCCGATCCTGGGCCTGATCGGCCAGGCCATCGGCGCCTCTCCCAGCCAGATCGAACTGCTCTTCACCAGCTACATCGCGGTCATGGCCCTGGCCATGCTGGTGGCGGGCGCCCTGGCCACCCGCTGGGGAGGCCGGAAGACGCTCCTCGCGGGACTCATGCTGGTGGTCGTCTGTGCCACCCTCTCGGGCCTCTCCAACGGGATCCCCATGCTGGCGGCGGCCCGCGCCGGCTGGGGACTGGGTAACGCGCTCTTCACGGCGACGGCGCTCTCGATCATGGTCGGTTCGGCGGCCGGCTCGGTGGCCCGGGCGATCACGCTCTACGAGGCGGCCCTGGGACTGGGGATCGCGGCCGGTCCGCTGGTGGGCGGCTTCCTCGGCGGGATCCGATGGCAGTATCCCTTCTTCGCCACCGCCCTGCTGATGGCGGGAGCAGCCGTGGCCGCCTGGCTGACCGTGCGCGAGCCTCCGCGGGAGGCGCGGCGCGGGCTCGGCGACGTGGTCCGCGCCCTGGGCCACCGGGACGTGCTGACCAACGCGCTCCTCGGCCTGGCCTACTCCTACGGCTTCTTCACCATCATGGCCTACTCGCCGCTGGCCCTGCGCCTGCGACCCCTGCCCCTGGGCCTCACCTTCTTCTTCTGGGGCCTCCTCCTGGCCTTCGGCTCGGTGGTGCTGGCCAACTGGCTGCGGCCGCGGGCGGGGACGACGCCGCTCCTGGCGGCGACGCTGACCGGCCTCGTGCTCGAGTTCGCCGGGCTCTGGCTGATCCGCTCCACCGGCTGGCTGCTGGTGCTGGTGGTCCTCTCCGGCCTCTTCTGCGGCCTCGGGAACGCCCTCTTCACCAGCCTGGCGATCGAGGTCTCGCCTTTCAGCCGCTCCGTCTCCTCGGGCTCCTACAACTTCCTGCGCTGGGCGGGGGCGGCGCTGGCGCCCGTGCTGAGCGGCTTCCTGGCCGAGCTCTTCGGGCCGCACCTGCCTTTCGCCGTCTCGGGCGCCCTGCTGCTGGTCGCCACGCTGGTGCTCCTCCGCATCCGCGGCCGCGTCGAGGCCGCGGTGGAGCGCTTCCGCCGGCAGGAGGAGGCGCGCTTCCAGGAGCTTCTGGGCGAACCCGCGGCCGGGTCGCAGGCGAGCCTGCCCGGCGCGAGCCCCGCGGCCAGGGGGTAACCCGCCTCCCGTCGACGCCTCCCGCCGGGCGCCCGGCAGCCGGCGCGGCGGCCGGCCTCCCCGGCCGAGCCTGCCCGCCCTGCCGGCGCGCGCCCGCCTCACCCTGCCTCCCGGCATGCGGGCACGGACGGTCAAGACCGCCCCCGCACCCTCTTCCCAGGGGCGACGCCACGCGGGCAGACGCCCGCGGCAGGGAGCCGCGAGCGTTGACGCCGGTCTTAGTCAAGGTTTAGACAATATTTATAGTCTGTGACGCCCGGTTCCCGGGGCCGGGGAAGAGCCGGGCCCCGGGGCGTCGGCTCCCGCCCCGCGGCCGGGCAGGGCCGGCCGCCACGGCCGGCACGCCGAAAAAGGGGAGGGAAGAGGACGGCCATGGACCCATCCGGGCAGTCCCTGTTGAGGCAGCCGGCGGGGCTTGACGGGGCCGCCGCCAGTCCGCTCGCGGTGGGCGCGGACGGCGCGGCGACGGCGGCCGGCGAGCTCCGCCTGCGGGCGGACGGCCGCGAGCTGGCGGCCGAAGCCGGCGAACCGCTCCTGCAGGCGCTCCTCCGCCACGGCTTCGATCTTCCCCACGTCTGCTACCACCCGTCCCTGGGGCCGATCCAGACCTGCGACACCTGTCTCGTGGAGGCGGACGGCGAGCTGGTGCGCGCCTGCGCCACCGCGGTGCGCGACGGGATGGAGGTCGGCGTCGCCTCGCCGGCCGCCCGCGCGGCGCAGGTGGAGGCGACGCAGCGGCTCCTGCGCAACCACGAGCTCTACTGCACCGTCTGCGAGAACAACAACGGCGACTGCGCCCTGCACGAGACCGTGGAGCGGCTGGCGATCGAGCAGCCGCGCTATCCCTTCGAGCCGAAGCCCTACGCCCTGGACGACTCCAACCCCTTCTACGTCTACGACCCCGACCAGTGCATCCTCTGCGGGCGGTGCGTGGAGGTCTGCCAGGACGTCCAGGTGAACGAGACGCTGCGCATCGACTGGGAGCGCGAGCGCCCGCGGGTGATCTGGGACGACGACGTGCCCATCGACCAGTCCAGCTGCGTCTCCTGCGGCCAGTGCGTCACCGTCTGCCCGGTCAACGCGCTGATGGAGAAGTCGATGCTGTGCCGCGCCGGGATCCTGACCGGCATGCCCCGCGAGGTGAAGCGGCCGCTCATCGACCTGACCAAGGCGCTGGAGCCCGGCTTCGCGCCGCTCATGGCGATGAGCGACGCGGAGGCGAGCCTGCGGCGGAGCGACGTCAGGGTGACCAAGACGGTCTGCACGTACTGCGGCGTCGGCTGCAGCTTCGACGTCTGGACGCGCGGCCGCGAGATCCTCAAGGTCCAGCCGCGGCCCGAGGCGCCTGCCAACGGCATCTCCACCTGCGTCAAGGGCAAGTTCGGCTGGGACTTCGTCAACAGCCCCGACCGCCTGAGGCGCCCGCTGGTCCGCGAGGGGAACCGGTTCCGCGAGGCTTCCTGGGAGGAGGCCGTCGGCCTGGTCGCCCGGCGGCTGCGGGAGATCGCGGAGGAGAGCGGTCCCGACGCGCTCGCCTTCATCGCCAGCTCCAAGTGCACCAACGAGGAAGCCTTCCTTCTCCAGAAGCTGGCGCGCCAGGTCTTCGGCACCCACAACATCGACAACTGCTCCCGCTACTGCCAGTCGCCGGCGACCATGGGCCTCTGGCGGACGGTCGGCTACGGCGGCGACGCGGGCTCCATCCGCGACATCGAGCAGGCGGAGCTGGTGCTGATCGTCGGCTCCAACACCGCCGAGTCCCACCCCGTCCTGGCTTCGCGCGTCAAGCGGGCGCACAAGCTCTTCGGCCAGAGGCTGGTCGTCGCCGACCTGCGCAGGCACGAGATGGCCCGGCGGGCCGACCTCTGGATCCACCCCGAGCCGGGGACCGACCTGGTCTGGCTCTCCGCGGTCACCCGCTACATCCTCGACCGGGGCTGGGAGGACCGCGACTTCCTCGAGCAGCGCGTCAACGGCCTGGAGGAGTACCGGAAGAGCCTGGAGCCCTTCACGCTGGAGTTCGCCGAGCGGATGAGCGGCGTGCCCGGGGAGCAGCTCGTCCGCGTGGCGGAGATGATCCACGAGGCCCGGAGCGTCTGCGCCCTCTGGGCGATGGGCGTCACCCAGCACCAGTGCGGCTCCGACACGGCCACCGCCATCTCCAACCTCCTCCTGGTCACCGGCAACTACGGCCGGCCGGGGACGGGCGCCTACCCGCTGCGCGGCCACAACAACGTGCAGGGGACCAGCGACTTCGGCGCCATGCCCAACTATCTGCCCGGCTACCAGAAGGTGCAGGACGAGGCGGTCCGTCGCCGCTTCGAGGAGGCGTGGGGCGTCCGCCTGCCCGCCGAGCCCGGCCTCGACAACCACCGCATGATCGATGCCATCCACGCCGGCAAGGTGCGGGGCATGTACCTGATCGGCGAGGAGATCACGCTGGTGGATGCCAACGCCAACTACGTGCGGGAGGCGCTCAGGAAGCTCGACTTCCTGGTGGTCCAGGACATCTTCTTCTCCGAGACCGCCCGCTACGCCGACGTGGTCCTGCCCGCCTCGCCGAGCCTGGAGAAGGAAGGGACCTTCACCAACACCGAGCGCCGCATCCAGCGCCTCTACCGGGTGATGGAGCCGCTGGCCGACTCCAGGCCCGACTGGGAGATCCTCCAGATGGTGGCCAACGCCCTGGGGGCCGGCTGGCGGTACGCGCACCCCTCCGAGGTGATGGCGGAGGCGGCCCGGCTCGTGCCCATCTTCGCCGGCGTCAGCTACGAGCGGCTGGAGGGCTACCGGAGCCTGCAGTGGCCGGTGGCGCCGGACGGCCGCGACAGCCCGCTCCTCTACGTCGAGCGCTTCAACTTCCCCGACGGGCGGGCGCGCCTCTTCCCGCTGGGCTGGCGGGAGCCGCTGGCGACCGACGAGGAGTTCGACCTCCACGTCAACAACGGGCGCCTGCTGGAGCACTTCCACGAGGGGAACCTGACCTACCGCAGCGACGGCATCCGTCACAAGGTGCCGCAGGCCTTCGTCGAGGTCTCGCCCGAGCTGGCCCGCGAGCGCGGTCTCTCCGACGGCGACCGCGTCCGCCTGGTCAGCCGCTGGGGCGCGGTCAAGGTGAGCGTGCTGGTGACCGACCGCGTCCAGGGCCGCGAGCTCTACCTGCCCATGAACGGCGGCGGCGAGGCGGCGGTCAACCTGCTCACCTCCAGCCTCGCCGACAAGGACACCAACACCCCGGCCTACAAAGAGCTGCCCGTCCGCCTCGAGAAGCTGGAGCCCGGCGACGGGCGCCCGCCCCTGCCCGGCGTCAACTCCCGCTTCGGCCGCCCGCAGCCGCAGAGGGGCGTCGAGGTGGAGCGGAAGTGGAGGCGACCCGACTACACGCTGCCAGGCGCCGCGCCGGGCCGCCCGGCGGCAGGGAGGTGAAGGCGATGGCCGAGCCCGTCGACCTGGTGGAGCGACGCCGCGCCGGAGCCGAGGAGGAGGCCGAGCTCTCGCTGGAGCGGCTGGCCTTCGAGGTGGCGCGTCACGAGGAAGCGATCCGCGAGGCGCTCCGCCTGCTCCAGGCGCTCCACGACCACGGTTGGCTCCGTCTGGCCGCGGCGCTCCTCGAGAACGGCGACCGGGTGGCCGCGCGCGGCCTGGAGGAGCTGGCTCGCCCGCGGAACCTGCGCGCCCTGCGCAACCTGGTCGCGATCGCCGGCACCCTCAGCCGCGTCGAGCCCGCGCAGGTGGAGCGGCTGAGCGGCGGCCTGGCGCCCGCGCTGCAGGCGGCCGCCGACCGCCTGGAGGCGGGCGAGCCGGTCGGCCTCCTGGGTCTGGCCCGGCAGGCGCGCGAGCCGGCGGTCAACCGCGGCCTGCAGGCGCTCCTGGCCGCGCTGGCCGCCTTCGGCCGGGCGGCCGGCGAGGGTCTCCAGGCCGCGCCGCGAGCGGAGGCGGCCCGCCATGGCTAGGCGGGCCGTCCGCCGCCTCGTCCTGGGCCTGCGGCTGGCCGGCGGCGCGGGCGAGGCGGTGCGGGAGTTGCGCCGCTTCGAAGACGAGCTGGCCGCCGAGGAGCCGCTGGAGATCCGGCTGGTGCGGGGGAGTCTCGGGGAGCGCCAGGCCGTCGCCACCATCCTCCGCACCCCGGGCGACGACTTCGCGCTGGCGGCGGGCTTCCTTTGCAGCGAGGGGGTCCTGGCGGAGCGCGGCCAGGTGGCGCGGATCACCTACTGCGTCGACCCGGAGCTGGACGAGGAGCAGCGGTACAACGTCGTCAACGTCTGGCTCCGGTCCGGCGTCGAGCCGAACCTCGCCGCGGAGCGCCGCTTCCTCGTCAGCTCGGCCTGCGGCGCCTGCGGCAAGGGCTCCATCGAGCAGCTCCGGGCCCGCGGCCTCTGCCCGCTGCCCAGCCGCCCCGGGGCCCTGCTGCCGGTCGACCTCCTGGCGGCGCTGCCCGGGCGGTTGCGGGCGGTCCAGCGGCTCTTCGACCGGACGGGCGGGCTCCACGCGGCCGGCCTCTTCGACGGCGAAGGGCGCCTGCTGGCGGCGGCGGAGGACGTCGGCCGGCACAACGCCGTCGACAAGGTGATCGGGCGGCTCTGGCTGGAGGGGCGCCTGCCCCTGCGAGGGGACCGGCCTGCGGTGCTCCAGGTCTCCGGCCGGGCCGGCTTCGAGATCGTGCAGAAGGCCGCCGTGGTGGGCATCCCGGTGGTCGCCTCGGTCTCGGCGCCGTCCAGTCTCGCCGTGGAGACGGCCGAGGCGTTCGGCATCACCCTGGTCGGCTTCTCGCGCGGCGACCGGCTCAACGTCTACACCCACCCGGAGCGGGTGAGGCTCGGCGGCACCTCCGTCGACGGCCTGGCCAGCCGGGCCGAGGCGACTCCGGACGCGGCCGGGCTCGCGGCCAGCCTCTGAACCCGGCGGGGGCCGCGGGTCCGGAGCCGAGGTGTGCGAGGAAGGAGAGGAGCGAAGGATGAGCGGGTTCAAGTCGCCGGCGGAGATCGCCCGGGCCGCCAGCGAGGCGGGCGCCGGCAAGACGCGGCTCTCCGTCGGCCAGCTGCTGGTCCTGGGCTTTCTGGCAGGCGCCTTCATCGCCATCGGGGGGCTTCTCGACATCCGCGTGACGGCGGGTCTTCCGAAGGACGTCTGGGGAACCTTCGCGAGCTTCCTGGGCGCCGCGGTCTTCCCCGTCGGCCTGGTCCTGGTCGTCGTGGCCGGCGCGGAGCTCCTGACCGGGAACATGGCGGTGGTGCCCATCGCGGTCCACGCCGGCCGCGCCAGCTGGCGGGGACTGGTCTACAACTGGTTCTGGGTGCTGATCGGCAACTTCCTGGGTTCGCTCTTCGTCGCCTACGTCTTCGGCGTCGTGGCCGGCCTTCTGACGGCCGACCCGTACCGCACGGCCGTCATCGGCCTGGGCGTGGCCAAGGTGAAGCTCAGCTTCCCGGCCACCGTCGCCTCGGGGATCGGCTGCAACTGGCTGGTGGCCCTGGCCGTCTGGCTGGCGCTGGGCTCGGAGGACGTGGTCAGCAAGATCCTCGGCATCTGGTTCCCCATCATGGCCTTCGTCGGCATCGGCTTCCAGCACGTGGTCGCCAACATGTTCTTCGTCCCGGCCGCGCTCTTCGTCGGCGCGCCCTACGGCTGGGCACAGGTCTTCGAGGAGCTGGCCGGCTCCTTCGTGGGCAACCTGATCGGCGCCTGGCTCTTCGTGGCGCTGGCCTACTGGTACGTCTACCTGCGCCAGCCGGCCGCGGAACGGGCGGTCTCCGGCGTGGAGCTGGCACCGGCCGCGCGGACCGCGCAGGAGTAGAAGTAGACCCCGGGGCGGGGGCCGGGCCGGGCGGCTCCCCGCCCCGTCGCGCCCCGGGCGCCCCCTCGCCCCCCCGCGGCCTCGCCCGCCCGGCGGGGCGCTCCCTCTCAGCCGGAGAGCCGGGCCGCCCCGAGCTCGGCGTTGGCGGCGACGGTCTCGGCCAGCTGCCGCGCCTGGTAGGCGAGCATGTCGGCCACGTGGGGGAAGCGCGGGTGCGTGCGCACGGGGCCGCGAAGGTAGAGGCCGCCCTGCCGGCGGAGCGCACCCCGCTGGACCATGTTGCGCAGCGCGGCGCGGACCGGCCGCCCCGGCCCGCCGCGCAGGGCCGGCGCCAGCACCACGCCCGCCGGCAGCCGGCGCAGCCGCGCCTCCACGCCCGCCAGCGCCTCGGCCTCCGTGAAGGCGAAGGCTCCCGGGAGCTCCCCGGCCGCCTCGCCCGCCTCCGTCGCCCGCCGGCGCCGCTCCGCGGCCTGCTCCGCCTCCCTCTCCAGCAGCCAGTCCGCCAGCAGCTGCGTCGCCGTCACCGGCCGCGAGGCGGCCAGGGCCAGGCCCGCCGGCTCCCCGGCGGCGACGCGGCGCAGGCGGACGAAGATCCCGAGCCGCCGGCCACAGTACGGGTCGTAGCTGACGGCCGCCACCCAGGTCGTCTCCGCCAGCGGCTCGAGCCGCGCCAGCGACTCGCGCAGGCGTCCCAGCCGGCCGTCCGGGCTGAAGCGCCCCTCCGGCGTCAGGTAGAGCGTCGCCCCGCGGCGGAGGAGTCGCTCCAGGTCGGCCATCTGCGCCTCGATCCGCCGCCGCGTCGCCTCCCGCGCCTCGCTGCGGAAGGGCTCGCAGAGCGCCGCCGGCGAGCTCTCCGCCATCGCCGCGCGGAAGAGCCGGGGCGTCCAGAGCCGGTCGAGGCCGCGGCCGCGGAGCTCGGCGGGCGGCAGCCCCGACCGCTCGGCCAGGCGCTCCAGCACCCGCGGCCGGAAGACCTCGCCCAGCGGGAGCGGGCCGTGCCGCCGCATCACCTCCAGCGCCAGGCTGAGGAGTGGCCGGCCCAGCGGCTGGTTCTCGATCGGCCGGATACCCAGCGCCCGGAAGAGCCGGCTCCAGTCGGAGCGGCGCAGGAGCGGCTCCAGCCACCAGGGAGCCCGCCCGGCCAGGAAGCCCGGCTCGAACATCCGCTCCGAGCCGGCGCTGAAGACCGGGTCCCGCCAGGGACCCGCCCGCATCAGGTGGCCGGCGACGACCAGGCTGTCGAGGTCGTGCTGGTGGTTGGCGATGACCAGCGTGGCGCCGCGCCGGCGCGGCAGCCGGCCCTCGACCGCCACGCGACAGGTGAGGAAGAGGTAGGCGGGGACCACCGCGGCCGCCAGCAGGCGGACCGGCAGCCAGCGAAGCGGGCTGAGCGGCCGCGCGCCGACGCGGAGCACCACCAGCGAACCGGCGGCCAGGAAGAGGCTGCTGGCCAGGAAGAGCAGCCGGTACCCCGCGGCGGGATCGGCGCCGCCCAGGGCCAGGAGGCTGCCGCCCAGCGCGGGCGCCAGCAGGAGCGGCAGGTTGGCCGCGAGACCCCAGAAGCCGAGATCGCGCGCCAGGTGCAGCCGCTCCGGCAGCGTGTCGACGCCCAGCGCCCAGTCCACCGCCAGGAAGGCGCCCAGCCCGACCCCGAAGGCCAGCGCGAAGAGCGGCAGCCAGCGAGGCGCGGGGAGGAGCGCAAGGCCGGCGGCGGCGAGCGCCATGGGCAGGCCGGCCAGGGCGAGGAGCCGCTTCCGCTCGCGCCGGTCCGAGCAGGAGCCCAGCAGCAGGCTGGAGGCGGCCGCGGCCAGGACGGCGACGACCGCCGCCGACGCGGTGCCGCGCGAGGGGCTGGCCAGGCCGACCACTTCCTGGAAGTAGCCGAAGACGAAGAACATGAGCAGGTCGACGCCCAGCATGACCAGGAAGCGGCCGAGCCACGTCACCCGGAAGTCGTGGCGGAGCCCCGCCGCCGACTCGCTCTCCGCGGGCGCGGTCGCCGCCTCGGGCTCCGCTTCCTGCACGCCGCTCCAGGTGACGAAGGCGCCCAGAAGGATGAGGACGAGCATCCACTCCAGGGCCGGGCGCTCGCCGAGGAGCGCCGCCGAGGCCAGTCCGGCGACCGTGCCCAGGAGGCTGGCGGCGCCCGCGTAGCCCGAGGCCGCGCCCCGGACGGCGGGCGGGACGCGCTCCGGCCAGAAGGCCTGGTAGGCGGCGAGGCTGGCGCTCTCGCCCAGCGTCGCCAGCCAGAAGCCGGCGGCGAAGCGGCCCAGGTCGGCGGCGTCGAGGAGCAGGACCAGCCCGACGGCGTCGACACCCGCACCGGCGAGGAGGAGCGGCTTGCGCGAGCCGCCGCGGGCGCGCACCCGGTCGGAGTAGAGGCCCGCCAGCGGCAGACAGAGCAGGCGGACGGCGGCCGCCATCGTGGCCAGCCGCGCCAGGTCGGCCGTCTCGCGGGAAGGCGCCAGCCGGCTGAGCGCCAGCGGCAGAAGAATGGTGAGGAGCGCGGCCTCCTGGAAGCCGAGGCCGAACCAGTAGACGGCGAGGCGGATCTGGTTGGGAAGCGTCGGGTTCCAGGCGGTCGCCCGGCCCGGCGCCTCGCCCGGATTGCGGGAGGCTGCACTCACCCTTCCTCACCCCCACGCCTGGAGCTCGCCTCTCTCCCGCTTCCTTCCTGCCCCCCTTCGATGGTACGCCCGGGCGAAAGGCAAGTCTGCCCCCGGGGTTCTCCCCGGGGGCGGGCGAGGGGCGCCTTCTCCAGGGTTCGGCTCAGGGGGCGGCCGCCGCCGTCATCGCCTCCCACTCCTCCCCCGTCGCCGTCCCCCAGCGGTAGAAGGAGAGGCCGATGGCGCCCGCGTCGCGGGCGGCCCGCGCCGCCGCCTCGATCTCCAGCGCCGTGGGGCTGTAGATGCCGCTCCCCGAGCTGGCGAACATGTCGAAGCTCTGCCCGACGACGCTGACCGGGACCGGGCCGCCCGCCAGCTGCCGGAGCTGGCGGACCGACTGGGCCACGTAGCGGTAGGCGCGCAGGTAGCTGTACTCGGCCTCGTAGTTGTGCCAGTAGCTCATGGGCGCGAAGGCGTCGACCGCGCCGGCCAGCTGGGCGAAGGGGAAGTTGGGCCGCGACTGCGGCGGGTAGGTGACGGCCACCAGCCGCCCGGCCGGCCCGAGCGCGTCCAGCGCCTGACGGACCGCGGAGACATAGCCGGTCACCGCCTGCGCGTCCAGGTTCTCCTCGATGTCGGGCGCGAAGGCGTCCGCCCGGTCGCCCTCGGGCGTCGCGTAGGCGATCACCTGCCGGCTCCAGGCGAGGTCGCCGGCCGGGTTCCAGAGCGCCGGGTAGGTCCAGGCGACGACGGCCAGGCCGGCCGCGTGCGCCTTCCAGAGGAAGTCGTCCAGCGCCCGCCGGCCGTAGAAGCCGTCCGAGGTGGTGGCCACCTCGATGTAGACGTGGGTGAAGCCGCCGCGCACGGCGCGGTCGATCAGGGTGGCGTCCGGCGTCGACTTCCAGTCGCCGAAGAGGAGCCAGAGACCCTTGCCGGCGACCACGTCGGCCGGCCGGGCCAGCGAGCGGAAGGTGACGCGGAGCGCGCCCAGCTCGGGGTGGTCCGGGCTGGAGAAGGTGACGGTGCGGCTGCTTCCTCCCGGTCCGGCGGTGAAGGTGGCGGCGACGCCCGGTCCCGGCATCTGCGCCTTCAGCCCGGAGAGCGTGCCGGCGCCGGCGCCCGGCGCGGCACGCAGCTGGAAGGAGGCGGGCACCGGATTCCCGTACGCGTCGGCCAGCTCGGCGGTCAGCTGCGCGCTCTGCCCGGGCGCCAGGATGGTGGAGGGCGCGGCGTGGACGGCCAGCTGCGTCGGCGGCCCCGCCAGCACCTTCAGCACGCCGCTCTCGTCGTCGCCGGCGAACCCCTGGGCGACGGCGCGGAAGCCGTAGAGGCCCGAGAAGACCGGCGTGAAGGTGAAGACGGCCGCGTCACCCTGCGAGGTGGCCGTCAGCTCCGGCAGGTCGTAGCCGTGCGGGCCGTGGGGCACCAGGGTGACGGTCACCGGGCCGCCCTGCCAGGGGCCGCCGTCGGGCCCGAGGAGACGGACGGTCAGCCGGCTGCTCCGGCCCGCCTGGAGCGTCGCCGGCGAGGCGCCGGCCAGCCGGAGCGAGCCGGCCGGCGTCACCTGCACGGCGACCGTCGCGCTCCGGTAGGCGCCGCCCGGCACGCTCGCCTGGAGGTCGGCCGAACCCGGCGCCAGGAAGCGGACGGCGCCCGCCGAGCCCGCTCCGCGGATCAGCGCGGTCGGGCCGGCCGGCGCGACCACCGTCGAATCGGAGCTGGCGAGGCGGACCGGGAAGGTGCCCCCGGCCAGCGAGCCGTCGGCGTTCTGCAGGCGGACGGTCAGGGCGGCCTGCGTCCGCGCCACCGCCGAGCCCGGCAGCCCGCTCACGACGAGGCTGCCCAGCGGCTGGGCGACCGCCTGGACGACGGCCGAGGCGGGGGCGAGTCCGGCCGCCTGCGCGGTCACCTGGTAGGCGCCCGCCTGGTCGAGGGTGACGGACGGGAAGCTGGCCCAGCCGCCCCGGGTCGCGGCGGTCAGCGTGCGCGTGCTCCCGTCGGGCGCCTGCAGCGTCAGGCTGACGCTGCGGCCGTCGTCGGCCGGATCGACCTGTCCGGTCGTGTCCACCACCGCCGCCGCCAGCGGGAAGGAAGCGCCGACCAGCGCCGCCGGCGGCGTCCCGTCACCCAGAACCAGTTTCGCCGGCTGGTGGACGCGGAGCGTCAGCGACTTGGCGACGCCGCGGCCGGGCACGGAGGCGGTCACCGTGACGGAGCCCGGCGCCGTCGCCGTGAAGCGCCCGGAGGCGTCCACCTGGCCGCCGCTGGCGCTCCACGCGGCCGCCGCCGGGATCAGGTAGCCGGCGGAGTCGTGGCCCCAGGCGCTGAGCTGGGCGCTCTGGCCGACGTTCAGCTCGCTCCGGTCGGCTTCCACGTTGAGGTAGGCGACCGCCCGGTTCCCCTCGCGGGCGACCGCCGCCTGGGTGACGCCCAGCAGCCGGTCGATCAGCACCGCCGCCTCCGCCCGGGTGAGCGGGTCGCCGGGACGGAAGGAGCCGCCGCTTCCCACCATGGTCCCCAGGTCGGCGGCGACCGCCACGGCGCCCCGCGCCCAGCCCGGCACCGCTCCCGCGTCCGCGTAGGGAAGCGGGGCGCCGGCCAGGTCCTGCGCCACCCGGTCGAGCCCCAGCGCGCGCGCCGCCACCGTCGCCATCATGGCGCGGGTGACGGTGGCACCGGGGGCGAAGCGGCCGGGCGCCACCCCGCCGAAGAGCCCGTTGCCCGAGGCCGCCTCGACCGCCGCGTAGTACCAGGAGCCCGGCGCGACGTCGGCGAAGGCCGGGCCGATCCCGTCCAGCGGGTATCCCTTCCAGCGGGCCAGCAGGGTGGCCATCTGCGCGCGGGTGAGCGGCGCCCCCGGCGCGAAGTGGGTCGGGTCGACGCCCACCATCAGCCCGCGGCCGTACAGGTCGGCGATCGCCGGTAACGCCCAGGCGTATGCGGAGGGGTCGACGTCGACGAAGGGCAGAGAGGCTGCCGCCGCCGCCCTGGCGGTGGCCGGTCCGGGCGGCGCCGGCAGGGCCGCCAGCAGGAGGAGCAGCGCCAGCACGAGCACCGGGAGAGGGCGGCCTGCGCGACGACGCCGGCCGGAGGGCCGGCGCGAAGAGAGGCGGAGAGAGAGGTGCATGGACGGATCCCCCTTGTGGACGAAGAGGGGTTACCCGTCCGGATCCGGGCTTCCTGTCAGGAGGAAGAAGTGTAACCGAGCCGTAACCGCCGCCGGCGCGGCGAGAGCGCTCCGCCCGGCCCCGCCCGCCCCGGTCAGCCCGCCGACTCCGGGGCCAGGCGGACGCGCGCGTCGACGATGCGGCAGCCCTCGCCCGGCTTCAGCGCCATCACCGGATTGAGATCGAGCTCGGCGATCTCGGGCAGCTCCTCCACCATGCGCGAGAGGCGGAGGAGGAGCTCCTCGACGGCCGGAACGTCGGCCGCCGGATGGCCCCGGTAGCCCTCCAGGAGCCGGTAGCCGCGGATGGCGCGGACCATCTCGCGGGCGTTCCGGTCGGTGAGGGGCGTGATGCGGAAGACCACGTCGCGCAGCACCTCGACGTGGATGCCGCCCAGGCCGAAGGCGATCAGCGGGCCGAACTGGGGGTCGGTGGTGACGCCCACCATCAGCTCGACCGCCTCGGGGATCATCGGCTGCACCAGGAAGCCGTCCAGCTCCCCCTCGCGCCCGGCCTCCCGGAGGTTGGCGGCGATGCGGCGGCAGGCGGCCTCGACGGCGCCCCGCTCGCGCAGGTCGAGGACCACGCCGCCCCACTCGGACTTGTGCAGGAGGGTGCGGGAGACCATCTTGACCACCACCGGGAAGCCGATCGCCTCCGCCGCCTCGGCCGCCTCCCCGGGCGTGCGCACGACGCGGCCGCCGGCGTAGGGCAGGCCGAAGCAGGCGAAGAGCCCGGCGATCCGTTCCTGGTCGAGCCAGCCGCCGCGCCGGGCGAGGGGATCGCGGAGCAGCTCCCTGGCGCGCTCCACGTCCAGGTCGGGGAAGTCGGGGATGGAGCCCTCGGGCTCGCTCCGCCAGCTGGCGTAGCGGTAGGCGCGGGCCAGCGCCCGGGCGGCCGCCTCGGGGAAGCGGTAGCTGGGGATGAGGGTGCCGTCCACCTCCAGGGCGCTCGGCGCGTCCAGGCCCATCATGACGGCCAGGACCGGCTTCTCGATCCCCTTCTCGCGCGCGGCGCGGACCGCCTCCTTGACCGCCCCCGTCACCTCCTCGATGGGCACCAGCCCCACCGGGATGAAGAGGACCATGGCGGCGTCGTAGCCGGGCTCCTCCAGCATCAGCTGGAGCACCTGGCGGTACTGCCCGGCCGTGGCGGAGGCGATCATGTCCACCGGGTTCCGCAGGCTGGCGGCCGGCGGCAGGATCTCCTGCAGCCTCCGCCTCGTCGCCTCCGGGGTCTCGGGCACCTCCAGCCCCATCCCGGCCAGGGCGTCGGCGGCCAGGATGCCCGGGCCGCCGGCGTTGGTCACCACCGCCACCCGCCGCCCGCGGGGAAGCGGCTGGTAGGCCAGGAGCGCCGCGATGTCGAACATCTCCTCCAGCGTGTCGGCGCGGATGACGCCGGCCTGCTCGAAGAGGGCGTCGACGGCCGTCTCGCTCGCGGCCAGGGCGGCGGTGTGCGAGCCGGCCGCGCGGTGGCCCGCCGCCGTCCGCCCGCTCTTGACGGCCAGGATCGGCTTCTTCCGCCCGACGCGGCGCGCGATGCGCGAGAAGCGACGCGGGTTGCCGAAGGACTCCAGGTAGAGAAGGATCAGGTCGGTCCCCGGATCTTCCTCCCAGTACTGGAGCAGGTCGTTGCCCGAGACGTCCGCCTTGTTGCCGACGCTGACGAAGGTGGAGATGCCCAGCCCCATGGCGGTGGCGTACTGGAGGATGGCCAGGCCCAGGGCGCCGCTCTGCGAGGACATGCTGACGCGCCCGTGCGGCGGGAAGACGGGCGAGAAGCTGGCGTTGAGCCGGATCTCGGGGTCGGTGTTGAGCAGGCCGAGGCAGTTGGGGCCGACGATGCGCATGCCGTAGCCGCGCGCCAGCTCCACCATCCGGTCCTGCAACTGGCGCCCCTCCGGCCCCGTCTCCGCGAAGCCGGCGGTGATCACCACCGCCGCGCGCACACCCTTCCGGCCGCACTCGTCGAGCACGGGGAGGACGGCCTGGGCGGGAACCGAGACGACGGCCAGGTCGACGGGGCCCGGCACCTCCAGGATCGAGCGGTAGGCGGGCACCGAGCCGACCACGCTGGCCGAGGGGTTGACCGGGTAGACGGGACCGTTGAAACGGTTCCAGATCAGGTAGTCGAAGATGCGGCGGCCGATGGCGTCGGGATCGCGCGAGGCGCCGACGACCGCCACGCTCCGCGGCAGGAAGAAGGGGCGGAGCGAGGCGACGGTGGCGATCCGCTCGCGCTGCTCGGAGAGCTCGACGCTGCGCCGGTTGGGCTGGATGGCGAAGGAGACGCGGATGCGGTCGTCCGTCTCCTCCTCGCGCACGAGGTCGAAGCCGCTGTCCTCGAAGACCTTCCACATGTCGCGGTTCTCCCGCTCGACCTCCGCGCGGAAGCGGCGCAGCCCGCTGCGGATGCCCAGCAGCGCGAGCCGCTCGAGGAGGATGGAGCCGAGGCCGAGGCCGCGCCTCCCTTCCTCGACGAGGAAGCCCACCTCCGCCTCCGTCGCCCCGGGCGCCGGGCGCGCGCAGACGCCCGCGGCCACCAGCCTCTGCTCGGCCGGCTCGCCCTGCAGCACCAGGAGGATCCGGCGCTGGCACCCCGGCCCCTCCGCCGGCACCCCGTCGCCCTCCTCCACGCCGAAGAGGCGCCGGAGCTGGGGATCGCGGGTCGAGCGGCGGACGAAGGCCTGCAGCCGCTCCCGGTCGGCCTCGCCCGCCGAGCGCAGGATGGCCGTCTGGCCGTCGCGGAGGATGACCCGGCCCGCGTCAGGCGCATCCTGCGGGATGGGGGGCTCCACGTACTCGCGCCGTTCCGCCTGTCCGGTCGGGCCCCTGGGATCGCTTGCCACCTCTCTCACCCCGGCCCACACTATACTGGAAAGGAGACAGCCTCATCCTCTCCCGCTCGGGCGAGATTCTTGCGGGCGCCGCGCGATCGCCCGCCCCTTCCCCTTCCGCCTCCCCCTCCCGGCGGCCGTGGAGCGGACTCTCAGGAGGCGGCCTCCGGGCAGCCCTCCAGGTAGGCGAGCACCTCGCTCATGCGCGCCGTCGCCAGGGCCACCTTGTCGTCGCCCGCGCCGTAGTAGAGGCGCAGCTCGTCGCTGGCGCGATCCCAGATCGCCCCGCTGGGGAAGATCACCCCCGGCACGTCGCCCGACCGCTCGTAGGCTGCCCGCGGGCTCATCACCCACTCCTCGCTCCGGCGCAGGACATGCGTCGGCTCCTCCAGGTCGAGCAGCGCCAGGCCGACGCGGTAGAGGCTGCCCGAGGCGGTCACCCGGACGCCGTGGTAGATGAGAAGCCAGCCGTGAGGCGTCTCGATGGGCGGTGCGCCCAGCCCGACGCGGGCCGAGTCCCACCAGCCGGGCCGGGCCGGCAGGAGGATCCGGTGGTCCCCCCAGTAGCGGAGGTCCTCGGAGAAGGAGATCCAGATGTGCGCCTCGCCGCGGATGACCGGGCGGTGGATGAGCGCCCAGCGGCCGCCCACCCGGCGCGGCAGGAGGGCGGCATCCTTGTCCTCCGGCGGCACCAGCACGCCGCGTCGCTCGAAGCGGCGGAAGTCGCGGGTGACGGCCAGCGAGACGACCGGTCCGCCGCGGGAGAAGGAGACGTAGGTGAGGGCCCAGAGCCCTTCCTCGGCCAGCCAGACGACGCGCGGATCCTCCAGCCCCCAGACCTCCTCCTGGTGGCCGGGGTCCGGGAGGAGCGTCGGCGAGGGGTCGATCCGCCAGCCGTCGACCCCGTTCCGGCTGCGCGCCACGGTCAGGTGGGAGAAGCCGCGCAAGTCCTCCACCCGCACCACGAGGAGCGTCTCCTTCTCCACCTCCGCCGCCGCCGGGTTGAAGACCGCGTTGGCGGGGTACGGCCAGTGATCGGCGGTCAGGATGGGGTTGGCCGCGTGCCGGCGGAAGAGGCCGGCCGGCTGGAACGCCTCGCCGGGCTGCACCGCCACCTCTCACGCCCCCTTGCTCGCGCCCTCGCCGCGCGACGGCTCGGCCCCGCCGGAGGCGGCGGCGCCGTTCCCGGCCCCGCCCCCCTCCGCGCCGGCCTGGCCGAGGGCCGGCACGGCCCGCCTGCGCAGCGTCTGGTTCATCTGCCGGAGCCGGGCGAGGACGCGCCGGTCGATCTCCTCCCGGGGAAGCCCGCTCAGAATCTCCATCGCCTCGTCGACGGTGGAGACCGCCCAGAGGTGGAAGCTCCCCTCCCGCACCGCCTCCACCACCTCGGGATGGAGCATCAGGTGGCGGACGTTGCGGCGGGGAAGGATCACGCCCTGCCGTCCGGTCAGGCCCAGCGCCTTGCAGACGCGGAAGAAGCCCTCCACCTTCTCGTTCACGCCGCCGATGGGCTGGATCTCGCCCAGCTGGTTGACCGAGCCGGTGACCGCCACCCCCTGGTCGAGGGGCAGCTCGGCCAGGGCGGAGAGGACGGCGAAGAGCTCGGCGCCGGAGGCGCTGTCGCCGTCCACCTCGTCGTAGACCTGCTCGAAGGTGAGCGAGGCCGAGAAGGAGAGCGCCGTCTCCTGCCCGTAGCGGCCGGCCAGGTAGGCGGCCAGGATGGCGACGCCCTTGGTGTGGTCCGGTCCGCTGCGGGCGCTCTCCCGCTCCACGTGGACCACCCCGCGCTGGCCGGGCCAGACGCGGGCGGTGATGCGGTTGGGCCGCGCGAAGGCGTAGTCGGCCAGGGAGAGGACCGCCAGGCCGTTGACGGTGCCCACCGCCCCTCCGTCGACGGCGAGGAGGAGCGTCCCCTCCTGGAAGAGCTGGCGGATCCGCTCCTCCACCCGGTTCGAGCGGTAGCGCCGCTCCTCCAGCGCCCGCCAGACGTCCTCGGCGGCCACCGCCGCCGCCCCCCGGCCGGCCGTCCAGTGCGAGGCCTCGTCGAGCACCTGGACCAGCTCGTTGAAGCGGGTGGAGAGCTTCTCCTGGTCCTCGGCCAGGCGCGAGCTGAACTCGACCAGCGCCGCCGCGCCGTCCGCCGCCACGGGGAGGAGCCCTTCCTCGCGCGCGTAGTGGAGCAGGAAGCCGGCCAGCCGCGCCACGTTCTCCGGCGTGCGCGGCATCTCCGCGTCGAACTCCACCCGGGTGCGGAAGAGCTTGCGGAAGTCCTCGTCCGCCGCGTAGAGCAGGGCGAAGATCTCGTGGCTGCCGATCAGGAAGACCTGGACGTCGAGCGGGATCGGCTCGGGGCGAAGGCTGCCCATGGGGACCAGGCTGAACTGCTCGTTCAGGTTCTCCACGCGCACCTCGCCGCTCTTCAGCGCCCGCTTCAGCGCCACCCAGGCCATGGGGTCGCGGAGCAGCTCGCCCGCCTCCAGGATCAGGTAGCCCCCGTTGGCCCGGTGGAGCGCGCCCGCCTTGACCAGGGTGAAGTCGGTGGTCGCGGTGCCCAGCGCGCTCCGGTACTCCACCTTGCCCATCAGGTTGTAGTAGCTGGGGTTCCGCTCGAAGAGGACGGGCGCGTGCTCCTCCCCGCGGTGGCTGACCAGCACGTTGACGCGGTAGCGCCGGAAGCGGTCCTCGCCCGCCTCGCGGCGCGCCAGGAGCGCCAGCGGCGAGGCTTCCTCCTCCTCCGAGTCCAGGAAGAGCCCGATGTTCTGGACGACGTCCTCCAGGAGCTGGTCGAGGTACTCGACGATCCGCGGCCAGGAACGGTACTGGGCGCGCACGCCCTCGACCAGGCGGCCGGCCACCGCTCGCGCGGTGCCGGAGCGGAGGTCGAGGGCGGCCCGGCGCGCCTCGCGCTGCAGCTGGTGCTGCTCCCGCAGCGCCTCCTCCAGGCGGGGCTGGAACTGGCGCGCCGCCTGCGCCAACCGCTCCCGCTCCTCGGCTCCGAGCGCCTCCAGCTCGCCTGCGCTCGCCGGCTGGCCGCCGCGGCCGAGGGGGAGGGTGGCGATGCCGGTGGGCGTCCGCTCCAGGAGGAAGCCGGCCTCGCGGGCCTCCTCCTCCACCCGCTGCCAGAGGGCGGCCTGGCGGTCCTGGAAGTCCTGCGCGATACGGCCCTGCTCCCGCTGGAACTCCTCGCTCTCGAAGGCCTGGCGGAGCTCGCGCCGGATCTCGTCCACCAGCATCTCCATGGCGGCGGCGAAGACCTCCCCCTCGCCGGCCGGCAGCGAGACGGCCAGCGGCCGCGCCGGGTCGCGGAAGTTGTAGACGTAGCACCAGTCGTCGGGGACCGGCCGGCCCGCGGCGTGGCGCCGGACCCGCTCCTCGACGTAGGTCTTCTTGCCCGTGCCGACCGGCCCGACCACGTAGACGTGCTGCCGGGGCCGTCGCATGGCCAGGCCCAGCTCCATGGCCCTGGCGGCGCGCTCCTGGCCGATCAGGCCCGTCCGGCGGAAGGCCTCCAGCGCCTCCTCGGCGGGCGGGATCTCCTCGGGCCGGCAGGTCCGGCGCAGCGCGGCCGCGTCGAGGCGCGCCTCGCGCCGGATCTCCGCCGGGGCTCCGGATTCCGGGCTGCTCTGCAATCTCTCCGCCTCCGGCAAAGCCTTCTTCGGGGCGGCGGGCGGAAGCCCTTCCGGCCCTCCCTCCCCCGCCGCCGCGCCGCGGCCGCCGCGGCGGGACGGCCGGCCCCTACCCCTCGGGGAGCGGGTAGCGGGGTGGCGGCGGCGGCGGCACCCCCAGCCGCGCGGCCAGCCGCTCCACCGCCAGCCAGGGGCCGTCGTCCATCCCGAAGGTGCCGAGAAGCAGCAGCAGCCCGCCGGGCTGGAGACGGTCGACCGCCTCGGCGATCGCTTCCTCCAGCGAGGCGTGGACGGAGAGGGGGAGCTCCCCCTCCTCGGCCGCCCGGCGGAGCGCCTCGACCTCCTCCTCCCGCGGCCGGTGGTCGACCGGGTAGCGCCCCAGGCGGTCCAGGCTGAGCGAGACGACCAGCGGGGCGAAGCGGAGGCGCCGGTTCCAGCGCGCCAGCACCCGCCCCATGCCCGCGTTCACCTCGGGCCCGCGGCGGCCGCGGACCGCGTGGACCACCACCAGCTGCGGCGGCGACATGGCGCCCACCGCCCGCAGCACCGTCTCGCAGGAAGCCTCGTTCATGGCCACGTCGTTGACCACCGTGAACGGTCCGACCCGGACGCTCTCCAGCCTCCTCGGCGGCGGCGCGAAGGAGGCGAGCGCCTCCGGCAGGCGGTCCGGGCGGAGGCCCAGCCAGAGCGCCGCCGCGGAGGCGGCCAGCACGTTGGCCACGTTGTGCCGCCCCACCAGTCGGAGCCGGACGGGGATCCGCTCGCCGGCGGCGAGGCCGGCGCGGCGGGCGAGCTCGGGATCGCCGACGCGCATCCGGAAGTCGCTCCCCGAGGTGCCCGTTCGCACTTCCTCCGCCCCCACCCCCGCGCCGGCGCCGAAGCCGAAGTCGACCACGTGGGCGCGCGCCGCCCGGGCGAAGCTCCGCACCACCGGGTCCTCGGCGTTGAGGACGGCCACCGCCGGCGGCTCCAGGGCGGCGATGAAGGCGCGCTTGGCGGCCGCGTACGCCTCCAGGCTGCCGTGGAAGTCGAGGTGGTCGGGGGAGAGGTTGGTGGCCACCCCGGCCGCGAAGCGGAGGCCGGCGATGCGCCCCTGCACCACGCCGTGCGAGGAGACCTCCAGGACGGCCTCCTCGCAGCCGGCGTCGGCCGCCTGGCGGAGCCAGCGCTGCAGCTCGTGCGCCGGCGGCGTGGTCCAGAGCGGCCGGAAGGGGCCCGAGGGAGCCCAGGCGACGGTCGTCGTCCAGACCGCCACGCGCCGGCCGGCCGCGCGCAGAAGGTGGGCGAGCAGCAGCGCGGTCGTCGTCTTGCCGTTGGTCCCCGTCACCCCCGCCAGCCGCAGCCGCTCGCCGGGCCGGCCGTAGAGGCGGGCCGCCAGCTCGGGCAGGATCCCCGCCGCGTCGGGGTGGCGCAGGACGGGGAAGCCCTCCGGCGCGGGCGCCTCCGGCGGCAGGACCGCGGCCCGCGCGCCGCGGCTGCGCGCTTCCTCCAGGTAGGCGGCCCCGTGGACGCGGCTGCCCGGCAGCGCCACGAAGAGGTCGCCCGGCCGGATCCGGCGGGAGTCGACGCCGATCCCCTCCACGCGCACGCTCCCCGCGCAGCCCTCGAGCCGGCCGCCCAGGCCGGCCGCCAGCTCGGCCAGCGCCCGGCCGCGCTCCTCCCCGCCTACGGCAGGCATCGCCAGACCACGACGGCCTCTTCGCCGTTCCCGAAGAACCGCGGGCAGAGGCCGACCTCGACCCAGCCCAGCTCCCGCAGGATGGCCAGCTGCCGCCGGTTGGAGCGGCGCACCTCGCCCAGGAACCAGCGCGCCCCCCGCGAACGGGCGACCGGTTCCGCCTCGCGCAGGATCCGGTGCCCGAGCCCCCGGCCCTGGTAGTCCGGGTGGGTGGCGTTGGCGATGACGTGGGCGGTCGGCCCCTCGACCTGGAACCCGAAGTAGGCGGCCAGCCGCCCTCCGTCGCGGACGGCCAGGTAGACCGTCTGCGGGCTGAGCCAGAGGCGGGCCAGCGAGGGCAGGTCGAGCGGCTCGGGGAAGAGCCGCTCCTCGATGGCCGCCACCTCGGCCAACTCCTCGAACCTCAGGAAGCCAAGCGGCCAGGAGGCCGCCTCTTCAGCCCCTTCCACCCTGCGCACCTCCCGTTCTCTGCGCAGGCAGCCTATGTGCCTCGGGCCGGCGCCGCATCCTGTCCGGACGCGCGGGAGGGCGGGCCGGAGGCCGGAAGGGCCGCCGGGCGCTGCGCGGGCGGCGCGAACCGTCGTCCGCCGGCCGGCATATGGCTGCGGACGGACCACGGACCGCAGGAAGGGGGCGGGCACGATGGAGGTGCCGCTCACCCCGCTGGCGCTCTGCCAGCGGGGCTTCGACCTCTACCCCGGCCGGGCGGCGGTGCTGGACGACGGCCTCCGCCTCACGTACGACGAGCTGCGCCGCAGGATCGAGCGGCTGGCGGGGGCGCTCCTCGGCCTCGGCGTGGAGCGGGGCGACCGCGTGGCGCTCCTCGCCCCGAACGTCGTCGAGGCCTTCGAGTGCTACACGGCCGTCCCCCTGACCGGCGCCGCCCTGGTCCCGCTCAACGTCCGGCTGGCCCCCGCGGAGCTGGGCTACATCCTCGACCACGCCGGGGCGCGCCTCCTGATCGCCCACGCCCCGCTCCTGCCGGCGCTCGAGCCCGTCCTGCGCGCGCGCCCGGGCCTGCGCCTCCTCACCGTCGGAGGAAGGGTGGCCGGCCTCCCCTCGCTGGAGGAGGCGGCCGCCGCGGCGGAGCCGCTTCCTTTCGACGCGGAGCGGGTGGGCGAGCGCGACCTCCTCTCGATCAACTACACCAGCGGCACCACGGGCCGGCCCAAGGGCGTCCGGCAGACGCACCGGAACAACTTCCTCAACTCCGTGGACATGATGCTGGCGCTCCGGCTGGCGCCCCAGGACGTCTGCCTGCACGTGGCGCCCATGTTCCACGCCAACGGCTGGGGGCTGATCTGGGCGACGCTGGGTGCCGGCGCGGCCAACGTGATGCTGGCCAAGGTCGACCCCGGCGAGATCTTCCGCCGCATCGAGCGCTACGGCGTCACCCTCTTCGGCGCGGCCGCCACCGTGCTGACCCTCTGCCTGGAGCACGCGCGGGCGGCCGGCCTCCGCGAGGTCCCGGGCCGGGGCCGCGTCCGCTGGCTCGTCGGCGGCATGGCGCCGCCGGCGGAGGTGATCCGCCGGGTGGAGGAGGAGCTGGGCTGGCGCGTCGTCCACCTCTACGGCCTGACCGAGGTGACCGCCTTCATCACCTGGCACGAGGAAGCCCCCGGGGAGTCCTCCCTCCCCGCCCCCGAGCGCGCCCGGCGCAAGGGGCGCCAGGGCGTCGCGCTCCCCCTGGCGGGCCGGGTCCGGGTGGTGCGCGAGGACATGAGCGACGTGGCCAGGGACGGGCGCGAGCTGGGCGAGGTGGTGGCGCGCGGCAACGTGGTGATGGAGGGCTACCACCGCGACCCCGAGGGGACGGCCCGCGCGCTGGCCGGCGGCTGGTTCCACACGGGCGACCTGGCCGTCTGGCACCCCGACGGCGAGATCGAGATCCGCGACCGGGCCAAGGACCTGATCGTCTCCGGCGGCGAGAAGATCGCCTCCCTGGAGGTGGAAGGCGTCCTCTACCGGCACCCGGCCGTCGCCCAGGCGGCGGTGGTGGCCGCGCCCCACCCCCTCTGGGGCGAGACGCCGGTCGCCTTCGTCGTCCTGCGCGAGGGCGCAGAGGCGAGCCCGGAGGAGCTGCTGGCCTGGTGCCGCGAGCGGCTCCCCCACTTCAAGGCGCCGACGCGGGTCGAGCTGGTCCGCGAGCTGCCGCGGACGGCGAGCGGCAAGATCCAGAAGAACATGCTCCGCCAGCGGCTGCGGGAGAGTCCCGGCGCCTCCGCGGCGGAGCCGCCGGCGGGGGCATCGGCCGGAGCCCCGCCCGCATAAGCATCCCGGTGCGCCGCACGGCGGGCTCCGCAGGAAGGGGACGGCGCACCGGAGGCGACGGCGTTGCCGCGGAACGGTCTCTGGCGCGGGTGGCGGAGATCCCCTCTGCGCGTCGCGGGCATCGTGCGCGTCGCCGGCGTCGCCGGCCTCCGGCCGCGCAGCCTGCGCCGGCCGGCCCTGGCGGCGGCGGCGCTCCTGGTCGCCGTCGCCGCCGGGCTTCTCCTCCGGGCCGGCCCGCCCGGCGGGTCCGGCCCGCCCCCGGCGGCGCCCGGCTCCGCCGCGCGCGACAGCGTCGCCGCCCAGCCCGGCAACTGCGATCCGCCGGGCCCGCCCGACCGCAGCCTGCACGCCTACGTCGGCGAGAAGGAGCTGCCCTGGTCGGCCTCGCCACCGGCCCGCCTGGAGGCTCTCCGCGACGAGCTGCCGGCGCCGGAGCTGATCGCCGCCTTCCGGACGACGCTCCCCGACCCCTTCTTCGACGAGGTCTACAACGTCGACCTGGGCGCCCGGCTGCTGGCGGGAACGGTGGTCCCGCCCGGAGCCACCTTCTCCCTGATCGGCACCATCGGGCCCTTCACGCGCCAGCGCGGCTACCGCGACGGGCCCACCTACGCCGGTTCGCGCATCATCCCCTCGGTGGGCGGAGGCGTCTGCAAGATCGCCTCCAACCTGTACAACGTGGTGCGCGCGGCCGACCTGCCCGTGGTGGAGCGCCATCCGCACAGCATGCTCGTCCCCTACGTGCCCCCCGGGCAGGACGCGACCGTCGCCTCCAGCTCGGCCCTCGACTTCCGCTTCCGCAACGACCGCACGTCGCCCGTCCTGCTCTGGGCGGGCATGCGCGGGCGGACGCTCTACATCGCGCTCTACGGCGACTACCGTCCCCCGGTCGTCCGCTGGGAGCACCGGGAGCTCTGGCGCCAGAAACCGTGGACGGTGCGGGTGCTCAACCGCTCGCTGCCGCCGGGCACGGTGCGGGTGCTCGTGCCGGGCTACGACGGCGTCGCCGTCCGCACCTGGATCGTCGTCCAGTACGCGGGGAAGCCGCCGGAGCGGCGCGACCTCGGCGTCGACACCTACCAGCCGCTTCCTCGCGTGGTCGAGGTGGGGCCGTGAAGACCCTGGGCCTGGCGCTCCTGGGCGCGCTCCTCTGGGGCGTGGCGCCCATCTTCGGCCGTCTCGGCCTGCGCCACGCCGACCCGCTGGAGGGGCTGGTCGCCCGGACCGTGGTCACCGTCTTCCTGGTCGGCCTTTGGTCGCTCTGGGGCGGGCGGTACCGGGTGCTGGCCTCGCTGCCGGGAGGCGACTGGCTCTTCCTCGGCCTGGAGGCCTTCTTCGCCACCTTCGCCGGCGACCTGGCCTACTACGCCGCGCTCAAGTCGGGCGGAGCCGGGCTGACCGCCGTCGGCCTGGCGGTCTCGCCCCTGGTCACCGTCCTCCTGGGGAGCTGGTTCCTGGGCGAGAGCAGCTCGCTCCGCCAGCTGGCGGGCACGGTCCTGATCGTGCTCGGCCTCCTCCTGGTGGCCGAGAGCCAGGTGGGACGCTGAGCCGCGCACCGCAGCCTCAGGCCAGGACGCGGAGCGTCCGCAGCTCCGGGTCGGCCGGGCCCGAGATGCGGAGGCCGGCCGCGCGGGCGGCGGCCAAGCGGTCCAGGACGTCGCGGGAGATCCGCTCGCCCGGCGAGACGATGGGGATGCCGGGCGGGTAGCTGGTCACCGTCTCCGCCGCCACCCTCCCCTGCGCCGCCTCCAGCGCCACCGCCCGCGAGCGGGCGAACCAGGCCTCGCGGGGAAGGACCGCCACCTCCGGGGACGGCGCGCCGGGGAGCCGCGCCGCACGCTCGAGCAGCGCCGCCGTCTCCGGGCGCCGCAGCCGCGGCGCCTCCGCCGCCAGCCGTCCGAGCGCGCGCACCAGGCGGTCCGCCTCGGCCTCGCTGTTGCCCGCGCCGACGATCAGCACCACGTTGAAGAGGTCGGACATCTCCACCTGGATCCGGAAGCGGCGACGGAGGAGGAGCTCCACCTGCCGGCCGCTCAGCCCCAGCTCGCGGACGGAGAAGGTGACCTTGGTGGGGTCGAGCCAGGCGGCGGCCGGCCTCCCCAGCGCCCGCCCGTCGAGAAGCCGCAGCCCCGGGATGCGGGCGAGGGCGGCGCGGATCTCTCCGGCGAGGCGGATGGCTCGGCCGACCAGCTCGGCCCCGTTCTCCTCCATCTGCGCCCGCGCCGCGTCCAGCGAGGCCATGAGCAGGTAGCTGGCGCTGGTGGACTGCAGGAGCCGGAGCGCGCCCTCGATCCGCTCCGCCGGGAGCCGCCCCGGCCGGATGTGCAGGAAGGAGGCCTGGGTGAGGCCGCCCAGGAGCTTGTGCGCCCCCTGCGCGCTGGCGTCCGCCCCCAGCCGCAGCGCCGGCGGCGGCAGCGCCGGGTGGAAGCCGAAATGCGGCCCGTGCGCCTCGTCCACCAGCACCGGCAGCCCGCGGCCGTGCGCCAGGCGGACCGCCGGCACCAGGTCCGGGGCGACGCCGTAGTAGTTCGGGCTGAGGAGGAGGAGCGCCTCCGCCCCGGGCTCGCGCTCCAGCGCCTCCGCCACCCTCGCCGGTTCCACGCCCAGCGCGATGCCGAAGTCGGGCTCCAGCTCCGGCTCCAGCCAGACCGGCCAGGCCCCCGAGAGGACGAGGCCGCCCAGCGCCGACTTGTGCATGTTGCGCGGCAGGAGGAGCCGGCCGCCCGGCCGGGTGGCCGCCAGGATCATCGCCTGCACGCCCACCGAGGTGCCGTTGACCAGGAAGTAGCTCCGCTCCGCGCCGAAGGCGGCCGCCGCCAGCGCCTGCGCGGCGGCCAGCACGCCCGTCGGCTCCTGCAGATCGTCCATCCCCTCCACGCTGGTGACGTCCGCGCGGAAGGCGCGCTCGCCCAGGAGGCGGCGGATGGCAGGGCTGGCCCCGCGCCCGCCCTTGTGGCCGGGCATGTGGAAGCGGACGACGCCCTCACGGACGTAGGCGGCCACGGCTTCCACCAGCGGCATGGCCGGCCTGGCCGGCCGCGACGGCCGGGCCATCCTCCTCCCACCCCCGCCGGTCAACCTATGCGGCGCTGCCCACCGCCGCCTCCCAGCCGCAGGAAGAGCGCCCCGGAGAGGAGCGAGGCGCCGGCCATGGCGAGCGGCAGCGCCTCCGGCCCGGCGCTTTCCACGAGCCATCCGCCCATGGCCGGGCCGAGGCCGTAGGCGATGCCGTCGGCCACGCCGAGCGCCGAGAAGGTCGTGGCACGCAGCCCCGGCGGGGCGAGGCCCGCGGCCACGCTCTGCAGCGCCGGGGAGTGGAAGACCTCGCCCACCGTGAAGAGCGCCATCAGCGCCAGCCAGGCTTCCTCGCGGCGCTCGACGCGCCACCAGCCCAGCTCCGCCAGCGCGAAGAGCAGCTCGCCGGCCGCCAGCCCGAGCCGCGGACGCCGCTCCAGGAGCCGCCCGAGCCAGGGCTGGGCGAGGAGCACCGTCAGCCCGTTGACGGCGATCAGCCGCGCGTAGCTCTCCTCACCCGCGGGAAACGTCGCGCGGACGAGCAGCGAGAGGCCCGTGTGCAGCTGCGAGTAGGCGAGGCCGTTGAAGAAGGCGGCGGCGGCGAAGAGGGCGATCTGCGGGTCGCCGGCGAGGAGCGCCAGCGCCGCGCGCAGCCCCGGCGCCGCCTCGCCACCGCGGCCGGAGCCCGACGCCCCGCCCTCCCGTCCCAGCTCCGGCGGCACCGCCCGCCAGGCGAAGGCGGCCAGCGCCAGGCCCACGCCCGCGCTCAGCCACCAGGAGAGCGGCGAGCTGGCGGCGCCCAGCCGGACGCCCAGGAGCGGCCCGAGCGTCGCGCCCACGTTGAGGAGCCAGTAGTTGTAGCCGAAGATCCGCGTGCGCAGCGCCTCCGGTGCCAGGTCGCCGAGGATCGCGCGGTAGCTGAGCCCCTCCACCATGCCGGCCGCCCCCGCGCCCAGGATGGCCAGCGCGAAGGCCGGCCCGCTTTCCGCGGCCGCCAGCGCCGCCGCGGCCAGCGCCTCCAGCAGCGCGCCCAGCGCGAGGCCGGCGCGGCGGCCGGCGCGGTCGATCCAGTGGCCGGCCGCGGGCGCCACCAGCAGCCCGGCCAGCGAGCCGAGGCCGACCACCGCGCCCGCCGTCGAAGCCGGCAGCCGCGCCTTCGCCTGCACGTAGACGGTCAGGAAGGGCGCACCGGTGTAGCGGACCAGCGCGGCGACCCCGTTGCCGCCCAGCAGCAGCCAGAGCAGCGGCGGCAAGCCCGCCTCCTCGCGGAAGAGGCCGCGCAGGAAGCCGGCCGCGCGCCCGCCCGCGCCCGCTCGCCGTCGCGTCGAGCCCACCCCCGTCCTCCCACGAGTACGCGCGCCGGGCGATGGGCTATCCTCGCGATGGAGGTGGCGAGGTGAGGGCGTCCGTCCTGCACCTGCTCCGCCCGGCGGCGGGCGGGATCCGGCGCCACGTGGCCGCGCTGGCGTCGGGGCTGGCCGAGGCGGGCTGGCAGGTGGCGGTGGCCGCGCCGGGCGACTTCCTGCGGCAGCTGGAGCCGGGGCTCGACCCCCGCGTCGCGCGGCAGGCCGTGGAGGTGCCGGCGCGGCCGTCGCCGGGCGCCCTGAGGGCGGCGCGACGCCAGCTGGCGGCGCTGCTGGCGGCGGGCGGTTACCGCCTCCTGCACCTGCACGGGACGGCCGCCATCCTGGTCGCCGCTCCGCTCCTGCGCAGGCTGCCCGCCGCCCGGCGGCCGGCGGTGGCGGTCACGCTGCACAACCTGCCCGGTGAGCGGGGCTTCCTCAGCGGACTGGGCTACCGGTACCTGGAGCGGAGCCTGCTGCCGCTGGGCGCCCTCTGGTTCGCCGTCAGCCCCCTGGTGCGGGAGGAAGCGCTGCGCTGGTGGGGGCTTCCTCCCGGTCGGGTGGAGCTGCTCCCCGCGCCGCTCGAGCCGCCGCAGGTCGGGGCGGCCGCGCGCCCCTCCGCCTGGCAGTCGGAGGCGGTCTTCGTCGTCGGCACGGCCTCCCGCCTGGCGGCCGGGAAGGGGCTGGAGACGCTCCTGGAGGCGGCCTCCCGGCTGGCTCCGCAGATGCCGGAGCTGCGCCTCTGGCTGGTGGGCGACGGCCCGCTGCGCGAGTCGCTCCGGCGGCAGGCGGAGGCGGGCCATCTGGCCGGGCGGCTCCGCTGGGAGGGGGCGGTCCCCGACGCGGCGCCCTTCCTGGGGGCGATGGACTGCGTGGTCGTGCCCTCCCGCGTGGAGGCGCTCTCGCTGACCGCGCTGGAGGCGCTGGCGCGCGGCCGCCCGCTGGTCGTCTCCGAGGCCGTGGCGCGGACGGGCGTGGTCGAGCCGGGGACGACCGGCTGGATCTTCCCCACCGGTGACGCCCCGGCCCTGGCCGCCGTCCTGCGCGAGGTGCGGGCCGAGCCCGCCGAGGCGGCGCGCCGGGCCGCGCGCGGGGCGGAGCGGACGCTGCGGCTGCACGGGCTCCGCCAGGCCGTGGAGAAGGTGGCCGCCGGCTACGATCGGCTCCTGGCCGAGGCCGCCGGGCGCCCGCGGCAGGCGGGATGAGCGCGGGGCGGCCGCCGCAGGGGCTCCCCCGCCGGCGCGGAAGCCCACTTGGCTTAAGGAAGCGGCCGGGGAGGCGAAGGGATGGCACGTCGCAACGAAGGGTTGATTCCGCTCTCCCGGGAGCACCACCGCGCCCTGGTGGAGGGCAAGGCGCTGCGCGACGCCGCACGCGACCCGTCGCAGGCGGAGGGGCTGAGGCGCGCGGCCGAGGGCTTCCTCGCCTTCTGGCGCGAGGACGGGGCCGCCCACTTCCGCAAGGAGGAGGATCTGCTCCTGCCCTTCTACGGCCGCTGGGGGAAGGCGGACGACCCGAAGGTCGTGCAGATGCTGGTGGAGCACGTCGAGCTGAGGGCTCGCGTCCAGCAGCTGGAGGAGGCGCTGGAGGCGGGTCGGACGCCCGAGGCCGGCTTCCTGGCCGATCTCGGCGCGCGCATGACCCGCCACGTCCGCCTGGAGGAGGACGAGGTTTTCCCGCTCATCGAGGCGACGGTGCCGGGGGAGCGGCTGGCCGCGCTGGCGCCGCTCCTCTGACGCGCTCCGGCGCCGGCCCGCCGCCGGCGGGCCGGCGCGGCGGGAGCGGCCGACCGGGCCGGAGAGACGGAAGGCGGCGGCACCGCGGTGCCGCCGCCCTGTGAGGATTCGGTTACAAGGTCTGGTGCGAGAGGCGGGACTTGAACCCGCACGGCACGAGGCCACACGCCCCTCAAACGTGCCTGTCTGCCAATTCCAGCACTCTCGCACGACGTCTGGCGCACCCGCATGATAGCATGCCCGGACCGGGCGCTCAAGGCTCCCCGCGGCCGCGCGCCCGGCGCGCAGAAAGCGCTGATCTCGACAGCGCGGAAGGATCGATTCGCAAGTCGTCGAATAACCAGCGTCAACATCCGTCTTTCTCAGGGAGCGTGATCGGGTTTGTCGTCATCCCCTTCCCGCCGGTCGCTCCGACCCGGCCTCGTCGCCGGCCTGCTGGCGCTGGCGCTGGCCGTGGGCGCCTGCGGCGGCAGCCCCGCCGCGCCCAGCGGCCCGGCCACCTCCTCGGGCGGCGCCGGCGCGGGCCAGGCTTCCCCCGCACCGATCAAGATCGGGATGAACTTCGAGCTCTCCGGCGCCGTCGCCACCTTCGGCGTCCACGCCCGCCAGGCCGCCGACCTGGCCATCGACCAGATCAACCAGAAGGGCGGCGTGCTCGGCCGCAAGCTGCAGGCGGTGACGCTGGACAACAAGTCGGACAACGGCGAGTCGACCAACGTGGCCGAGCGCCTGGTGAGCGAGGGCGTGGTCGCCGTCGTCGGCCCCGTCACCACCGGCGACACGCTGGCCGCGGTGCAGGTGGTCACGCAGGCGCAGATCCCGCTGGTGACGCCCGGTGCCACGGCGGTGCCGGTCACCGTCGACACCGCCACGGGCAAGGTGCGCGACTGGATCTTCCGCGTCTGCTTCATCGACCCCGTGCAGGGGACCGTCGGCGCCGACTTCGCCTACAAGCAGCTGCACGCGCGCAGCGCCGTCATCCTGGAGGACAGCACCAACGACTACTCCAAGGGGCTGGCGGCCGCCTTCAAGCAGCAGTTCGAGAAGCTGGGCGGCAAGGTGGTCCTGGAGCAGGGCTTCACCCAGGCCGACCAGGACTTCCGCTCGATCCTCACCACCGCCCGGACGAAGAATCCGGATCTGATCTACGTCCCCGCCTACTACGACAAGGTGGGTCTCATCGTCCGCCAGGCGCGCGACCTGGGCATCACCGTGCCCATGATGGGCGGCGACGGCTGGGACTCGCCCGACCTGGTCAAGCTGGCCGGCGCCCAGGCGCTCAACAACACCTACTTCACCAACCACTACTCCTCGCAGGATCCGGATCCCAAGGTGCAGGCCTTCGTCCAGGCCTATAAGGCCCGCTACGGCGACGTGCCCGACGCGCTGGCGGCGCTGGGCTACGACGCCGTCATGCTGGTGGCCGACGCCATCCAGCGCGCGGGCTCGGCCGACCCGGCCAAGATCCGCGAAGCGCTGGCCGCCACCACCGACTTCCAGGGCGTGACCGGCAAGATCGCGCTGGACGCGCAGCACAACCCGTCGAAGCCGGTGGTGCTGATCGAGATGAAGGACGGCCAGCAGACCTTCGCCGGCCGCTTCGGCGCGGAGTAGGCCCGCTTCCGCGCGCTTCCTTCCAGGAGAAGAGCCCTTCCGGGCGCCCGGGTGAGCGGGAGCCGGCCCAGGCCGCGGCCCGCCCCGGGCGCCGCCTCTTCCGCCGGCCCGGGCCGGCGGCGCGCGGCCGCCCGCAGGCCGGAGCAGGGAAGCGGGCTGCGCGCGCCTAACGCCTTGGCGCCGGGAGGTGGAAGCGATGACGAGACGGGCTGTCCTCTTCGACATGGCCAACACCCTCCTCCACTTCGACGGCCAGGCGGTCGCCCGCCGCCTGGCCGAGCTGGACGGAAGGCCGGCCGATCCGCTGGTCGTCCGCCGGGTGGAGGCGGAGGTGCGGAGGGACGGCTGGCCGCACCGGGCCTGGCCGGGCGTCGACCCGCGGGCGCTGCCCACGCTCGACCTCCTGGCCGAGATGGGGCGCCGCCTGGGGCTGGAGGAGGAGCGCGCGCGGGCGCTGGCGGGCGATCTGCTGCGGGAGATGGCGCGGCGGGGCGAGAGCCTCTGGAACCAGCCCGACCCCGACGCGCCTGCGCTCCTCGAGCGGCTGCGGGCGGCCGGCTTCCGCCTGGGCGTGGTCAGCAACGCCGACCGCCACGCGCACGCGCTTCTCGAGAAGGCCGGCCTGGCGCGGTATCTTGAACTGATTTTCACCTCCGAGGAGGCGGGCGTGGAGAAGCCGGATCCCGCCATCTTCCGGATGGCGCTGGAGCGCCTGGGGCTGGAGGCCGAAGAGGCGGTCTACGTCGGCGACCAGCTGGAAGTGGACGTCCACGGAGCCCGGGCGGCGGGCCTGGCCGCCCTCCTCTACGACGCCTGGGACCTCTGGCCGGCCTCGCCGGTGCCCCGCCTGCGCCGGCTGGGCGAGCTCCCCGCCCACCTGGGGCTCGATCGCCTCGATCGCCTTCCTTCCATCCACTCGTCAGAGGAAGGAGGGAGCCCGGCGAAGTAAGGAAGCCCGGGGAGGGAACTCCCACTTCACGAAAAGGCAGGCGACGGAGCTTGGATCGCGGCCCATCGCACGCGCTGAGTCGGCTTCCTTTCGAAGATCTGGTCGGGCACCTGAAGGAACTCCTGGCGCCCTCGCTGGCCAACGACTGGCCGAACCTTCCCGTGGCGCGTGCCGAGGGCTCCCTGATCTGGGGAGCGGACGGGCGGCGGTACATCGACTTCGTCGAGGGCTTCGCCGCCAACAACACCGGTCACCGCCACCCGCGCGTGATCGCCGCCGTCCGGGAGCAGCTGGAGAGGCTGGTCCACAGCGCCATCGGCGTCACCGTCTACGAGCCGGTGCTGCGCCTGGCCGCGCGGCTGCGCGAGGTGACGCCGGAGGGCATCGAGAGCTTCTTCTTCGGCAACTCGGGCGCCGAGGCGGTGGAAGGCGCGGTCAAGCTGGCCCGCTACGCCACCGGCCGCCCGGCGGTGATCGCCTTCTGGGGCGGCTTCCACGGCCGCACCTTCGGCGCCATGAGCCTGACCGCCTCCAAGGCCAAGTACCGCCTGCGCGAGGAGCCGCTCCTCGGCGGCGTCTACCACTCCGTCTACCCCGAGGTCTACCGCTCGCCTCATGCCGGCGATCCGGAGCGGGTGGCCGAGGAGGCGCTCCGCCACCTCCGCCGCCTCTTCGCGCACGAGGTCGACCCTTCGCAGGTGGCCGCCATCGTGGTCGAGCCGGTCCAGGGCGAAGGCGGCTACGTCGTGCCGCCGGCCCGCTTCCTGCACGGGTTGCGCGAGATCGCGGACCGCCACGGCATCCTCCTCGTCTTCGACGAGGTGCAGACCGGCTTCGGGCGGACGGGGCGCATGTTCGCCGCGCAGACCTTCGGCGTGCGCCCCGACGTGCTCGTGATGGCCAAGGGGATCGCCTCCGGCTTCCCGCTCTCGGCCATCGGCGCCTCCGAGAACCTGATGCGCGGCTGGGGCTCGGCCGCGCACGGCACCACCTTCGGCGGCAACCCGGTCAGCTGCGCCGCGGCGCTGGCGACGCTGGACGTCCTGGAGGAGGAAGCGCTGCCCGAGCGCGCCGCCTCCCTCGGTCCCGCGGTGCTCGAGCGGCTGCGCCAGCTCCGGCGGGAGGCGCCGATCATCGGCGACGTGCGCGGCGTCGGCTTCATGATCGCGGCCGAGTTCGTCGATCCCGAGACGGGCGAGCCGGACGGCGAGACGGCGCACCGGGTGATCGCCGAGGCGCTGGAGCGCGGCCTCCTCCTCTACCCGGCGGGCGCCGGCGGCGAGGTCATCCGCTTCATGCCGGCGCTCAACATACCTGAGACCATCCTGGAAGAAGGCCTGGAGATCTTCGAGGAGGCGGTCCGTTCGGTGGCGGGCGAGCGCGTCGCCCTCCGCCGCTGAAGGCCGCCTCGTCGGCGGGCGAGGCGAAGGAGGAAGCATGTACGCGAGCGGCGGCGACGAGCTGGCGGAGGCGCTCCAGGCTCTCCACGAGGCTCTCCAGCGGCTGGAGGAAGCGGTCTCCCGCCTGCGCGACGAGGCGATCCGGGATCCGCTGACCGGCGCCTTCAACCGTCGCTTCCTCGACGCGCGGCTGGTGGAGGAGCTGGCGCGCGCCGAGCGGTACGGCGTGCCCTTCGGCCTCCTGCTCCTCGACCTGGACGACTTCAAGCGGTACAACGACCGCCACGGCCACCTCGCCGGCGACCGCCTCCTCGCCGAGCTGGCCGTCCTCTGGCGGTCCGCCCTGCGCCAGGCCGACGAGCTCTTCCGCTTCGGCGGCGACGAGTTCGTCATCCTCCTGCCGCACACGCCGCGCGCGGCCGCGCTCGAGACCGCCGGGCGCCTGCAGGAGCTGACGCGGCGGGCGGACGGCCGCACCAGCCTGAGCGTCGGCGTCGCCAGCTGGCCGGAGGACGGGCGCACCCCCGAGGCGCTCGTCGCCGCCGCCGACCGCTCGCTCTACCGGACGAAGAGGCCCGGCGGCGCGGAAGAGCGCCCCGCGCCCGCCGGGGCGCGGACCTCCCCCGCGGGCGCCCTCGAGGTGAGCGTCGGCTACGGCAGCGACCCGCCGGCGCCCAGCTGCATCTGGATCGGCGGGCGCGCGGTCCGCGTCCTCGCGGTGGAGCCGGTGGAGGGCGAACCCGAGAGCGTCACCTTCCTGACCGAGGAAGGGCGATGGACGCTCCCCCGCCGGGTGCTGCGCCTCCCGCCGCCCCCCGCCTGAGCCGCCCGGCGCCGCTCAGGCGCGCGCGCCCTGCGCCGTCAGCCGCGTGGCGGCCAGGACCAGGCCGAAGAAGAGGTTGTAGGGCGGCAGCTGCGGGCGGAGCTCCCGCGGCGGGCGGGGGAAGGCGGCCTCCAGCTCGGCCAGGGTCGCCTCCTCCAGGGGAAGGCGCGCCGCCTCCGCGTTCTGCCGCACGTGCCCGGGCTGCACCGCCTTGGGGATGGCGACCACCGCGGGCTGGCGGACCAGCCAGGCCAGGGCCAGCTGCGCCGGGGGAACGCCCAGCCGCCGCGCCATCCCCTCCAGGCGGTCCCAGCCGGCCCAGCGGCGGAAGCGCCCGTGCGCCAGCGGACTGTAGGCCAGGAGCAGCTGGCCGCGCTCCCTGGCCCAGGGCAGCACCGACCGTTCGGCGCGACGGTCGCCCAGCCCGTACGGCACCTCGTTGAAGGCCAGGTGCTGCCCCGGCTGGAGCGCCTGCCAGGCGGCCTGGAGCCAGGGAAGGTTGAAGTTGCTCACCCCGGTGAAGCGCGCCAGGCCCCGCTCCTGCATCTCCCGGAAGGCCGCCAGGGTCTCGGCGAGCGGCACCGAGCGCGTCGGCCAGTGGAGGAGCACCGCGTCGACGTAGTCGGTGCGGAGCCGCCCGAGGGAGCCGGCGAGCGCCGCCAGCGCCTCCCGTCGCCCGGCGTTTGAAGGCCAGATCTTGGTCACCAGGAAGACGCGCTCCCGGCAGTCGCGGACCGCCTCGCCCACCACCCGCTCCGCCCCGCCGGCCGCGTAGAGCTCGGCCGTGTCGATCAGCGTCATGCCCAGCTCGACGCCGAGCCGGAGCGCTTCCACCTCGCGGGCGAAAGCGGCTCGAGACTCGCCCATCCCCCAGGTTCCCTGGCCCATGACGGGGACCAGCACCCGGCTTCCGGGGATCTCGCGCAGGGGCAGGGAGGGCGCCGGCCGTTCGGACGCGGAGACCTCCGTCATGACCTCGCCCCCTTCCTCACCGTACCATCCCGGTCTGATCGATCGGTAGCCGGCGTAGAACGTGAAGAGCCCCCGTCCCGTCGCCGCCGTCGCCGCGTGGCGATCCCTGTCGACTTCGCACGCCGCGTGTCGCGGAACCTTGGTTCCTCCGCCCGGCGGGGGTATAGTCTTCCAGAGTTCGCCAGCCGCGGATTGCGGGCGGGAGGGAGGCGTCGAACGGTGGCCGACTGGACGCCCGGAGAGGGTACGAGCGCCCCGGAGGCGACACCACCACGGGCGGAGGAGGGCGCGGGGCCGACCGCGAGCCGGCGCCGGCTGCCGGCCGGGGGCGCCTTCCTCGGCCTCGCCCTGCTCCTCCTTCTGGGGGTGCTCGCGCTGCAGCAGGGGAACGCCCCCTCCCCGGCCCGCCCGGCCCCGGTCAGCCCGGCGGTCTCGCTGGCCAAGGCGGTGACGGGCGACCTGCCGCCGGTCTCGGTGCTGGTGCTGGGCGTGCAGCAGGCGCAGAACCTCCACCAGCCGCCCCTGACCGACTCCATCCTGCTCGCCCGCATCGACCCCGCCAGCCGGCGCGCCGCGCTCCTCTCCATCCCGCGCGACCTCTGGGTCGCCATCCCCGGCCACGGGCACGGCCGCATCAACAGCGCCTACGAGCTGGGCGGCCCCGCCCTCGTGGAAGAGGTCGTCGCCCAGCTGACCGGCATCCGGCCCGACTACTTCCTGGTCATCGACTACGACGGCTTCCGCCGCCTCATCGACGACGTGGGCGGGGTGACCGTCGACGTCCCGCGCACCCTGGACGACCCCGCCTTCCCCGCCCCCGACATGGTCCACTACCAGCACCTGGTCATCCCCAAGGGCGTGCAGCACATGGACGGCCAGCTCGCCCTGGCCTACGTGCGCGAGCGCCACGCCGACCCGCTGGGCGACCTGGGCCGCGCCCAGCGCCAGCAGCAGCTCCTGCTGGCGCTCAAGCAGCAGTTCCTGCGCGTCCAGAACCTGCCCAGGATCCCCCGGATCCTGCGCGACCTGGGCCAGACGATCCGCACCGACTTCCCGCTCAGCCAGGTGCCCGGCTACGCCGCCGCCCTCGAGGCGCTCCCCCAGGAGCGGATCGCCAGCGGCCTCCTCGACTACGCCCACGGCGCCGTCAGCAACTGGGTCACCCCCGGCGGCGCCGACGTCCTCCTCCCCCATCCCGACGCCATCCAGCGCCTGGTGCAGGCCCTCTTCGACCTTCCTCCGCCCACGGCGCGCCAGCCCGTCCCCAGCCGCGGATGACCGGCGGCGAGCCGGCGGCAGGTGGGGCCGTCCATCGGACCGAAGCCAGGTCGTCGTGAAGTGGAAAGGGGGATGGCCATGGGCCCGGTCGAGGTCCTCCGCGAGTACGGACGTCGTGTCGAAGAGCTTCTCGAACGCATCGTCACCGGTCAGGCCGCGGCCGTCGGGCGCGCGGCCGCCATGGTCGCCGAAGCGGTCGCCGGGGGAGGCGTCATCTTCACCTTCGGGACGGGCCACTCCCACCTGGTGGCGGAGGAGGTGGCCTACCGCGCCGGCGTCCTCGTGCCGGTGGACGCCATCCTCGAGCCCAGCCTGACCGGCCACCAGGACGTGACGAAGAGCGAGCTTCTCGAGCGCCTGGAGGGCTTCGGACGGGCGATCGTGGAACACCGCCGCCTGGGGCCCGGCGACGTGCTGATCGTCATCTCCAACTCCGGGCGGAACGCGGCGCCCATCGAGGTGGCCATGGAGGCCCGGTCGCGGGGGGTTCCGGTGGTGGCCGTCACCAGCCTCCCGTACTCGCGCGCCGTGGGCTCGCGTCACTCCTCCGGCAGGAAGCTCTACGAGGTGGCGGACGTGGTCGTCGACACCGGAACCCCCCTCGGCGACGCCCTGCTCCACCTTCCCGGCCTGGAACAGCCGGTCGCGCCGGCCTCGGGCGTCGTGGGCATCTTCGTGCTGCAGGCGATCCTGGCGGGCGCCACCGCCCTCCTCCTGGAGCGCGGTCTCCAACCGCCGGTCTGGGAGAGCGGCAACCTGGACGGTGCCAGCGAGCGGAACGCCCGCTGGCTGGACCGCTACCGCGAACGGATCCGCATCTGGTGAGCGGGCGCGGCCGATCGGCCGCGCTTCAGCCGGCCTGCGGCTCGTCGAGGCGGACGTCGAGCACCTTGTAGCGGACGAGCGCCCCTCCGGGCAGCTTCACCTCCACGGTCTCGCCGGCCTTCCTGCCCATCAGGGCGGAGCCCACGGGCGACTGGTAGGAGATCCGGCCGGAGGCGGGGTCCGCTTCCGAGGGACCGACGATCATGAGGACCTCCCGGTCGGGATCCTCCGGGTCGTCCACCTCGACCTCCACCCACGAGCCGACTGCGACGGCGCCGGGGTCGGCATCGCGGTGGTCGACGACGCGGGCGCGCTGGAGCGTCGCCTCGATCGCGGCGATCCTGCGCTCCAGCTGGCCCTGCTCCTCCCGGGCGGCCTGGTATTCGCCGTTCTCCGAGAGGTCGCCCAGCTCGCGCGCGTCATGGAGCCGGGCGGCCACCACCAGGCGGCGCCTCTTCAGCTCCTCCAGCTCGTTCTCCAGTTTCTTCAGGCCCTCCGGGGTGAGGATCACTTCCTCTGCCATCGCTGGCATCCGCCTCCCTCTGGACGGATCTTGGGCCCGGGTATCCGATGTGCTCATCTATTCATGCGCGGCTGCCTGCGGCTTGGCAATGGCAGGACTTTCCTGGCCGCGCCGCCGGAGTCGATGGACGTTTCGCAGGCTTCGCTCCCGGCGGAGAGAGGACGAGGAGGGCCGGCGCGGACCTCGGCGAGCCGGTACGGCGGAAGTATGACCGGAACGCACTTCGCTATGACACCCGGGACCGCCTCGTCCGGGAGGCCCGGCGGAGGCGCTTCCTCCTGCGGGCGCCCGCGCCGGTGACGCTGCCCGGGACAGGCCCCCGGCAGGCGCGCCGCCCGCGCATCGAAGCGCGGCCGCCAGCTCCGCGGCCACGCCCCCGGCCCGGTCAGGCCCACTGGTGCGCCCACTCGTGCAGCTGTCGCAGGACGCCTTCGAGGCCGCGCCCCCAGGTGGTAAGGGTGTAGGCGACGCGCACCGGCCGCGAGGAAGTGTCCACCTCGCGCTCCACCAACCCTTCGCGCTCCAGCTCCTGGAGGCGCTGGGAGAGAAGCCTGTCGCTCAGCCCGGGGACGCGGCGGCGAATCTGCATGAAGCGGAGGGGCTCCTCGTGGAGCGTCCAGAGGATCTCCACCACCCACCTCCGCCCGACCACCTCGGCGGCACGACGGAACTCCTGGCAGAGCACCGAGCCCGCATGGCCCGGGTCCGAATCCAGGTCCCGCTCCAGCCCGGCCTGGGACATCGCCTGCGCCCCCCTCTCCCGCGAACGGTGCGAACGGGCTGCCTTTGTTGCGGGTTCCTTACGGGAAGTGTCGCATCACGAGGCCAAAGCCGTCAACTATTCCCATCGGAAAGTTGCTTAAGTCCCCCGCGACCCCCTGAGGGGCGGGCCCGCAAGGGCTCGCCGCTCACCCGCAGCGCCACCGGCTCGACCCGACCGCCGCGGATCCGGTAGCCGCGCAACTCCGGCTCGGTGCCCGCCAGCGAGGCGATCAGGTAGACGGCTTCGGGATAGTAGGCCTGGCGGATGTCGACCGCCGAGGGGTAGGCGCGGCCGCGCGGGTGCGAGTGGAAGATGCCCACCAGTTCGAGCCGCTCCCGCTCCAGCTTCTCCAGGACCTGGAGGATCTCCCCGGGGGGGATGGAGTAGGCGGTCGGGCTCGCTTCCTGGTTGGTGGTGGGGAAGAAGCGCTCGGCGCGGCCCTGCCGGCCGCCGAGGAGCCCGCAGGCCTCGCGCGGGAAGTGGCGCCGGGCGTGGGCGAGGAGCGCCTCGACGAGGGCGCGCGGGAGCTCCAGCGTGGTCGCGGCCCGGGCGGGCTCCTCAGGCGTGCTCAAACTCCTCCGCCTCCCGGGCGAGCGCCTCCAGGTCCAGGCGGTGGCCCTCCGCGCTCTCCCGCACCCAACCGCTGCGCTGGAAGCGGCTCATCATGCGGCTGACGCTCTCGCGACTGACTCCGGCCAGGTTGGCGATCTCCTGGTGCGTGATCTGCTCGGGCAGCGTGCGCCAGCGGCCTTCGCCCCGCCCGTGCTCGCTGGCCAGGCGGACGAGCGCGTAGGCCACGCGCTGGCGCAGGTCGCCCAGCGCCGTCTCCTGCAGCCGCCGCTGGAGCTCGGCCAGGCGCCGGGCGGTGATCTCCAGGAGGCGGATGGCGAGCCGGGCGTCCTGGCGGAGGAGCGCCATCAACGGGTCGCGACCGAGCGCCCAGAGGACGGTCGGCTCGAGCGCGGTGGCGGTGGCGGGGTAGGTGCTTCCTTCCAGGAAGCCGACGTGCGGCATGACCTCGCCCGCGCCCAGCAGGTTGATGGTCTGCTGGCGCCCCGCGGGCGTCAGGACGAAGGCCTTGACCAGGCCGCGCTCGATGACGTAGAGGTCGCTGACCGGCTCGCCCTGCTCGAAGAGCACCTGACCCGGCGCCAGCTGCTTCCGGCGCAGGAGCGCGCCGATGGCCGCCAGCGAGCCGGCGTCGAGGCCGGTGAAGATGGGGCTCCGCGCCAGCAGGTCGGAGACGCCCCCGTCGGTGGGCACGAACCTCCCCCTTCTGCAAGGCTACCACCCGGGGAGGCGTCGCGCATGACTTCCACTCTCGAAGCCGGCCGGGTCCGGGGCGCCGGCACCGGGCGCGCGGGCGGCCTACGGAGCCGGCTCGTCCAGGATGGAGGCGAGGAGCCGTTCCTCGACCGGCTCGTCGTCGGCGTGGAGCGCGATGCAGCCCACCGGACAGGCGTCGGCCGCCTCGCGGGCGCACTCCTCGAGGCCCGGCGGGACGGGGTCGCGGAGGACGAAGGCCAGGCCTCCCTCCACCCGGAAGAGCTCGACGCAGACCGACTCGCAGAACGGGCAGCCGATGCAGATCTCCTGGTCCACGGTGACACGTACAGCGCTCACGGCTCCTCCAGCGGCATCAGCGGTTGCGGGGCGGCGTCGGGGCGGACGTCGATCTCGCCCGTCGCCCCCCGCGACGCGTCGGCGAAGGCGTGGTTGACGAAAAGGTACCGGCCCGCCTGCGGGAAGCGGGTCTCGAAGACGGCGGCGCCGCCCGGCCCGACCACGGCTCCGGAGGCGCCCTGGAGCGCGTTGGCCGGGTTGCCGTCCATCTCGACCCGGTCGAAGATGGCGCCGATCACGTGGAAGTAGGCGAAGCGGCTGGGACCGGCGTTGACCACGTAGAGGCGGACGCGCTCGCCCGGCCGCACCTGGAGCGGGTGCGACAGGTAGCGGTCGGCGTAGCCGTTGAAGACCGTGTAGGCGGGCGCCTCCGTCTCCAGCGCGTCCGGGTCGACCGAGCGGTACCACTCGCCCTCCACCAGGACGAACTCGCGCGCCGGGGCGCGGCCTTCCTTGGGATCGACGATGACGGCGCCGTACATGCCGTTGGCGATGTGCTCGATGACCGGCGCGACCCCGCAATGGTAGAGGAAGACGCCCGGATCGCCGGCCTGGAAGGAGAAGGTGAAGCTGTGCCCGGGCAGGACGGGCTGGTAGTTGACGCTCCAGGGCGTCCGCGCGGCGTGGAAGTCGATGGAGTGGGCCATCTGCGGATCGCGGTTGACCAGGGTGAAGGTGACCAGGTCGCCCTGGCGCACGCGGATGACCGGCCCGGGTACCTGCCCGTTGAAGGTCCAGGCATGGTAGCAGCGGCCGGCAGCGATGGGGAGCGTGGCCGGTTCCGCCACCAGCTGCACCCAGACGTGCGAGCCCTCGCGGCGCGTGGCCAGCGGCGTCGGCCTGGGCGCCGCGCACCGCCCGCTGAACATCGGCTGGCTGCCCATGGCGGGCCCCGGGCCGGCCGCGACGGTCGTCGCGGTCCCGCCCGGGGAGGGCGCCGTCCCGCCCGGGGAGGGCGCAGCCGCGGAGCTGCAGCCGGCGAGAAGCGCCGCGACCGCCAGGAGGGCGACGGCCGGCAACGTTCCGCGAGTCGAAGCGAACTTTCCCTGCACGCTGCTCCCCCTTCCCATCCGGCTCAGGCGCTCCGGCGAACCGGTCGCCCGGCGCCGGCGAGCAGGCTTTCCCTCATGGCGCGGGCGGCCGCCTGGGCGCGGTTGTGCACGCGCAGCTTCCCCATGGCGCTTCCGAGGTGCTTCTTTACGGCGCTCTCGGAGAGATAGAGCCTGCGGCCGATCTCCTGGTTGGTCAGCCCCAGGGCGACCAGGGCCAGGACGTCCAGCTCCCGCCTCGTCAGCTCGTAGGGGGCCCGCTCCTCGTCCCGGGAGAGGCGGGTGAAGATGCGCGCGGCCACCTCGCGCGAGACGCAGGTGCCTCCCCGGGCCACCGTGCGGATGCAGTCCAGGAACTCCGGCACTCCCGCCGTCTTCAGGAGGTAGCCCTCCACGCCGGCGCGCGCCGCCTCCCGGACCTCCTCGAGCTCGCCCGAGACCGCCAGGAGGACGATGCGCAGCCGGGGGTGCGACGCCTTCAGGCGGCGAGCCACCTCCAGGCCCCGGCCTCCGAGCTCGGCGTCCAGGGCGGCCACGTCCGCCTCGACGCGGTGCAGGAGAGCCAGGGCTTCCCGCAGGTCGCAGGCTTCGCCGACGACCTCCATCTCCGCCTGCCCGTCCAGCAGCACCCGCAGGGCCGCGCGGACGAGCGCCCGCTCCTCCACCAGCACGATGCGCACCTTTGCCTCACTCCGTCGTCCGGGGAAGCCGCTCCCCGCTTCCGAGGGGCAGAGGCGCCTCGCGGGCGCCTCCGCCCGCCTGCGCCTACTCCGCGCTTCGCCCGAGCCGCACCCGCCAGACCGTCGGGCCCGCCTCGACCACGTCCCAGGTGAAGCGGCCCGGCCGTTCGGCCGAGAGCTGGTAGTAGAGCGGCACGGGATCGTGGTCGTTGACCAGGAGGAAGGAGTCGCCCGGCGCCAGTCCCTCCCAGGTGGCGAAGATCAGGCGGTGGCGCTCGGCGGGCGGCAGGTGGCGGACGTCGAGCACGCGGCCGTCCGGCCGGGAGCGCTCGTGGAGCTCGCCGAGGAGCGATTCCAGGTCGGTCGCCCCGTCGTCGGCCAGGGCCGCGACGACGTAGACGTTCTCCTTCTCCGCGTGGAGGCGGAAGAGCTCCAGGAGTGCCCGTGCCAGCGAGGCCGCCTCCACGGGCGGGACGGCGCGGCCCACGGCCTCGCGCAGCTCGCCGATGCGCAGGTGCTCCAGGCGGAGCGAGTGGACGAGGAGGGCGAGCCCGGGAAGCTCGGCCGCCCGCCTGTAGAGCGTCGTCTCCTCGCCGCGCGCGTGCGGCAGGATCTCCTCGTCGACGTAGGCGAGCAGAGCCCGGCGTGCGTCGGACCAGCCTGCCTCGGGCGCCGCCGCCAGCTCGAGGCTCCGCTCCTCCAGGCCGGCCAGCAGGCGGCCGTGGTGCCGGACGATCCTCTGCGCGGCGCCGCGGTTCCTCTCCAGCGACGCCTCCCGCCCGGGCTCGACGCTCCCGGGACGCGCCTCCTCCGTCATGCCTGATCCCCCGCTTCCTTAGAAAGTTCGGGCGGTTCCGGGCGCCGTCGCCGGGGGCGAGGCCTGCCCCTCCCCGTCCACCTCCATCGCCGCGGCCACCCGCTCGGCCAGTTCGGCGTAGGCCCGGCCCGCCGGGCTTCCGGCCGCGAAGAGCCCGTCTCCCCGCCCCTCCTTGGAGGGGTCGAAGGGGATCCGCGCCAGGACCTCCGTCCCCAGCGCCGCGGCCACGGCGTCCCCGCCGCCGCGGCCGAAGGGGTGGCTGCGCCTGCCGCAGCCTTCGCAGCTCATGTAGGCCAGGTTCTCCACCACGCCCAGCAGCCGGTGCCCCGTGCGCAGGGCCATCGAGCCGGCCCGCTCGGCCACGCGGGCGGCCAGCGGATCCGGCGTGGTCACCACCAGCTCCGCGGCGTCGGGGAAGTACTCGTGCACGTCCAGCGCCACGTCGCCCGTCCCCGGCGGCAGGTCGAGGATCATCAGGCGCGGCGACTCCCAGAGCGTATCCCCCATCAGCTGGCGGAGCGCCGTGCCCAGCATCGGGCCGCGCCAGATGACCGGGTCGTTCTGGCGCACGAAGAAGTCCATCGAGACGACCTGCACGCCGTGGGCCGAGGGCGGGACGATCTTCCCGTCGCGCACCCGGGGAGGCTCGTCCAACCCGATCAGCGAGGGCACGCTGAAACCGTAGATGTCGCAGTCGAGAAGCGCCGTCCGCACCCCGCGGCGAGCCAGCGCCACGGCCAGGTTGACGCTGACGGTCGACTTGCCCACGCCGCCCTTGCCGCTGGCCACCGCCAGCAGCCCGGCTCCCTCGGGCACCCGGGGCCGCGGCCGCGACCGGGAGCGCGCCAGCGCCTGCGAGCGCTCGGCCAGCCCGCGGCTGCGCGGGACGACGCGGACGCCGGCGATGCCGGGCCGCCCCTCGAGGCGACGGCGGATCGCCTCCAGCGCCGCCTCCGGCGGCCGCTCGCCCCTCCAGAGATCGTCGACCAGGACCGCCACGTGGTCGCCGTCGGCGTGCGGCTCGATCAGCACGTCCTGGACGAAGCCCTCCGCCAGGGGATCGAGCTCGCCCACCTTCAGCCCCGCCAGCGCCTGGAGCACCTCCCGCTTCTCCATGGCGTCCACCCCGCCCTCAGGCGAAGCCGAAGTAGCGCTTGGCGTCGTCGCTCATCATCTCGGGCGTCCAGGGCGGCGACCAGACCACGCGCACGTCCACCTGCACGACGCCCGGCACCTGCAGGAGGCGATGGCGGACGCCGTCCTCGATCATGTCGCCCGCCGGGCAACCCGGCGTGGTCATGGTCATCACCACGCGGACGCGGCCGCCCTCCGCCTCGAGGCCGTAGACCAGCCCCAGGTCGACCACGTTGTAGCCGAGCTCGGGGTCGAAGACCTCGTGCAGCGCCTCCCAGAGGCGCGGGAGGAGCTCCTCCTCGCCGGCGGGAGCGGGCTCTTCGCGCGCTTCCTCCGCCATTGCCCTCACCTTTCTTCCGCCGCGGGCTCCGGGGCCGGGCCGCGCCGGATGCGCAGGTAGACGCCGTCCGGACGCCGCTCGCTGCGGATGGCGTGGCCGCGCGCTTGCAGCTCCGGGTAGAGGAATTGCGGCTCCCGCTCGTTGACGGCCTCCAGCACCTGGCCGGGCTCCATCTGCTCCAGCGTCTCCAGGATGCGCATCATCGGCTCGGGCGGCTCGAGGCCGCGGTTGTCGAGGAAGCGGACCGGCTCCGGCCACGCCTCCCCTTCCGCCTCCCCGGCCGGGCGGCCGCCTGCGGCCTCGCCGCCCTCCGCCCGGTCCAGCCCGGGCAGGAAGAGCACCTCCCAGTCGCCGCCCTCCAGGCGGCGCGCCCGGTGCGCGAAGCCCCTCGACTCCAGCACCCTGTAGAGCGGCAGCGGCTCGAAGGTGGCCAGGAGCCGGAGCCCCTCGCCCTCGCCCAGCTGACGCACCGCCTCGAGGATCCGCCCCAGCGGCTCGCGCCCCGCGCGCAGGTCCGAGCGCACGTCGAGCGTCCGGAGCGTTCTCGCCGCCACTTCCCGCATGTCGACCCCTCCCGTCGTCGACGACCTTCCGCCAACCCCGCCCGGCTCCCCGGCCGCGGGCCGGAGCCGCTCACGGCCGCCCCGCCGCCGTCGAGGGCGCGGTCGCCGCCACCGCCGGCCGCATCCGCCGCACCCGCAGGAGCTCGCGCCCCACGCCGGCCGCGCCCAGCAGCTGGGCGAGGGCGGCCGCCCTCCATACGCCCCCCAGGAGCGCGCCCGCCACCCCCGGCGCGGCCGCACCGCCCGTCGCGACGAGGCCGGCGGCCGCCGCCACCCCCGTCGCCGCGGCGGCGAAGTAGACGAAGAACCACGGGCGCGCCCGCCCCTCGTCGACCAGCTCCTGGACGCGGGGGACCGGCGTGCGGCCCATCAGCGGCCCGTAGCGCTCGATCCAGGTGAGGAAGGGGACGATCTTGATCATCTGGCTGAGCCCGAGACCCGAGAGCCAGCCGAAGAGCACCAGCTGGACCAGCACCGGCGCCCAGGCCGCCGTGGAGCCCGCCAGCCGCGCCAGCACCAGCGCCAGGACCTCCAGCCCCAGCGCCGCCAGCGCCCAGGCGGCGAAGGCGGCGTTCAGCTCCAGCCGCTTCCGCCGCCGCTGCCCGTAGAGGCGGGCCAGGTCCGCCAGGTAGAGCGCCGCGCCCGCGGCGGCCGCCGCCTGGCCCAGCTCCTCCGGCGCCGCGGCCCAGCCGCCGCCCCAGCCGGAGAGCCAGGCCAGCGCGAGGCCGCCCGCCGTCAGCGCGAAGGCGAGCTCGCCCCGCCGGCCGCGCTCCTCCGGCGCCAGCATGAACATGGCGAGAAGCTTGAGCGCCACGCCCATGGCCGTCAGGGTGAACCAGCCGCCGAGCCCGGCGAGCAGGTGGAGCGGCAGGCCCCTCGCGAAGAGGAAGCCGGCCGCGGCGGGACCGGTCCACCGCGGCGCCGCCACCGCCAGCGCCAGCGCCACGCCCAGCGCGGGCACCAGCGCGAGGAAGAGAAGGCCGGCAGCCACGTAGCGCCCCGGCAGCGGCAGCGGCCGCGCCGACGCCAGCGTCCGGCCGAGCTGCGCGGCGGCCAGCCAGGCGCCCGCCGTCACCGACAGGCCGCCCAGCGGCAGCGCCAGCGCCAGCGGCCAGGCGCCCGCCCCGCAGGCCAGGAAGCCGGCCAGCATCAGGAGGAGCCCGCCGGCCACCAGCCCGAGCGTCCAGCCGGCCGCCCGCTCGCTGCCCAGCGGGCGGGCGGTGATGACGGGCACGAACTGGTGGAGCGCGCCCAGCATCAGCGTGCTCAGCCAGCCCAGGGTGAGGAGGTGGACCGCGACCAGCGTCGTCGACGCGCCCAGCGGGCGGAAGGGCCAGGTGAGACCCGCCGCCATCCAGGCCTGGGCGAGAAGGAAGCTCGCCAGCGCGACGGCGAAGTAGCGCATGCCCCAGCGCGAGACGCGGGTCGCCGGCACCGCTGCCACCTGACTTCCCGGGCGCCGTTCTGCGGGGCGGGGGCCGGGCGCCCCCGTCGTCCCTGCGCCCACGCCCCCAGGGTAGGCGGGCGGCGGAGGCGGCGCCGTGACCGCCGTCACAGCCCTCAGGCGCCCGCCGGCTGCCGCGCCGCCCGGGCGGAGCGGGCGGCCGCCCGGTAGGTCCGGGCGATCAGGAGGGCGGAGAGGAGGCCGGCCAGCCCCCAGAGGGCGCAGCCCAGGCGCAGGAGGAGCGGCAGACCGGCCAGGGCGCCGGCCGTCACCAGCCCCAGCCCCGCCAGGAAGAGCGGCAGCGTCGCCTGCGAGGGGCGCTCGGGGAGCCAGAGGCCGGTCTTGAGCGGGGGCGGCGGCGAGGCGACGGTCGCCGGGGAGGGACGCATGCTTCCTGCCAGCAGGTAGATGCCCTGCCAGAGGATGAAGGGGACGATCTTGTACATCTGGCCGACCGCGAGGAGCGTGTAGCCGGCGAGCCCGAGGAAGCCGGCCAGCGCCACGCCCGCCCCCGGCACGAATCCCCGGAGCGCGCCCAGGGCGCAGAGCGCCGCCGCGGCCAGCGTCCAGGCCGCCGCCAGGCTGAAGCGCGTCACCAGCGGCATGGGCTGCGAGCGGCTCCGCCGCGCCACGATGCGGGTGATGTCGAGCGCCCAGGCGACGAGCAGAGCGGCGGGCCAGAGGGCGAACCCGCCCGCGCTGCCCGGGGCCAGCAGGAGCGCGGCGACCACCAGCGCGACGCCGGCCAGCCAGGCGCCCAGCACCCAGGGCGCCTCCCGCTCGTCCAGGTGGCGCGTCGGCGCGAACATGGGGACCAGCTGGTAGCCCACGCCGATGGCGAGGCTGCCGAACCAGCCGCCCAGGCCGAGCGTCGCGTGGACGGCCAGCTGGCGCTCGACGCCGGCGCCCAGGAAGCCCAGGCGGAGGTTGAAGGCGAGGGTGACCCCCCAGCCGATCACCGCCGCCAGCGCCAGGAGCGCCGCCGCCACGGCCGCCGCCTGGAGGTTCCATCCCCCGCGCGGGACGGCGGCCAGCGTCAGCGCCATCTCCGCGAGGAAGAGGAGGACCGCCAGGACGAGGAGGCTTCCTCCCGCCGCCAGCCAGATCCACGCGCCCCCGGGCAACCCGGCCAGCGGGGCGAAGCCGGGGAGGCCGCTCATGGCGGCGAAGCCGGCCAAGAAGAGCGCCAGGCCGGCCGCGTAGCCGGCGAGCACCGGCCGGCCCAGCTGCGGCCGGGCGACGGGCACGTGGACGACCACCGGCACCAGCTGGTAGAGCGCGCCCATCATCAGCGGCGTCAGCCAGCCCAGGGTCGCCAGGTGGACGGTGAGGAGCGCCGCCGGCGTCCGCCAGCCCTCGGGCGCGAAGAGCGCCGGCCCCAGCGCGCCGACGGCGAGCGAGAAGAGCGCCAGCCCCGCCGTCGCCAGCGCCATCTGCCCCAGCGGCAGCGCAGGCTGCGGCCGCCGCTCCATGGTCAACTGCTGCACGCGAACCCTCCCCCGCCGGCAAGCTTAGGCGGGCGCGGGCGCGGCGGCCGTGCGCGCGATCACAGGCGGGCCCCCGCCGGGGCTGGTGACCGCCCACTTCTTAGCGGCTTCTCAGGTGGGCCTTGGCCCGCCGTGAGCCGCGGGCGCCAAGATGCCGGCGTGAGGAAGCACGATGGGAGGTGGCGCGGATGCACGACGGCTGGACGTTTCCTCGCCACCTGCGTCACCTCCTGGTGGCGGCGGGGCTGGCGGGACTGGTGGGCTTCGCCGCCCCTCCAGGGCGGCTGCCGCCCGGCGCGCCTGGCAGCCTCCCGGGCGGTCGGGCAGGGGGGACTTCGGCGGCGGGCGGAGAGGCGGTGGACGGCCGCCTGGTGGTGCTTCAGGCCGCGCCCTACGCCCAGCGGTCGAGCCCGGCGCCCAGCCAGGTGGGCGTCGAGGCCGACTACACGGCTGGCGACCGGGCGGGCAGCCGGACCGGGACCGGGACGGTGGTGGCCGCCCCGCTGCCGGGCCGGCCGCGAAGGATCCTGGTGGTGACGGCGGCGCACGTCCTCGGCCCTCCGGGCTCGACCTGGGCGAACGTGGCGGTCCACCTCCCCGGCTCTCCCCTGGCCCTTTCGGTCACCCGCATCTTCCTGGCCGACCAGCTCGACCTCGCGATCCTGGAGGTGCCTTCGCTCGACCCCAACCTGGTCCGGCCCTACCCGCTACCCGGCGAGGCCGGGGCTCCGGGGGCGGGCGCGACCGCGGCCGCCGCGGCGGATCCCCCGGTCCAGGCGGCGGTCGGCGAGATCGACTGCGTCCGCGGGCCCACCTGGTCCTTCCAGTCCTTCCCCGTCGGCTTCCGCGGGGGCGGTGCGCTGGCCACGGGCCCCGAGGGGGCGACGGTGGCCACCGACGCCCCGGCGGCGCTGCCCGGCTGCTCCGGCGGCGCCGTCCTGATCCTGCCCTCTGCCGGCGGCCTTCTGGAGAGCCGCTGGCTGGGGCTTCTCACCCGTGTCGGCGGGGGCGCCGGCTCCGCCTCGCTCAGCTACGTCCCCGCCTTCCAGGTCGCCCGGCTGGTGGAAGCGTACGACCGGGCGACCGGCGGCCGGGGGCAGGCGGCCTCCCCTCCGGAGATCGCCCCGGGCGGCGCCGGCGGCGGCCCGGGCGGAGCTCCCGCCAGCGCCCGAGGCGGCCAGGCGGTCCCCCTTCGCTGAGCGACGCGGCAGGGCAGCGCAGGAACGAGGAGAGTACCTGTAGTAGTAATCGTTTTTATAGAGACGCGTCTCTCGCCGGGTACGGGCGGGCCTTCTCCGGGAGGCGAGAGGAAGCCGGCGGGAGGGAGGAGGGGCGCCATGATGACCTGGCTCCTGGTGGACGGGGCGCTGCTGGCGCTTCTGACACTGGCCGTCGCCGGCTGGGTGGAACTGGAGGAGTGGCTCGGCTTCCTCCGGCAGCTCCGCCGGCCGCCGGCTCCGCGTTAGGAGCGCGGCGGACCTCCCGCCACCCCCTGCCGGGCAGGGATCGACGCCCCGGGCTCCGGGCGGTCGATCCGGCGGCAGGGGGTCTTCTCTTCGCAGGCGTTCCCGCGAACCGGAAGAGGAGACGCCCGCCGCCGGCCGAAGGGAGGAGGATGGCGGACCCCCCCGCGCCCGGGAAGGGCCGCGGCCCGCCGACTTCGACCCGGAGGTGGTCCCGGTGGAGGATCCCGCCTCGACACCGCTGGAGGAAGCGACGCTGGCCGATCTCCAGGCCGCCCTCGACCGCGGCGAGCTGACCTCGCTGGCGCTCGTCCGCCTCTACCTCGAACGGATCGCGCTCCTCGACCGCGACCGGCCCGACGGCTCGCCCGGCCTCCGCGCGGTGGTGGAGGTCAATCCCGACGCCGAGGCGATCGCCGCGCAGATGGACGCCGAGCGCCGGCAGGGACGGGTGCGCGGGCCGCTCCACGGGATCCCCTTCCTGGTGAAGGAGAACATCGAGACCGGCGACCGCATGCTGACCACCGCGGGCTCGCTCGCCCTGGCCGGCGCGCCCGCGCCGCGCGACGCCACCGTCGTCGAGCGGCTCCGCGCCGCCGGCGCGGTCCTGCTGGGCAAGGCCAACCTCTCGGAGTGGGCCAACTTCCGCTCGACCCGCTCCATCAGCGGCTGGAGCGCCCGGGGCGGCCAGACGCGGAACCCCTACGCGCTCGACCGGAGCCCCTCGGGCTCCAGCTCGGGCTCCGCCGCCGCCGTCGCCGCCAACCTCTGCGCCGCCGCGCTGGGCACGGAGACCGACGGCTCCATCGTCAGCCCGTCCAGCGCCTGCGGCGTCGTCGGCCTCAAGCCGACCGTCGGCCTGACCAGCCGGGCGGGTGTCGTCCCCATCGCGCACAGCCAGGACACGGTCGGGCCGATCGCGCGCACGGTCCGCGACGCCGCCCTGCTCCTCTCGGCGATCGCCGGGGCGGACGAGCGGGACCCGGCCACGCGCGCGGCGGCAGGAAGGGCGCCGGCGGAGTACACCCGCTTCCTCGAGGAGCAGGACCTGCGCGGCCTGCGCATCGGCGTCGCCCGCCGGGGCTTCTGGGGCTTCAGCGAGAAGGCGGACGCCGTCTGCGAGGAAGCGCTCCGCGTCCTGCGCGAGCTGGGCGCCGAGCTGGTCGATCCCGCCGACCTGCCCTCCAGCGCGCGCTACAAGGAGGACGACGCCGAGATGACCGTCCTGCTCTACGAGTTCAAGGCGGACCTGGAGGCCTACCTGGCGGGCCGGCCGGGGATCGCGGTACGGACGCTCCGCGACCTGATCGCCTGGAACGAGGAGCACGCCGCCGAGGAGATGCCCTTCTTCGGGCAGGAGCTCTTCCTGATGGCGGCGGAGAAGGGGCCGCTGACGGAGCCCGCCTACGTCGAGGCGCGCGCCCGCAGCCGCCGCCTGGGCGGCGAGGAGGGCATCGACGCGGCCCTCCGGCGGCATCGGCTCGACGCCCTGGTGGCTCCCGGCGGCGGTCCGGCCTGGCTCATCGACCCGGTCAACGGCGACCGGGGGGCGTGGGGCAGCTCGGGGCCGGCGGCCCGCGCCGGCTACCCGCTGATCACCGTGCCCGCCGGCTTCGTGCGCGGCCTCCCCGTCGGCATCACCTTCATGGGCACCGCCTGGAGCGAGCCCACACTCCTTCGTATCGCCCACGCCTTCGAGCAGGCGACGCGCGTGCGGCGGCCGCCCCGCTTCCTGCCCGGCGTCTCCTGAGGGCGGGGAGACGAGCGTTGCCAAGCGGCCGCTCGCGTGCTACACTCGCTCCGTCCTCCGATCATTCTCTTCGATACAGGGCATAATGTTCGGATTTTCGGGGAGGCGCATGGGGTGAGCGTGCTGCAGGCGGAGCAGGAAGCGCGGGAGACGGTCCGTTCCGGCTCCTTCCTCGAGCGGGTCTTCCACCTGCGCGAGCGGGGCACCACGGTCCCGGTCGAGGTGACGGCCGGCCTCACCACCTTCATGACCATGGCCTACATCCTCTTCGTCAACCCGGCCATCCTGGGCGACGCCGGCGTTCCCAAGGCCGGCGCGGCGGTGGCGACGGCGCTGGCGGCGGGCATCATGACCATCGCCATGGGCTTGGCCGCCAACGCGCCCTTCGCGCTGGCCTCCGGCATGGGCCTCAACGCGGCGCTGGCCTACGGCCTGGTCACCGGCCAGCACGTCAGCTGGCAGACGGCCATGGGCGTGGTCTTCGTCGAGGGCGCCATCGTCACGCTGCTGGTGCTGACCAACGTGCGCGAGGCGGTGATGGACGCCATCCCGATCCACCTGAAGAAGGCGATCGGCGTCGGCATCGGCCTCTTCATCGCGCTCATCGGCCTGGTCAACTCGAAGCTCGTGGTGGCCAGCCCGGCCACGGTGGTCACCTTCGGCTCGGTCACCGACAAGGGCGTCGTCCTGACCGTCATCGGCCTCCTCCTGACCGCCGTCCTGGCGGCGCTGCGGGTCCGCGGGGCCATCCTGCTGGGCATCATCGGCACGACGCTGATCGGCATCCCCATGGGCATCACGCACGTGACCGCACACCTCTTCGAGGTGCCCAACGCGGCCTCGTTCGCCACCATCGGCCGCCTGGACGTCGCCGGGGCGCTGAGGCTGGGCATGCTGGCCGCCGTCTTCGCCTTCATGATGACCGACTTCTTCGACACCATGGGCACGGTGGTGGCGGTCGGCGGCGAAGCCGGTCTCCTGGACAAGCAGGGCCGCCTGCCCAACCTGCGCAACATCCTGCTCGTCGACTCGCTGGCGGCGGTGCTGGGCGGCTTCTTCGGCGCCTCCTCGGTGACGACCTACGTCGAGTCCTCCGCCGGGGTGGCCGAGGGCGGCCGGACGGGCCTCACCTCCGTGGTGACGGGGCTCCTCTTCCTGGTGGCCGTCTTCTTCGCGCCCGTCTTCCTCATGGTCCCCTCGCAGGCGACGGCGCCGGCGCTGATCGTGGTCGGCTTCCTGATGATGAGCGCCATCAAGGACATCCCCTTCGACGACTTCGCCAGCGCCTTCCCGGCCTTCGTCACGCTCCTGACCATCCCGGTCACCTACAGCATCTCGCGCGGCATCGGCTACGGCCTGATCAGCTACTGCATCATCAAGCTGGCCACCGGCCGGGCGCGGGAGGTGCACTGGGCGCTCTGGATCGTGGCGGCACTCTTCGCCGCCAGCTTCGTGATCGGCTCCTGACGCCGGGACGACGGGCGGGCAGGGCGCCCGGCCCGGGCGGGCTGGGGCCGGCAAGGGCGAGGGCGGTGCAGCGCGGGCTGCGCCGCCCTTCTGCGTGTGGGCGGCGGGCTGCTCCCGTGCCGGCGGTCGTTTCTGCACTTTTTACCTGGGCAAATGGTCCATTCGGCCTATAGCCGCTGTACCCCACTTTTCCCTTACAATTTCTCTGTAAAGGGCGTAAGGTGATCGGTCGAGGTGAACCAGGGTGCAGAAGGCCTCGGGCACGCGAAGGCGGGGGGCGACCTTCTGGCTGGCGGTGGGCGGTGCCGCCGTCCTCCTCCTCGCGGCCGTCGCCTGGCGGCTGCTCGCCGCCGGGCCGCCGCACTTCCAGGGCGACCTCCTCCGCCCGCCCGCGCCCGCCCCGGACTTCCGCCTGACGGACGCCGAAGGGCGAAGCTTCGACCTGGCCTCGCTCCGCGGAAAGGTGGTCCTCCTCTATTTCGGTTACACCACCTGCCCCGACGTCTGCCCGACCACCCTCGCCGACCTGCGCCAGGTCCAGGAGAGGCTCGGGGCCGACGCGGAGCGGGTCCGCGTGCTCTTCGTCACCGTCGATCCGGAGCGCGACACGCCCGCGCGCATCGCGGGCTACCTGAAGCCCTACGGCTTCCGGCCGGCCGCCGCCGGCCTGACGGGCAGCCTGGCGCAGCTCGAGCCGGTCTGGAAGGCGTACGGCGTCTACGTCCACAAGCGGCAGGTGCCGGGCGCGGCGACCTACCTCGTCGACCACACGGCCTACGTCTACCTGATCGACCCGCTCGGGCGGCTCCGGCTCCTCTTCCCCTACGGAACGTCCCCCGACGCGGTGCTGCACGACGTCCGTCTGATCCTGGCGGGCTACTGAGCGGCCGGCCGTCCAGCCGCCGACCGCCCCGACCGCCGAAAGGAGGTCGCTCACCTAGTGGATGCTCGGATCCGGCAGAAGACGAGGGTCGCCCTGGGGGTGACCGCCCTCCTGCTGCTCCTGGCGGGTTGTTCGGCGACGCCCTCGACGCAGGCTTCCGGCGCCCGGCTGCGTGTCAGCCAGGGCTGGGCGCGCGCGGCCGAAGCCGGCCAGAACGCCGCGGTCTACCTGACGATCGAGAACCCGACCGGCCAGGCGGACCGGCTCGTCTCCGCCGCCACGGACGTGGCCCGGCGCGCGGAGATCCACCGGAGCCGCATGGTCGGTGGCGTGATGGAGATGGAGCCGGTCACCGGCGGGCTGCCGATCCCGGCCGGGAAGAACCTCTCCCTTGCGCCGGGCGGTTACCACATCATGCTCTTCGGCCTCCAGCGGACGCTCAACCCCGGCGAGCGGTTCGACCTGCGGCTTCGATTCGAGCGCGCCGGCGCCGTGACCGTGCCGGTGGAGGTCCGCAGCGCCGCTTCCGCCATGCCCGGCATGTGAGAGCGGAGGAAGGGTGGCGGCGATGGAAAGGCAGGAAGCCCGCCGGCAACCGGGAGCGACCCGCGGCGCACGCGCATCCGGCGCTCTCCGCCGCCTGCGCGTGGCGGGGGCGGCGCTCCTCCTCCTGCTGGGCGCCGGCGTCGCCGCCAGGCACTTCCGTCTCCTCTCCGCCGAGCCGCCCTCCCGGCCCGCGCTCCGCGTCGAGGTGATCGGGCACACCTGGTGGTGGGAGTTCCGCTATCCCGACTACGGCTTCGTCACCGCCAACGAGATGCACATCCCGGTGGGGGAGCCGGTCGAGCTGGACGTGCGCTCCGCCGACGTCGTCCACGCCTTCTGGGTGCAGGATCTCGTCCGGCAGCTGACGGCCAACCCCTGGCACGGCACCGCCGGCCGGGTCGTGGCCAGCCGGGCGGGTGTCTACTGGGGCGAATGCAAGCAGCTCTGCGGTCTCAACGACGCCAACATGCGCCTGCGCGTGGTGGCCGAGCCGCCTTCCGACTTCGCCCGCTGGGTGGCCTCGCACCAGAACCCCGTCGGCCTGCGCGACCTCCAGGGCGAGGCGCTGGCCGGCTGGCGGCTCTTCGACGGCCCGGCCGGCTGCAGCAGCTGCCACACCATCGCCGGCACGCCCGCCCAGGGGAAGGCCGGCCCCGACCTGACCGGAATCGGCGACAGGCTGGGGGTGGGCGCCATGGCCCTGGTGCCGGCCGACAGCGCTCACCTGGCGGCCTGGCTCCGCGACCCCCAGCAGGTGAAGCCCGGGGCGACCATGCGCCTCCCGCGCAAGCTGAGCCCGCGCGAGATCGAGGAGATCGTCGCCTTCCTGCGCACGCAGCGCACCTACGCCAGCCCGGTCACCCGCGCCGCCCTGGAAGACCCGACCCGCCTGGTGGGCACCGACATCCCCACCGTTCTGCTGACCGGTCCCTGGCGGAAGGACCTGCCGGTCTGGGCTCCGGCCGCCGCGCTCGCCGTGCTCTACGGCCTCGGCTGGCGGCGGCTGAGGAGCAGGAGCCGCCGTGCCGCTCTCCCGCCCTGGCGGGCCGCCGCCTGGTTCGCCGGCCTGGCCGTCGCCGTGACGGCTCTGGAATCGCCGGTCGACGCCCTCGCCGACCACCTGCTCACCTTCCACATGGTGGAGCACCAGCTCCTCATCATGGTGGCGGCTCCGCTGCTCCTCATGGGCGCTCCGCTGCTCGTCCTCCCGTGGGCGCTGCCGGAGGGCTGGCGGCAAGGGTGGGCGCGGCGGATGGCGCCGGGGGCGGCGCGCGGGGCGGCGCACCTCGCGGAGCGACCCTGGGCGGGGTGGCTCCTCTTCCACGCGGTCCTCCTCCTCTGGCACGCGCCCCTCCTCTACAACCTGGCCGAGGGCGCCGTCTGGGTACACGACCTCGAACACCTCTGCTTCCTGCTGTCGGCGCTCCTCTTCTGGGCTCCGGCGGTGGGGCTCGTCCCCGGGAGGCGCGGCCGGATGGAGCCGGGCACGGGCGTCGCCTACTTCGGCTTCGCCTTCCTCGCCGGGGAGACGCTGGCGGTCTGGTTCCTCTTCAGCAGCACGCCCATCTACAGCTTTTATGCGCAGGTCGCACAGCCCTGGATCTACGGGCTCTCCCCCATGCTGGACCAGCAGCTGGCGGGAGCGGTGATGATGGGCTTCGGGCTCCAGCTCGGGCTGGCGATCGCGCTGGAGGCGGCACGCTGGCTGGCCCGGCTGGAGGCGGAGCCGGCGGGAGGCGGGGTACGGGGATGAAGTGGCTGGTGGACGGCGCGATCCCGGGGCGGGTGCTCTGGCCGGCGGTCCTCCTTCCCGCGCTCATGGCCGGCGGCTTCGAGTTCGTCCGTCATGGACTGCCCTTCTTCGAAGCCATGCCGACGCCGCTGGGCAACCTGGCGACCGCCTCTCTCGCCCTGGTGGGGAGCCTCTTCTACCTCCGCTACGTCTTCCGCCTCGTCACGCGCCTGGTCGGGCAGGCGGAGGCGGAGCGCGCGGCGCGGCTGGCGCTGGAGCAGCGGGAGTCGGTGGCGGCCGAGCTGCACGACCGCGTCTTGCAGACGCTCTTCTTCCTCGGCGTCGCCTTGCGTCATCTCCGCCAGAAGGTGCCGTCCGACCTCGCCGCCGAGGTGGACGACGTGCTGGCCTCCCTGGACGAGGTCGATGCGGAGGTGCGGCGCACCATCGACCGCCTGCGCCAGGCGGAGGCCGAGCGGGCGGGCGCGAAGGCGACCGACCTCCGCCGCCTGGCCGAGGAGATGCTCCTGGGTTCGGGCATCGCCCTCCGCTCCGAGCGCCCCCTCCCGGCCTCTCTGCCCCTCGAGCCGGCGGCCGGCGAGGCTCTGGTCGCCATCGTCCGCGAGGCGCTGGTCAACGCGCGGAAGCACGCGCGCGCCCGGACGGTGCGCATGGCGTGGGAGGAAGACGGCGAGGGGCGCTTCCTTCTGCGCATCGCCGACGACGGCGCCGGCTTCGACCCCGCGAGCTCCGGGGGCGGGCTCGGCCTCGCCCTGATGCGGCGGCGGGCCGCCGAGGCGGGCTTCCAGCTGGAGCTGGAGAGCGCGCCGGGCCGGGGGACGACCTTGGCGATACGCGGGCGCGTCGCCGCGGCGCGCCGGTTGGCGGAGGTGGCCCGCGGTGCCTGAGCCGGTGCGCACGCTGGTGGTGGACGACAGCCCGCTGGCGCGGAAGGCGATCCGGACGGTGCTGGAGGAGGCGCCCGACTTCCTCGTGGTCGGCGAAGCGGGCTCCGGCGAGGAGGCGCTCGGACTGGCGGGCGAGCTGGCGCCCGATCTGGTGCTGATGGACGTGCGCATGCCCGGCATCGGCGGCATCGAGGCGACGCGCCGGCTGCGGGCGCTCTCGCCCGCCTCGGTGGTGGTCATCCTGAGCGTCTCCAGCGACGTGACCGACCTCTTCCAGGCGATCCGCAACGGCGCCCAGGGCTACCTGCTCAAGAACCTGGACCCGAGCCACTGGGTGGAGTATCTGCGCCAGGTCGTCTCCACCGGGACGCCGATCTCGCGCGAGATCGCCAGCCTGATCGTGGCCGAGTTCGCTTCCTCCAATCCCGTCCCGTCCCCGGACCTCCCGCCCGCCGCCGAGGAGGCGCTGCCGCGCCTGAGCGAGCGCGAGATGGAGGTGCTCCGGCTGACCGCGGCCGGCCTCCAGAACGAGGAGATCGCCCGGCGGCTCCACCTCTCGCCGGCCACGGTCAAGAACCACCTGCGCAACATCCTGGCCAAGCTCCACCTGCGCAACCGGACGCAGCTGGCCTCCTACGCCTACCGGCGCGGCCTGCTCCGGCCGCACCGGCCGGGCGCGGGTCCTCCCGGCGCCCGGGCGCCGGGCCTCTAGAAGGTTGGCGACGCCGTCCAAGAGACGATCTTCGGGAGGGAAGAAAGAGGATGAGAGGTCGATCGCCCCGTTCCTTCATGCGGCTGGCCGCGGTCCTGCTCGCCGCCGCCCTGGCGCTCCTCGCGCCGCTCCGGCCGGCCTGGGCGCACGCGGAGTTCGTCCGCTCCGACCCGGCCCCAGGAAGCACGGTGGACCGCTCCCCGGCCACGGTCACCGCCTACTTCAGCGAGGAGATGGAACCCGCCTTCTCCACCATGACCGTGGTCGACGCCCAGGGGCGCTCCGTCACCGCGGGTCCGAGCCATCTCCTGGAGGGCAACCAGGCGATGCAGGTGCCTCTCCGGCCGGACCTGCAGCCGGGCGTCTACACCGTCCGCTGGAAGAACCTCTCGACCGACGGCCACTCGCTCAGCGGCAGCTTCACGTTCCGCGTCGCCCCGGTCTCCGGCTCCGCCTCGGGCGGCACCGGCAACGCCGCGGCCCCGGCCGGCCCGGCCAGCCCGGGCACCCCGGCCAACCCGGCCGGCTCGGGCACCTCGGGCAGCCCGTCCGCCCCGGCCCCAAGCACGGCCGCGGCGCCGCCCGCAGGGGGAGCCACCCCGGCTCGGAACGGGGGAACCGCCGTCATCTGGGCGGTGACCGGCGTCGTCGCCGCCGGCGCAGTGGCGCTCGCCGCCTACCGGCTCCTGCGGCGGTAGCTTATGCGGGCGCGCGCCGCGCGGGAGCGGCCGGCCGGGCCGCCGGCGACCGGATCGGCGACGGTCGCGCCCGGTTGGGAGTGGTTCCGGCGCGCGCTGGCCGCCGGCGCCTTCGGCCTCGCCGCCCTGGCCGCCTGGCGCCTTCTCGGGTCGGTCAGCATGATGCCGCCCGACCCCTCGAGCAGCCTGCTCTTCAGCCTGCGGGCGCTGGCCTTCGCCCTCTGGGTGGCACCGCCCTTCGTCGCTCCGCGCCTGGGCGGCCTGCCGCCTGAGGCGGCGCCCTATCGCCGTCTCTCCCTGGCCGCGGGCGGTGCCTACCTCCTCGTCGACGCGGCGCTCACCTGGGTGCGCCTGGCCGAGCTGCTCGGCACCCCCCTTCCGGCGGCGCGGCCCGAGACGCTCCTCTTCCTGACGGGGACCGCGTACGGGCGGCTCTGGCTCGCCCGCCTGGCGCTCTCCGGGGCGGCCCTGCTGGCCGAGTGGCGGGGGGTGCGACCGGCGGTCCGGGGCGCCATGCTGCTGGCCTTGAGCATCGCGGTGGCACTCGGCGCCCACGCCGGCTCGAGCCCGCGCCCCTGGCTCGCCGTCCCGGCGGACGTGCTGCACCAGTGGGCGACCGGCGTCTGGCTGGGCGGCGTCCTGCTCCTGGCCTTCGTCGAGCGCCCGCGCCGTCTCGCCGGGGGGCGCGAGCTGGGCCACCAGGAGCTGCGCCGCTTCTCGCAGCTGGCCGCGCGGGCGCTGGCGCTGGTGGTCTTCAGCGGGCTGCTCTCCGCGGTCGACCGCTTCCTGCCGCTGCCCGATCCGCTCCGTTCGGACTACGGCCACGCGCTCCTCGTCAAGCTGGGCTTCTGGGCGCTGGCCCTGCTGGCGGCGGCGAGCCACCGCCTCTGGACGGAGCCGCGGCTGGAGCGCGCCGAGGCGGCGGGCGAGGCGCCGGCGCCGGGCCGCCTCTTCGCCCGCGCGCTCCGCTTCGAGACGGCGGCGCTCCTCCTGGTCCTGCTGGCCACCGGCGTCCTCACAGGAAGCTCGCCCCCCGACCCCGAGCTGCCGCTCCCCGGCTACGCGCTGGCCTGGACGCTGGAGCAACCGGCGCTTCCGCTCTGGGCGGCGCTTGTGGGGCTGGGCCTAGCGGTCTTGGTGGCCGCGCCGGTCCGCGGCCGCCCCCCCGAGAGGCCGGGCGTCGCCTTGGCCGGCCTCGGCCTTCTGGCGGGTGCCCTCCTCGCCGCCGATCCGGCTCTGGTGCTGGGCGGTGGCCCGGCGGGCCAGTACCAGGCGGCGCAGTCGGCCGGGCCCTACCGGCTCGAGCTTCGCCTCTCGCCGGTGGTGGCCGGCTGGAACCGGCTCGACCTGACCGTGCAGAAGGACGGCCGCCCGGTCGACGGTCTCGCGGTCCAGGCCCAGGTGGAGAGCCTCGACATGGCGATGGGCACGGCCAGCTTCTGGATGGCGCCGCAGGGCTCCGGCCGCTACGCCGCCTCGACGGACGCCTTCAGCATGGCCGGCAGCTGGCAGCTCCTCCTCACTCTCGGTCCGGCGGCCGCCGGCGCCTCCGCCGCCGGCGGGCCGCCGGCGGCGACGGCCATCTTCCGGTTCTCGGTGGCGCCCCCGGGCGGCTCGCCGGACTGCACCTGGGCGATCGACCCGTCGCTCCGCCCGCTGCGGGCGAACCTGGGCGCGCCCGTCTACGCGCTCGCCGCCTCGCCCCGCTCGGCCGACGTGGCCCTGGCGGGCACGGGGGACGGCGCCTTCTGGACGAAGGACGGAGGGCGCAGCTGGCGCCGGGTGGGGGTCGCCGGCCGCGGGGCCGTCCAGGCCGTGGCCATCGCGCCGGACGGGCGCAGCTGGTACCTGGTCGTCGACCGGCACCTCTGGCTCTCCACCGACGCGGGCGCGAGCTGGCACCCCGAGGCGGCGCCGGGAGGGTCGGTGGGAGCGCTGCTTCCTTCGCCATGGCGAAGCGGAGGGCTCTGGGCCGCCACCGAGGAGGGGGTGCTCTACAGCCCGGACCGCGGGCGGAGCTGGCACCTCCTGGCCCGGGGGCCCGAAGTCCGGGACCTGATCGCGCTGGCCGCCGACCCCGCGGCGCCCGGAACGCTCTACGCGGGCGGGCGGAACGGCCTCCTCCGCTCGCAGGACGGCGGCCGGAGCTGGAGGCTCGCGGCGCCGCAAGCGAAGCTCGCCTACCGCATCGTGGTCCTGCCCCCCTCCACCGTCTGGGCCGCCGCCATGGACGCGGGCGCCTGGGTCAGCCGCGACGGGGGCCGCAGCTGGCACGAGTCGGACCAGGGCATCTTCGTCAAGGGGCTGATGGGCCTGGCGGCCTGGGACGGCGGCCGGCGGCTGATGGCCGGCTCCATGGGCGGCGGCCTCTCGACCAGCCAGGACGGCGGGGCGACCTGGCAGAGCGCCGCCTGCCCGGCCGCCACCATCTTCCTCCTCGCCGGCGGCGAGGAGGAAGGGCGCGCCACCGTCTGGGTGGGCGACTCCACGGGCGTCCTCCGCCTGGAGCCGCCGCGCTGACGCGTCGCCGCGGCCGGGTCCGCCGCCTCGCCCGCCGCCGGCCCGCCGCTTCGCTTCCGACCCGTTCGCGTGACGGCCGTTTAAACGGCTGAACGCACCTCCAGAGTCATCGCCTTTCGGCCTGCTCCGGGCTTCCCCATCGAGTGCCCGGAGCTGATCCCCAGAAGTGCGTTCGTCTTCAATATAGCCGATCACCGCCCCCTGTCAACCGCCTCGCAAAAACTCACTGCAAAGTATGCAATTCCGGGGCTCCCGCGCCGGGCCGGCTCTCCGCCTCAGCTGGAAGAGGCCGGGGGCGCGCCCTTGCCGGCCGTCGCAGGCCCGGCCGGCCACGAACGCTCCGCCTCCCCCGCCGCCTGGCAGTCCGGGCAGAGGCCGAAGATCTCGACGACGTGCTGCTGGTGGGTGTAGCCGCGCGAGGCGGCCGCCGACTCCAGCTGCTGGTCGAGGCCCAGCTGGATCTCCTCCGTCCGCCCGCAGCGGGTGCAGATCAGGTGGTGGTGATGGGCGGTCAGCTCGCAGAGGACGTAGCTCTCTCGCCCGCCGGTGTGGACACGCTGGACCGCGCCCAGATGCTCCAGGAGGGCCAGCGTGCGGAAGACCGAGGCCCGCCCGACGCCGGGGAACCGGGTCGCCACGGCGTCGCAGAGCTCGCCCGCGGTGAAGGGCTGCGGCAGCTCGGCCATCGTCTCGATGACCGAGCGGCGCGCCGGCGTCATCGAGCGCCGCGCGCGACGGAGGCGCTCGACCGCCCCTTCCTTGCGATGCTGGCCGTTGGCCTCGTCCATCCCTCGCGCTCCGCCCCCTCGGCCTGCGGGCGGCGGCCCCCACGCAGGAGCCTCCGTCCCTGCATTCTATCGCTCCGGCGCCACCGCCACTCCCGCGTTCTCGCCCCCATTCTCTCACGCCGCGTCCGGCCTCCTGTCCCGGCGCGCCCCTGGTCTCGCGGCGCCCGCCCGCCGCGAGACGGCCGCAGGTGAGGGGCGGACCGCCCGGCGCCGGGGCGGGCGATGAGCCGGCTGCAAGACGGGAATGATGCATCCGGGGTGGAATCGTGGCGAAGTCGAGGAAGGAGCGGCTCCCCGGCCGACGACCGCGCCGGCAGAGCACGGCAGGCGGTGCGGCTCGCTGAAGCCGGCCAGGAAGATTCCCTCGAGGCGTGGAAGCGGGAGGGGACGCTCTCCCGCCGGCACGGGAAGGTCTTGCGTATAATTGCATAGCAATTGCTAACTTATCCGGCCCCGGCTCTGCGGAAAGGCTGGTCGGGTCCGCGCGGGCGAGGCCCCTCTTTTCCGGGCCCCGCGCTCCGTCGACGGAGGGGAGCGATCCCCGGCCTCGAAGGCTCAAGAAGGGCGGCGCCCGTTTCGATTCTGAAAGCGGTGGGCCGCCCCGCGCACGGCAAGCGTGTCGGGAACGCCGTTCGCCCGGTGTCGCAACCATCCGTCGACTGCTCAACGCTTACATTTGCCGAAGGAATGGTGAGCGCGCTCTTGACGGTGGAGGAACTCATCTCTTCGGACGGGATCCGGACGTTGCTGCAGCCCCTGGTGCGCGCGGACGACGGGGGCGTCTACGGTTACGAAGCGCTCAGCCGGGGACCGGCCGGTTCGCCCCTGGAGGGCGCGGAGGCGCTCTGGCGGGCCGCGGAGGCGGAAGGCCGCGTGGTCGAGCTCGACTACGCCTGCCGCCGCGCAGCTCTCAGGGCCAAGCGACGCTGGTTCCCCGACAGCGGGACGCTCTTCGTGAACGTGGATCCCCTGGTGGTCCGATCGCCTTCCTTTCGCCTGGGCGTGACACAACGCTGGCTGTACGAGATGGGGATCGATCCGGGCCAGGTGGTGCTCGAGATCACCGAACGCCGCCTGATCGACGACTACGAGGCCTTCCGGCGGGCGCTGCGCATCTACCGCGACGAGGGCTACCGCGTGGCGGTGGACGACGTCGGCGCAGGCTACTCCAGCCTGCGGACCGTGGCCGAGATCCAGCCGCACTTCCTCAAGATCGACATCTCGCTGATCCGCGGCCTGCACCTCGACCGGGCCCGCCGCGCGGTCGTGGCCGCGCTGGTGGACCTCGCCCACGCCCTGGGCGCGCTGGCCGTCGCCGAGGGCGTGGAGGAGCCGGAGGAGCTCCGGGCGGTGACGGAGCTGGGAGTCGACCTGGTCCAGGGCTTCCTCCTGGCCCGCCCCGCCGAAGAGCCGCCGCTACCCCCGCCCGCCGTCCTGACCCACCTGCGCCGGTCGCGCCGGCCGCGCAGGCGGAGCGAGAGCGCGCGCGGGGCGGCGAGGGGCGCCTAGTCCGGAGCCGGCATCCGGCAGCGCGCAGAATCGGGACGAGAGCCGCGCGGCGGCGACCGTGACGGAAGAGAGGCGACCCCGCTGGACCGGGCCCGGCTCGCAATCACCCTCCTGGCCACCGGCCAGGGCACGTCGCAGTTCGGCAACAGCCTGCTCTTCGTCGCCGGCCTCTGGATCGTCTACTCCCGGACCCACTCGCAGGCAGCCGTCAGCCTGCTGGGCGCCGCCGGCCTGGCGCCGGCGGCACTGGCCTTCCTGGGCGGCTGGGTGGCGGACCTCCTCTCCCGCCGGATGCTGCTCGTCGTCACCGATCTGGTCCGTTTCCTGTTCGTGATCGCAGCCGGGATCGGGCTCGCCCTCCTCCACCTGCCGGTGGCGGGCGTCCTGGTGGCGGTCGTGCTGGTGACGGCGGCGGGCGGCGTGCTCTTCAGCCCGACCCTGGACGCGCTCCTCCCTTCCTACGCCAGCGGGCCGCGGCTGGTCCAGGCCAACGGCCTCCTCTCCTCCACCCTCCAGCTGGCGGCGGTGCTGGGCGCCCTGGCCGCGGGGGCGCTGACCGCCCGCGCGCCGGGGAAGGCGCCGGGTGTCGTCCACGCGGTGGACGCGCTGAGCTTCCTGGTCTCGCTCGGCTCGATCCTGCTCCTGCCCCCGGAGGGCGACCCCGCACCCG